>NZ_JACVTO010000017.1 GCF_016518545.1 Pseudomonas sp. S30
CGGCCCCCTGTGAAGGGGCTCTTGCAGGGCCTCGCAGTTCTGCCGATTGATGTCCAGCAGGGTTTTCAGGTCGAGCATGAGAGGTCCCTGGCGAAGTGAGCGGGGTTGTATGGGAAGATGCGCCTGTGGGAGCGCAGCCGGGCGCGAACCAGGCGTGCAGTGGGTGCAGCACATGCCGCTTTCGCTTTGGCTGATCAGGCCGTGCATATAGCGCATCGGCCCTTAGCAATAGCAGAATCTCCTCGTGATATTTATAAATATCAACTAATAATTGAGTTGCCACTTCTGAATAACTCGTAGGAAATTTCACAAACATTGGATTCTGATATTAATAAAGTACCAGCAGCCTCGTGGCCCACCTAAAAATATGCAGGTGAACTGACTAGTTCGTTGAGTGCAAAAGTGTAAACTAGTATTTGTCTTTGTCCGCTTTTTACTGGCTCACTTATAGAGTTTCGGGAAAGACAAAAACAAGAATGCCGATTTGATAGATGATGCTCGGGCGAGCAAACACATCAAAAAACCGGCGTACTTATGCACGATATAATACGTGCGTGCTCTATTGGGGGCAGTCATCGTTCGCAAACACGCGGGATCTATGACCTGTCCCACAGGGCCGCCAACTATGGCCGAGAAGTGATTGATCGTGTTAGAGGCGATGAGGCCAAGCGCCTTCGCCATGACAAGCCCGCCCGCAATCAACCGAATCAAGGCGATCAAACGGATGGCTTACGGCTGCCAAGATGGCAAATGCTTCTTCACGAAGATCAAGAACCACTTTCCCGGCAATCCATGAGGAATCTTTTTCAGGGCTCGACGGCTCAGCCGCGTCGGTCCGCCACCACGCCGATCAGCACCAGTACCACCAGCAGCACCGGCGCCAGGGCATAGTTGTTGAACTGCGCCAATGCCTTCACCACCCAGGGCGTGGCATAGATCAACGCGGCGCCGCTGCCGATCATCACCAGTAGCGCCATGAACGGCACCCGAAAGGCACCGGCCAGCCCGCCCAGGCGCTGCTCGACCCAGCCTTTGATGTCGGTTCCGAACAGCACCAGCAGACAGCCCACCAGCGCCAGGGAAATTTCCGATAGGTTGCTGCGGCTCCAGCGGGAAACGGTCGAGAGCAGGTCAAGTACCAGGTCCATGGGTCATCCTTAATTCAAGAAGTACTGCAGCAGATCGTTGAGGAACAGCTGGCCCTGTGGCGTGGCTGCAAGCCGCTTCGGTTCGACCTGCAAAAGGCCCCTTTGTTCGGCGCGACGGCGGGGCTCGGCCAACTGCGCCAGCGGCAGGCCCGTGCGTTGGGTGAACAGCTCGGCCTCCACCCCCTCGGTCAGGCGCAGGGCGTTGATCAGGAACTCGAACGGCAGCTCATCGGCGGGGAGCAGCTTCTCCCCGGCCTTGAACGGCTTGGCAGGGTCGAGGTAATCCTTGGGCAGGCGGGTCTTCCAGGTCCGCAGAATGCGGCCATCGGGAAACGACAGCTTGCCATGGGCACCTGCACCGATGCCGATGAAGTCGCCGAAACGCCAGTAATTGAGATTGTGACGCGCCGGGCGCCCGGGCAGGGCATAGGCCGAGACTTCATATTGCTGGTAGCCGTGCTCGGCCATCAGGGCCTGGCCGGCTTCCTGGATGTCCCAGAGAATGTCGTCCTCGGGCAGCATGGGCGGCTGGTTCCAGAACACGGTGTTCGGCTCCAGGGTCAGCTGATACCAGGACAGGTGCGTGGGGCCCAGGGCGATGGCCTGGCGCAGGTCGTCCAGGGCTTCGTCCAGCGACTGCTCCGGCAGGCCGTGCATGAGGTCCAGGTTGAAATTGTCGAAACCTGCCACACGGGCCATGTCGGCCGCGCGCACCGCCTCCTCGCCATTGTGGATGCGCCCGAGCTTCTCCAGCTTCTGCGGCTGGAAGCTCTGTACGCCGATGGACAGGCGGTTGATGCCAGTCTGCCGGTAGGCCTTGAACTTGTCCTGTTCGAACGTGCCGGGGTTGGCTTCCAGAGTGATCTCGATATCGGCCGCGAAGGCGATGCGCTGCTCGATGCCGCGCAGCAGCCGGCCCAGGGCCTGTGCGCTGAACAGGCTGGGCGTTCCGCCGCCGAAGAAGATCGTGCTGATCGCCCGACCCTGCACCACCGGCAACTCCAGCTCCAGATCCGCGAGCAGGGCGTCGATGTAGGCCTCTTCCGGCAGGGCAGGACCGGCCTGGTGCGAGTTGAAGTCGCAATAGGGGCACTTGCGCACGCACCAGGGAATATGGATGTACAGCGACAGCGGTGGCAGCACGGGTAGTCTGGGCTGCGTGGCGCTCGGAGAAGGCGTTGCGCTCATGCCAGTCCCAGGCGCTGGCGCAGCAGGGCCACGGCGCGGGCGCGGTGGCTGAGCTGGTTCTTTTCCAGGGGCGCCAGGTCGGCGCTGGAGCAGTTGCGCTCGGGCACCCAGAACAGTGGGTCATAGCCGAAACCGTGAGCGCCGCTGGCGGCGAAAAGGATCCGGCCGTGCCACAGCCCTTCGCACAGGATCGGCAGCGGATCGTCGGCGTGGCGCACCAGCGCCAGCACGCACACGAACTGGGCGCCACGCTCGGCCTCGGGCACCTCCATGAGGGCCTCCAGCAGCTTGGCGTTGTTGGCTGCATCGCCTTTTCCATCGGCATAGCGAGCCGAATAGATGCCGGGTGCGCCACCCAGGGCGTCGACCGCCAGACCCGAGTCGTCGGCCAGCGCCGGCAGGCCGCTCAGGCGTGCGGCATTGCGCGCCTTGAGGATGGCGTTCTCGACGAACGACAGGCCGGTTTCCTCCGGCTCCACCTGGCTGAATTCGCCGATCGAGCGAAGCTGAACGGCGCCGCCGAGCATGGCCTGGAGTTCCTTGAGCTTGCCGGCGTTGTGGCTGGCCAATACGAGTTGCTGGATGTTCATCATTCGCCTGGGAATACGTCCTGGTTGAATTGCAGGTCGTGGCTGATGCCGCCGACCTCGAACTGCAGGTCGAAGACCAGGGTCTGCGCCTGCTCGGTCTTGAACTGGGCTATATAGGATACGCCGCCGGCGCTGGTCACCTGCCTGAACGACAGCGCACTGGCGCTGCCAGCGAGGTCCTTGACCTTGCCACCGACCACTGCGGTGACCGGCTTGCCGGCCTTGAGCAGGGTCAGGTTGAGCACGCCCAGGGCCTTGCTGCGCACTATGCCGCTGGCCTGGGCGACCTCGGGCGTCAATGTGCCGGAGGGAAAGGCGTTGTAATGCACGGTGACGTCACCGAAGGCCTGCTTGCGCTCGGGGCGGGCCGCGTCCGCGGCCCAGGCGGGCAGCGCCAGGCACAGGGTGATCAGCATGAGGGCGAGTCGACGCATCATGGCATTGCTCCGATAGTCGGTCAGACCGCCACCTGGTGCTCCTGCAAACCAGGGCTGCTGACCCGATAGATACCGATTTCCCCCAACAGATTAGGCCACAGCCGGCCGCCCCAGCCATTGCGGTGGAGGTTGTCCACGGCCAGGCGGTCGAGCACCTTGGCGTCGCGTTCGCGGCACAGGTTCTCGAAATCCTCGAAGGTGCAGAAGTGGATGTTCGGCGTGTTGTACCAGGTGTAGGGCATGAAGTCCGACACGGGCATGCGGCCCTTGGTCGCCAGGTACCAGCGGCAGCGCCAGTGACCGAAGTTGGGGAAGGTGATGATGCACTGGCGACCGACGCGCAGCATTTCGTCGAGAATGCGGTCGGGATACTCCACGGCCTGCAGGGCCTGAGTCATCACGACCACGTCGAAGCTGTTGCTGGCGAAGTTGCCCAGGCCCTTGTCCAGGTCCTGCTCGATGACGTTGACGCCCTTGGCCACGCAGGCGGCGATGTTCTCGGCGTCGATTTCCAAACCGTAGCCGGTGACCTGCTTGCGATCGCGCAACGAGGCCAGCAGCTCGCCGCTACCGCAGCCCAGGTCGAGTACCCGGCTGCCGGCAGGGATCCAGTCGTGGATGATTTCCAGGTCGGCTCTCATGGGGTCCTCAGATGACGATGCGATTCATGTAGTTCGTGAAGCCCTGGGTGTAGCGCGGCGTGGGAATCAGGAAGGCGTCGTGGCCGTAGGGCGCATCGATCTCCAGGTAGCACACGTTCTTGCGGGCGGCCATCAGGGCGTCGACGATCTCCCGCGAGCGCGCGGGCGAGAAGCGCCAGTCGGTGGTGAACGACATGATGCAGTAGTCCGCCGTGACCCCCGCCAGCGTGGCCGCCAGATCGCCGCCATGGGCGGCGGCCGGATCGAAGTAGTCCAGCGCCTTGGTCATCAGCAGGTAGGTGTTGGCGTCGAAACGGCCGGAAAACTCCTCGCCTTGGTAGCGCAGGTAGCTCTCGACCTGGAACTCGACGCTGTGGAAGTCGTAGTTGAGCTTGTCGCTCTTGAGTTCGCGGCCGAATTTCTCGCCCATGGAATCGTCGGACAGGTAGGTGATGTGGCCGACCATGCGTGCCAGCATCAACCCGCGCTTGGGAATCACGCCCTGGTGCTGGAACGAGCCGCCGTGGAACTCGGGGTCGGTGAGGATGGCCTGGCGTGCCACTTCGTTGAAGGCGATGTTCTGCGCCGACAGCTTGGGCGCCGAGGCGATGTCGACACAATGGCGCACGCGCTCGGGATAGGTGATGGTCCACTGCAGCGCCTGCATGCCGCCCAGGCTGCCACCGACCACCGCGGCCCATTGCTGCACGCCCAGGCGATCGGCCAGGCGTGCCTGGCTGTGCACCCAGTCTTCGACCGTGAGCACCGGGAAATCGGCGCCATACGGCTTGCCGGTGGCCGGATTGAGGCTGCTCGGGCCGGTACTGCCGTTGCAACCCCCCAGGTTGTTCAGGCTGACCACGAAGAAGCGGTTGGTGTCGATGGGTTTGCCGGGGCCGATGCAGCTGTCCCACCAGCCAGGCTTGCGCTCGTCGGGGCTGTGGTAGCCGGCAGCATGGTGATGGCCGGACAACGCGTGGCAGATCAGCACCGCATTGCTGGCACTGGCATTGAGCGTGCCATAGGTTTCGTACACCAGCTCGTAGCCGGCCAGGGCGCGACCGCCGGCCAGCGTCAGCGGTTCATCGAACCGGGCGATCTGGGGGGTTACCAGACCGACGGAATCTTCGGGAAAGACAGTGGACATCGGCCCTGCTCACGCTTGACGGAGGCGTAAGTCTAAAGAGCGCTACCCCCAGCGGCAAGCGATGGCTGCCGCTGGGGGGCGAGGGAGGTCAGATCAGTCGCCACAGCAGATCGGGCATGCCGGCGTAGGCCGCCAGTTGCGGCATCAGGAACGACTGGACCACCTGGATGGCCAGGAAGGCGAAGATCGGCGAGATATCCAGCCCGCCCATGTTCGGCAGCAGGCGACGGAAAGGCGCCAGCACTGGCTCGCTGATCTGGTAGGCCAGCTCGGCGGCGGGGTTGTGGCTGTTGGGGGCGATCCAGGAGACGATGACCATGACGATCATCGCTACCCAGAAAATCTTCAGGAACAGCGAAGTGACGCCCAGGATCGCCCAGATCAGCAAGTGCGGCAGGTCGCCGAAAGTGCCGTACTTGAGCATCAGCACGAAGGCCATCAGCAGCGCCTGGATCACGATCGCCAACAGCAGCGAGGAGGTATCCAGGCCAGCGATGCTCGGCACGATGCGGCGGATGGGCTTGAGCAGCGGCTGGGTGGCACGCACGGCGAACTGGCTCAGCGGGTTGTAGAAGTTGGCCTTGACCAGTTGCAGCACGAAGCGCAGCAGGACGATCACCAGGTACAGGCTGACCAGCGATTGCACCACGAAGATCGCGGCGTCGGACAGTGCATTCATCGAGGACTCCTCATTTGCCCAGTTGTTCGGCCAGTTCGGCCGAGCGCCGGGCCGCAGCCTTCAGCGCCTGCTCGACCACGGCTTCGAAGCCGTTGGCCTGGAACGATGTGATCGCCGCTTCGGTGGTGCCGGCCGGCGAGGTGACACGCCGGCGCAGCTCGGCCGCATCGACCTCGCTGGAGACGGCCATGTGCGCAGCGCCCAGTGCGGTTTGCAGGGTCAGTTGCGAGGCTACCTCACGCGGCAGGCCGAGCTTTTCGCCCGCGGCGGTCATGGCCTCGATCAGCAGGAAGAAATAGGCCGGGCCGCTACCGGATACGGCGGTCACCGCATCGAGCTGCTGCTCGTGCTCCAGCCACAGGGCGCTGCCCACGGCGCGCAGCAACTGTTCGGCCTGTTCGCGCTGCTCGGCGCTGACCTGCGCGGTGGCGTACAGGCCGCTGGCACCTTGGCGCAGCAGCGATGGCGTGTTGGGCATGCAGCGCACAACCGGCACCTGCCCGAGCCATTGCTGCAGGCTTTGGCAGGTGATGCCGGCGGCGATCGAGACCACCAGCTGGCCAGCCTTCAGGCTCGGCTTCAGGCTCTCGCAAACGGCCTTCATCACCTGTGGCTTGACCGCCAGAACGATGACGTCCATGCCGTCGATGGCCTGGGCGTTGTCGTCGAACGTCTCGATGCCGTGTTCGGCCTGGATCCGGGCGCGGCTGTCGGCACCTGGATCGCTGGCGCGAATCTGCGCCGCGTCCAGGCCTTGGGCCCGCAGGCCGCCGATCAGGCTGGCCGCCATGTTGCCCGCGCCGATGAAGGCGATACGCGTCTTGCTCATGTCAGGTCCTTGAGGGGAAGAGTGAATGAAGCATGGAATCAGGCGTTGCCGTAGTCGCGAGCGCCGAACAGCGCGGTACCGATGCGCACCCAGGTGGCGCCCTCGGTAATCGCCGCTTCCAGGTCGTGGCTCATGCCCATGGACAGCGTGTCCAGGCCCAGGTCCAGGGAGGCCTGCAACTGGCGCAGCAGGCCGAAGGCGGCGCGCTGATCCGCGGCATCGTCGGTGGGCTCGGGGATCGCCATCAGCCCGCGCAGGCGCAGGTTGGGCAACCCGGCCACGGCCTGGGCCAGCGCCGGAAGCTGCGCTGGCGTACAGCCGGACTTGCTGTCCTCGCCGCTGACGTTCACCTGCAGGCAGACGTTCAACGGCGCCAGCCCGGCCGGGCGTTGCTCGCTCAGGCGCTGGGCGATCTTCAGACGATCCACGCTGTGTACCCAATCGAAATGTTCGGCAATCGCCTTGGTCTTGTTCGACTGGATGGGGCCGATGAAGTGCCAGATCAAGGGCAGGGCGGACAATTGGCCTTGCTTGGCCAGCGCCTCCTGCAGGTAGTTCTCGCCAAAGTCGCGCACCCCTGCGCCGTGCAGTTCGGCGATGGCCTCGGCGGGCTTGGTCTTGCTGACCGCCAGCAACTGCACGCTGTCCGCCTGCCGTCCGCAGGCATGGGCAGCGGTGTCGATGCGGGTGCGGATGGCGTGGAGGTTGTCTGCTAGGGTGGACATGGATCGATGCCGGCAGCTCAGTGATGTGCGGCATTCTACCTGCTTGATGGCCTTTGGGGAGTCTCATGGATGTGACCGACCTGCTGGCCCGGGCCGTGAAGGCCGGGGCATCGGATGTACACTTGGTCGCGAGCCAGGCGCCGCTGTGGCGCCTGGACGGCGAATTGCAGCGCCTGGAGCAGGAGCGCCTATGTGACGAGGCGCTGATGCGGGGTCTGGCGCCCTGGCTGAGCGATGCCCTGCGGGCGCAGTGGCTGAGCGGGGACGAGGTGGACCTGGCCATCGACTGCGCGGCCTTCGGGCGTGCCCGCCTGAGCCTGTTCAGGCAATACCATGGCCTTGCCGCCAGTGCCCGCCTGATCGCCGCGGACGTTCCCACGGTCGAAGCGCTGGCGCTCGATGATGTGTATCAAGAAGTTTCTCGGTGTGAGGGCGGCCTGGTGCTGGTGGGCGGCGCGACCGGCAGCGGCAAGTCCAGCACCCTGGCCGCCCTGATCGCGCAGCTGGCGCGCGATCGCGGCGGGCACACCATCACCCTGGAAGATCCGCTGGAGTTTCTCCACCGCTCCGGCTGCGGGCTCATCACCCAGCGCGAGATCGGTCGCCACAGCCAGGATTTCGCCCAAGGCCTGCGCAGCGCGCTGCGCCAGGACCCGGACGTGATCATGATCGGCGAACTGCGTGACCTGGACAGCATTCGCCTGGCTCTGCGCGCGGCGCAGACCGGGCACCTGGTGCTGGCCACCGTCCATACCCGCACGGCCGCGGGCAGTATCGATCGGCTGGTGGACGTGTTCGCGGGCGAGGAGAAATCGCTGATCCGCGCCCTGCTCGCTGACTGCCTGCAACTGGTGGTGGCGCAAGCGCTGGTCCGCCGTGTGGGTGGCGGGCGAGTGGCGGTGCGAGAGGTGCTGGTGGCCAGCCCCGCGGTACGCAACCTGATCCGTGAAGGGCGCGTGGCCCAGTTGCAGTCGGCGATGCAGGCTGGCGCAGCGCAAGGCATGGTGACGATGGAGGAGGCGCGACGACGTTTGCAGGCAGGCGGGGTGGTACTGGGCTAGCTCAACCCTGCGGCCCTATCCAGGCGTAATCCGCCAGGAAGGGCAGGGCAGGGCGGACTCAGCGCTTGGCCAGCCGCAGAGCTTGCTGTTCCTTGGGCAGTACGCGCTTGGCGACCACGTAGTGCTGCTGCCAGTAGGGCTTGTCCAGGCTGTCGATGGTCACCCGCTTGCCGGTGCGCGGCGCGTGGATGAAGCGCTCGTTGCCCAGATAGATGGCGACATGGTTGACCTGCCGGCTCTTGATGTTGAAGAAAATCAGATCGCCCGGTTTGAGGTCCTTGCGCTCGACCTTCACGCCATGGCCCTGGGCCATGGCCGTGGAGGAACGCGGCAGGTCGAGATTGGCCACGTCGTTGAAGGCGTATTTGACCAGGCCGCTGCAGTCCAGGCCCTTACCGGGCGTGGTGCCGCCCCAGCGATAAGGCGTGCCAAGCGCGTTGACCGCACGGCTGAGCACCTGGCTGCTCTGCTTGGGCGCTGCGGCGGCGACCTTCGGTGCAGGACGTTTGGCGGCATTGCCAGGACGTGCGTGCAGGGCGACGTGCTTGACGGGGCTGCGTTGGACGGTTGCATCGGCGTTGGTGGTGTAGCCGGTGAAGCCGTTGGGAAGTCTTTGCTCACGGTTGGTGGCGTGGGCGGCCAGGGGTAACAAAAGGCAGAGGGTCAGCCATGTCTTGAAAGAAGGCGGCATAGATGAAGCTCTTATGATGGTTATGAAGGTTGGCGCGCAACTTTATAACAGCTTTTCGATCAAAAACTGATCCGTTGGTCGTCTCGGCGATTACCATACGTCGGGACATCACCTGAAAGTCACATCGCTCTCAAGAAAATTTTCGGCTATCCCGCGAGGTAACAGCATGAATACATACGAACAGGGTGCGCCGTTGCACGATACCCACAGCAAGGTGATCGGCTACCTGTTGTGGATCTTCGGCTTCACCGGCTCCCATCGTTTCTACTACGGCAAGCCCATCACCGGCACGATCTGGTTCTTGACCCTGGGGCTGCTGGGCATCGGCTGGCTGATCGACCTGTTTCTGATCCCGTCCATGGATCGTGAAGCCGACCTGCGCTTTCAACCCGGCCCGGTGAACTACTCGGTGGCCTGGCTGCTGCTGACGTTCCTGGGGATCTTCGGCATCCATCGCCTGTACCAGGGTAAGTGGATCAGCGCCATCGTCTACTTCTTCACCGGCGGGTTGTTCCTGCTGGGCGTGCTGTACGACTTCTGGACACTCAACAGCCAGATCTCCACGATCAATCGCGAGCGGGTATGAAAAAAGGCCCTGTCGCGATGCGGCAGGGCCTTGGGTTCACTGGCGGGTCTGGCGCTGCTGCAACAGCAGGTTGCTGAAGCCGGCACCGGCCAATTGCTTCTGCGCCACGGTCAATTGTTCGCGGTTGCTGAATGGCCCGACCAGCACGCGGTACCAGGTCTCGTCCTTCACCGTGCCAGACTCCACCTTCACCACCTGGCCCAGCAGGATGATCTGCGCCCGCACCTTGTCGGCATCGGCCTGCTTGCGGAACGAGCCGGCCTGCAGGAAATACTGTGTGGTGGCGGCCGGCTTGATCACCGGTGGCGCTGGTGGTGGCGTCTGGCCAGACAGTGCCGCCTGGGCGCGTGCGGTGTCGATCTTCGCCGCCTCGGCCGGGGTGACCGGTGTGGTCGGCTGGGCAGGCACCGGCGGCGTCTTCTCCGGCACTGCCTCCGGCGGCACGATCACCTCCGATTCCGGCAGCAAGGTGTAGAAATCGTACTTGGGCTTGATCGGCTGCGGCGTCGTGGCCGTGGTGGCTTTGCCGGCCTCGGCGATCTTCGCTGGCTTCTGCTGCTCTGGCTTGGCACGCTTGATGTCGTCACCGCCCGGTTCGAGCTTCATCAGGAACACCACGAAGGCGCCTATGGTGAGGCCGATCGCCAGCCAGATCCAGCCAGGGATCGGCTGCTTGGCAGGCGGCTGGTGGCGACTGGCGCCGCGCTTGGGTGCGGGTTTTTTCTTGGCGGCCAACTTACATGCGCTCCAGGGTTTCCAGGCCGAGCAGATCCAGACCCTGCTTGAGGGTGCGGCCGGTCAGCGCGGCGAGACGCAGACGGCTTTGCTGCTGCTCGGCGGTGTCTGCGGAAAGAATCGGGCAGTGTTCGTAGAAGCTGGAGAACAGACCCGCCAGGTCGTAGAGGTAGCTGCACAGCACGTGCGGCGTGCCTTTGTCAGCGACGGCGTTGAGCACTTCGCCGAACTGCGCCAGGCGGGCGGCCAGGTCCTGCTCGTGGGGGGCCTGCAACAGGATGTCGCCTTCGGCCTGCTCGAAGCGCTTGCCCAGCTTGCGGAACACGCCAGCCACACGGGTGTAGGCGTACAGCAGGTAGGGCGCGGTGTTGCCTTCGAAGTTGAGCATCAGCTCGAAGTTGAAGCTGTAGTCGCTGGTGCGGTGCTTGGACAGGTCGGCATATTTCACCGCGCCGATGCCCACCACCTCGCCGATGCGGCGCAGTTCGTCTTCGCTCAGGTCCGGGTTCTTTTCCTTGACCAGCGCATAGGCGCGCTCCTTGGCTTCGGTCAGCAGGTCGACCAGCTTCACGGTGCCGCCGTCACGGGTCTTGAACGGACGACCGTCGGCGCCGTTCATGGTGCCGAAGCCCATGTGCTCCATTTTCATCGGGTGGCCGACGAAGCCGGCGCGACGGGCGACCTCGAACACCTGGTTGAAGTGCAGAGCCTGGCGCTGGTCGACGAAGTACAGGGCGCGGTCGGCCTTCAGCACATTGCTGCGGTAGCGTACGGCAGCCAGGTCAGTGGTGGCATAGAGGTAACCACCGTCGGCTTTCTGCACGATCACCGGCAGGGGGTCGCCTTCGCTGTTCTTGAACTCGTCGAGGAACACGCACTGGGCACCCTGGCTCTCGACCAGCAGACCAGAGGCCTTGAGGTCGGCGACCACCTGGGCCAGGTCGTCGTTGTAGGCGCTCTCGCCCATCACGTCGGCCATGGTCAGCTTGACGTTGAGCAGCTCGTAGGTTTTCTGGCAGTGCGACAGCGAGATGTCCTTGAAACGTGTCCACAGGGCCAGGCACTCGGGATCGCCAGCCTGCAGCTTGACCACCAGGCCGCGGGCACGGGTGGCGAAGTCTTCGGACTCGTCGAAACGCTTCTTCGCCGCGCGGTAGAAGTTCTCCAGGTCCGACAGCTCGTCGCTGGTGATCGGATTTTCCTGCAAGTAGGCCAGCAGCATGCCGAACTGGGTGCCCCAGTCGCCGACGTGGTTCTGGCGGATCACCCTGTCACCGAGGAACTCGAGCACCCGCGCGACGCTGTCGCCGATGATGGTCGAGCGCAGATGGCCGACGTGCATTTCCTTGGCCAGGTTGGGGGCCGACAGGTCGACCACCACTTTTTCCGCAGCACCCGCCTTGCGTACGCCCAGATGCGGGTCGGCCAGTGCCGCGCCCAGGCGCTGGGCCAGCGCATCGGTGTTCTGGAAGAAGTTGAGGAAGCCGGGACCGGCGATCTCCACCTTGCTGACTTCAGTGCTAATCGGCAGCGCGGCGATCAGCTTCTCGGCCAGATCGCGAGGCTTCATGCCGGCCGGCTTGGCCAGCATCATGGCGATATTGCTGGCGAAGTCGCCGTGGGTCTTGTCACGGGCGTTTTCCACCTGGATCGATGGCGACAACCCTTCAGGCAGCACACCGTCGGTGACGAGTTGGGCAAGGGCTTGCTGGATCAGCTGACGGATGGTGTCTTTCATCGGGTTCTCTTTTCGACCGCAAGCGCGGTGAGCGCTTCGATGCGCAGGTGGAAAAACTGGGCATTATCCGTGCTTGAGCCCTGTGGCTCAAGCACGTAGCGGCAAGTGGCAAGCGCCAGGGACCCGCGCGGCCAGCGCAGGTGCGTCGTTCAATAGAGATCGACCGGGTCGACATCCATCGACCAGCGCACCTGCCGCCCCGAAGGCAGCTGCTCGATCTCCAGCAGCAGGGCGCTGATCAACCGGTGCAGCGGCGCGCGGGCGCTGGCCTGGAGCAGAAATTGGGCGCGGTAACGCCCGGCTCGCCGCTCCATGGGTGCCGGCACCGGGCCGAGCAGTTCGATGCCTTGCAGGGCGAACTGGGCCAGCAGGCGCTCGGCCGCCGCGCAGGCTTCGTCGAGAAAGCCCTCCGCCTGGCCCGGCTTGTGCGCCTCGGCGCGCAGCAGCGCCAGGTGCGCGAAAGGGGGCAGTCCTGCGGCCCGGCGTTCGCTCAGGGCCTGCTCGGCGAAGGCGAAGTAGCCCTGCTCGGTCAACTGTACCAGCAGCGGGTGCTCTGCCAGGTGGGTCTGCACGATCACCTTGCCAGGCTCCTCGGCGCGTCCCGCGCGCCCGGCGACCTGCACGATCAACTGCGCCATGCGCTCGCTGGCGCGGAAATCGCCGGAGAACAGCCCGCCATCGGCGTCGAGAATCGCCACCAGGGTCACCCGTGGGAAATGATGGCCTTTGGCGAGCATCTGCGTGCCGACCAGAATGCTCGGCTGGCCGCGCTGGATGGTGGTGAACAGCTGCTGCATGGCGTCCTTGCGCGAGGTGCTGTCGCGGTCCACGCGCAGCACCGGGTAGTCGGGGAACAAGGTCTTCAGGCGTTCCTCGGCGCGCTCGGTGCCGGCGCCGACCGGGCGCAGGTCGACATGGGCGCACTGCGGGCATTGCAGCGGCAGGCGCTCCTCGAAACCGCAGTGATGGCAGCGCAGCAGCCCCGAGCGCTGGTGCACGGTCATGCGTGCATCGCAGCGCGGGCATTCGGACAGCCAGCCGCAATCGTGGCACAGCAGGGTCGGGGCGAAGCCGCGACGGTTGAGGAACACCAGGACCTGCTGGCCGGCCGCCAGGGTCTGGCCGATGGCCTGTTGCAGAGGCCCGCTGATGCCGCTGTCCAGGGGCAGGCTGCGCACATCCAGGCGCATGAACCGCGGCGCGCGGGCGCCACCGGCGCGTTGCTGCATGCGCAGCAGCCCATAGCGGCCGGTGTAGGCGTTGTGCAGGCTTTCCAGCGAAGGCGTCGCCGAACCCAGCAGGATCGGAATGTTTTCCTGATGCGCACGCACCACGGCGAGGTCGCGGGCGTGATAGCGCAGGCCTTCCTGCTGCTTGTAGGAGCCGTCGTGCTCCTCGTCGACGATGATCAGGCCCGGATGCTTCATTGGCGTGAACAGCGCCGAGCGGGTGCCGATGATGATGTCGGCCTCGCCATCGCGGGCCGCCAGCCAGGCATCCAGACGTTCGCGGTCGTTGACCGCCGAGTGCAGCAGGGCGATGCGGGCGTTGAAGCGCTGCTCGAAGCGCGCCAGGGTCTGCGGGCCGAGGTTGATCTCCGGAATCAGGATCAGCGCTTGCTTGCCGGCTTCCAGGGTTTCGCGGATCAGTTGCAGGTAGACCTCGGTCTTGCCGCTGCCGGTGACCCCGGCCAGCAGGAACGCGTGATAGCTGTCCAGGCCCGAACGCACGGCCTCGAAGGCGGCGCGCTGCTCTTCGTTGAGCGGCAGCTCCGGCTGGGCCAGCCAGTGCTCGTGCCGCGGCGGCGGCAGGTGACGGCGCACCTCGACCTGCACCAGCTCCTTGGCCAGCAGCAGGTCGAGGCTGTCCTTGTTCAGCGCCAGTTTGCTCAGCAGGCTGTGGGCCACGCCGTGGGGATGCTGGGCCAGGGTCTGCAACGATTCCTTTTGCCGGGGTGCACGGGCGATGCGCGGGTCGTCCAGGCGCGCACCGGGGGTGACGTGCCAGAAACGCTCCTGGCGCACCTCGGCCGCTTCGCCCTGGCGCAGCAGTACAGGCAATGCCCAGCTCAGCGTGTCGCCCAGGGCGTGCTGATAATAGTGGGCGGTCCACAGGCACAGCTTGAACAGGGCTGGGGGAAGAGGGGACTCGAGGTCCAGCAGCTCGCTGGCGTACTTGAGCTTGTCGGCAGGCACTTCGCTCTGGGAGACGACTTCCACCAGCACACCGATCATTTCGCGGCGTCCGAACGGCACGCGCAAGCGCATGCCCGGGGTCAGGGTCTGGCGCGCCATCGCGGCGGTCGCTCGGTAGTCGAACAGGCGGCGCAGGGGCGAGGGCAGGGCGAGGCGCAGAATGACGTCAGGCACGCAGCAGTCTTCATCGAGGGAGGTCGCACGAGCCTAGCAGACGACAGCCGGTGCAAGCGACATCTTGCACTGGTGCCTGGCTCTGGTATTATTTGCCGCCTAATTACGTGCGGTATTCAACAATAGGTGTTGGGTGGCGGCACGCAGCTCGAGGAAGTGACCATGAAAACCGATATTCATCCGAACTACGAAGTAGTTGCAGTCACCTGCAGCTGCGGCAGCAAATTCGAAACCCGTTCGACCCTGGCCAAGCCTCTGTCGATCGACGTCTGCTCCCAGTGCCACCCGTTCTACACTGGCAAGCAGAAGGTCCTGGACACCGGTGGTCGCGTACAGAAGTTCGCCGATCGCTTCGGTACCTTCGGTGCCAAGAAGTAATCATGCACCTGGCGAAGCCTGCGGGCTTCGCACCGTTGCTGAAGAAGGCGCCCCCTGCGGGCGCCTTTTTCGTTTCTGATTCACCGTGGGCGGTGCAGGTGCAACAGCTGTTGGACGAGCGGGGCGCGGGGCTATAGGAAAATAGTTGTAGACACTACGGAGCGGGATTGTACACACTCGATTCTCCCAGCCCCGTGAGGCATAGCGTAAAGTCGTAGGCCACAGGCCTTGACACTCGTGACCGGGCAGTCTTGTCGCTCCTGGGCTCTTTGCGTATCCTCGGCGGTCCGTCAGAACAGCTAACAAGCGGAATGCCCACCATGTCAGACTTGAAAACCGCCGCGCTCGATTATCACGCCCAGCCTCGCCCCGGCAAACTGAGCGTGGAACTGTCCAAGCCCACTGCCACCGCCCGTGACCTCGCCCTGGCCTACAGTCCAGGTGTCGCCGAACCCGTGCGCGAAATCGGTCGCGATCCGGAGCTGGCCTACAAATACACCGGCAAAGGCAACCTGGTCGCGGTGATTTCCGACGGCACCGCCATCCTCGGCCTGGGCGACCTGGGTCCGTTGGCCTCCAAGCCGGTCATGGAAGGCAAGGGCGTTCTGTTCAAGCGTTTCGCGGGCATCGATGTCTTCGACATCGAAGTCGAATCGGAAAGCCCGCAGGCGTTCATCGACACGGTGCGTCGCATCTCGATCACCTTCGGGGGTATCAACCTCGAAGACATCAAGGCGCCCGAATGCTTCGAAATCGAGCGTACCCTCATCGAGCAGTGCGATATCCCGGTCTTCCACGATGACCAGCATGGCACCGCCATCGTCACCGCGGCCGGCATGATCAATGCCCTGGAAATCGCGGGCAAGACCCTCGAAGACGCACAGATCGTCTGCCTGGGCGCCGGTGCTGCGGCCATTTCCTGCATGAAGCTGCTGGTGAGCATGGGCGCCAAGGTCGAGAACATCTTCATGATCGACCGCAACGGCGTGATCCACGCCGGCCGTGACGACCTGAACCAGTACAAGGCCCAGTTCGCCCATGCCACCGACAAACGCACCCTGGCTGATGCCCTGCAAGGCGCGGACGTGTTCGTCGGCCTGTCCGGTCCGAACCTGCTGAGCGCCGAGGGCCTGAAGTCCATGGCGGCCAATCCGATCGTCTTCGCCTGCTCCAACCCGGATCCGGAAATCAGCCCCGAGCTGGCCCACCAGACCCGCGACGACGTGATCATGGCCACCGGTCGTTCCGACTACCCGAACCAGGTCAACAACGTGCTGGGCTTCCCGTTCATCTTCCGTGGTGCCCTGGACGTTCGCGCCAAGCGCATCAACGAAGAAATGAAGATCGCCGCGGCCATCGCCCTGAAGGACCTGGCCAAGCAGCCAGTGCCCAAGGAAGTTTGCGCAGCCTATGGCGTCGACGCCCTGGAATTCGGCCGTGAGTACATCATTCCGAAGCCGCTGGATGCGCGCCTGATCACCGTGGTGTCCGACGCCGTGGCCAAGGCGGCCATCGAGTCCGGCGTGGCGACCCTGCCGTATCCGAAGCACTACCCGCTCAAGAGCGTGGATGACGTGTTCAACGGCTGATCGAGCGTAGCTCCAAGAAAACGTAGCACCAAGAAAAAGCCCCGGCTCGCGAGAGCCGGGGCTTTTTTCGGTCTGTGGGTCACTGTCGGGGCGGTTCATCCGCGAAGGGCTATGACACCGATGCGCAGACGAACCCGAGTCGACAGGATCAGAACAGGTCCATCGGCGCCGCTTCATCGGCCGGCAGCGGGCTGCCAGGCGCCGCGCCGTTGCCCAGCTCGTCGCCTGAAGGTGGAGAGTCCTCGGCCTTGAACAGCTCGAAGTAGGCATTGGGCGTGCTCGGCGTCGCCGCCCGACCGCTGACCGGGTCCACCCGCAGGCTGAGAATGCCCTCGGGCTCGGCAGGTGGATGCTCGGGCTTGCCCTTGAGCGCCGGGCCCATGAAGTCCATCCAGATCGGCAGCGCCACCGTGCCGCCGTATTCGCGGCGACCCAGGGTTTCGGGCTGGTCGAAACCGACCCACACGGTGGTCATGTAGTCGGCGTTGTAGCCGGAGAACCAGGCGTCCTTGGACTCGTTGGTGGTGCCGGTCTTGCCGGCCAGGTCGCTGCGGCCCAGCGCCAGGGCGCGACGACCCGTGCCGCGCTTGATCACATCCTGCAGCATGCTGGTGAGGATGTAGGTGGTGCGGCCATCGATGATGCGCTCCGCGGCCACCGGAGTGAGCGGCGGCGGCGCGACCTGGCCCAAGGCCGAAGGCGCGGTGCCTGGCTGCGGCAGGGTGGTGATCGGCGCCTCGGGTGCGGCGATGCCGGCCTGGTCCTGCTTGCCCTGCGGCACGCGTGCCGGGTTGGCGGTGAAGAGGGTCTCGCCGCTGCGGCTTTCCACCCGCTCGATCAGGTAGGGATTGATCTTGTAGCCGCCGTTGGCGAAGGTGCTCCAGCCGGTGGCGATCTCCATCGGTGTCAGCGTGGCGGTGCCCAGGGCCAGCGACAGGTTGCGCGGCAGGTCCTGCTTGTTGAAGCCGAACTTGGCGATGTAGTCGATGGTGCGGTCCACGCCCATGGCTTGCAGCAGGCGGATCGAGACCAGGTTACGCGACTTGTACAGTGCCTCGCGCATGCGGATCGGGCCCAGGAAGGTGTTGGTGTCGTTCTTCGGGCGCCAGACCTTGTCGACGGATTCGTCGACGAACACGATCGGCGCATCGTTGACCAGGCTGGCAGCGGTGTAGCCGTTGTCCAGGGCGGCGCTGTAGACGAACGGCTTGAAGCTCGAACCCGGCTGGCGCTTGGCCTGCATGGCACGGTTGTAGTTGCTCTGCTCGAACGAGAAGCCGCCGACCAGCGCGCGGATCGCGCCATCGGTCGGATCCAGGCTCACCAGGGCGCTCTGCGCGCCCGGCACCTGGCTGAACTTGAGCTTGCCGTCGGCCAGGCGCTGCACGCGCACCAGGTCGCCCACCTGCACCACGTCCGCCGGCGACTGCGGCGAGCGGCCCTGGGCGTTGCTGTTGATGAACGGCCGCGCCCATTTCATGGTGTCCCAGGCCACGTCTTCGTCCTGCCCGGCGCGGGTCAGAACTTTCACCCCGGTCTTGTCGACCTGGGTCACGATGGCCGGTTCCAGGCCGCCGAGGATGCGTTGCTTGGTCAGGTCCTGCAGCCAGGCGCTGTGGGTCTTGCCTGGAAAGCGTGCTTCAGGGCCGCGGTAGCCGTGGCGCTCGTCGTAGGCCGTCAGGCCATTGAGGACCGCCTTGTTGGCGATGTCCTGGGTGTCGCTGGGCACGGTAGTGGTGACCCGATAGCCTTCGGTATAGGCCTCGCTGCCGTAACGGCCGACCATCTCCGCACGGGCCATTTCGGCCACGAACGGCGCATTCACCTCGGGTGTCGGCACGTGATAGCTGGCATTGAGCGGCTCGGCCAGTGCGGCCTGGTAGCTCGCTTCGTCGATCTTGCCCAGCTTGTACATGCGCCCGAGGATCCAGTCGCGGCGCTCCTTGGCGCGCACCGGGTTGGCCAGCGGGTTGAAACGCGAAGGCGCCTTGGGCAGGCCGGCGATCATGGCCATCTGGGCCAGGCTGACGTCGCGGATCGACTTGCCGTAGTAAACCTGCGCGGCGGCGTCGATACCGTAGGCACGGTTGCCCAGGTAGATCTTGTTGACGTACAGCTCGAGGATCTCGTCCTTGGTCAGTTCACGCTCGATCTGCAACGCCAGCAGGATTTCGTTGGTCTTGCGCGAGAAGCTGCGCTCGCTGGTCAGGAAGAAGTTCTTGGCCACCTGCATGGTGATGGTGCTGCCGCCGGTCTGGATGTGACCGGATTTCACCAGCTGGCTCGCCGCGCGCATCAGGCTGCTGGGATCGACGCCGTAGTGATTGAGGAAATTGTCGTCTTCGGCTGACAGAAGCGCCTGTATGAACTGTGGGGGAATTTCAGAGAACCGGATGGGCGAGCGGCGCATTTCGCCAAATTCGGCGATCAGCTTGCCGTCGCTGCTGTACACCCTCAGGGGGATCTGCAACTGGATGCTTCTGAGCGAGTCGACCGACGGCAGGCTGGGGCTAAGATACAGAAACGCACCGCTCAGACCGAGTACGAGCGCGCAGATGACGGCGACGAAGGACCACCAGATGAACTTCAGCAGGCGTATCAAGGCTTTGGGGTATCCAGATTGATAAGTGGATTGCACGCAGGCCCGGCGGCCGAGCAAAAACGCCGCACAGTATAAGCGTTATCAGCCTTCCGGGTCATCGCTTGGCCGGGTAGGAAACTCGACGATTTCGACCGGCGGAGGGATGCCGGGGCCAATAATGGGGGACAGCGATGTTTGGACGCTTCGGCAGGGATGCCGGTTCACTGGCAGGGGTGCAAATCACCCAGGATTCGGTGCGGATGCTGCGATTGGGCGGCGCCCGAGGGCGGCGCAAGGTTGCAGGTTGGGCGCATCGGGCGGTGCCTCCGGCCGGCCATCCCGACCAGGCTGGCGAGGGGTTGGTGCAGGTGCTGCGCGAGGCTCATCGCCAGTGTGGTGGCCGCTCGACGCGGGTCGCGTTGGCCCTGCCGGGCTCCCAGGTGATCTGCAAGGTGGTGCAGCTGCCTGCCGAACTGTCCCCGGTCGAGCGTGAGTCACAACTGCTGGCAGACGCCGAGCACCTCTTCCCGTTTCCGCTCGATGATCTGGCGATGGATTTTCAGGTGCTGGGCGCTACGGTACACGCGCCCAGCACCGTGGATGTGCTGATCGGCGCGGTGCGCCAGAGCCTGCTGGAGCCGCTGTTGCTGCCGTTGGAGGAGGCCGGCCTGGACGTGGTCGCCGTCGAGGTGGATAGCCTGGCCCTGGCTCGCCTGCAACCCTCGGGGCCGCGCCTGCCAGTGCTGCAGCTGGAGTCGCACGGCATGATCCTGCACCAGTGGGATGCAGGCCCGCTGGCGCTGCGCACGGAGCAGCGGGTGGAAGCGCGAAGCGATCTTGCGGTGCCACCGGAGCAGGTCCAGCGTTTCCTGGCGCGCAGTCCCATGGCGCAGGAAAGCCAGGCGCTGGGGGTCGCTGGCGCAGCGGCCACAGAGGCGCAATTGCAGGCGCTGGCGCAGCAGCTGGGACGAGCGTGCCGACCCCTGTGCGGCCCCTCCCAGTGGCCCGGCTTGCCAGCCTCGGCGTGGGGCGCACTGGCGCTGCCACTGGCCTTGGCGTTGGGAGGCGACTCATGAGCCCCCGGCTGAACCTGCTGCCCTGGCGTGAACGCCAGCGCGTGGAAGCGCTCCGGCGCTTGCGTCGTCTGCTGCTGGGAAGCCTGTGCGTGGCGTTGGTTGGCGTGATGCTCGTCGACCGCCTGGCCCATCAGCGGCTGGAGCGACAAGTGGCGACCCGCCTCGAGCAGCAGGCGCAGATCCAGGCACTGAGCGGGCAACTGGCCGAGCTTCATGAGGTGCAGGCCGCACAGGCAGGGCTGCGCGCGCAATTGGTCGCGCTCGCCCGGCTCGGCGCCGACCAGTCCAGGCTGCCGCGCCTGATGGCCGAGGTGGAGGGGGCGATGCTGCAAGGCATGCAACTGACTCGCCTCGATCTGCAAGACGGGCGTCTCCAGGTCAACGGACTCGCGCTGTCTCCGGCGGTGCTGGCGCAATTCATGCGAGGCCTGCAGCGCTCGTCGGTGCTTCACGACATCGAGCTCAAGCAGGTGGTGGGGCGCAGCGAAGGCGATGCCTTCGAGCTGGTCGCTCGGGTGTCGCCGTCCTGAGCAGGCTCGACACACTGCTGTCGAGGTGGCAGGAGCAGGCCGCGCGGTCGGCCGTGGCGCGCGCTGCGCTGGTGGCCATCGTGGTGCTGGTGGTGGTGGCCGGCGGTTACTGGCTGCGCCTGCACGCCACGCTGGGCGCCTATCGCGATGCTGAGGTGCAGCAGGCTGTGCAGGACCGACTGTTGCACGAGCGCCAGCGACAGGCACGATCGCTGGATTCCGCGCAGGCGGCGCTTGCCGATGAGCAGCAGCGGGTGCAAGAGGCGCGGTGGCGCTTGTCGGGTGGCGAGGGCATGAGCGAGTGGCTCGATCAGCTGGCGCACAGCGGCCGCGTCCATGGGCTGGTGGTCGAACAGCTCGACGTCGGCGACACGCTGCAGGCAGTCGGCTATCGCCAGATGCCCTTGCGCATGCGCGTCGTTGGCTCCTACGCCGCGCTGCGTGTCTGGCTGGATGAGTGGTTGCAGCAGCTGCGGACATTGCAGGTGATGAGTATGCAGTGGGCGACAGCGGTCGATCGCCCTGGATTGCTGCAGTTGGACATCCAGCTGCATGCCTTCGATGCCGGCGAAGCATTACCGGTCCCCGGGTCGCTGGCCGAGCGATTTGCACGGCCGGTACGTCCGCCGCCGGCCCTGGACCCCTTCACTGGCTGGTCGCCGCGGCACATGGCGCAGCCAGGGCTCGCGGGGGTGCCGCTAGAACAGTTGGAAATGGTCGGCAGCCTCTCCCGTGTGGGTCAGACCCAGGCCCTGGTGCGCTGGGCCGGCGGGCTCCATCGGGTGGCCGAAGGTGACCGGCTGGGGCGTGAGGAGGGCGAGGTGGTGCGCGTCGATCCGGAGCAGATCGAGGTCAGGGAACGAATATTCAACGATGGAGCGTGGCAGGAAACCTCGCGTTACCTGTCCTTGAGCAGGCACAGGCGTGCAGGGAGCAGGCAGGTCTATGAGAAGACGGGTGATCGCGCTGTGGGCGTTGTGGGCGCTGTCGGCAGCGTGTCAGGCGATGGCGACGCCCAAGTACCGAGGTGAGCCGCTTTCGTTGAATTTCCAGGATGTCGAGGTCCGTGCGGTGCTGCAGGTCCTGGCCGACTATGCGGGGGTGAACCTGGTGGCCAGTGACACGGTACAGGGCAACATTACCCTGCGCTTGCAGGACGTGCCGTGGGACCAGGCCCTTGACCTGGTACTGCGCAGTCGCGGCCTGACCCGGCGCGAAGAAGGCAACGTGCTGCTGATCGCGCCGGCGGCCGAATTGGCCGAACAGGCGCGCGAGGCGCAAGTGGATCGGGTGCTGGTGGCTCGGGCGCAGCCGTTGCAACGCACCTTGCTGCCCGTTCATCACGCCGATGCGACCGAACTGGCGCGGCTGTTGCTGGCGAGTCTGCCCAGCGACGACGCCACCGATGCCAGGGCGAGCCTGACCGTCGACACCCGCACCAACACCCTGGTGGCCACCCAGCCTGCGGCCCGCCTGGCCGAGCTGCGTCAACTGATCGCCCAGCTGGACGTGCCGGTGCGTCAGGTCATGATCGAAGCGCGGATCGTCGAGGCCAACGTCGACTACGAGAAGGTGCTCGGGGTGCGTTGGGGCGCCAGGCCTGGCGGCGCCCTGGCTCGTTCGGGCGGCGAGCTGTTCGTCGACCTGGGCGCATCGAACCCGACCTCCGGCATCGGCCTGGCCCTGCTGGGCAGCAACGGGCTGCTGGACCTGCAACTCAGCGCCATGGAAAAAAGTGGCCAGGGTGAAATCATCTCGCAGCCCAAGGTGGTCACCGCCGACAAGGAAACCGCGCGTATCCTCAAGGGCACCGAAGTGCCCTACCAGCAGTCGACCAAGAATGGCGCCACATCGGTCTCCTTTCGCGAGGCCTCGCTGTCGCTGGAGGTCACCCCGCAGATCACCCCCGATGGCAAGGTCATCATGGCGGTACGCGTCACCAAGGATGAGCCGGACTACCTCAACGCCTTGAACGACGTGCCGCCGATCCGCAAGAACGAGGTCAATGCCAAGGTGCGCGTGGCCGATGGCGAAACGATTGTGATTGGCGGCGTGTACTCGACGTCCAACAGCAATGTGGTGGACAAGGTGCCATTTCTTGGCGATCTGCCGTATGTTGGGCGGCTGTTTCGACGCGATGCATTACAAGAGAAAAAATCCGAGCTGCTGGTCTTCCTGACTCCGCGTATCATGAGTGACCAGACGATTGCTGTGAGTCGTTGATTCTGTGCGAAATTTGATACTTGTAGGGCCCATGGGTGCCGGAAAGAGCACCATCGGGCGCCTGTTGGCGAAGGAACTGCGTCTGCTGTTCAAGGATTCCGACAAGGAAATCGAACTGCGGACCGGTGCCAACATTCCGTGGATTTTCGACAAGGAAGGCGAGCCGGGTTTCCGCGATCGCGAACAGGCGATGATCGCCGAGCTGTGCGAGCTCGACGGCGTGGTCGTGGCGACCGGCGGCGGCGCAGTGATGCGTGAGGCCAATCGCCAGGCATTGCATCAGGGCGGGCGTGTGATCTACCTGCATGCCTCGGTGGAGCAGCAGGTCGGACGCACCGCACGCGACCGCAACCGCCCGCTGCTGCGCACCGCCAATCCCGAGGCCACGCTGCGCGCCTTGCTGGAGGCGCGCGACCCGCTCTACCGCGAGATCGCCGACCTGGTGGTGGAAACCGACGAACGGCCACCTCGGATGGTGGTGATCGACATACTCGACCGCTTGCAGCAGTTGCCGCCCCGCTGAGCCGGGACTATTCTCGGCGACCAACGCCGGGTCGAGGTTGAACCTACGCGCGGACCGCTTGCCGACGCCGCGCCCAAGTACATTGTGGGGATACATGCAGACACTGAAGGTCGATCTGGGCGAACGCAGCTACCCGATCTACATTGGCGAGGGCCTGTTGGATCAGCCCGAGCTGCTGGCGCCGCACATCGCCGGCCGGCAGGTCGCCATCGTCTCCAACGAAACCGTCGCGCCGCTCTACCTGGAACGCCTGAGCCAGACGCTCGGCGCCTGGTCGGTGCTGCCGGTGGTACTGCCGGACGGCGAGGCCCACAAGAACTGGGAAACCCTGCAACTGATCTTCGACGCCCTGCTCACGGCCCGTCATGACCGGCGCACCACCGTGGTGGCCCTGGGCGGCGGCGTGATCGGCGACATGGCCGGCTTCGCCGCCGCCTGCTACCAGCGCGGCGTCGATTTCATCCAGGTGCCGACCACGCTGTTGTCCCAGGTGGATTCCTCCGTGGGTGGCAAGACCGGGATCAACCATCCGCTGGGCAAGAACATGGTCGGCGCGTTCTACCAGCCCAATGCGGTGCTGATCGACACCACCAGCCTGCGCACCCTGCCGCCGCGCGAGTTGTCGGCCGGGCTGGCCGAAGTCATCAAGTACGGCCTGATCTGCGACGAACCTTTCCTGGGCTGGCTGGAGGAGCACATGGTCGCGCTGCGCCAGCTCGATGCCGCGGCCCTGACCGAAGCCATTCGCCGCTCCTGCGCGGCCAAGGCCGCGGTGGTCGGTGCGGACGAGCGCGAGTCGGGCGTGCGCGCTACCCTGAACCTCGGCCATACCTTCGGCCATGCCATCGAAACCCACATGGGTTACGGGGTATGGTTGCATGGCGAGGCCGTCGCGGCCGGTACGGTCATGGCGCTGGAAATGTCCATGCGCCTGGGCTGGATCGACCAGGCGGCGCGAGATCGCGGTATCCGTCTGCTGCAGGATGCAGGCTTGCCGGTGGTGCCTCCAGAGGAAATGACCCCGGCGCATTTCATGGAACACATGGCGGTCGACAAGAAGGTGCTCGACGGACGCCTGCGCCTGGTGCTGCTGCACCGGCTGGGCGAGGCCGTGATCACCGACGACTATCCGAAGGAGATCCTTCAGGCCACGTTGGCGGCGGATTACCGCGCGATCGTGGCGCAGCGTGAGGTTGTGACAGCGCAATGACCAGTTTGCATGCCGATGAGGCGTTTCTCGACCATTACCAGTTGAGCCACGATCCGTTCGCGCCGCGTGTGCCCGGGTTCAAGTTCTTCCCGGCCCAGCGCAAGCCTGTGCTGGGCCAGCTGCATCATCTGGCGCGCTACAGCCACCTGATGCTGGTGGTCACCGGCCCGCATGGCAGCGGCAAGACCCTGCTGCGCCAGGCCCTGGTGGCCAGCACCAACAAGCAGTCGGTGCAGAGCGTGGTGGTGTCCGCGCGCGGCGCCAGCGATGCCGCCGGCGTACTGGGCCAGGTGGCCCAGGCATTGAGCGTGGCGCAGCCCCAGGTTCAGGCCATCCTGTCCCAGGTGGTGCAACTGGCGCTGACTGGCCAGGAAGTCTATCTGTTGGTGGACGATGCGGAACAACTCGAGGAGTCGGCACTCCAAGCGTTGCTGGAATTGGCGGCCGGTGTCCCCGAGGGGCGCCCGCACGTATTCCTGTTCGGCGAGCCCTCGCTGATCGCCGGGTTGGACGAGCTCAGTGCCGAGGAAGAACGCTTCCACATCATCGAACTCGCCCCCTACAGCGAAGAGGAAACCCGCGAGTACCTCGAGCAGCGCCTGGAAGGCGCGGGTCGGGGGCTGGAGGTGTTCAGCGCCGAGCAGATCGCCGAGATCCATGAAAACGCCGACGGTTGGCCGGGCAACATCAATCAGGTGGCCCGCGATACCTTGATCGAAGCCATGATCGCGACTCGCAGTACCGAGAAGCGACCCTCCATGGGGTTCAAAATGCCTAAGAAACACGTGCTCGCGCTTTCTGCCGTGGTGGTGGTCGCCGTTGCGGCAGCCGTCCTGATGCCCAAGAAGAGCGACAAGGCGCCGGCCGAGACGCCGGCTGCGCAGGCCCAGTTGCCGTTGGGGCAAGGGCAATCCGGCGGCAACGGCGCGCCGACGGTCGAATTCTCCGGTTCCTCGCAGCCGATGCCGCTGCCGCTGGTGGGACAGTCCCAGCCGGTGATGCGCGAACCCTTGGCCCAGGCCGCAGGCATGGGCGATGGCGAGGAGGGTGGTCCAGCGGGTAACACCGCCCTGCAACCGTCTGCGCCATCCACCGCGGTACCGCCAACCGTCACCACTACCGCGCCGCCCCAGGGCGTAGCGGCTGGTCCTGCGCCGACCCCTGCGCAACCTGTGGTGAGCGCGCCGGCTCAGACCGTGGCTCAGGCACCCAAGCCTGCGGCCACCCAGCCGACCAAGGCGACTGCACCAGCGGCCAAGCCGGCGCCGACCCAGGTAGCGACTGCCAAACCTGCCACCAAGGCCGTGGAGAAGAGCACCGGTGGCGCTGGCAACAGCAGCTGGTACAGCGGGCAGAAGGCTGGCAACTACGTGGTCCAGGTGTTCGGCACCAGCAACGAATCGGCCGCCCAGTCCTTCGTCAAGGAGCAGGGTGGCGAGTATCGTTACTTCAAGAAGACCCTGCAGGGCAAACCGCTGTATGTGGTGACCTACGGGAATTTCGCCAGCCGCGATGCCGCGGCGGCTGCAATCAAGAGCTTGCCAGCGAAGGTCCAGGCTGGTAAACCTTGGCCTCGTACCGTCGGCAGCGTTCAACAAGAGCTGGCCACGGCCCGCTGATCCTTCCGGGCGGCAGCACCCCGCCGCCCAGTTGCTGAGCGAATCCCGGATCTCTCGACAGCCTGCTGCGTTCATGCGCGGCAGGCTTTCGTGTCCCAGGCTGCCGGCCACGAGCCAGCGCATGCAGCCAAGGCTGAATCGCTTCATGCCTAGCTAGTGCTCTATCATGGTGCGCATTGCTAAACATTCAAAATTGCGACATAAACCTTTAGCGATTCGTCGTTAATGTTTGTGGGCGGCTCCGTCGCTGTGCAACAATGGTTTCCCATTGCCCCCGCAAAAAAGCTGGCATTCGACCGGTGTGGATGGTAAGTGGTTGTACTAAAAAGAGATTTGCCTTGGTTGAGAGGCGAACCTGGTGAGAATGTGTCTATGAAAACCGGTCTGTACCATCCAGAAGAATTCAAAGATAACTGTGGTTTCGGCCTGATCGCCCACATGGCGGGCGAGGCGAGTCATCACCTCCTGCAAACGGCTGTCGAGGCCCTGACCTGCATGACCCACCGCGGTGGGATCAACGCAGACGGCAAGACCGGTGACGGTTGCGGCCTGCTCATGCAGAAGCCCGACCAGTTCCTGCGCACCGTGGCTCAAGAGCATTTCGCCGTCGAATTGCCCAGGCAGTACGCGGTCGGCATGGTGTTCTTCAATCAGGATCCGATAAAGGCCGAAGCGGCCCGCGCCAACATGGATCGCGAGATCACCCAGGCTGGCCTGCAACTGGTGGGTTGGCGCAAGGTGCCGATCGATACCAGCGTGCTGGGCCGACTGGCGCTGGAACGCCTGCCGCAGATCGAGCAGGTGTTCATCGGCGGCGATGGCCTGAGCGATCAGGAAATGGCCATCAAGCTGTTCAGCGCACGTCGCCGTTCGTCGGTGGCCAATGCCCACGACGCCGACCACTACATCTGCAGCTTTTCCCACAAGACCATCATCTACAAAGGCCTGATGATGCCGGCGGACCTCACCGCCTTCTACCCGGATCTGGGCGATGAGCGCCTGAAGACCGCGATCTGCGTCTTCCACCAGCGGTTCTCCACCAACACCCTGCCGAAGTGGCCGCTGGCCCAGCCGTTCCGCTTCCTCGCCCACAACGGCGAGATCAACACCATCACCGGCAACCGCAACTGGGCCATGGCCCGTCGCACCAAGTTCGCCAACGACCTCATTCCCGATCTCGAAGAGCTCGGCCCCCTGGTCAACCGCGTGGGCTCGGACTCCTCGAGCATGGACAACATGCTCGAATTGATGGTCACCGGTGGCATCGACCTGTTCCGTGGCGTGCGCATGCTGGTCCCGCCGGCCTGGCAGAACGTCGAGACCATGGACGCCGACCTGCGCGCCTTCTACGAATACAACTCCATGCACATGGAACCGTGGGACGGCCCGGCCGGCATCGTGATGACCGAAGGCCGCCACGCGGTGTGCCTGCTCGACCGCAACGGCCTGCGCCCGGCGCGCTGGGTGACCACGCGCAACGGCTACATCACCCTGGCCTCGGAAATCGGCGTGTGGAACTACAAGCCCGAGGACGTCATCGCCAAGGGGCGAGTGGGTCCGGGGCAGATCTTCGCCGTGGACACCGAGACCGGTCAGATCCTCGACACCGACGCCATCGACAACCGCCTCAAGTCGCGCCATCCCTACAAGCGCTGGCTGCGCCAGCATGCCCTGCGCATCCAGGCGACCCTCAGCGACGACCAGGGCGTGGCCAGCTACGACAGCGACCAGCTCAAGCAGTACATGAAGATGTTCCAGGTCACCTTCGAGGAGCGTGACCAGGTGCTGCGTCCGCTCGGCGAACAAGGCCAGGAAGCGGTCGGCTCGATGGGCGATGACACGCCGATGGCCGTGCTGTCCCAGCGCGTGCGCTCGCCCTACGATTTCTTCCGCCAGCAGTTCGCCCAGGTGACCAACCCGCCGATCGACCCGCTGCGCGAAGCGATCGTCATGTCCCTGGAGATCTGCCTGGGCGCCGAGCGCAACATCTTCCAGGAGTCCCCCGAGCATGCCTCGCGGGTGATCCTCAGCTCGCCGATCATCTCGCCCGCCAAATGGCGCTCGCTGATGAGCCTGGAGCGCGAAGGCTTCGACCGGCAGGTGATCGACCTCAACTACGAGCAGGGCCTGGGCCTGGAAGCGGCCATCCGCAACATCGCCGACCAGGCCGAGGAGGCGGTGCGCAGCGGCAAGACGCAACTGGTGCTCAGCGACCGCTTCATCGCTCCGGGCAAGTTGCCGGTGCATGCCGCGCTGGCCGTCGGCGCGGTGCACCACCGCTTGACCGACCAGGGCTTGCGTTGCGACAGCAACATCCTGGTGGAAACCGCGACCGCCCGTGACCCGCATCACTTCGCCGTACTGTTGGGCTTCGGCGCGTCGGCCGTGTACCCCTACCTGGCGTACGAAGTGCTGGCCGACCTGATCCGCACCGGTGAAGTGCTGGGCGACCTGGGCGAGGTGTTCAAGTACTACCGCAAGGGCATCTCCAAGGGCCTGCTGAAGATCCTGTCGAAGATGGGCATCTCCACCATCGCCTCTTACCGGGGTGCGCAGCTGTTCGAAGCCATCGGCCTGTCGGACGAGGTCGTGGGCCTGAGCTTCAAGGGCGTGTCCAGCCGCATCAAGGGCGCACGCTTCGAAGACCTGGAAAGCGACCAGAAGCTGCTGGCCGCCGAGGCCTGGAGCGCGCGCAAGCCAATCCAGCAGGGCGGCTTGCTCAAGTTCGTGCATGGCGGCGAATACCACGCCTACAACCCGGATGTAGTCAACACCCTGCAAGCGGCGGTACAGCAGGGCGACTACGCCAAGTTCAAGGAATACACCGCGTTGGTCGACCAGCGCCCGGTGTCCATGCTGCGCGACCTGCTGAAGGTCAAGGTGGCCGACCAGGCACTGGCGCTGGAGCAGGTCGAGCCGGTAGAGGCGATTCTCAAGCGCTTCGATTCCGCCGGCATTTCCCTGGGCGCGCTGTCGCCGGAAGCCCACGAGGCGCTGGCCGAGGCGATGAACCGCCTGGGCGCGCGTTCCAACTCCGGTGAGGGCGGTGAAGATCCAGCGCGCTACGGCACGCTCAAGAGCTCGAAGATCAAGCAGGTGGCCACCGGCCGCTTCGGCGTCACCCCCGAGTACCTGGTCAATGCCGAGGTGCTGCAGATCAAGGTGGCCCAGGGCGCCAAGCCTGGTGAGGGCGGCCAGTTGCCGGGCGGCAAGGTCAACGGCCTGATCGCCAAGCTGCGCTATGCGGTGCCCGGCGTGACGCTGATTTCGCCGCCGCCGCACCACGACATCTACTCGATCGAAGACCTGGCCCAGCTGATCTACGACCTCAAGCAGGTCAACCCGCAGGCGCTGGTGTCGGTCAAGCTGGTGGCCGAGGCGGGCGTCGGCACCATCGCTGCCGGCGTGGCCAAGGCCTATGCCGACCTGATCACCATTTCCGGCTATGACGGCGGCACCGGCGCTTCGCCGCTGACCTCGATCAAGTATGCCGGCGCGCCCTGGGAGCTGGGCCTGGCCGAAACGCACCAGACCCTGCGCGGCAACGACCTGCGCGGCAAGGTGCGGGTGCAGACCGACGGCGGCCTGAAGACCGGCCTGGACGTGATCAAGGCGGCGATCCTCGGCGCCGAGAGCTTCGGCTTCGGCACCGCGCCGATGATCGCCCTGGGCTGCAAGTACCTGCGCATCTGCCACCTGAACAACTGCGCCACCGGCGTGGCGACCCAGAACGACAAGCTGCGCAAGGACCACTACATCGGCACCGTCGACATGGTGATCAACTTCTTCACCTTCGTCGCCGAAGAAACCCGCGAGTGGCTGGCCAAGCTGGGTGTGGCCAGCCTGGGCGAGCTGATCGGCCGCACCGACCTGCTCGACGTGCTGCCCGGCGACACCGAGCGCCAGCAGCACCTGGACTTGACGCCGCTGCTGGGCAGCTCGCACATTCCGGCCGACAAGCCGCAGTTCTGCGAAGTCGACCGCAACCCGCCGTTCGACAAGGGCGAGCTGGCCGAGCGCATGGTCGAAATGGCCTTGCCGTCGATCCGCGACCAGGCCGGTGGCGAGTTCGCGGTGGATATCTGCAACTGCGACCGCTCCATCGGCGCGCGGATCTCCGGCGAGATCGCCAAGCGCTACGGCAACCAGGGCATGGCGGCCAAGCCGATCACCTTCCGCTTCAACGGCACCGCCGGGCAGAGCTTTGGCGTGTGGAACGCCGGAGGCCTGCACCTGCACCTGGAAGGGGACGCCAACGACTACGTCGGCAAGGGCATGACCGGTGGCAAGCTGACCATCGTGCCACCGGCCGGTAGCCCGTTCGAGACCCAGCACAGCGCCATCGTCGGCAACACCTGCCTGTATGGCGCCACCGGCGGCAAGCTGTTCGCCGCCGGTACCGCTGGCGAGCGCTTCGCGGTGCGCAACTCCGGCGCCCACGCGGTGGTCGAGGGCACGGGCGATCACTGCTGCGAGTACATGACCGGCGGCTTCGTCTGCGTGCTCGGCAAGACCGGCTACAACTTCGGCTCCGGCATGACGGGCGGGTTCGCCTACGTGCTCGACCAGGACAACACCTTCGTCGACAAACTCAACCACGAGCTGGTGGAAATCCAGCGCATCAGTGGCGAGGCGATGGAGGCCTACCGCAGCCACCTGGCGCGGGTCCTGGCCGAGTACGTCGAGGAAACCGGCAGCGAGTGGGGGCGTGAGCTCTGCGAGAACCTGGACGACTACGTGCGACGCTTCTGGTTGGTCAAGCCCAAGGCGGCCAACCTCAAGCAACTGCTGTCCAGCACCCGCGCCAACCCGCAATAAGGCAGCTGCAAGGGCGAGCTCAGGCTGCCGCTAGCAGCGGCCTGGGCTCGCCGGGCTTACGTGATCGTCTTGCGGCTTGCAGCCTGATGCGCGCAGCTGCTGTTGAGAGGTTTTGAAAAATGGCTGAACGTCTGAGTAACGACTTCCAGTTCATCGAAGTGGGCCGCAAGGACCCGAAAAAGAAGCTGCTGCGTCAGCGCAAGAAGGAGTTCGTGGAAATCTACGAGCCCTTCAAGCCGCAGCAGTCCGTGGAGCAGGCACACCGCTGCCTGGGTTGCGGCAATCCGTACTGCGAATGGAAGTGCCCGGTGCACAACTTCATTCCCAACTGGTTGAAGCTGGTGTCCGAAGGCAACATCCTGGCGGCGGCGGAGCTGTCCCACCAGACCAACACCCTGCCGGAAGTGTGCGGTCGCGTGTGCCCGCAGGATCGTCTGTGCGAGGGCGCCTGCACCTTGAACGATGGGTTCGGTGCGGTAACCATCGGTTCGGTGGAGAAGTACATCACCGATACCGCCTTCGCCATGGGCTGGCGTCCGGACATGTCCAAGGTCAAGCCGACCGGCAAGCGCGTCGCCATCATCGGTGCCGGCCCTGCCGGGCTGGGTTGTGCCGACGTGCTGGTGCGGGCCGGCGTGACGCCGGTGGTGTTCGACAAGAACCCGGAAATCGGTGGTCTGCTGACCTTCGGCATCCCTGAGTTCAAGCTGGAAAAGACCGTGCTGAGCAACCGCCGCGAAGTCTTCACCGGCATGGGCATCGAATTCCGCCTGAACACCGAAGTGGGCAAGGACATCTCCCTGGAGCAGTTGCTGGCCGACTACGACGCCGTGTTCATGGGCATGGGCACCTACACCTACATGAAGGGCGGGTTCCCCGGCGAGGACCTGCCGGGCGTGCACGATGCGCTGGACTTCCTGATCGCCAACGTCAATCGCAACCTGGGCTTCGAGAAGTCGCCCGAAGACTTCGTCGACATGCAGGGCAAGCAGGTGGTGGTGCTCGGCGGTGGCGACACGGCGATGGACTGCAACCGCACCTCGATCCGCCAGGGCGCCAAATCGGTGACCTGCGCCTACCGTCGCGACGAAGCGAACATGCCCGGTTCGCGCAAAGAGGTGAAGAACGCCAAGGAAGAAGGGGTCAAGTTCCTCTACAACCGCCAGCCCATCGCCATCGTCGGCAACGGCAAGGTCGAAGGGGTGAAGGTAGTCGAGACTCGCCTGGGCGAACCGGATGCCCGTGGTCGCCGCAGCCCCGAGCCGATCCCCGGCTCCGAGCAGATCCTGCCGGCCGATGCCGTGGTGATCGCCTTCGGCTTCCGTCCGAGCCCGGCGCCCTGGTTCGAGCAGCATGGCATCCAGATGGACAGCCAGGGCCGTGTGGTCGCGCCGGAGAAGGGCCGCTTCAAGCACCAGACCAGCAATCCGAAGATCTTCGCCGGCGGCGACATGGTGCGCGGCTCCGACCTGGTGGTGACCGCCATCTTCGAAGGCCGTACCGCCGCCGAAGGCATCCTGGATTACCTGGAAGTCTGAAGCGACCCTGCGTGACGTGGGAGTGGGGCCGACCCCTCCCACGCGCGTTTCGCCATCCCGCCCGCAGCGATCCTTGACCCACGGCACCCGATAGACAAAAGCCATGGCCGCGACCGTGCCTTTTGCGCTGGCGTCTGAGAAAATGCCCGCACTTTTTTGCTGGATGCCGACATGACTGCCCTGAAGAACGATCGTTTCCTGCGTGCATTGCTCAAGCAGCCCGTGGACGTCACCCCGGTGTGGATGATGCGCCAGGCCGGCCGCTACCTGCCGGAATACCGCGCCAGCCGCGCCAGCGCCGGCGACTTCATGAGCCTGTGCAAGAACCCGCAGTTCGCCTGCGAGGTGACGCTCCAGCCGCTGGACCGCTACCCCCTGGACGCCGCGATCCTGTTCTCCGACATCCTCACCATCCCCGATGCCATGGGCCAGGGCCTGTACTTCGAGACCGGCGAAGGCCCGCGCTTCAGGAAGGTCGTCAGCACCCTGGCCGACATCGAGGCGCTGCCGATTCCCGATGCGCACCAGGACCTGGGCTACGTGATGGATGCGGTCAGCACCATCCGCCGCGAGCTCGATGGCCGCGTGCCGCTGATCGGCTTCTCAGGCAGCCCCTGGACCCTGGCCACCTACATGATCGAGGGCGGCTCGTCGAAGGACTTCCGCAAGACCAAGGCCATGCTCTACGACCAGCCCGAGGCGCTGCACCTGCTGCTGGACAAGCTGGCGCAATCGGTGACCGCCTACCTCAACGGCCAGATCCAGGCCGGCGCCCAGGCTGTGCAGATCTTCGACACCTGGGGCGGCGCGCTGTCGTCGGCGGCCTACCAGCGTTTCTCGCTGGACTATATGCGCAAGATCGTCAGCGGCCTGATCCGTGAGCACGACGGCCGCAAGGTACCGGTGATCCTGTTCACCAAGAACGGCGGCCTGTGGCTGGAAAGCATCGCCGAGGCCGGCGCCGACGCGCTGGGCCTGGACTGGACCTGCGACATCGGTGATGCCCGTCGCCGCGTGGGCGATCAGGTGGCCCTGCAAGGCAACATGGACCCGACCGTGCTGTACGCCAGGCCCGAGGCCATTCGCCAGGAAGTGGCGCGCATCCTGGCCAGCTACGGTCACGGCAGCGGCCACGTGTTCAATCTGGGCCATGGCATCACCCCGGAAGTCGATCCTGCCCATGCCGGGGTATTCATCGAAGCGGTTCACGAGTTCTCGGCGCAGTACCACGGCTGACGCAGTCGTCTCAGGCGCGGTGCGTTCACATCCACAAGGCTGTGGACGCCGCTTCGCTTCGAGACGGATGCAGGATTAAGCTTGAATTCAGCGATCGTCGCTAATCTGGTCCCATCGAAACCCAAACAGGACCCGATCATCATGAAAGCACGTTATCTGCCCCTGATCCTCGCCCCGCTCTTCAGCACTGCTGCCCTGGCCGCCGGTTACACGGGCCCGGGCGCGCAGCCCGTCACCACCGTCGCCGCTGCCAATGAAGCGGCCGACGACACTCCGGTGGTGCTGCAGGGCTACATCACCAAGAAGATCAACAACGACGACAAGTACGAGTTCAAGGACAACACCGGCACCATCCATGTCGAGATCGACAACGAAGACCTGCCTGTCACGCCCTTCAATGAGAAAACCCAGGTGAAGCTCACCGGCGAAGTGGAAAAACACCTCATGAGCCGCGAAGTGGATGTGGACATCGTCGAAATCGTCAAGTGACACCACCCTGCGGGCGGACCGGGATGAGCTTCACAGCCTCTCGCTCGGCCCGCAGGCGTTTCACGCAGCCTTGGGTTGCAACTTGCTCAGTTTCAGCGCCACTGCCAACGCGACGGCCAGCAGACCACCGATGAACAGGCCGATACCGTTCCAGCCCCAGTGATGCCAGAACACCCCGCCCGCCGTCCCGGCCACGCTCGATCCTGCGTAATAGCTGAACAAGTACAGCGACGAAGCCTGCCCCTTGGCCTTGAGTGCCCGCCTGCCGATCCAGCTGCTGGCCACCGAATGGGCGCCGAAGAAGCCGAAGGTGAACACCAGCATGCCGACCACCACCAGCGGCAAGGGTGTGAACAAGGTCATCGCCATGCCGATGGCCATCACCCCGATACTGGCCCAGAACACCCGCCGCCGACCCAGCCGGTCGGCCAGCGCGCCCACCTGCGCCGAGCTGTAGATACCGGACAGGTACACCACCGAGAGCAAGCCGACCAGCGCCTGGTTCATGTGGTATGGCTCGGCCAGCAGGCGATAGCCAATGTAGTTGAACAGCGTGACGAAAGCGCCCATGAGCAGGAAGGCTTCGAGGAACAGCCAGGGCAGGCCGGCATCCTTGAAGTGCATCACGAAACCATCGAGCAGCCGACGCGGCCGCAGCGACTGCGCGCGGAAGTTGCGTGACTCGGGCAGGACCTTCCAGAACACTACCGCCGCCAGCAGCGCCAGACCGCCGATGACCAGCATCGCCGTATGCCAGCTGACGAAGTCGATCAGCACGCCGGTGATCAGGCGTCCGCTCATGCCGCCGATGGCGTTGCCGCCGATGTACAGGCCCATGGCCAGGCCGATGTGCTGCGGATGGATCTCTTCGCTGAGGTAGGTCATCGCCACGGCGGCCAGCCCGCTCAGTGACAGCCCCACCAGCGCCCGTGTGGCCAGCACCAGTTCCCACGTCGGCATCACGGCACTGGCCAGGGTGGACAGCGCCGCGCACGCCAATGCGAACACCATCACCGGCTTGCGCCCGATGCGGTCGGAGATCGGGCCGGTGATCAGCAAGCCGACCGCCAGCATCGCGGTGGATACCGAGAGCACCAGGCTGCTCTGGGCCGCATTGATGGAAAAGTCCTTGGACAGCAGCGGCATCATCGGCTGCACGCAGTACAGCAGGGCGAAGGTGGCGAAGCCGCCGCTGAACAGGGCCAGCACGGTCTTCATGAAGGCGGGAGTGCCTTTTTCGATCCACAGGTCGTTCAAGGGGGCGGGTTCAGGTTGCGTGGGTAAAGGGGCTACAGCGGATTTCACGACGGACTACCTCATGGCACGGGGCCGGTGCTGCGATGTGGAAAAGCTTATAGCTGGCTAATTATTATTTCCAATATATTGTTCGACCTATTTAAGACGTTTTTCGACCTATTTGGAGTGCGTCAATGGAACTGCGTCATCTACGCTATTTCATCGCGGTCGCCGAGGAGCTGCATTTCGGGCGCGCCGCCCAGCAACTGGGAATCTCTCAGCCGCCGTTGAGCCAACAGATCCAGGCGCTGGAGCAGGAATTGGGCGCGCGATTGTTCGAGCGCACCAATCGGCGGGTGGAGCTCAGTGAAGCGGGCCGTCTGTTTCTCGACGAAGCCCGCCAGGTGCTGGCCCAGGTCGACAGGGCCGCCGACGTGGCGCGCCGCGCACAATTGGGCGAACTGGGCGAGATGAAGATCGGCTTCACCTCGTCGGCGCCGTTCACCTCGCGCATTCCCCAGGCGATCCACGCCTTTCGCCAGCGCTTTCCGGCCGTGCACCTGCACCTGAAGGAAATGAGCAGCCGCGAAGTGGTCGACGCGATGCTCGACGAGTCCATCGAGGTGGGGCTGATGCGTCCGTTGCCAGTGCCCGAGGGCCTGGCGGTCAACGAACTGTTCCGCGAACCCCTGGTGGCGGTGCTCAATGCCTCGCACCCACTGGCCCTGGGCAGCGAAGAGGGCCTCTACCTCGATGCGCTGGCTCACGAGCCCTTCGTGTTCTTCCCTCGCAGCTACGGCAGCGGTCTGTACGCGCAACTGATGGAGCTGGCGCGCCATGCCGGCTTCAGCCCGCACTTCGCCCAGGAAGCGGGCGAGGCCTTGACCATCATCGGGCTGGTGTCGGCGGGGCTGGGGGTGTCGGTACTGCCGGCCTCGTTCCAGCGCATTCGCGTCGACGGCGTGGTCTACCGCACCTTGCTCGACCCGCAGGCCACCAGCGCGGTGTGGCTGGTGCAGCGGGCCGGCGCCAGTTCGGCGATGGCCAGGGCCTTCGCCGCGCTGTTGGGTGGGGTGGACAAGCCCCAAGAAGCTGGCTAAACGATGCCGCCCGCCACATACTCGGGCATTCCCTGAAACACGGAGGTCTTGTCATGCGGCGCGTGGTGTTCAATCAGAAAGGTGGCGTGGGCAAGTCGAGCATCGCCTGCAACCTGGCGGCGGTCAGCGCCAGCGAAGGCTATCGGACCCTGCTGATCGACCTGGACGCCCAGGCGAACTCGACCCAGTACCTGACCGGCCTCACCGGCGACGACATTCCCATGGGCATCGCCGACTTCTTCAAGCAGAGCCTGGCGGGCGGGCCGGTGGCCAAGAAGAACAAGGTCGATATCTACGAAACGCCCTTCGACAACCTGCATGTCATCACCGCTACGCCTGAACTGGCCGATCTGCAGCCCAAGCTCGAGGCCAAGCACAAGATCAACAAGCTGCGCAAACTGCTCGACGACCTCAGCGAAGACTACGAGCGGATCTATATCGACACCCCGCCTGCGCTGAATTTCTACGCCGTGTCCGCGTTGATCGCCTCCGACCGTGTGTTGATTCCCTTCGACTGCGACAGTTTCTCGCGCCAAGCGCTGTACGGGCTGCTGGCCGAAATCGAGGAGCTCAAGGACGACCACAACGAGGCCCTGCAAGTGGAGGGAATCGTGGTCAACCAGTTCCAGTCCCGCGCCAGCCTGCCCCAGCAGATGCTCGACGAACTCATCGCCGAAGGCCTGCCGGTGCTGCCGGTGTACCTCGCCAGCTCGGTGAAGATGCGCGAATCGCACCACGCCAGCCTGCCGCTGATTCACCTGGAGCCTCGGCACAAGCTGAGCCAGCAGTTCGTGGAATTGCACGATCTGCTCGAACGCAGCGCCTGATAGAGAGGCGGTTGACCTCGGTCCGTCGATCAGACACCGTGCGCGCGCAGCCACTCCATCAGCGATGCCAGCGGCAGTGCACCGGCCTGGCGCGCGACTTCCCGGCCGTTGCGCAGCAGGATGAGGCTGGGAATCGAGCGAATGCCCAATTGCCCCGCCAGGTGGCGGTTGGCTTCGCTGTCGAGCTTGGCCAGGCGGCAGCGGCCGACGAGCTGGCGGGCGGCCTGCTCGAACACCGGGGCGAAGGATTTGCAGGGTCCACACCACTCGGCCCAGACATCCACCAGCAACGGCATATCACCCCTGATCTGCGCGCTGTAGCGGTCTTCGCCAAGCTCGAAGGGCGCTGCCAGCAGCACCGGCCGCTTGCAACGACCACAGGTGGGGGCGTCGCCCAGGCGGGAAGCCGGCACTCGGTTGAGGCCGTCGCAGTGGGGGCAGGGAATCAGCAGTGGGTCGGACATGATGGCTCCTTGATAGCTCCTTGAAAGTACCGATCAGTGGCGTAGCCTCGCGTCGCTCAATGCCCTGTGGGCGGTGCAGAGGTGTTCAGGAAACCTCTACGACGAGCAACTGATCTCCAGGTGCTTGCCCCAGGTCGGTGGCCGCTGCGCGTAGGCCTGCATGCCGGGTTGTTCGGCAAAGGGGTTGCTCAGCACCTGATGCAGCCGTCGTACTTCACTGTAGTCGCCCGCTTCGGCGGCCTCGATGGCCTGCTGCGCCAGATAGTTGCGCAGGATGTACAGCGGATTCACGGCATGCATGCGCTCGCGTCTGCCCTGTGCATTGCCGGGCTCGCGCTGGCAGCGTGCGAGGTAGTCGGCGCCCCAGGCGTCGAAACCGGCCAGGTCGACGAATTCGGCGCGTACGGTCTGCAAGGCTTGCTGCACCGGCTGCTCGCCCAGGTGTCGGAAGAACAGGGTGTAATCCACGCCGCCGCTCTGCATGCACTGCAGCAGGCGCTCGACCAGGGCCATGTCGCCGTCCTCGGCCGTTTCCAGGCCCAAGCGGCAGCGCATCAGGTCCAGGTAATGGGCCTGGTAGAGGGGCAGGAACAATTCCAGGGCCTGCTTCAAGGCCTCCACCTCGACCACCGTGGTGAGGGCCTGGGCCAGCGCACTGAGGTTCCAATGGGCGATCGGTACCTGGTTGGCGTAGCTGTAGCGGCCGCGGTCGTCGGAGTGATTGCAGATGAAGTTGGCGTCGAAGTCGTCGAGGAAGGCGAACGGGCCGAAGTCGAAGGTGATGCCCAGGATCGACATGTTGTCGGTGTTCATCACCCCATGGCAGAAACCGTAGGCTTGCCAGCGGGCGATCAGCTCGGCGTTACGCTCGACGATGTTGTGGAACATCGCCAGGTACGGCTGCTCGGCCTCGCGACACTCGGGATAATGCTGCTCCAGCACATGCTCGAGCAGCACCCGCTGCTGTTCGGGCTGGCGGGTGTAGTAGAAATATTCGAAGTGGCCGAAACGCACATGGCTCGGCGCCAGGCGCAGCAGCATGGCCGCGCTTTCCTGGGTTTCGCGCCATACCGAGGTGCTGGAACCGATCACGCACAGGGCTCGGCTGCTGGGAATGCCGAGGGCGTGCAGGGCTTCGGAGGCGAGGAATTCGCGGATCGAAGAACGCAGCACGGCCCGGCCGTCGCCCATGCGCGAGAAGGGCGTCTGCCCGGCGCCCTTGAGGTGCAGGTCCCAGTGCTGGCCCGCGTCGTTGAGCACTTCGCCCAGCAACAGCCCGCGGCCATCGCCCAGCCGCGGGGTGTAGCCACCGAACTGGTGACCGGAATACACCATGGCCCGCGGTTGCGCCTGGTCCCACAGCTTGTGGCCACTGAACAGCTCGGCGAACACGGGCGACTCGGCGTGCGAGGGGTCCAGGTCGAGCAGCGCCATGGCCGCCTCGCTGGCCACCACCAGGCGCGGATCGGCGATCGGCTCGGGCAGGACTTCGGTGGAGAAGGCATCGCCCAGGCGAGCGAAACGGTTGTCGAAGTGCAACTGGTCGAGGGCTTTCACGGGTTCGGCTCCTGGATGAGTGGCAAGGGTCGGCTGGCGACCCTTGGCGGGGCGAGCCCGCGCCCGCAGGGATCGGATCGCTCAAAGCCTATCACGTCCCTGGCGGACGGCTCGTCAGACGAACCCACCGCGCGATCGTCGCCCCGTGCGGCGGTGGGCGCCTCAGGCCGAGGTCGGCCCGTCGGCACCGGGCTGCGGCGCCGGAATGAGCTGCTGCTTGCCGCCCTTGGTGTCCATCAGGAACACCTCCACCTGGCGCACCGAGATCTTGATGTCGTGGGCCTTGAACTCGCGGTTGATGTAGCGGTTGATCTCGTCCAGCGTCGGGTTGCGGTCGCCCAGGTCGCGCACGTGCATGCGCAGCTCATGGTCCAGGGAGCTTTCGCCGAATTGCAGGAAGTACACCAGCGGCTCGGGGTCCTTGAGCACTCGCGGGTTCTCGTGGGCGCCCTTGAGCAGCAGGTCGCGCACCAGGTCCAGGTCCGAGCCGTAGTCGATGCCCAGTTTCAGCGTGACGCGGGTGACGGTGTCGGTCAGCGACCAATTGATCAACTGGCCGGTGATGAAGGTCTTGTTGGGGACGATGATGTCCTTGCGATCGAAGTCGGTGATGGTGGTGGCGCGAATACGGATCTTGCTCACCGTTCCGGAGAGGTTGCCGATGGTGATGGTGTCGCCGATGCGCACCGGACGCTCGAACAGGATCATGATGCCGGAGATGAAGTTGGCGAAGATTTCCTGCATGCCGAAACCCAGCCCCAGTGACAGAGCGGCCACCAGCCATTGCAGCTTGTCCCAGCTGACCCCGAGCGTGGACAGCGTACCGACGATGCCGACGCCGACGATCACATACGACAGCAGTGTGGTGATGGCATAGGCACTGCCCTGGGCCAGGCTCAGGCGTGACAGCACCAGCACCTCCAGCAGGCCTGGCAGGTTGCTGGCCAGGGCGATGGTGATGCCGGCGATCACCAGCGCGCCGAGCAGGTCGCCCAGGCTGATCGGCACCATGCTGGCGGTCGCGCCGGTGCCGCTGGCGTATTCGTACAGGGTGATGTTGTTGAGGTAGGAGAACACCGTGATCAAATCCGCCCACACCCAGTACAGGCCGGCAATGAAGCCGCCGAGCAGGGCCAGGCGAATCAGGCGCAGCGACTGCTGGTTGACCTGTTCGATGTCCAGCGTCGGTTCCTCGACGATCACCTCGCCGTCCAGCCCTTCCTTGGCCGCCGCGCGCTTGCTCAGCGCGCGTTGGTAGGCCAGGCGCCGCGCGGCTACCGACAGGCCGCGCACGAACGCTGCCTCGATCACCAGCCAGAACATCAGCAGGTACAGGGTATAGATCAGCCGGTCGGTCAGCTTGAGGGCAGTGTAGTAGTAGCCGAAGCACACGGCGATGAACAGCGCCACGGGCAACGCCGTGAACGCCACTCCTACGGCTTTGCGGAACAGCGAGGTGTCACGGTGGGCCGGGCTGCTGAGCAGCAGGCGACTGAGCAGCCAGGCCATCAGCGCGTAGCAGGTCAGCACGATACCGATGCCCAGTACGTCGTCGGCCAGCGCCGAGGGCTGGTGCTCGGCCACCGCCACCACGCCGACCAGGGCCAGCACCACGGTACCGAGCCGACGCACCCAGCCGCGAAGGAACTCGACCTGCGGCTTGTGCCACCGGAAGTGCACCTCCGCCACACCGCCTGGAGAGAGAATGCGGTAGGCGGTATAGAACACCAGCCAGGCCTGGGCCAGTTGCCAGAGCGCCGCGCCGAGGTTGGCGTTCTGGCCCCGGGCGTCGATCTGCAGCGCATAGCTGCACAGCGCCAGGCCCAGGCTCAACGGCATCGCCAGGAGGATGTTGATCAGGATCGCCTGGGGCGTATGCCACTGGCTGTCACGACGGAAATGGCCGATGTCCTGGTGCACCTTGTTCAGGCGCTCGTACAGGTACTTGCGGCGCCACAGCAGGGCGCCGATCACCAGCAGCAACGGCAGGAACAGCAGCGGTCGGCGGATCAGCCCGTCGGCCAGTTCCTTGACCCCCGAACTCCAGGGCAGGCTGGCGACCTGGTCGGCGAAGCCCTGGGGCACGTAGCGCAGCCATTCCCAGTCCAGCGGCTTGTTGCTGGGGATCCAGAACATCTGCTCATCGAGGGTGGTGCGCAGGTTCTGCGCAGTGCCCAGCAGCTGTTTCTGATTGAGCTGCAAGGTGATCGATTCGTTGAGCAGCGCCGACAGCTCGCGATTCAGCCGTTCGAGCAGGTCGCTGCGGGTAATGGCCACTTCCAGCAGGGCCTTGCGCAACTGGGGCGTCACGTCCTGTTCGGGCTGCTTGGCCAGCAGGTCGTCGACGTAGGTGATCGGACTGGTGATCTGCTCGCGTTGCTGGTTGACCTCGAACTGGTAGAGGCGAATGTCGGCGATCTGGTCGGCCAGGTCGCGGTCCAACTTCAGGTGCGGCAGGGCCTGCTTCTGCTTGTAGAGAATCTTGGACAGCAGCAGGCTGCCCTTGAGCACGTTGATCTGCTCGTCCAGGGCCTGGTCGGCCTGGGTCAGGGTGTCCAGTTGCTGCTTGGTCTGCAGGTTCTGCTGGGTCAGTTCGTTGAGGCGGTCGGTGCTGCGCAGCAGGTAGTCGGACAATTTCAGGTTGGCAGCGCTCTCGTTGGCCAACAGGGTGCTGCCGCCGGCTTTCTGCGCTTCGATCGACTGCTGGGTGACGGTCTGCTGGGACTGGGCCAGGCGCTTGTCGTTGATCAGCGTCTGCAGGTCCTGGATCTCCTGCTCCAGGCGCGTGGCGCGCTCGATCAGCAAGTCGTGGCGGGCATTGCCCAGGTCCTGCAACAGGCTGTTGGCCGCCAGTTCCTGACGGCGCAGGGCGGTCAGGGCATTGAGCGAGCCCAACTCGGCGCTGAGCTGGTTGCGCTGGTCGGCCGACAGCACCTTGCCGTTGTCCTTGCCGGACTTGAGGGCGTTGTTGATCTGCTGGGCGCGGGTCTGGTTGTTGCTGATTTCGGCCTGGGCGCGCTCGGGACGGGTCTGCGAGTTGATGATCAGGCTGTTGGCTTCGGCCAGGGCCTTTTGCAGATCACCCTGTTGGGTGCTGCGTTCGGCCAGCATCTGTTCGAGCTGCGGAACGCCGAGGTTGGCGTAGCGCTGGGCTACGGCGGTCGGCTTGCTGGCCTTGAGCCTGGCCAGTTCGTGCTGGCTGTCACGGGTTTCCTGGGGGGCGCTGGCCAACTGCTGTTTCAGCTCGGCGAGCTTGCGCTCGTTGTCTTCCTTGCTGGTGATCAGCGACAGGGTCTGCTCAAGCACCTGTTGCAGCGCTTTCTGTTCCGGTTCGGCCAGCTTGCGCTCGGCGATCTTGTCGAGGCTGTTCTGCACGCCAGGGGCGGTGGGCATCTCGGCCGCCACGGCGCCGAACGATAAGGTGAGACACAGCCCCAGGAGGGCTGTGCGGGCATACTGGCGCAGGGACATAGGCAGACTACTGGCGAAAAGGGCACGGATCGAAGTTTAGAGGAACAGCCCGGGGCCGGGACGCGTTCCTTCGGGGAATCTGACGCCCACTTTCTGGATCTTGTTCCCGTCCATGGTCGCGATGGTCCAGATCGTGCCGTGCCACTCGACCTGGTCGCCCACGATAGGCGCGCCGCCGACCTTCTGTCGAATGAATTGTGCCAGCGGCGTGCGGGCGTCCAGGCCATCGAGCTGCAGGCCGTAGAGTGCGGCCACTGCGCCCAGTTCGGCGTCGCCTTCGAGCACGAAATCGCCGAAGAAGCGCAGGTCCAGGCCGCGCTGGGGCGCCTGGCTGAACAGTTTGCCCAGGGCCGGCAGGTCATGTTCGTGGCCGATCACGCAGAGCATGTCGCCCACTTCCAGCACGGTGCTGCCGGTGGGGTGCAGCAGTTGTTCGCTGCGAAACAGTGCCGCGATCCGCGTGCCTTCGGGCATCTTCAACTCGCGCAGGGGCGAGCCGATGCACCACTTTTCCGCGCCCAGGCGGTAGACGAACAGCTCCCACTCGCTGGTGACGTGCACTTCCAGGGCCGAACGCGAGATCGGCGCAGGATCGGGCGGCACGGTGACCTTCAGCAGCTTGGCCATCCACGGCAGGCTGGTGCCCTGCACCAGCAGCGAGATGAGCACGATGAAGAACGCCAGGTTGAAGAACAGCTGCGCGTCCGGCAGCCCGGCCATCAGCGGGAACACCGCGAGGATGATCGGTACCGCCCCGCGCAATCCCACCCAGGAGATGAAGCCTTTCTCGCGGCCATGGAAGGCCTTGAACGGCAGCAGTGCGGCGACCACCGACAGTGGCCGCGCCACCAGGATCATCCACAGCGCCAGGCCAAGGGCCGGTAGGGCGATGGGCAGCAGGTCGTGCGGCGTGACCAGCAGGCCGAGCACCAGGAACATGCCGATCTGCGCCAGCCAGGCCATACCGTCGAGCATGTGCAGGATCCCGTGGCGGCTGCGGATCGGCCTGTTGCCCAGCACCAGCCCGCACAGGTACACGGCGAGGAAGCCGCTGCCGTGCAGGGCGTTGGTCAGCGAGAACACCACCAGGCCACCGGCGACCACCAGGATCGGGTAGAGCCCGCCGGCCAGGTGGATGCGGTTGACCAATTGCAGCATCAGCCAGCCGCCGCCCAGGCCGAGCAGGCCACCGATGCCGAACTCGCGCAGCAGGTGGGTCAGCAGGCTCCAGTGCAGGCCGGTCTGGCCGCTGGCGATCATGTCGATCAGGGTGACGGTGAGAAATACCGCCATCGGGTCATTGCTGCCGGACTCGATTTCCAGCGTGGCCGTGACCCGCTCGTTCAGGCCTTTGCCGCCTAGCAGCGAGAACACCGCGGCAGCATCGGTGGAGCCGACGATGGCGCCGATCAGCAGGCCCTGGATCAGGCTGAGGTCGAACAGCCAGGCGGCGACCATCCCCGTCAGCGCGGTGGTGATCAGCACCCCTACCGTGGCCAGCGACAAGGCCGGCCACAACGCTACGCGAAAGCTCGCCACCCGCGTGCGCAGACCGCCATCGAGCAGGATCACCGCCAGCGCCAGGTTGCCTACCAGGTAGGCGGTGGGATAGTTGTTGAAGACGATGCCGCCACCGTCCACGCCGGCGACCATGCCGACCGCGAGGATGATGACCAGGATCGGGATGCCCAGGCGTGAAGACAGGGAGCTGACCAGGATGCTCGCGCCCACCAGCAGTGCGCCGATCAGGAACAGGCTGTTGATGGTACTGGCATCCAAGGGCGGGTACTCCGGGACTCGCGGGGGAAGAAGACGTGGTAGTGCTGGAGAGAACTAGCAGGTCGCGTGCCAATCGATTCTAACCCGATGAATTGGCAGGCTGTAAAGGGTTTGTGCGCGCCAGCGCAGGGGGCGGGGCGGCTGCAAAGGCTGTCGGGGCAGGGGCCGGTAGTGCCGGCCTCCGCGGATGAATCCGTGCCTGCCAGGGCCGATGCGAGCGGCCCCGGCAGGGTCCATCAGGCCGGGTTGACCTCGCGCAGCGCCTTGCCCTTGACCGGTGCATCGCCGGCCACATAGTAGTCGGCGGTGCTGCGCGGCAGGGGTTGGTGGCCGCGGATGCGGTCGGAGATCTTCTCGGCGATCATGATCGTGGTGGCGTTGAGGTTACCGGTGATGATCACCGGCATGATCGAAGCATCCACCACGCGCAGGCCCTGCATGCCATGCACACGACCTTCGCCGTCGACCACCGCCATGTCGTCGGTGCCCATCTTGCACGAGCAGGACGGGTGGTAGGCGGTTTCGGCGTGCTCGCGGATGAATTTGTCCAGTTGCTCGTCGGTCTGCACGTGCTCGCCCGGGCTGATCTCACGGCCACGGTAAGGGTCCAGCGCCGGTTGCGCCATGATTTCGCGGGTCAGGCGGATACCGTCACGGAACTCCTGCCAGTCCTGCTCGGTGGCCATGTAGTTGAACAGGATGCTCGGGTGCTGGCGTGGGTCCTTGGACTTGGCCTGGACGCGACCGCGGCTCGGCGAGCGCATCGAACCCATGTGCGCCTGGAAGCCATGCTCCTGTACGCCTTTGGAACCGTTGTAATTGATGGCCACCGGCAGGAAGTGATACTGGATGTTCGGCCATTCGAACTCAGGTCGCGACCGAATGAAGCCACCGGCCTCGAACTGGTTGCTGGCGCCGATGCCCGTGCCGTTGAACAGCCATTCGGCTCCGATGGCCGGCTGGTTCCACCACAGCAGCGAGGGATACAGCGACACCGGCTGGGTACAGGCGTACTGCAGGTACAGCTCCAGGTGGTCCTGGAGGTTCTCGCCAACGCCCGGCAGGTCGTGGACCACCGGAATGTCCAGGCTTTCGAGCAGCGCGCGCGGGCCCACCCCGGAACGTTGCAGCAGTTGCGGCGAAGCGATGGCGCCGGAGCTGACGATCACTTCCTTGCGCGCGCGGGCTTCGACACGTTCTTCGCTGTCGCCGACCAGATAGGTCACGCCCACGGCGCGCTTGCCCTCGAACAGGATGCGATCGCTCAGGGCATGGGTGACGATGGTCAGGTTCGAGCGCTTCTTGGCTTCGTCCAGGTAGCCGCGCGCGGTACTGGCGCGACGGCCATTCTTGGTCACGGTGCGGTCCATCGGACCGAAGCCTTCCTGCTGGTAGCCGTTGAGGTCTTCGGTGCGCGGGTAGCCGGCCTGCACGCCGGCTTCGACCATGGCGGCGAACAGCGGGTTGTTGCCGGCCTTGGGCGTGGTGACGCTGACCGGGCCTTCGCCGCCGTGGTAGTCGTTAGGGCCGATGTCACGGGTTTCGGCCTTGCGGAAGTAGGGCAGGCAGTCCAGGTAGGTCCAGTCTTCGAGCCCTGGGAGCTTGGCCCAGCCGTCGAAGTCCAGGGCGTTGCCACGGATGTAGCACATGCCGTTGATCAGCGACGAGCCACCCAGGCCCTTGCCGCGACCACACTCCATGCGCCGGCCGTCCATGTGCGGCTCGGGGTCGGTCTCGTACGCCCAGTTGTAGCGCTTGCCCTGCAGCGGGAAAGCCAGCGCGGCCGGCATCTGGGTGCGGAAATCGAAGCGGTAGTCGGGGCCGCCGGCTTCGAGCAGCAGCACCGAGACACTGGCGTCTTCGGTCAGGCGGGTGGCCAGGGTATTACCGGCCGAGCCGGCACCAACGATGATGTAATCATATTCCATGGGGCTTCCTCCGGAAGCGGCTGCAAGCTACGGGCTGCGATCGAGCGCAGTCGAGCGAGGCTTGCAAGATGGATGTGACCTGCAAGGGCCGGTGGCGCAAGGCCGACCGGCACGTTCTTGCAGCTTGAGGACGGGAACCCGAGGCTGCGATCGATCGATCAGAAGACCGACGCGTAGCCGCCCAGTTCGACCTGAACCGACTTGATGCGCGTGTACTGGGCCAGGGAACTGATGCCATTCTCGCGGCCCACGCCCGATTGCTTGTAGCCACCGACCGGCATTTCGGCCGGCGACTCGCCCCAGGCGTTGATCCAGCAGATACCGGCTTCGAGCTGGTGAATCATGCGGTGAGCGCGGGTGAGGTCGTTGGTGCACACGCCGGCGGCCAGGCCGTAGTCGGTGTCGTTGGCGCGGCGAATGGCCTCTTCTTCGGTGTCGTAGGCGAGGATGCTCATCACCGGGCCGAAGATCTCTTCCTTGACGATGGTCATGTCGTCGCGGCAGTCGGTGAACACGGTCGGTGCGACGAAGGCGCCCTTGCCCAGCACGCCGTCGGTCAGGCGCTCACCCCCGCACAGTAGACGAGCCCCTTCTTCCTTGCCCTTGGCAATGTAGCCGAGCACGCTTTCCATGTGGGCGAAGCTGACCAGCGGGCCGAAGTTGGTGTTTTCGTCTTCCGGGTTACCGACGCGGATACGTGCCACGCGCTCGAGAATCTTGGCCTCGAACGCCTGCTTCAGCGAAGCGGGAACGAAAACGCGGGTGCCGTTGGTGCAGACCTGACCGGAGCTGTAGAAGTTGGCCATCATGGCGATGTCGGCGGCCTTGTCCAGGTCGGCGTCGTCGCAGATGATCAGCGGCGACTTGCCGCCCAGCTCCATGGTCACTTCCTTGAGCGAGGAGCTCGAGGCGCTGGCCATGACTTTCTTGCCGGTGGTGGTGCCGCCGGTGAAGGAGACCTTCTCGATGCGCGGGTGCTCGGTGAGCCAGGTGCCGACTTCACGGCCGCTGCCGGTGAGCACGTTGAACACGCCGTCCGGCAGGCCGGCCTCGGTGTAGATCTCGGCCAGCTTGAGGGTGGTCAGCGAAGTGACTTCCGACGGTTTGAAGATCATCGCGTTGCCCGCGGCCAGGGCCGGGGCGGATTTCCACAGGGCGATCTGGATCGGGTAGTTCCAGGCGCCGATGCCGGCGGTCACGCCCAGCGGCTCGCGGCGGGTGTAGACGAAGGACGATTCGCGCAGCGGAATCTGCTCGCCTTCGATGGCGGGCACCAGGCCTGCATAGTATTCGAGCACGTCGGCACCGGTGACGATGTCCACGTAGCGGGTTTCGGAGTACGACTTGCCGGTGTCCAGGGTTTCCAGCATGGCCAGTTCGTCGTTGCGTTCGCGCAGGATGTCCACGGCGCGGCGCAGGATGCGCGAGCGCTGCATGGCGGTCATCGCGGCCCAGACCTTCTGGCCCCGCTCGGCGCTCTGGACGGCGCGCTCGACGTCGGCTTCGGTGGCGCGCTGGACGTGGGCGAGCACTTCGCCGGTAGCCGGGTTGACGGCTTCGAAGGTGGCATCGCTGCCGGCGTCGACATAACCGCCGTCGATGTAGAGTTTTTGCGTTCCGAAACGGGCCATAGAATCCTCGCAAGTGCAGTGTGTGGGTGGCTAGCCGCCTCGCATGCCTGCCTTCAGGGCCAGGGTCGCCGGCGGTTCTTCAGCAGCCTGGGGTGGCAGGTTGTGCTGTTTGGCCAGTTGTAGATCCATGTATTCGCAGGCGATGCGTATCGCCTGTTCCGTGTCGAACCCATCGCCCGACAGCGCGCCGCGCAGCCACAGACCATCGATCAGGGCCGCCAGGCCGCGTGCTGCCTTGCGCGCATGGTAGAGCGGCAGGACACGGCGAAACTGACAACACAGGTTGGAGTACAGGCGGTGGTCATTTATCCGCTGCAACCTGTGCAAGGACGGTTGGTGCATGCTCGAGGCCCAGAACGCCAGCCAGGTCTTCATGGCCGGTCCGTTGACCTGGCTGGCATCGAAGTTGCCCTCGATGATGGCCAGCAGGTGGGCCCGTGGTGTGTCTTCCTGCAGCGCCTCGCGGCGCACGTTGACGCCTTCGCCGAGCATCTTCATGACATAGCTCATGGTCGCTGCGATCAGGCCGTTCTTGTCCTGAAAGTAGTGACTGATGATGCCGTTCGACACGCCGGCCAAACGCGCGATCAGCGCAATGCTGGCGTCTCCCAGTCCTACCTGATCGACCGCTTGCAGGGTGGCTTCGATCAACTGCTGGCGGCGAATGGGTTGCATACCGACCTTGGGCATCGTGCTTTCTCCTCAGGCCTGCCAGTGGACGACACGCATCCGACTCGGCGAGGGCCAGTCTATTTTGTTTTGATTGAACGTTCAATCAATAAAGAATAAGCTCTGCGACAATTTGTGCCATTGACAGCATTTCAGGCGGTCGATGCGACACGGATTGGCACCCCGGAAAATCGTGCAAACCCTCCGCGAATACAGGGCGTTGAGCGGCATGAGCGGTGCAGTGACAGATTCGGCCGAGCGGTCCTGGACCGTGCGGCAGGCCTCTGGAGCGGGTCGGGCGAGCTGCGACACGGACGCGCATCCACAGCGGATGATCGCGCCGATACCGGGCTCGCCACTCTGTTTTGCTGCAGTGATTCGGTTCGGGTTCACGATTTCCAAGGTGCTTTTATAACACCTGAAGCAGTAGGGGGATTCCACCGATTGCTCGGGACAAGACTGTATTAGCCTCCACCGCTGCACTGCCCGGAGCATTCGTGCAATGAGTTCTGCCTCCCTGACAAAGCCCCCCGCCGAGAGGGTTCGGGTCAACCGCGTGGTGTTCTACACCTCTGCGCTGCTGATCCTCGCGTTGACTGCCTTGCTGATCGCCGTACCCGAAACCGCGGGCCAGGTGCTGGGTGTCGCCCAGAACTGGCTGACGCGTACCTTCGGCTGGTACTACATGCTGGTGATCTGTGGTTACCTGATGTTCGTGGTCTATCTGGCCTTTTCCGACTACGGCAAGCTCAAGCTGGGCGGCAAGGACGATCAGCCCGACTTCAGCTACGGCGCCTGGGCCGGCATGCTGTTCTCCTCCGGTATCGGTATTTCCCTGCTGTACTTCGGTGCCTCCGAGCCGCTGGACCACTATTTCAATCCGCCCGAAGGCACCCCGGCGAGCCTGGAGGCTGCGCGCCAGGGCCTGCAACTGACCTTCCTGCACTGGGGCCTGCACGGCTGGGCCATCTATGCCCTGGTGGGCCTGGCCGTCGGCTACTTCGCCTACCGTCACAACCAGCCCCTGGCACTGCGCTCGGCGCTGTACCCGCTGGTGGGCGAGCGCTGGGTCAAGGGCGCGGCCGGCAATGCAGTGGACATCTTCGGCATGTTCGTCACCCTGCTGGGCCTGGTGACCAACCTGGGCATCGGCTCGATGCAGGTGGCTTCGGGCCTGGAATACCTGTTCGGCATGGACCACAGCAAGACCAACCTGCTGGTGGTGATCCTGGTGATGGCCGGGGTGGCCACGGTGGCGGCGGTGTCGGGTGTGGAGAACGGCATCCGCCGCCTGTCCAACCTGAACATCGCACTGTTCAGCGGCCTGCTGATCTTCGTGCTGCTGGGCGGGCAGACCCTGCACCTGCTCAATGGCTTCGTGCAGAACGTGGGCGACTACCTCAACGGGCTGGTGCTCAAGACCTTCGACCTCTATGTGTACGAGGGCGAGGCGGGCAAGTCCGAGCGCTGGCTGGGCCTGTGGACGGTGTTCTACTGGGCCTGGTGGATTTCCTGGGGCCCGTTCGTCGGCATGTTCATCGCGCGCATCTCCAAGGGCCGCACGGTGCGCCAACTGGTCAGCGGCGTGCTGCTGATCCCGCTGGGCTTCACCCTGGCGTGGCTGTCGATCTTCGGCAACACGGCCCTGGACCTGGTGATCAACCACGGTGCCGTGGAACTGGGCAAGACTGCGCTGGAGCAGCCGTCGATGTCCATCTACCAGCTGCTGGAGTACTTCCCCGCCGCCAAGATCGTCATCGGCGTGGCGGTGTTCGTCGGCTTCGTGCTGTTCCTCACGCCGGCCGACTCAGGGGCGGTGATGATGGCCAATCTTTCATGCACCGGCGGGCAGGTGGATGAAGATGCGCCGCACTGGATGGTGGTGTTCTGGTCGGTGATTATCACCCTGGTGACGGTAGGACTGCTGTTCGCCGGCAACTTCGAGGCGATGCAGACCATGGTGGTGTTGGCCGGGCTGCCGTTCTCGGTGGTGCTGGTGCTGTTCATGTTCGGGCTGTACAAGGCCATGAAGCAGGACGTGGCGATCGAGCAGGAGCGCGCGGAACTGGCCGCCCGTGGCCGACGTGGTTTCAGCGAGCGCCTGACCCAGCTCGAACTGCAACCCACCCAGGCAGTGGTGCAGCGCTTCATGGACCGCTACGTCAGCCCGGCACTCAGGGAAGCGGCCGAACACTTGCGCGCGCTGGGCTTCGAGGTCGAAACCCGGGTGGGCCAGTCGCGCGACATGATGGGCGTGCGGGTGATGATGGAAGAGGGTAATCCGTTCGTCTACGAAGTCAGCCTGGACGGTTATCAGGCTGCACCGAGCGAAGCGGCGGCCGACGACGAGTCGCTGGTGCGTCAGCGCTTCTACCGTGCGGAGGTATACCTGCACGACGGCAGCCAGGAATACGACCTGATGGGCTTCACCCCCGAGCAGATCGTGCGCGACGTGCTGGATCAGTTCGAGAGCCATCGCCAGGTGCTGGGGCGGGTCTACAGCTGATCAATCACGGGGCTGCGGCGCTGATCGGCGCCGTGGCCCTGGTCGAGCGATAAATAAGCCACCTCGGAGCGGTAGGGTCGCTAGGGTCGAGGCTCGTTCTTCAGCGAGACATCGCCATGACCGCCATCGCCGCCGCCTCCCCCGATTTCGCGTCTCTGGTGAGCGCCCAGTTCGCCAGCCGCCCCACGCTGCGCCAGGTGCTCAGCCGCCAGATCCTGCAGGTGTTGATCGACCAGTACCCGCTGATCGCCATCCACCGTCCCGAGCTGGTCGACGCCGACCGGATCAACCTGGCCTTGCCGACGGCCGACGGTCAGCGCATCGACCTGCGGCCGCTGGTCGATGTCATGTTGCACGCGCACCTGCGGGGCCATCTGCTGTCTTCGGCGACCACCGCTCCGTTCCTGCCTTACCTGATGCTCGGGCAGAAACGCTTTTTCGCCATCGACGACCCGTTCGAAACGACCGAGGGTGACCTGATCGAACTGCAGCGCTTGATCGCCCCCCTCAGCGACCTGCTGCTGACGCTGGAGGCGCATTTCGATCAGGCCCAGATCGACTACTGGCGGGCGCCGGGGGACCTGGGCGCCAGCCGTGATCGTTGCCTGCAATTGGCGATCCGCAGCGCACTGCTTCACAACCTCGCGCTGCAGCGCCTGGACGAGCGGCAACGATCCTGCCTGCTGGGGTTGCTGTCAGGTGATGGGCAGCAGTCCTCGGTGTTCTTCCTGGAAATCGAACTGCAGCGCAACGCTGAGGTGTACCGCGAGTTCCTCACCGATCTGTTCTTCATCGGGCAGTGGGACGAGGCCGACGTGATCCTGTGGTGCAGGCCGTGCGGGGTGGTGTGGGCGTTCGACGACGATGAGTCCCTGCTCGATGCACTGGCGGCCGATTACCTGTACCTGTCCGATTACCAGGCATTGAGCTGCCATCGTCACGAACTCGAGGGCGACCCGTTCGTGCAACTGACGGCCTTGATGCAGGAGCAGCTGCTACAGCGTGTGCACATGGCCTGGTCCCGGCCGCCAGACAGCGTCGAGGCGCTGGAGCGCATCAGCCTGGCGCTGACCGACCCGGCACACTGGTTCATTCCAGGCTACAGGGTCCAGGCCCAGGTGGCAGGTACCCTGCCAGCCAGATGGTCTGGCCTGGACGCCCAGGACAGCTTCGCCTGCCAGTCGGCGCTTTTCCAGCTGGCGTTGGCCCAGGCCCAGTCGGACGGAACCTCGGCGCTGGACGACGTGCTCGACCTGCACAGCTACGCCAGCGCCCAGTTGCGCGAACAACTGCTGATCGACCACCCCATAGACGCCAATTACTTCCCAGACGACCTGCTACTGGAGCTTACCCACGCCTGGGGTGTGCCGGGCGGTGCCGGGGCAGGACCTGGCGATGGCACGCTGGAAAAACGCACCGTCACCTTGACCCAGTTCGCCATCGATAATCTGGCGTCGCTGCACGGTGCCACGATCACGGCAATCACCCACCGAAGCGGCCAGCTGATCATGGCGTGGCTGACGGCCGACTATGTCAAGGCACTGGTCGAGCGCGTCGACATCGGTGGCGACTATCCGCGTTATGTCGCGGCCCAGCTGGATGATCCCGCCGGGTACGGACAGCGAGCCGAGCGCTTCGCCCGGCAATGGCGTTCGGCGTTTCTGGCCAGCGCGCTACAGGCCAGGCTGGAACATCAGTTGACGGAGCCGAATCTGCAGGCTGTAGCCGACTACTGTGGCGGGCGCCTGGATACCCAGTTGCCGTCGAGCATGCTGATGCCGTTCGCGCTCAGGCGTGAGCCGGGCAGCGAGTCCTATGACCAGGTGATGGGCATGTATGTGCTGTACGTGGTCCAGACCCACAGCGTGGTCCTCTATCGACCGCTGTACGCCCAGGCGCCAGTGCGTGAGTTCGCCACTATCGACGCGATGATGGCGGCGGTGCGCGAGGAGGCCGACCTGCAGCGCAGCCTGCTCGACTGGCTGCCCGCCGAGGCACGCAAGGTCTATGACCATGGCGGCTTCGCCGAGCCGCACCTGGGCAGGCCCATCCTGGATACCCAGCTGCTGCCCGAGCCGGTCGAACCCGTACGGTTCTGGGCCCGCTTCTGGCGCACCGAAGTGGATGCGCAGCTTTACCAGGCCAACCGAGATCTGTTGGTGGAACTGGGCGAGCGCGAGTCCCTGTCCACTGCCGAGAGTCGCTGGGCACTGCTGGTCGAGGGCGCCTGGCTGCTGTTCGACGTCGCCAGCCTGGTGGTGCGCGGTCCGGTGGCTCAGGTACTGTGGTTGGTGCAGATGTTCAATGCGGCTTCTGCCGACGTGCGAGCCATCGTCGAGGGCAGCGCGTTCGAGCGCTCCGCCGCCGTGGTCGACATGCTGATGAACCTGGTGATGGCACTGGCCCATGCGCGGACACCTTCGATCCCCTTGGTCGCGATCGAGCGTCCGCCTGAGCTGGGCCTGCTGGAGCCGACCCGTGGGTCGCTGTCGGTGCCGACGGCACGGCCGCAGATCGCTAGCCAAGGCAAGGTGTACCTGTCCGGGGCCTTGGTCAAGGCCGATGCGCTGCTGGACTTTTCCTTCACCGGCAGCGACGGCTTCAATCGCTTGCCTGCGCAACGGCTGCGCGACCTCGAGGCCCTGCGCAGCGCCAAGGTCCTCCAGCCTCAGGCATTGGTCGAGCGCGGCGCCGCGGCCGGGCTCTACCTGATCGAGGGCGAACACTACGTGGGGCTGCGTGGCGATGCCTACCGAATCGCGATCAGCGAGGAGGGTGTGCGGGTCGTGGGTGCCGACGGGCGTCTGGGGCCTTGGCTGGAGCGTGACGCGTCGGGGTGGCGCATCGATGTAGGGCAACGCCTGCGTGGCGGTATGCCCAAGAGTCGTATCGCCCTCAAGCGCGAGCAGAACCTCGCCGAAGAGGCGCGGATCAGGGCGGAGGATGCGCGTCTGACGGGTATTCGCAATGGTCTGGGCCAGCGGCTGGACAAGCATCTGGCCGAGGAGGACAAGAGCCATGCCAAGATCGAGGAATTGCAGGCCCTGGGATCGCTGGACGAACGCCAGCGCGAGTTGCTGGACCTGCACCTGCAGATCAGGAGAGCGCAGCGCAACGTGCTGGCCAAGGACCTCAAGGACCTGATCGAGCATAACCTGCAGCACGATGCACTGCTGCGCGAGCTTGGCGCGGTCAAGCTGTCCAGTGAGGTCATGGTCGATGCCTTGTCGCACCAGCGCAGTATTCTGACCCAGGGCGTGATCGCCGCGTGCGAGCAGCGCTACAACCTCCTGGCGACCCTGATCAACGAAGAGGATATCGACGTCCAGCGACGAGCCATTGCGATCTTTCCAGAGACGGACGCGGAGCAGCAGCAGTACCAGCGTCTGGTCGCCTCCCTGGAACGGGTGGAAAAGCTGGGCGAGGAACTGGTCGAGCTGGCCGTGCGTTTCGATGGGTTGCTCGAGCGCACCATCAAGGATGACGTGATCGTCTACCGCGATGAGCAGGATCGTCCGATCAACAAGCGTCACGAGTTGGACAAGGTCATCGAGCTGCGCCGCCATAACGCCATCGATGTCGAGATGCGCTTGCTGGAGGACCTCGGCGAGTTGTGCCTGGACCGCCTGAAAGGTCCGACCGAGGAAGACATCGCGCGTCTGGACGAGATGCTGGTGAGCGACGCTCTGCGCAGTGCCGGTAGCGCCCATGGCGAACTGGCCAGCAGCGATCTGTCCGAGGAGGAGCGCGTGGCGGTGCTCAACGACGTGATCGAAGCCTACGAGGAAACCATTGGCAGTGCCGAATACCTGGCGGCCGTCAAGCCTGCCGCCATTCGCCAGGACAAGCTGCAGCGTTTTCTGGGGAGTGTGCGCCGGCTCAAGGCCCTGGCCAGTGCCGACATGAATGCCAGTGTGCGAGAGATCGAACTGGCCGAGCCGGCGCCGAGGCGCACACCGGTGTACGCGCCCCGAGGCGGCATCCGTCGGGTCGTCAGGACCCAGCGCGGGCGCAACGTGGTCGGCGTCGAGTCCACCGGAGCCGACGGCGAAGCCGTACTGGAGCAGAAGGACAGCCACGACAACGTCCTGCGCACTTTCCGTCGGCAGGCCAGCCAGTGGCAGGAGGTCGACGACCGACGTGAAGAGGGACCCTCTCCTGCGCCTTCACCCCAACCCTCGGTCGTTCGCTCGCGCATGAAGAAGCTGTTGGGCGAAGTCCAGCCGACCATCGCCATCGCCAAGCGCTTCTTCGCCAACGACGAGCCCCTGGGGCTCTCCACCGTCATCGATCTGCATTCGAAGGATCTGCAGCGCGGGCTCGCGTCGTTGCCGCGCAGTGGGCGGGACGCCGAGTTGGTCGAGCAGGCCAACAGGGCCGTCGAGTTGCTCGAGTCGAGCAAGCGCGAGCTGCTCACGGTTCATTACCTGAGGACCCAGACACCGACCCTCAACGCATTGCGGTACCTGCATGGCATCGGCGAGATCAGCATCGCGCGCAGCGAGCGTCGCATTCGCCTGGCGGCCAGCGACTTTCTCGACACCTACGAAATCCGGCAGGCCAGTGGCAAAAAGCTCTGGGAGGCACATTTCCACTATCTGGCCGAGGATACGCCGGATCGCGATTTCGCCAAGGGTCACCTCAAGCTGTGGGAGCAGCGCAAATTGGGCCAGCAGGCGCAGGTGCGTGCTGCCCGGCGCAGTCAGGTGCTGAAGATCTACCGGGGGCAACTGCGCAAAGGCGATGTCGAGGGCATCATCCCGTTCGAGTGAGCGCCGTCAGCGGTTGCTGTAGCGGCCGTGGCGACCGTGGGCGGGCATGGCCTGGTTGCTGCGTTCGGCGATCATCTGGTGCAGGCCGATCAGGGTGATGCCCTGGGCGGCCAGGCGCGGTATCTCGCGCTCGAGCACTTGCAGGGTTTGCGGGTAGGGATGGCCGATCAGCACTGCCGAGCCTTGCCTGCGGGCAAGCTCCACGCCTTTGTGCAATTGTTCGGCGATGGCCTCGGGCGTGCGCACGTCGTCGAGGAATACATCCCGCGAAACGTTGGCCAGCCCGACTTCCTGCGCCTTGGCCGCCGCCACCGTGGCGGCGCTGGTGCGGCTGTCGACGAAGAACAGGTCGCGGCGCTGCAGCTCGGCCATCAGCCAGGCCATCGCTTCGGGCTGCGCGGTCATGCGGCTGCCCATGTGGTTGTTGACACCGGCGGCGAACGGCACCTTGAGCAGGGCGGCGTCCAGGCGCCGGGCCAGTTCTTCGAGGGGCAGGCCGGGGTGCCAGGCGTAGGGGCCGGTGGCCGGGTCCATGGGCATGTGCAGGATCACCGTGCGGCCAGCCTTGTGGGCCTGCCGGGCGAAGTCGCTGGCGTGGGGCGTGTCGGGCATGACCGCCAGGGTGACCGGCCCTGGCAGGGCGAGCGTGCGGCTGTCGCGCTCGCTGTTCTGCCCGAGGTCATCGATGATGATGCTCATGTACGCTTTGGTCGACGCCGCGTGGGCAGCGCCGGCCAGCAGGCACAGCAGGGTCAGCGCGAGCGTGCGGATGACCGCCATCAGTCGCCCTTGGTGATGTTCAGGCCCTTGAGCAGGCTCAGTGCCTGGCTGAGCTGGAAGTCGTCGTCCTGGGGCCGTTCGGTGCGCTTGCTGCTGCCCGTCGGGCGATCGGCGCCGCCGTTGCCGTTGCCCAGGTGACCCTGCAGGTCGGCTTCCTTGAAATTGTCGGTGTCGGCTTCGGCGGTGAGCTTGGCCTGGCGCACCTCGATGTCCGGAACGATACCCTGGGCCTGGATCGAACGGCCATTGGGCGTGAAGTACAGCGCGGTGGTGAGCTTGAGCGCACGGTCGTTGGTCAGCGGCAGCACGGTCTGTACCGAGCCCTTGCCGAAGCTGTCGGTGCCCATCAGCACGCCGCGCTTCTGGTCCTGCAGGGCGCCGGCGACGATTTCCGAGGCCGAGGCGCTGCCGCCATTGATCAGCACCACCAGTGGCACGCCCTCGCTGGCGTCGGCCGGATCGGCGCTGAAGCGCAGCTCGGAGTTGGCGATACGGCCCTTGGTGTAGACGATCAGGCCCTTGGTGAGGAAGTGGTCGGCCACTTCCACGGCCGCCTGCAGCACGCCACCGGGGTTGTTGCGCAGGTCCAGCACCAGGCCGCGCAGCTTCTTGCCGTTGTCCTTGCGCAGCTTGGCCAGGGCCTTGCCCACTTCCTCGCCGGTCTTGACCTGGAACTGGGTGATGCGGATATAGCCATAGCCGCTTTCCAGCAACTGGCTCTTGACGCTCTTGACCTGGATCACGGCGCGGGCCAGGGTCACGTCGAAGGGCGTGCCGCCGTCGCGCACCAGGGTCAGGGTGATTTTCTGGCCGATCTTGCCGCGCATCTTGTCGACGGCCTCGGTCATGGTCTGGCCGCGAGTCGGCGCACCGTTGATCTTGACGATCAGGTCGCCCGCCTCGATGCCCGCGCGTGAAGCCGGCGTGTCGTCGATGGGGGAGACCACCTTGATGAAACCGTCCTCCTGGCCGACCTCGATGCCCAGGCCACCGAACTCGCCGCTGGTGCTCTCCTGAAGCTCCTGGAAGTCTTCCGGACCCAGATAGGCCGAGTGCGGATCGAGGTTGCTGAGCATGCCCTTGATGGCGTTCTCCAGCAGGGTCTTGTCGTCCACCGGCTCGACGTAGGCGGCCTTGATGCGGTCCATGACCTCGGCGAACGTGCGCAGTTCGTCCAGCGGCAGCGGCGCCTTGGCCGTCACCTCGGTGGCCGGCACGGCCGCCGGCTTGGCGGCCTTGACCGGCTCGGCGGCGGTGGCCATGGGCGCACCGACGACCAGGGCGATGGTCAGGGCCAGCTGGGTGAGGCGAGACGAGTGCAGCATGTCGAACGAACTCCTGATCCTGTAGGCGCTCCCGCTGGAGCATCGACGCGGCCCTGGGCGGGCAGCGCCGTGATGTTGTCGATGCCTAGCCTCGGCACCATTGCGCAGGGTCGGTAGGCCGGCCCTGCTGTCGAATCGCGAAGTACAAGCCCGCGCTGTCCTGTCCGCCGCTGTCGCCGACGGTGGAAATGGCCTCACCGGCCTTGACGATGTCCCCGGCACTCTTGAGCAGGCTCTGGTTATGGCCATACAGGCTCAGGTAACCATTGCCGTGGTCGAGAATGACCAGCAGCCCGGCGCCACGCAACCAGTCGGCGAACACCACGCGCCCACCATGCACGGCGTGCACCTGGGTGCCGGCGGCGGCAGCGATCATCACCCCGTCCCACTTGGCCCTGGCATCGCCGCCACGGGTATCGCCGAAGCGTGCCAACAATCGACCGTTGACAGGCCATGGAAGTTTTCCGCGGGCTGCGGAAAAGGCGCCGCCGTAGCTGGCGCCATCGCTGGAAACCAGCGGGCCGAGCACGGTACGGGCCTTCTTCGGTGGCGGCTCGGGCGCTTCGGGCGCCTCGCGGCGAGCATCGGCCAGGGCCTGTTCGCGGCGCCGCTTCTCCTCTTCCTGGCGTGCCAGCAGGGCTTTGCGCCGGGCTTCCTCGGCTTCACGGGCCTGCCGCGCGAGGGTTTCCTCGATGGTCTTGAGCACCTGGGCGAGGTCGGCCTGGTCCTGCTCGCGCGCTTGCAGCTTCTGGTCGCGGGCCTTCAGGTCGCTGTCGAGCTTGGCCAGCACCTGCTGACGCTTGCCGCGCTCGGCTTCGAGTGCCTGGCGACGGGTGTCGAGTTCGCCGCGCTGGGCCAGCAACTGCTCCTGCTGGCCGGAAATCTCCAGCTCCACGTTGGCCAGCTGGCGCAGAGTCTCGTTGAAGGTGCGCAGTTGCTCCAGGCGCGCCTTGCTCAGGTAGTCGTAGTAGGTGAGGGTGCGGGCGAACTTTTCCGGGTTCTGCTGGTTCAGCAGCAGCTTGAGGTATTCCTCGCGACCGCTCTGGTAGGCCGAACGGGCCTGGATGGCGATCAGTCGTTGCTGTTCAGTGCGGGCGGACTGGAGTTTTTTTTTCTCGTGGTCAAGGCGCTCCAGTTCGCCCTCGGTCTTTTTTAGCGCTTGTTGCAACGCCTCCACCTGCTTCTCGAGGTTGCCGATATCGGTCTCGGTGGACTTCAGGTCTTTCTGCACGCCGGCTTTCTCTTCCTGGAGCTTGCCCAGGGTCTTCTTGAGCTCGGCGATGTCCTGGCGAGTGGCGTCCAACTGTTGCTGGGTCTGGGCCCGCTCGTCGGCGACGGCCGGACCTAGCAGGCATGACAGGGCGAGGAATATGAGGGCGCGGCGCATGGATCGGGCGTACCAGGGATGGAGACTGGGCTAGTATGCCCGCCTGGGCCTGCAAAAAAAACGCCTGGCGTCGACCTCGATCGCTCCTGCGTCAGGAAAGACAGGTCCACCGTGAGGTTTTTCCTGGCCGTGTGTCAGAAACCACCTCTTATTGAGGGGGGAGTCGCTTGCTTACCCTTTCAGGCCTGCCGCTTGGCAAAAACCTGTGACTTCTCCATTCCCCTCAAACGTCGTGCGAGACGCTCCATGTCGCTATGCGCCCCCCTGGCCGTGTCAGCCCGCTGGCTGCTGTGCTTCGGCCTGCTCCTGATCGCCATCAGCCCTTCCTCTGCCGCGTCCACCGGGCAGGACAGTTGGTACCTGCAAACCAGTGTCTACACTCGACATTTCAGCCACGACCCGACCCACAACGAACGTCAGGAACTGATCGGCCTGGAGCGCGATCGGGCCGACGGGCTGCTCTACGGCGTGGCCACCTTTCGCAACTCGTTCCGCCAGCGCTCGGTCTACGCGTACGGCGGCAAGGCCTGGGAGCATGAACGCTGGCCGGTCTACGCCAAGCTCAGTGCCGGCCTGCTGCACGGCTATCGCGGCAAGTACCGCGACAAGCTCCCGCTCAATCGCTTCGGCGCGGCACCGGTGATCATTCCCGCGGCAGGTGTGCGGCTGGGGCCGGTGGGCGTTGAGACGGTGCTGCTGGGGGGCAACGCGATGATGGTCAATGTCGGTTACAGGTTTCGCTGAAGGCTGGAGATGCAAAAGCCCGATGCCAGGCATCGGGCTTCGCGGCACTGCTTGCGCTCGCGGCCGTCAGGCGTCGAGCAGGATCGACGTGCCGGTCATTTCCTCAGGCTTCTCCAGGCCCAGCAGCTTGAGCATGGTCGGCGCCACGTCGGCCAGCACGCCACCCTCGCGTACCTTGACCTTGCGTTGGCCGACATAGATGAACGGCACCGGCTCGGTGGTGTGCGCGGTGTGCGCCTGGCCGGTGGATTCGTCTTCCATCTGCTCGACGTTGCCGTGGTCGGCGGTGATCAATGCCTCGCCCCCGACCTTTTCCAGCGCGGTGACGATGCGTCCCACGCAGTTGTCCAGGGCCTCGACCGCCTTGACCGCAGCGTCGAACACGCCGGTGTGGCCGACCATGTCGCCGTTGGCGTAGTTGACCACGATCACGTCGAAGCGCTGCTGCTCGATCGCTTCGACGATGCGGTCGGTGACTTCCGGCGCGCTCATTTCCGGCTGCAGGTCGTAGGTGGCCACCTTCGGCGATGGAATCAGGATGCGCTCTTCGCCTTCGAACGGTTCCTCGCGCCCGCCAGAGAAGAAGAAGGTCACGTGGGCGTACTTCTCGGTTTCGGCGATCCGCAACTGGGTCTTGCCATGCGCGGCCAGGTATTCGCCCAGCACATTGTGCAGGCTGGCCGGGGCGAAGGCCGCCGGGGCCGGGATCTTCGCCGAATACTGGGTAAGGCCGATGTAGGCGGCCACCTTCGGCAGGCGCGCGCGGGGGAACTCGTTGAAGTCGGGCTCGACGAACACCCGCGACAGCTCGCGGGCACGGTCGGCGCGGAAGTTCATGAAGATCACCGCATCGCCGTCTTCGACCCTGACCGCCTCGCCAATGCGCGTGGCCTTGACGAATTCGTCGCTCTCGTCACGGGCGTAGGCCGCTTGCAGGCCCGCCACTGCGGTGTCGGCGCTGTAGTCGGCGGTGCTGTCGACGATGAGGTTGTAGGCCGCGCTGACGCGGTCCCAGCGGTTGTCCCGATCCATGGCGAAATAGCGCCCGATCAGGCTGGCGATGCGTCCCTTGCCCAGCCGGGCGAAGGTCGCATCGAGCAGTTCCAGGGACGACTGGGCGCTGCGCGGTGGCGTGTCGCGGCCATCTAGGAAAGCGTGCAGGTAGATCTTCTCGGCGCCGCGTTGCGCGGCCAGCTCGGCCATGGCGACGATGTGGTCCTGGTGGCTGTGCACACCGCCATCGGACAGCAGGCCGAGCAGGTGCACGGCCTTGCCGGCCGCCACCGCCTTGTCCACCGCGCCGGTGAGCACCGGGTTGTGGAAGAACTCGCCGTCGCGGATGGCCTTGGTGACCCGGGTGAAGTCCTGGTACACCACGCGGCCGGCGCCGAGGTTCATGTGACCGACTTCGGAATTGCCCATCTGCCCGTCCGGCAAGCCCACGTCCATGCCGGAGCCCGAGATCAGACCATGGGGCTGGGTGGCGCGCAGGCGGTCGTAGACCGGCGTGTCGGCGGCGAGGATGGCATTGTATTCGCGGCTTTCGCTGTGACCGAAACCATCCAGGATGATCAGGACCAGGGGCTTGGGGACGTTCGTCATCGATCAAACTCACGGTTGTTCAAAGAGGATAGAAACCCGCATTTTAGGGGAAATCCGCCAGAGGCGGCGAATATTCCTCGGGCCAGGCGACCGGCGCGCCGCGCAGATGCATTTCGCGCCGGCCGGGCGGGCTTTGGCGGGCCTGGGTGGCTGTGTATACTGGCCGGCATTTTCAATCGCCTGGAACACCCCTGATGGTTGCTCACCTGATTCAATTTGCGACAGATCACTTCATCCTGGTTGCGATCTTCTTCATTCTGCTGATTCTGCTGCTGGTCAACGAGATCCGCCGCGGCGGTCAGAGCCTGAGCAATGGTCAGCTGACCGCGCTGGTCAACGCCGACAAAGGCGTGGTGATCGATATCCGTGCCCCCAAGGACTACGCGGCCGGGCACATCGTCGGCGCCGTGAACATCCCCCAGGACAAGGTCGCCAGCCGCATGGGCGAGTTGGACAAGCACAAGGACAAGACCCTGATCATCGTCGACGCCATGGGCCAGCATGCCGGCACCGTGTGCCGCGACCTGCTCAAGGCCGGCTACACCGCCGCCAAGCTCAGCGGCGGCGTGTCCAGCTGGAAAGCCGACAACCTGCCCCTGGTGAAGTGATATGCAACCGGTCATCGTCTACTCCAGCGACTACTGCCCCTACTGCATGCGCGCCAAGCAACTGCTGGCGAGCAAGCAGGTGGCCTTCGAGGAAATCCGTGTCGACGGCAAGCCACAGCTGCGCGCCGACATGACACGCAAGGCCGGCCGCACCTCGGTGCCGCAGATCTGGATCGGCGACACCCATGTCGGCGGTTGCGACGACTTGTTCGCCCTGGAGCGTTCGGGCAAGCTCGACGCCCTGCTCGCGGGCTGATTCACGCCCCTTTCCACCCATTTCAGAAAAGGATCTGCCATGACTGACCAACAGACCAACGGCGCTGCCGAAGAGAACAGCCCGCAATTCTCGCTGCAGCGCATCTACGTGCGTGACCTGTCGTTCGAGGCGCCCAAGAGCCCGCAGATCTTCCGCCAGCAGTGGGAGCCGAGCGTTTCGCTGGACCTGAACACCCGTCAGAAAGCCCTGGAAGGCGACTTCCACGAAGTGGTGCTGACCCTCTCGGTCACCGTCAAGAACGGTGACGAGGTGGCGTTCATCGCTGAAGTGCAGCAGGCCGGCATCTTCCTGATCTCGGGCCTGGACGCGCAATCGATGAGCCACACCCTGGGCGCGTTCTGCCCGAACATCCTGTTCCCGTACGCCCGCGAAACCCTGGACAGCCTGGTCACCCGTGGTTCGTTCCCGGCGCTGATGCTGTCGCCGGTGAACTTCGACGCGCTGTACGCCCAGGAGCTGCAACGCATGCAGGAATCCGGCGAGGCGCCGTCGCTGCAGTAACCGCTGCGCTGGCCCACGAAAAAGCCCCTCGGGTCGATCCCGAGGGGCTTTTTCGTTTGCGCCGTGTCGTCTCAGCCGAACTGCTTCTGCTGTTGCTGCTGCCTGGCCACCGCTTCGGAGGCCGACACGTAGGCGTCCTGGAATTCGTCGCTCTCCAGCCAGGCCATGGTGGCGGCTTCGTCGGCACCGTCGAGCCAGGCGCGGTAGGCGGTGAACACCAGCACGATGTAGTCGGTGGCGTGCTCTTCCTTGTGGCCCTTGAGCACCAGCGCCAGCAGCGGGTCGACCAGGAACACCGAGATCATCGCCACCAGGCCGGTCTCCTGGGCTTCTTTCATCTTCTCGAACAGCGCGTCGTAGCTGCCCGACTCCATGGCCTTGCTGTACACCTGCTCGACGCTGGTGCTCTCGCCGGTGCTGGCCTTGACCGCCTGGCCGCTGCGCACCATGCGGTTCTGCTTGGCCTTGGAGGCGGCGCGCTTGGCGCGTTTTTGCTGCTTGGTGTTCGAAGCCATGCTGTGAATCCTTGGGACGAGTTGGCAAAAACGCGTATTGAAGCCTAGTGCCGGCGTTCTGGATAGAGCCTGGGTGTATCAGAAACTGTAGGTGCCACTCACCACCAGGCTGCGCGGGTCGCCGAACTGGATCTGCGCGGCGCTGGTGGCCGAGGCGTAGTAGGTCTTGTCGGTGAGGTTGTACAGCGCCGCGCGTACGTCCCAGTCACGGGTACGGAATCCGCCCAGGGCGTCCCAGCGCGCATAGCCCGGCAGCAGGGTGGTGTTCTGGTTGTCGGCATAGCGCTGTCCCACCAGGGTCACGCCGGTTTCGCCATACCAGCCCAGCTCCGGTTTCCAGGTGAGGAACAGGCTGGCGTTGCGCCGGGCCACGTTGCTGACGCGGTTGCCTTGCAGGCCGTTGTTGTCCTTGACGATGGTGGCGTCCTGCACGCCGATGCCGCCACGCAGGTACCAGTTGCCCACCACGTTGCCCTGGGCAGTCACTTCCACGCCACGCGAACGCTGCAGGCCGGTGAGCACGGTGAGACCGGGGTCGTTCGGGTCGCTGGTACGGCGGTTGTAGAGTTCCAGCTCGTAGACGGCCAGGGTGGTGCTCAGGCGGTCGTCGAGCCAGTCGCTCTTGAGGCCCACTTCCTTCTGGCGGGTATTCTCCGGCCCGGTCTCGTTGGCGTTGCCGGCTGCACCAGGGGTGATGCCGATCAGGCCGCCGCCCACGGGCGAGTAGGTCTTGCTCCACGAGGCGTAGAGCGAGTGGTCCTGCCAGGGCGAATAGACCACGCCGAGTCGGGGGCTGGTGCTGTTGTCGTCCTGTTTTTCGGAAATGCCGCGCAGCCGGTTCTGGGTCTGCACCTCGAACTGATCGAAGCGAAGGCCGGCCAGGACCTGCCACTGGTCGTTCAGGCGAATCTGGTCCTGAAGGTAGACGCCACGGCTGTCGACCTCGGTGTGGTTGTAGCTGGACGCCACCATGGGACCATTGTGCTGCAGGTGGCGGTTGGGACGGTTCAGGTCCAGGGCGGGTACGGCCTGGCCGCCGGCGGCTACGGTGCGGGCGGTGTACAGGCGTGGGTCGCGGCGCTGGTTGCCGAACTCGACCCCCAGCAGCAGCTTGTGCTCCAGCCCCCAGGTGCTGACATCACCTTCGGCCTCGAGGTTGTTGAACAGGTTGCGGGTGTTCATGTCCTGCTGCCAGCGCTGGCGGGTGACCCGGTTGGTGCTGGCGGTGTAGCCGGTCAGGTAGGTGTTGTCGAATTCGCTGTCCAGGGTGAACAGGCTCAGGGTATGGCGCAGTTGCCAGTTGTCGCCGAGCTGGTAGTTCAGTCGCGAGCGCAGCGACTGGGCGCGGTCGTCGATGAAATCGCGCTGCGTGTCGCCATAGGTGGTGCTGCGGCCGACATCCGCCGGGCGCCCCGCGACGCCGGGGACGCCGCGGTCGGGCGTGCGGTTGTAGCGGCTGTATTCGTATTGCACCAGCCAGTTCAGCTCGGGGCTCAGCTGCCAGCTCAGCGAGGGCGCGAACAGCTGGCGACTGCCATCGACGCCATCGCGAAAGCTGTTGCTGTCCTGGTTGCCCAGGTTCAGGCGCACGCTGATGTCATCGTTGAGGTCGGCGCTGAGGTCGGCGTACAGGCTGCGCAGGTCTTCGCTGCCGCCCTGGACTTCGACGGTGGAGCGGCGACCATGCTCGGGAGCCTTGCTCACCCGGTTGACGATGCCGCCCTGGCTGCCGCGGCCATACAGCACCGCTGCCGGTCCCTTGAGCACCTCGATGCGCTCGATGTTGTGCAGGTCGCGCACGTACTGGCTGTCGTCGCGCACGCCGTCCAGGTAGAAGTCGTTGCTGGCATCGAAGCCGCGAATGCGCAGACTGTCGAAGCGCGTGTCGGCACCGCTGCTGACGTTGGGAATGCCTTCGAGGGCCTTGCCCAGGCTGTTGCTGCCGTAATCCAGGACATTGGCAGCCTTGACCGTGTCGATGGCCTGGGGCACGTAGCGCACGGGCGTGGAGGTGCGTGTGGCGGTGCTCACCTCCTTGACGCGGGGGTTGTCACGTTCGCGTTCGCCGTCGGCCGAAATGGAAATGTCCGGCAGGGTGGTGGCGGCGCTGGCCAGGCTGGCGCTGAACAGGAGGGAAACGCCCAAGGGCATGGAAGGCAGGTAGCGAGGGGCACGCATGCAGTGGCATCCGACAAGTGGTCGATAAAGGGATGCGAATGGTAATGCTTGCTATTTGCTATTGCCTGGCTATTTGTAAAGACCCGGGACGACGTATGTATCAATTTGTAACTAAGCGTTCAGGTGTACCCGACCTGAATGCGGGATCCACTTGGCAGATGTTTCAATCGCTACCGCCTGCGTTGAAACAGAAGGAATACCTGGCAACGCCGCCACCCGCACTGTTTTACACCAGCGCGCAACGAGAATTTGGTTATATCAACCTGCATTTCACGTTTTTTTGACATCCCTGCGGACTCGCAGCTAGGATTCGGCCTCTACGCCTGCCGGCCATCCCTTGGCCGAGCGCCGGACGGGGTGCGCGACCTGTGAAAGGCGCGTCGCCTGCGGTTTGGATACACGCGTCGAACCTACGAAGGGGCGTTGGTTCCTGGCGTTTACATCGCAGAGCGTTCTGATTCAGTAATAAGGAAAACAACATGTTGAATACAAGGATCAGCCTGGTTGCGCTGGCACTCATCGCCGCCACCCAGGCCCAGGCCAACGACCAGGCCGAGAGCAAGGGTTTCATCGAGGACAGCCACGCCAACGTCCTGCTGCGCAACGCCTTCATCAACCGTGACAAGAAGCACGGCGACAACGACCAGTCCCAGTGGGGCCAGGGTGTGATCGCCAACTTCTCTTCCGGCTTCACCCAGGGCACCGTGGGTGTCGGCGTCGATGCCTTCGGCCTGTACGCCCTGCGCCTGGACGGCGGCAAGGGGCGCAACGGCGGCGGCGGTATCGACTTCTTCAAGCGTGAGAACACGCCGAACGCCGAAGGCCGCAGCGACGCGGCGAACGACCTGGCCCGTGCCGGCGGTGCGGTCAAGTTCCGCATTTCCAACACCGTGCTCAAGTACGGTGACCAGATGCCGGCGCTGCCGGTGCTGCAGTACGACGACTCGCGCCTGCTGCCGGAAAGCTTCACCGGTACCCTGATCACCTCCAAGGAGATCAAGGGCCTGGAACTGAACGCCGGCCGCTTCACCCAGGAAGCGCGCAAGAGCGCCCAGCACCGTGACAGCGGTGGCCTGAAGTCGATCAACGTGCTCGGCGGCAGCTACAAGTTCACCGACAACTTCACCGCGTCGCTGTACACCGCCGACAACGAAGACGTCATGAAGCGCCACTACCTGGGCCTGAACTACGTCTTCCCGATCGCCGCCGACCAGTCCCTGACCCTGGACTTCAACGGCTACAAGTCGGACATCGACAGCAAGTACGTGCGTGAAGCGGGCCTGAACGGCGACCGCAACACCATCTGGAGCCTGGCAGCCACCTACGCCTACGGTCCGCATTCCTTCACCCTGGCGCACCAGCGCAGCACCGGCAGCACCGGCTACAACTACGGCTGGTACCAGAACCAGGGCGGCGTCGGCGATGGCGGTTCGACCATCTACCTGGCCAACTCCTACTGGTCCGACTTCAACGCCGAGGACGAGCGTTCCTGGCAGCTGGGCTACGGCCTGGATTTCAGTGCCTTCGGCATCCCGGGCCTGACCTACAAGGTCGCCTACGTGGTGGGTGACAACATCAACACCCGTACCGTCGACACCCCGCAGGGCTGGGGCGAGGGCAAGGAGCGCGAGATCTTCAACCAGGTGCGCTACGTGGTCCAGGAAGGCCCGGCCAAGGACCTGTCGATCAAGCTGCGCGGCTCGTTCCTGCGCACCAACGACGCGGTTCGCCGGAACGGCTACAACGACGACGGCAACGAAGTACGCGTGTTCGTCGAGTACCCGATCAGCATCTTCTGATCTGGCCTGGCGTCACCCGCAGCCCCGGCATTTGCCGGGGCTGTTTCGTTTTACGGCCAAGGTTGCGAGGGGGCGAACCCACCGCTACGGGTTTGGCAACGTCAGGGCCAGTGTCTTCCAACTGCCCTTGCGCTTGCGCTCGATCAGTGAGGTCAAGGCCTTGCCGGTCGGACACTTGGTGAAGGCCACCGGGGCCAGTGTCAGCAGGTAAACGCTGTCCGGTGTGGGTGTTCGACTGTCCGCCGCTTTGTTCCAGGGCTTGTCGACCGTCAGCAAGGCGTCGGCCTTCTCGGGCCAGGCCAGGTCGGCGAATCGCGGGTCGCTGCGCAGGATCAATGTGCCTTCACTCAGCGGCGCCTCCTCGAAGGTAAGCGCAGCCAGGCGCTCCAGCAGGCTGACCGGGAAGCGACGGGCCGCATCGTCGGGGATTCCGGCCTGAGGTAGGGGCCACTCGCCTGGCAGGCAAAGGCACAATTCGGTCATCGGCGTGGCCTGGTACAGGCCAGTGGTGAACAAGAGCTTGTGGGTGGTCTTGCCGTCGATCAGGCTGATGTGCAGGTCGATGCGCGAGTCGTCGGTCGGGGGCGAAAAGGCGGCGGGCAGCACCTGCCCAAGGGTCTGGTCGACGAAGTTGACCAGGGTATGCGCTGCACTGTCTTCGACGGTGGTCTCGGGATCCTGCGTGCCGTGGGCGCCGTTGTCTTGCAGCAGCCGCTCGGTGCTTGGGTGGCCCCACACACGCGTTGCGTCCAGAGGGCTTCTGTTGAGGTAGAGGTGCAGCCGATCAGGGCGTGCGCCTCGCTCAAGCAACAGCGTCACCACTTCGTCGTGGCCACCTTGGGCGGCTGCGTACAGGGGCGGGCGCACACTCCAGGGCGAGCCGTCTGGCCAGGCACCTGCGTCCAGTAGGCATGTGCACGTTGCCAGATCGCCCTCGCTGGCTGCCAGTGCCAGCGCGGTTGCGTGGCCGCCATCGATGAAGGTTCGATTCGGCTCCAGGCCTGCGTCCAGCAATAGCGCGCAGATTTCGTGCTGGCTATTTCGGGCCGCGATGTGCAGTAGGCTTTGCTCGTCGTCCTTGCCGTAGCGGGGCAGGGTCAGCAGATCCGCATGTTTCTGCACGAAGGCACGTACTTTCGAAACCTTGCCCTCTGCGATGTCCTCGTACAAGCGACGCAGTTCGGCTTCGTGCTGTTCGAAGAGTGGCTGGGCGTCCCTCATTTGCTGAGTTCTCCTGCTGTAAATACTTTGCTCAACTCGGAAATTTACAGACGCTCGAAGACTTTTTTGGCCAAAGCGACGCTGTGGGTCACATGGCCTGAATCGACCGCTATGGGTTTGGCAACGTCAGGGCCAGTGTCTTCCAGCTGCCCTTGCGCTTGCGCTCGATCAGTGAGGTCAAGGCCTTGCCGGTCGGACACTTGGTGAAGGCCACCGGGGCCAGTGTCAGCAGGTAAACGCTGTCCGGTGTGGGTGTTCGACTGTCCGCCGCTTTGTTCCAGGGCTTGTCGACCGTCAGCAAGGCGTCGGCCTTCTCGGGCCAGGCCAGGTCGGCGAATCGCGGGTCGCTGCGCAGGATCAATGTGCCTTCACTCAGCGGCGCCTCCTCGAAGGTAAGCGCAGCCAGGCGTTCCAGCAGGCTGACCGGAAAGCGTCGTGCCGCATCGTCGGGGATTCCGGCCTGAGGCAGGGGCCACTCGCCTGGCAGGCACAGGCACAATTCGGTCATCGGCGTGGCCTGGTACAGGCCAGTGGTGAACAAGAGCTTGTGGGTGGTCTTGCCGTCGATCAGGCTGATGTGCAGGTCGATGCGCGAGTCGTCGGTCGGGGGCGAAAAGGCGGCGGGCAGCACGTGCCCAAGGGTCTGGTCGACGAAGTTGACCAAGGTCTTCGCTGCACTGTCTTCGACGGTGGTCTCGGGATCCTGCGTGCCGTGGGCGCCGTTGTCTTGCAGCAGCCGCTCGGTGCTTGGGTGGCCCCACACACGCGTTGCGTCCAGAGGGCTTCTGTTGAGGTAGAGGTGCAGTCGATCGGGGCGTGCGCCTCGCTCAAGCAACAGCGTCACCACGTCGTCGTGGCCACCTTGGGCGGCTGCGTACAGGGGCGGGCGCACGCTCCAGGGCGAGCCGTCTGGCCAGGCACCTGCGTCCAGCAGGCATGTGCATGTTGCCAGATCGCCCTCGCTGGCTGCCAGTTCCAATGCAGTGGAGTGACCATCGTCCAGGCAGGTCCGGTTGGCATCCAGACCTGCGTTGAGCAGTAGGGCGCAGATTTGGGTCTGGCGGGCACTGGCGGCCATGTGTAACAGGCTTTGCTCATCGACTTCGCCGTAGCATGGCAGGGTCAGCAAGTCGGAATACTTCTCCGCAAAGGCGGCCACCTTTGCCAGTTTGCCTTCAGCAATGTCTTCATACAGTCGATCAAGTTTGGTTTCATGCTTTTCGTAGAGTTTCTGCGCTTCGTTCATTTGTTGATCGTTCCCCCTCTGAAGGCTTTGCCCAATCTGGCGAGCGCTCGCTCCACGGCTGGCGTCCCTTTTGCATCGGCTTTCTGAAGGCGCTCGTAGACTTTCCTGGCCGAAGCGACGCTGTGCGTCCCACGGCCATTCTCCGCCCAGGTGAAATTCTTCAAATCCGTATTCAGGTCGATCTTGTGCTTCTTCATGATCGCCTGGGCATTGAGGATGTAGTCGCGATTTTCCTGCTTCCAATTTCGCGGTGCATATTCGCGAACGATATGGTGGCGATGCGGCCGGACCATGTTGGTCGGTTTGGTCGCATCCAGCTTCGCCATGTCCTTTTGGTTCAGCCTGCAGACCTCCAACCCTAGCGGATCGATCCAGGTCGCGGGTGTCGGAGCGTACTGATACAGATTCAAACCGCCCGCCAGACCAATCGGATCAGGCTGTGTGAAACGGCCGATATCCGGGTCGTAGAAGCGGAAGGTGTTGTAGTGCAGGCCTGTTTCTCGATCCAGATATTGGCCTTGCATGCGCAGGTTCTGTTCCTGGGCGAGGCCGTCCTGGCGAACCTCCTGCACGGTGTTGCCCCACACCTGGTAGCGGGCCTGCCACAGCAGCTGGCCGGTGTCGTCGCTCAGGCGTTCCGGCAGGCCGTTGAGGTCATTCTGGTAGTGGTGCACCCGCTGGTGAGGGCCTGTGCCCTCGATGCGCGCCAGAGGCTCATGACTGTCCTGGTCGTCATAGAGATAAAGGCTGTGCTGGCCATGACGGACTTCCTCCAGCAGGCGGTAGCCATCCCAGCCGAAGCGCGAAAGGCCCAACTGGCGCCCCGTCTCGTCGAATTCGCTTTTTTCGATACGCCGACCCAAAGGGTCGTAGGCCATGCGCACGATTCGCTCGCGGCCGTGGTTGCGGCTGCGCACTTCGATCAGGCGATTTGCCACTAAACCGGTCCACAGCGCCGCCCTTTTCATCTCCGCCAGAGATGTTCGCGACGGGTTTGCTTGCGCTCTTCGATGTGCTCAAAATCGGAAAAGCTCACTGGATCCGAGGTTGGCCTGTGCTGACTTGATCGGGGAATCCCTGGGCTTTAGTGTGTGGCTACTGCGCCAAAAGTTCGGGATACTCGCCGAACCAGTACGTCATAGCCTTGGAGTTCATGCCGTACTCGCCTCTCCAGAAGTCCACCGGATAGCTCCAGTCCGAGGAGCGCGAGCTGCTGGGCGATAGGCCCTGATTGGTGAAGCGCTGCAACAGCCCTGGGTGCTCAGGCGTTTGCAGAATGCCGCAATGTCCGAGCAACTCAATGAAGCTGCGTGCCTCTTCGTCGGTCATCTTCACGCCTTTGAGCTTGCGTAACGACTTGAGCAGGTCCTTGGGCCTGGCATTGTCAGGTAATTCGCGGATCATCTGAAAGATGCTGCTCAAGAGCGGTAGCGTGGCGGGGGGCGAAGCTTCGGTCGCTGCTGCCTGTTGCAGGAAGTACGCAATTTGAGCGATGTCCCCGCTGAGTACAGAGCCGCACTGATAACGGATTCTGTTCAATTTGACGAAGTCTACTTCCAGCGGATCGAATGCGCTGCATACCTGACAGTTGTACTGGTTGGTCACCGTGAATGGATGATCGGGAAAGTGCGTGGCACTGGCCAAGGCAGAGAGGGCCGCACGCAGCTCGGCTCGGTTGTTTTCCACGCCCTCCAGGAACATCCGCACAATATGTGCCTTGTCGGCCTCGGCACGTGCCTTGAGCAACCATTGGACGGCATCATCGTGGGAAATATCCCTGGCATCTGGTGCAAGACCTGCGTCCTTGAGTACCGGGTCGATCGGGCCGCCCTTCCTGTAGGCTTTCAAGGCCTGACGGATAGCAGCCAGTTGCTCGCTCTGGGTCATTTTCCACATGTCCTCGTATTAGGCTTCTTGGGAGCAGGTTTCTTGTCGAGTACCGCTAACTCACTGACATTTTCAACCCCTGCCTTTCGCAGGAAGGTATTGGCTGAGTCCCTCATCCCTTGACCGCGCTCGGTCAGGGCCTTGGCATCCGAGATGCCGTTGATCTTGTTACCACGTACTTCCGGGCTCTTGCGCCCCAAAAGCGTGTTCTCACGGATCCCCGCATCTTCGATTCCCCTGACCACGTCCTTAGGGGTGCCATGCGGCGTGACCTGGTTGATCTGATCACCATATTTGAAGCGAGCGCCATCGCTTCCCGTGGTCTTGCCATGTCGACGCATCACGTCTTCGAGGGTGGCGTTGTCTGACGCTCGTCCGTGATAGTAGGCCTTGCCTTCTCTGTCTGTGAGAATGTAGTTCCAGTCCAGGCCGTGCGGATCAATCCATGTGAGGGGGTTCGGCGCATACCGATAAAGGTTGATCCCGCCCTGCAGACCTATTGGGTCTGGCTGGGTGAAGCGGCCCGTCTGTGGATCGAAGTAGCGGAACAGGTTGTAGTGCAAGCCCGTCTCGCGATCCAGATATTGACCTTGAAAGCGCAGGTTCTGCTGCTCCGCGAACTGACTGTCGCTGCGCTCGGACAACGTGGCGCCCCACGCCCGGTAATCGCACTCCCATAGGGTATGACCATCGACATTGCTCAGTTCCACGGGCTGGCCATTGAGATCGTTCTGGTAGTAACGCACGCGCTGGTGCTCACCACTGCCGTCGATCCGGGCCAAGGGCTCGTATCCGTCCGCATACAAGTACAGCGTCGCCTGTCCATTGCGTGTTTCGCCTAGCAATTGCAGCCCGTCCCAGACGAAGGCCGTGCTGGCGAGCAATTGGCCCCGATCGTCGTACTCGTCCTTGCCCACGCGCCGGCCCAGCGGATCGTAGCGCATGCACACACGACGCTCGCGGCCGGGTGTCCCTCCACGCACCTCATGCAACCGGTCCTGTGCATCGTAGCGGCAGACCTGCAAACCGTGTTGAAGGCTGCGACGCTCGACCATGCGGCCGAACCCGTCGTACCTGTAGCGTTTGTCCTGATAGCTGAGCAACTGATTGTGGCGGATCAGTGCGCCTGGCGTGTCGCTCAGGTTGCCGGCAGGGTCGTAATGAAAGACCTCCATCTGTCCGGCAACGTCCGATTGGCAGGCCAAGATTCGACCGCTGGCATCATGACCCTGAAACATGTGCTGATCCCTGCCCGGGCGTTGGAAGTAGCGCGCTGCCAGGTTATCCAAGTCATCGAATTCGAAGCGTTGTTGCCATGACGCCGGGCCATGCCCTGCCATATGTGCATCGCGCCTGAGTCGGGCGCGAAGACGTCCGCAGCGGTCATATTGTAGCGTGGTGATGACGCTGCCCTGGCTGCGGCTGGTCTCGCGGTGCAGCCGATCACGTTCGAAGTCGCAGATCACCAGACCATCGAGATTGATCTGGTGCAAGTGCCCGCTCCCATAGTAGAGGCGGTTGATCGTACGACCGTCCGATAGCTGGGTCTGAATCAGGTTTCCCAGTGGGTCATAGCGATGCTGAAGTGCGCCGCCGTCGGACACCTCAGCGATGCGTTGGCCCACGGCGTCGTACTCGTAAGCCACCTGCTGCATCTCGCCGAGCGTATCGGTGAAGGTAATCGCCAGTAGTCGATCGAGCGCATCGTAGCGGTAGTCGGTGGACCCATCGTCGGTGTGGTAGCCCACTAGGCGTCCTGCGGCGTCACGCAGGCAGTGATGACGAATTGGCGCTTCTTGACTTCCGGGCGTGGGTTGCCAATCCAGTTCCAGCAGCGCGCCGAGGGCGTTGTAACGGTAGCCCTGGCTACTGTCGTCCAGGTTGTATTGACGAACCATGCGATCGCCCGTGTCCCATTCGAAGCGGTAGCGTTCACCGTTTTCGTTGATCAGGCTCACTGGTCGGGCGAAATCGTCGTACTCCAGCAACACGCGGCGCCCGATCGGATCGCGATGCTCGACCAACTGGCCGTGCGCATCGTAGCGATACAGCGTCTGGTGCCCGAGCGGATCGCTGTAGGTCGAGAGCAGGCCTGCATTGTTGTAGCTGTAGCGATGCACACGGCCGTCCGGTTCGACATGCTCGATCACCTGGCCCAGCAGATTGTGTCGATAGGTGCTAACGTCGCCACAGGCGTTGATGAGGCTTATCAAGTGGCCATAGGGGTCATATTCCAACCGCGTGCGGTATCCGGAGCAGTCCACCTGCTCCACTAACTGGCCCAATGTATTCCAGCGCTGCTGACGGACGTGCCCTAGTGCGTCCTCATGGGCGATGACTTGTCCGTGTTCGTCATAGTGATAGTGGGTGACGTGTCCGAGTGGATTGGTCTGGCTGATGCAGTTGCCCCGCTGATCGTAGCGGTATTGCCAGCGGTTGCCTGCGCGGTCGAGTTCCTCGCGCGGCAGGCTCCAGTGTTCCAGCCAGAGGGTCGATTCACTGCGGCCCAAGGGATCAACGGTTTCAGCCAGATTGCCAGATTCGTCATAGAAGAATTGCCAGCTACCGCCTAGCGGATCTGTGGCACCGAGCAGTTGGCGGTCATCATTCCATTCGAACGTCCAGCAGTTGCCCTGGGTATCGGTGTAGCGCAGTACTTGGTACTGCGCGTTCCACTGGCGGCTGCTTGTACGACTCAGGTGATCCGTCACTTCAGTGAGCCCGGCGGCAATGTCGTAGCGCAAGTGATAGCGCTCACCTTTGTCGGTCCAGTGGCATACGACCCGGTCGCCATCCTCGTACGTCGCCCATTCGTAGAAACAACGCAGTCCGGCGGGTGTCAGGTGCTGGGTCAGGCGTCGCTGCTGATCGTAGGCGAAGCGGCGCTGTACCTGGTCGAGCGAGTTGCGCACTTCGCTGAGGTCGCCGTAGTTATCGTAGTCGTAACTGGCAAGGATCTGGATGCTGCCGTCTTCTAGCACACGCTCAATGCGTCCGACCCTTCGTGGCCAGCGCGCGTGCGCAAGCAGCGAGATCCGTACGCGGTCGAAGGTGTCGCGCAACTGTGTCAGGCGGCCCTGATCGTCGTAATCGAGGTAGATTCGGTTGTCGTTACGATCGCCTAGCGTGCTCAGGCGCAGCAGGCTGGCGTCCTCCGGTGCCGGCTCGAACAGGCGGTACAAGCCGCTGCTGATGTCTTCGATCAGTAGCTCACCATTCTGGGCGCGTCGCACGCTTATGCCCTCTCCGGCGCTGAACACAGCATCGCCCAGCGCAATCTGCCCCATGTCGATGACCCGTGCCTGCTCGTCCTGATAGAGCAGGCGATCAGCTTGGATGCGCACCGAGACTTCGTAAGGCACGCTCCAACTTGCACCGAACAATCCGTCTCGACGCTCGTCCCGACTGTTGTAATAGCGTTGCCAGTCGATGGGCAGCAGAGTTGGCAGCGCAAAGTCCATGTCCATCGGGCCAGCCAGGATCTTGGCGCCGGTCGGTGCGTGTACCGGGTTGGGTGAGCCCGCCATGGCGCGGGTCAGGGCACTGGTCACTTCGCTGGTCACCAACGAAGTCACGCCGCCCACCAGCATGCAGCCAAAGCGGCTGTAGAACTTGCCGCCGCGGCCGCGCAGCATCAACAGGGCAGTGATCGCCAGGCCGATTCCAGGGGTCTTGCCGCTGCGGATTTCCCGAACCACGATAGGTTCGCCGCCAATGCGCACATTGTCGGAAATCGAGCCCGCATCGACGATAACTGCTTCGCAAGTGCTGCGGTCGCCACTGCGGCAGGCCGGATGACCGTTGATCAGTACCTTGCTCGAACCTTCCGCCAGATACTGGGGTGGCATTGACGGATGCTTGCTGCAGAGGACCTTGTCGTCCTCGGCCTGTTGCGTATTGGCCGCCGGACTGGCGACGGTCGGCCGCCATATCTGCGAGAAGAAGCCTTTGGCCATGTCGAGGAAAGTTTCTTCCTGCTCTGCGCCTGCCTCAGCCTCGGGGGCCGCTGCCATTGGTTGTGCAGGGCCGGTGACGATACCGGCTGCGCGCGCGGCGCGTTTGCCATTGGTCCTGGTATTGATCGATCCTGTGAGAATCTCGGCTTGTACGCTCGGCGGAAACAGGGCGTTGCCGATGCCCTCGCATAATCGGCTCAGCCCTGTGTCGGCCCCAGTCTTAGCCATGACCACCCCGACTATCAGACCCACCACGGCCCCCAGCACGAAGCATCCAAGCCCTCCGGTGGCGACGGTAATGCCCAGCGCTGCCGCCACTGCAGCGGTCGCCAGCGCCCCGATGGCCACGTTGGCCGCCACTTCCAGCACGCCCCCGACGATGTCGGCCATCATCGAGGTGTGCATCAGCGCGTCGCCCTCGCGCGCGGCCCAGAATGCGTCCGACATGCCGGTTCAGCCCAGGTTGTCGAAGTCGAGCGACTGCTTGATGGCGGCCCAGTGCGACGCCTCGGCCTCACCCAAGGGCGAGGGTTTGACGTAGCTCAGGGCGAACATTTTGCGCGTACCCGGCAGCACCAGCGCCAGTTGGTACTGGTAGACCTTTTCCTGACCCTTGCTGAACTGGCTGCTCAGCTCGATGGCCTCGATGTCCTGCGCAGCGCCCACCTTCACTGGCTGAGCTGGCTGGAATTGCAGGTCCTTGACCTGCTGTTGCAGGCGCTGCAACTGACCGTCGAAGTTGCTGTGCAGGGTTTCTCCGTCCTCTAGCAGGCTGCGGCTGATGACCAGCGAGGTGCCCAGCGCCTCGAAGCGCAGGATGTTGATGCTGGTGTCGCGGACCTCGGTGTTGGGCAGCGCCAGGCGGAATTCGTTGAGGCGGTAGTTCATGAAAGGTCTCGTTACTTGCCTGAGTTCGGAAAGAGGGCTTTGACCGCGTCGTCGATGTCCTTCTTCACACCTTGTTTGTCCGGTGAGGTCTGGGCGCCGCTTCCGACATTGAGATCCAGGGTGCCATCTGTGTTGATTTCCCCGTCTTTACTCGCGTGGAAACTGAATTGCTCGCAACTGATGTTGATTTGGCCGCTGGCGTTGAGCTCGATCACGCTTTTGCCACACACAAGGCGCAGGTTTTCGCCCACCTCGATCAGATAGCGGGTGCTGACGCTATCGGTCTTGCTGGCGCCCACCATCAGCATGTCGTCACGGCGCACCGCCCTGATTCGGTCCATGCCGATGGTGATGGTTTCCATCATGGCCACCGTCTGCACCCGGCTGGCACCCACCGACAGCGTCTCGTTCTGTTCCACCACCGTGTCCATGTTGCGCTCGGCGTGCACGTACAGCTGCTCCTGCCCGCGCTTGTCTTCCATGCGAATCTCGTTGAAGTTGGCCGGGCTGCCGCCTTTGCTCGAACGGCTCTTCATGCCGCTCTGGGTGGCACTGCCGGGCAGGTCGTAGGGCACGGTCTGCTCGGCGTTGTACACCCGTCCGGTGATGATCGGCCGGTCCGGGTCGCCCTCGAGGAAGCTCACGATCACTTCCTGGCCGATGCGCGGGATCTGCATCGAGCCCCAGTTCTTGCCGGCCCAGGCCTGGGAAACGCGGATCCAGCAGGAGCTGTTCTCGTTGGACTGGTCGTGGCGGTCCCAGTGGAAATGCACCTTCACCCGGCCATACTGGTCGGTCCAGATTTCCTCGCCGGACGGCCCGACCACCACGGCGGTCTGCGGTCCCTTGACCAGGGGGCGCAGGGTGCTGCACACCGGGCGGTAGCTCTGCTGCGCATCGATGCAGCTCAGGGTGCTCTCGAACTGCGCCGCGCCGCTGCCGCCACCGGTTTCCAGGCGCTCCTGGACCACGTAGTAGCGCGCGGCGACGATCAGGTATTCGCGGTTCTGGTCCTGGCGCGAGAAGCCGCTGAGGCTGAACAGGTGGCCACTGCCCAGACCACGGGCGTTGCCACGCAGCTCGACGCGCTCGTGCAGGCTCTGCAAGGATTCCAGGCGCGTGCGCGCGTAGTGCTCGCCATCCTGGGTCTGCTCGTAGGCGCCCGGGTAGTCGTACAGCGGGTAGTCGCCGGCCTGGTGCGGGCGTGGCATGGCCGAGCGCACGTCGATGCGCGCGCTAGGGCGCTGGAAGTCGTAGTCGTTGAGCTCCAGCGAGCCGGGCTGTACCTCCTGCGCCAGGTGCCAGTCGTTGATGTGGTCGCGTTCGCGGTGCTGGCCATCGGGCGGATAGAACGGCACCGACTCGTAGCCGGGCGCCTTCTGGTGCGCGCCGTAGGCATCGGCCAGCACCAGCACGTGACGCTCCTGCTCGTGGCGGAAGTAGTAGTAGATGCCTTCTTCTTCCATCAAGCGGCTGACGAAATCGAAGCTGGTCTCGCGGTATTGCACGCAGTATTCGCGCTCGCGATAGCTGCGGCTCAGGGCGTCCTCGAAGTCCGAGAAGCCTAGGTCGCGGAACACCTGCTTGATGATCTGCGGCGCGCTCAGGTGCTGGAAGATGCGGCAGTCGCTGGTGCGTGTCAGCAGCCACAGCCAGGGCCGCAGGGTCACCCGATAGCTGGCGAACTGGCCGCGGTCGACCGACTGGCTGCAACGCGCGACGATGCCGTGGAAATGCCGCGCGCCCATGCCGCTCAGTTGCAGCGACAGGCCCATGGGCTTGCCCAGCAACTGGTTCAGGTCGATGGCCGGATCGTCGCTGGTCAGTTGCAGTTCGTAGTCGAACAGCCGCCCCAGTTCCTCGCTGCCGCCCATCTCGGCGAGGATCAGCACGTTCGGCCCCAGCGGGCTGTTGATCTGCGCCAGGCGCGTGGTTTGCGTGAACAGCATGATGGATCCTGTGGGCGCGGGCCCTAGTGGGCCGCGCCGAAGTCGTAGTGCAGGTCGTTGTCAGGCGCGCTGATGTGCACACTGGCCAGTGGCTTGCCCTCGAGCAGGCGCGTGAGGAACTCGCGGCTCATGTCCGGCAGCAGGCCATTGGTCAGGATGGTATCGATCATGCGCCCGCCGCTTTCGGTTTCGGTGCAGCGCGAGACGATCAGTGCCACCACCGCGTCGTCGTAGCTGAAGCCGACCTTGTGGGTGGCCTCCACGCGCTTGCGGATGCGCTCCAGTTGCAGGCGGGTGATGGCCTGGAGCATGGCGTCGCTGAGCGGGTAGTAGGGAATGGTCACCAGGCGGCCGAGCAGCGCGGGTGGGAAGATTTCCAGCAGCGGCTTGCGCAGCAGGGTGGCCACGGCATCGGGCTCGGGCAGGGTCTGCGGGTCCTTGCAGATGTCGGCGATCAGCTCGGTGCCGGCGTTGGTGGTGAGCAGGATCAGGGTGTTGCGAAAATCGATCTGGCGGCCTTCGCCGTCTTCCATGACCCCCTTGTCGAACACCTGGAAGAAGATCTCGTGAACGTCCGGGTGGGCTTTCTCCACCTCGTCGAGCAACACCACGCTGTACGGGCGTCGGCGCACGGCCTCGGTCAGCACGCCACCTTCGCCGTAGCCCACATAGCCGGGCGGCGCACCCTTGAGGGTGGACACCGTGTGCGCTTCCTGGAATTCGCTCATGTTGATGGTGATCAGGTTCTGCTCACCGCCATACATGGCCTCGGCCAGCGCCAGGGCGGTCTCGGTCTTGCCCACGCCGGAGGTGCCGGCGAGCATGAACACGCCGATCGGCTTGTTGGGGTTGTCCAGCCCGGCACGGGAGGTCTGGATGCGCTTGGCGATCATCTTCAGCGCGTGGTCCTGGCCGATGATGCGCTTGGCCAGGTGGCTGTCGAGGTTGAGCACGGTCTCGATCTCGTTGCGCGCCATGCGCCCGACCGGGATGCCGGTCCAGTCGGCGACCACCGAGGCCACCGCCTGGTAGTCCACGGTGGGCAGGATCAGCGGGCTCTCGCCTTGCAGGGCGCTGAGGCGGCGTTGCAGGTCGACCAGGGTGGCGCGCAGTGCATGGCTGGCCTGGGTGTCCACGTCCTGGTCGACCACGCCCACCTGTTCGCGCAGGGTGGCGCGGGTGGCCAGCAGTTCATCGACCAGGGCCTTTTCCTCGGCCCAGCGGCCTTCCAGGCCCAGCAGCCGCTCGCGTTCCTCGGCCAGCAGGCCGTCGGCCTGGGCCTGGCGCTGCGCAGTGTCGACGCCGATGGCCGCCTCGCGGGCGATGATCTGCAACTCCACCTCCAGCGCCTCGATGCGCCGGCGGCTGTCGTCCACCTCGGCGGGCACCGCATGCAGGCTGATGGCCACGCGCGCGCAGGCGGTGTCCAGCAGGCTCACCGACTTGTCGGGCAACTGGCGCGCCGGAATGTAGCGGTGCGACAGCTTGACCGCCGCTTCCAGCGCCTCGTCGAGGATCTGCACCTGATGGTGTTTCTCCATGGTCGAGGCCACCCCGCGCATCATCAGCAGCGCCTTGGGCTCGCTCGGTTCGTCGACCTGCACCACCTGGAAGCGCCGGGTCAGCGCCGGGTCCTTCTCGATGTGCTTCTTGTACTCGGCCCAGGTGGTGGCGGCCACGGTGCGCAGGCTACCGCGAGCCAGCGCCGGCTTGAGCAGGTTGGCCGCGTCGCCGGTGCCGGCCGCGCCACCGGCGCCCACCAGGGTGTGGGCTTCGTCGATGAACAGGATGATCGGCTTGGGCGAGGCCTGGACGTCTTCGATGACCTGGCGCAGGCGCTGTTCGAACTCGCCCTTCATGCTCGCGCCGGCTTGCAGCAGGCCGACGTCCAGGCTGCGCAGTTCGACGTCCTTGAGCGCTGGCGGCACGTCGCCGGCGACGATGCGCAGGGCGAAGCCTTCGACCACCGCGGTCTTGCCCACCCCGGCCTCGCCGGTGAGGATCGGGTTGTTCTGTCGGCGGCGCATGAGGATGTCCACCAGCTGGCGGATCTCTTCGTCACGCCCGACGATGGGGTCGAGCTTGCCGCTGCGCGCCTGCTCGGTGAGGTCGACGGTGAAGCGCTTGAGCGCCTCCTGCTTGCCCATCGCCGCCGGCGCCACGGCGCCGCTGGCTTCGCCCGGCACGCCGGCATCGAAGCCGTCGTTGGCGGCCAGGCCATTCTCCGGCGAGTCGCCCACGTACTCGTCGAAGCGCTCGCTCAGGGCTTCGACCTTGAGCTTGGCGAATTCGCCGGACAAGCCCAGCAGCGCGTTGCGCAGGCTCGGGGTCTTGAGGATGCCCACCAGCAGAAAGCCGGTGCGCACCTGGCTCTGGCCGAACATCAGGCTGCCGTAGACCCAGCCACGCTCCACGGCTTCCTCGACCTGCGAGGACAGGTCGGTGATCGAGGTGGAGCCGCGCGGCAGGCGGTCCAGGGCATCGGTCAGGTCACGCGCCAGGCGCGCCGGCTCGACGTTGAACTGGCGCACGATGCGGTGCAGGTCGCTGTCCTGCAATTGCAGCAGCTGGTGCAGCCAGTGCACCAGTTCCACATAGGGATTGCCACGCAGCTTGCAGAACACCGTGGCGGCTTCGATGGCCTTGTAGGCGACGCTGTTGAGTTTGCCGAACAGCGCGGCGCGACTGATTTCACCCATGTTCCTGACTCCTTGTGCGAGGGGGTTCGGCCGATTGCTCGGCGTAGTAGCGGGCCAGCTTGAGGTCGTTGGCGTCCTGTGGCGGTTGGCCGAGCCAGGTGTCGAAGCCCAGGCGCCGGCCGGCGTCCAGGCGCAGTGCAGGCACCTGGTCGCGGGCCAGGATGAGGTTCAGGTCCCAGTCCAGCTCGTGGCCCTGGTACTCGGCCACCCAGGCGGCCAGCTCGATGAAGGCCTGCCCGCCCGGCAACAGCGCGTGGTACTGCGCCAGGCTCAACGGGCCCAGGCACAGGCGGAACTTGTGCTGGCGATCCCACACATGCCGGCCCAGGCACAGGTCCACGCCCAGGCGGTTGGCCTGCACGCCCAGGCGGCTGCGCTCGGGCAGCTCCAGCCATTGGCCGACATATTCCTCGATGCGCACGGGCACGTCGAAGTAGCTCGACAGGATGCTGCACAGCCCGTCCGGGTAGCGTGTCTGCGCTGCCAGATGGCCGGAGTAGTGCAGCTTGGCGGTGTGCGGCAGCGGGCCATGGTGGTGGAACTCGGGCTGGCCACGGCCGCTGAGGGCGGCCAGGCGCGCGGCCCAGTAATCGTCATCGGGACGGTCGTGGCTGACGGTCGGCCGAGCCTCGGCCCAGGCGCGATAGAACAGCGTCAGCAGGCGATGATGGAAGATGTCCAGGAAGCGCTTGCTGGTGTGGTCGGCGTGGTTGCGCTGGCGCTCGCGCAGGTATTCGGTGAGGTGCAGCGGCAGCGGGCCGTTGGGGCCGCCCAGGCCGAAGAAGAACTGCTCCAGGCGCGCCGGCCCGACCTCGCCCTGGCTGACCGAGGCCAGGGTGGCGGGGGCGAAGCTGCAATCCAGGCGCTGGCCCAGGCGTACCGGCTCGTCGGCCAGGCGCTGGGCGTGGCCGAAGCGCGGCAGCTCGGGGTGCTCGGCCTCCAGGCGCCGCAGCGCCTGGAAAAAGTCGAACGACCAAGGCTCGGCCTGCATCGCCTCGAGTATGTTCACAGGGTCGGCCTGCGTCCGGGCTGGGCTTTCCATCGCATGATCTCGCCGCGCTCGCGGGTGCGCAGCACGGTTTCGGTGAAGCTGTTGATGGACACGTAGCGGCTGAGGAAGCGCTCGAACACGGCCCCGAGCAGGAACACGCCGGTGCCGCGGAAGGCGTTCTCGTCGAATTCCAGGGTGATTTCCAGGCCGCGGCCGAAGACGATCGGCCCCGGCAACGGCAGGCGACGGGTGCAGGGCTTGGCGTTGACCTCGCGCAGCCCGTCGATCTGCAGGTGCAGGGCGCTGTCCTGGCTGTCGCCGTACAGGCGCAGCAGCTCGCGCAGGGCCGCGGCGCCCTGGCCCTGCTCGGTGAGCGACAGGTAGTTCAGCGACAGCTGGCTGATCAGCCGCCAGGCGCGGTTGTCGTGGGCGTGGCTGGCCTTGGGTCGGCTGGGGCCGGCCAGGCAGCGCACGGCCGAGACCGGGGCGCTGTCGGCCAGGCTGAAATCGCTGCGGCCATCGCCCACGCTCATGAACAGCGGCAGGTCGCGGTTGCTGCACAGGGCGCTGATGCCCAGCTGGCGCAGGTCATGCCGGTACGGTGCCTGCTGGCCATCGACCAGGCTGATGAAGGTCTCGCTGCCCATGTAGCTGGAGCGGGTGCCATTGCGCCGCTGTTCGCTGGACAGCACGCGCTGCTCGCGGCGCAGGATGTAGTAGGCCTGGTCACGACCGTAGCGCGAGGGGTCGCGCACGGCATAGAACGGCAGGAAGCTCTGGTCCACACCGGTGCCGTGGCCGGTGACGGCTTGCAGCGAATGGATCTCGAAGTCGGTGGGCCGGGTGCGGTCGGCGATCACATGGTGTTCGTGGACCTTGTCGGTCAGGTGAATACGGTCGACGCGACGTGGGAACAGGTTGATCGCCGGGGTGCAGAAGGGCACCAGGCGTTCGGCGCTGACGCTGCTCTCCAGGGTCGGGTCCAGGCGCTCGAACAGCACCAGCAGCTCCAGTTCCTGACCCTGGCAGCGCTGGACCGCGCGGCCCAGGCCGGCGAAGTCGACAAACAGGAAACGCTGCGGCAGGGCGAAGTATTCCTGCAGCAGGCGGTAGCCCTGGAATGCTTGCGGCACCACAGGCAAGGCCGCCTCGCTGTCGTCGAAGCCACAGGGGCGCAGGGCCTGTTCCAGCGGGATGCGCTCGACCCAGTCGGCGCCGGGCTGGCGCACGAACACCGCGCAGGCGCAGCCCAGCAGTTGTTCGTAGAGCCGGTAGGGCGTCTCGTCGGCGCCGTTGAGGTACAGCGGCAGGTGCTCCAGCGGCAGGCTGGAGAAGGGCATCTCGGCGCCGCTGCGCAAGGTCAGGCGCAACGCCGCACGGGCCTTGGGCTCGCTCGCGGCGAGGCGGCCGAGCACGGCGCCGGGGTTGCCGAAGTATTCGGCCCGGGCCACTTCGAGCGGCCACAGGGTGACGTCCTGGGTGCTGCGAAATTCACACGGCGTCTGCGAATCGCGACCCAGGTTGGCGCGCAGCACACTGCCGCGCGGCAGCGGGAAACCGGCGCTGAGCGAGCCTTCGTCCGGGTCGGTCTGCAACTGCACGATGGTCATCGACGGGGTCGGCGCCAGGTAGTGCGGGTAGGCGATTTCCAGCAGGTTGTGGGTGAAGGTCGGGTACTCGGCGTCGAGCTTGAACTGCACCCGCGCCGTCAGGTAGGCGAAGCCTTCGAGCAGGCGCTCGACATAGGGGTCGGCGCATTCGATGCCCGACAGCGTCAGGCGCCCGGCGATCTTCGGGTATTCCCGGGCGAATTCGGCGGCGCTTTCGCGGATGTGCCGCAGTTCCTGGTTGTACAGCTCCAGCAGGCGCGGGTTCATGAGCGTCTCCGACGATCGGCAGGGCCGACGCGCACCTGGCCGGACTCCAGGTCCAGGTCGGTCTGCAACAGCAGCGGCAGGGCGGCAGGCTGCGCCCAGAGATCGCCCTCGATCTCGAAGCTCAGGGCATTGGCGTTCATCTCGGCCGGTGCGGCCAGGGCCCGTACCCGCAGGGTGTGGGCGAGGATGCGTGGCTCGTAGGTGGCGATCGCCTGGTGGATGATGCGCTCGAGCGCCAGCAGGTCGATGTTGGTGGCGCAGTTGCCCGCCAGCGCCGGCAGGCCATAGTTGACCACCGAGGTGCCCGCCGGGGTGTTCAGGGTGTCATCGCTGTCCAGCAGCGAGGTGGTGTTCAGCAGCCAGGCCAGGTCGCGCAGTACCGATGCCTTGAGCTGGTGCAGGGACAGCACGCGCTTGTCCGGGGCTTCCTGCGGGTTGCCGGGATCATCGTCGGTCAGACGATCGAGCAACGAGGGTTGCAGGCGGTCTCGGGCGGCGATGTCGGCGACCACGGTCGGGGATTTCCTTGAGCGAGTGGGGAGGGGCGATCACGGCTGAACAGGCTCCTGCAAGGGGAGCCCGCCCGCGATCGCGCCCGGTCCTGCGATCAGATCTTGACGTTCTGACGCACGTTCCAGCCGTACTTGATCGCGCCGCCGTCCTTGGTGCCGTCGGCTTTCTGTGGCTGGTAGTCCACGGTGACCTTGGCGAAGTTCAGGGTGACGTTCTCGGTCAGGCGGTCATCGGTGCCCGAGCCACCAGTGCTCAGCGAGCTGATGATCACTTCCTCGAGGTTGATGATCAGGTACTCGACCTGGCTTTCGCCACCGGCCTTGCGCACGGTCAGCTTGACCTTGTCGATGTGCTTGCCGCTGGAGCAGTGGGCCATCAGGTTGGGGCTGGACTTGTCCACGTACTTGGTGATCGACAGGTCCTGGATGTTGACCTTGCCGGCACCGCCGCCGCTGCCCATGTGCATGTTGCCGGACTGGGACATGCCCCAGCTCCAGTTCAGCACGTCGATTTCTTCCTTGTGGGCCTTGTCTGCGGACTCGCCCTTGATGTCGCCGATCTTGATGAAAATGTCTACAGCCATGATGTCCTCGGTATTTCGCGTCGGTTGGCGTTCGTCGTGAGGTCGTACAGCCCTGGAAGCGCGGCGTCACCTGCCGCACACAGGTGACAGGCGGGCGACGGCGCCCCATGAGGGTTCAGCGTCGATCAGGCCCCTTTGGCCGATGGCAGCTTCGAGACCAGGCGCAGCGACACGGTCAGCCCTTCGAGCTGATAGTGCGGGCGCAGGTAGAAGCGCGAGTTGTAGTAGCCAGGGTTGCCCTCGATTTCCTCCACCACCACTTCGGCGGCGGCCAGCGGGTGCTGGGCCTTGGTGGTCTCGCTGGAGTGCGCCGGATCGCCGTCGACGTAGTTCAGGATCCAGTCCTGCAGCCAGCGCTGCATCTCGTCCTTTTCCTTGAACGAGCCGATCTTGTCGCGAACGATGCACTTCAGGTAATGGGCGAAGCGGCAGGTGGCGAACAGGTACGGCAGGCGCGCGGCCAGGTTGGCGTTGGCGGTGGCGTCCGGGTCGTCGTACTCGGCCGGCTTCTGCAGCGACTGGGCGCCGATGAAGGCGGCGAAGTCGGTGTTCTTCTTGTGCAGCAGCGGCATGAAGCCGTTCTTCGCCAGCTCTGCCTCGCGGCGGTCGGAAATGGCGATCTCGGTGGGGCACTTCATGTCCACGCCACCGTCGTCGGTGGGGAAGGTGTGCGCCGGCAGGCCTTGCACTTCACCGCCCGACTCCACGCCGCGGATGCGCGAGCACCAGCCGTAGTGCTTGAACGAGCGGTTGATGTTCACCGCCATCGCATAGGCCGCGTTGGCCCAGGTGTACTTGCTGCTGTCGGCGCCGTCGGTGTCTTCCTCGAAGGCGAACGCCTCCACCGGATCGGTCTTGGCGCCGTAGGGCAGGCGTGCCAGGAAGCGCGGCATGGTCAGGCCGATGTAGCGCGAGTCTTCCGATTCGCGCAGCGAGCGCCAGCCGGCGTATTCCGGGGTGGTGAAGATCTTGGTCAGGTCGCGCGGGTTGGACAGCTCCTGCCAGGAGCCCATGCCCATCACGGTCGGCGAGGCGGCGGCGATGAACGGCGCGTGCATCGAGGCGCACACTTTCGACAGCTCGCCCAGCAGCTCGACGTCCGGCGGCGACTGGTCGAAGTAGTAGTCGCCCACCAGGCAGCCGTAGGGCTCGCCGCCGAACTGGCCGTACTCTTCCTCGTAGAGCTTCTTGAACACCGGGCTCTGGTCCCAGGCGGTGCCCTTGAATTTCTTCAGGGTCTTGTGCAGGTCGGTCTTGGAGACGTTGAGCACGCGGATTTTCAGCTGCTCGTCGCTCTCGGTGTTGTTGACCAGGTAGTGCAGGCCGCGCCAGGCGCTTTCCAGCTTCTGGAAATCATCGTGGTGGATGATCTGGTTGACCTGAGCGGTGAGCTTGGCGTCGATGGCCGCGATGATCTGCTCGATCGAGCCGATGGCGTCGTCGGACACCAGGTTGGTCTGGGCCAGGGCCTGTTCGGCGAGGGTGCGCACGGCGCTTTCCACCGCTTCCTTGGCCCGCTCGGTCTTGGGCTTGAACTCCTGCATCAGCAGGCTGGCGAATTCGCTGGTCTGCTCGGTGCTGGCCGGCTGGGCCTGGTTGTCGCGCATCGTGTCGGTCATGGCGGGCTCCTCAGGCGCTCGGCTCGTTGTCGGCAGGTTTCGGGGCGCTGGCCAGGGCCTGCAGCAGGGCAGGGTCCTTGATGGCCTTGAGGATGATGTCCTCGGCGCCGGTCTTGCCGTCCATGTAGGTCAGCAGGTTGGCCAGCTGGGTGCGCGCCTCCAGCAACTGGTTCAGGGCATCGACCTTGCGCGCCACTGCGGCGGGGCTGAAGTCGTCCATGCTCTCGAAGGTGATGTCCAGGCTCAGGTTGCCGTCGCCGGTCAGCTCGTTGGGCACGTTGAAGGCCACGCGCGGCTTCATCGCCTTGAGGCGCGAGTCGAAGTTGTCGACGTCGACCTCCAGGAACTTGCGGTCGGCCACGGCCGGCAGCGGCTCTTCGGGCTTGCCGGCCAGGTCGGCGAGCACGCCCATGACGAAGGGCAGCTGGACTTTCTTCTCGGCGCCGTACAGTTCGACGTCGTATTCGATCTGCACGCGCGGCGCGCGGTTGCGCGCGATGAATTTCTGGGAGCTGTCTTTGGCCACGTGGTTCCTCCTGGTCGCCGCTGGGGCGCGTTCGTTCGTTGCGGCTGTCGGTGGTATCAGTCGTCCTGTGGCCCACGCAGGTTTTCGAACTGCGAAAGGCCATCGGGAATCAGGTCGCGCACGATGGTCGCGAAGTCGGCGTCGACCAGGTTCTTGGCCCGGCGCAGCAGTACCGGCAGCGGGCTGGAAGGTTCGTGGCGGGCGTAGTACTGAAGCAGCCGATCCAGGCATTGGCGTACGTCGTCGCGGCTGTTCACCTCGCCAGGGCGCGCGGCGGGGCGGGCGTTCGCGGCGCTGGCCGGCGTGGGCGGTGCATCCGCGTACGGCTGTGGGTCGGCCTCGGTCGCTGCGGCCGAAGGCGCGCCGCCTGGGGCGTAGTCGGCCAGCACTTGCTGGGCCAGGCGCAGCGGCTGCTTGAGCGCGCTCAGGTCCACGCCCGCGGCCGAACCAACCTGGTCGCTGACGCGGCGCTCGATGGCTTCGCAGGCCTCGCGGGCCTGGGTCAGTGCCTGGCGGGTCTGTTCGAGCTCGTCGGGGTCGGCATCGCGCAGGGCGGCGGCCAGGGCTTCGACGCTCAAGTCTTCGCTGGCGAAGTGCTGCAAGCCGGCGGCGTGCAGGGCGGCGCGCAGGGTCACCGGGCCGAAGGCGCGCGAGCGGGCCAGCACCGCTTCGCGCAGCAGCGCGATGTTGGGTTCGCAGGTAAGGCCGGCGAGGGCGTTGATGCGTACAGTGGGGTCGTTGTCGTCGGCGGCGTCCAGCTGCGGGTGCAGGTGCAGCCAGTATTCACCGAGCAGGTCGCGGATCAGCTCCAGGCTCGCGGCGAGGCCGACGAAGCCGTTCAGCGCGAGGTTGGACTGGACCAGGAAGTGGGTGATGCGCAGGTCCTTGCTACGCTCCAGCAGGCGCTCGCAGGACTGTTCGATGGCGCGCCACTGGGGCGGCTCGGCCGCTTGTACCGCATCGCCCATGACTCGCTCCGGACGCCCTTGGGCATCGCGTTCGAGTTGCAGGAAGTCCGCATCGTATTCCAGGTCTTCACCGCACGGGAAGTCGTCTGAAACAGCGGCTAGCAGTACCTGGGAGTTCACCAGAAATCGATCTCCATATCGGCCCGTGGCGGGGCTCAGCAGAGGGTGCCGTCTACCGAAGTTGCAAATGTGAACAGGGTCACAGAAAAATCCAGAACTTCCGGGCGTGATATCGGACTGATATCGGTGCCAGAGGTTCAAAGTTGCGCATTTATGGTTTATTTCCAAAATGCTGTCAAGGTAAGCTAAGCACCTCTAAACAGGGGTGTGATCGTTTCAGCAAAACTTCAGCACGGTGCCAAAGGCGACATGATGATGAAGCGTTGGTGGGGTAGAGTGTGGAATTTTGCAGGGATAATAGACGCATTTCCCGTGACACGCTTGCATCGTTCAGGTGATCGGTTTCGTAGGGCGCCCATCCATCCATTTGAATGGAATCAGATTAAACAGGCTATGCAGGAGGCGTGATGGCACTTTGCCTAACTATCACTAGTTACCACAAGATTACGCCTGGGCAGCGCCCGGACATTACCGTGGATACCGGTGCAATCAGCATTGGAAGAAGCCCTGAAAACGATTGGACGTTGCCGGACCCGGAACGGCTGGTATCTTCCAGGCATTGTGTCGTTCAGTTCCGCGACGGTCGTTACTATATAACCGACAGCAGCACCAACGGCGTCGAGCTGGTGAATGCCGGCGTGCGTCTACGGCGCGGAAACAGTGAACCGCTGATGGACGGCGAAGTTATCCGTATCGGTGAATACGAAATTCAGGCGCGCATCGATTCGGGGTTTTCCGTGGAGGCCGTCAGCCAGCCCGGCGCGCAGAGCTTCGAGGCGTTGATGGCCAATCAGGTCGCGGCTGCCAGTGCACCCGTGGCGCCTGTTCCCGTCTCGTTTCCTCAAGGGGCGTCGAGTCACGACACGCTGCCGGACCTGTTCGACTTCCTTGGCCCCTCCAGCGTGCCACCCGCCAGCCAGCCCGATCATGTCCCGGCGCAGCAGCACGATTTCCGACCGCCTGTTCCCGTGGCGCCTGCACCTGCTCCACCGCCGCCTACGGCCCCCTCGGCTCCGGCGGCCGGGGTGATCCCAGCCGACTGGAACCCTTTCGACGATGCGCCCGCGCCGGCACCGACGACGCCCGAGGTGGCGCCCGTGCTGCCGCCGCTGCCCGCCTTCGAACCGACGCCGCCGCCCGAGCCCGCACCGCTACTCGCACCGGTTGCACCTGCCGCACCCGTTGAGCCAGCCCTTGCACCTGTCGCGCCAGCCCCCGCTGCCGCGCCCGCGAGCGCTACGGGCATGGCTGAACCGGCGTTGCTGCAGGCGTTCCTGCGCGGTGCCGGCATCGAGCACCTGCGCATCGACGCCGACGATGCCGCCGCGCAGATGGAAGCAGTGGGCCGCAGCTACCGGTTGATGGTCGAAGGCCTGATCGACGTGCTGCGCGCGCGCGCCAGCCTCAAGGGCGAGTTCCGCATGCAACAGACCACCATCGCCCCGGTGCAGAACAACCCGCTGAAGTTCGCCCCCAATGCCGACGAGGCGCTGCTGCTGTTGCTGCGCCAGGGCAGCCAGGCGTTCATGCCGGCCGACCAGGCGGTGCGCGATAGCTTCGACGACTTGCGTGCGCACCAGCTGGCCGTGATGGCGGGCGTCGAGGCGGCCATCAAGCACCTGCTGGTGCGCTTCGAGCCTGGGCAGTTGGAGGGCCGCCTGGCACCGGCAGCCGGCCTCGCCAAGCTGTTCGGTGGCTCGCGTCAAGCCCACCTGTGGCAACAGTTCACCGAGCTGTACGGGCAGATTTCGCGCGAGGCGCAGGATGATTTCCAGGACCTGTTCGGCCGCGAGTTCAGCCGCGCCTACGAGGCGCACAACGCCCGATTGCAACGCTCCTGAGGCACGGCCTCGGAGCAGGAAGAATTCCAGTACGTCATGAGGACGAACATGAGAGCCACACGACTGATCGCAGCCCTCTCCCTGGTGCTGCTCAGTGCTTGCAGCAAGGATGCGCCGGCACCGGCGCCGGCCGACGACGGTGCGCCCGGCGTGACCCTGTACTTCAGCGCCGCCGCCGGGCTCAACCCAGGCGCCGACGGTAGCGCGGCGCCGGTGCGGGTGCGGGTGTTCGAGCTCAAGAACGCCGCGGCCTTCGAGCGGGCCGACTATTTCGCCCTGGCCGAGCGCGCCCAGGCCACCTTGGGTGCGGACCTGATCGACCAGGATGAAGTGCTGTTGCAGCCGGGTCGGCAATTGCAGCTGGACCGGCCGCTGAATCCGGCCACCCGCCTGGTCGGTCTGGTGGTCGGTTACCGTGAGATCGACCGCGCCCAGTGGCGCAGCGTACTGCCGGTGCCACCACGCGATTACCAGATCAGCCTCGACGTGCGCGCCGTACGCAGCGCCGTCGCCACCCCACAACCTGCCCCTGCGCGCTAGCCGACGGAGTCATCATGTCCTGGAACAACCGTGTGGTGTGGTCGGAAGGCATGTTCATCACGACCCAGCACTTCCAGCAGCACGACCGCTACCTGGAACATCTCATCGATGCCCGCAGCCGTCCGCTGTCGGCCGCCGCGTGGGGCTTCTCCGAACTGCTGGTCGACCCGGGGCTGCTGGCCCAGGGCAAGCTGGCGATCGTCAGTGCCCGTGGCCTGCTGCCCGACGGCACGCCGTTCGACATTCCGCGCGACGACCTGCCGCCGCCGCCGCTGGAAATCCCCGATGACCTGCGTGACGCGGTGATTCACCTGGGCCTGCCGCTCAAGCGCGCCGGTGCCCGCGACACGGTCGACACCGGCGAGCCGCTGGAGGGCGCGCGCTACGTGTCCAGCGTCAGTGAAGTGCGCGACGACAACGCGCCCTTCGAGAACCGCGCGCCGCTGGCCCTGGGCAGCCGTGCGCTGCGCCTGCTGACCGAGCGCGAAGGGCTGGGTGACCACGCCGCCCTGGGCGTGGTGCGCATCCGCGAGAAACGCGCCGACCGCGCCCTGGTGCTCGACGACAGTTACATCCCGCCGCTGCTGGATGTGGCGGCCAGCAACCCGCTGGCGAACTTTCGCAGCGAACTGCTGGGCCTGCTGCACCAGCGTGGCGAGGCCCTGGCCGGGCGCGTGGTCGCCTCGGCCAATGGCGGGGCGTCGGAGATCGCCGACTTCATGCTGCTGCAACTGGTCAACCGGGCGCAGCCGCTGGTCGAGCACCTCGGCCAGTTGAGCCCGTTGCATCCCGAACGCTTGTACAGCGAGCTGGTGGCCCTGGCCGGCGAGTTCGCCACCTTCACCCAGGACGGGCGTCGACCGGAGAGCTTCCCGGCGTACCAGCACGACGACCTGGCGGCCACCTTCCAACCGCTGATGGCCTCGCTGCGCCAGGCCCTGTCGATGTTGATCGACAGCAAGGCGGTGGCCATTCCCATCGTCGAGAAGGCCTACGGGGTGCACGTGGGCATGCTCGCCGACCGCAGCCTGCTCGACAGCGCCAGCTTCATCCTGGTGGTGCGTGCCGACGTACCCAGCGAGACCTTGCGCAGCCGCTTCGGCCAGCAGAGCAAGATCGGTTCGGTGGAGCACATTCGCGACCTGGTCAACCTGCAACTGCCGGGCATCGGCTTGCTGCCGTTGCCGGTGGCGCCGCGGCAGATTCCGTTCCATGCCGGCTCCACCTACTTCGAACTCGACCGCGGCAGCGAGCACTGGAAGCAGTTGCAGCACTCCGGCGGCTTCGCGTTCTACGTGGCGGGCGAGTTCCCGGGGTTGAGCCTGGCCTTCTGGGCCATTCGAGGGTAGGACGATGGGCGTCTGTCGACAGCGGTCAGCGCGGGCCGTAGGGCCGGTTTCACAGGTGAACGAGGGGCGAACTCATCGCTCGTCGGCTTTTTTCCACGGATGGAGATCGCGCCGCGATGCAGCCTGACGATCCGCAGGGCCACGACCGTACCCAGTTCATGCCGCGCCCCGGCGGCCGCGCGCCCGCGTCGGCGGCGCCACCCACGGCCGCGCCGCCCCCGCCGCTGAACGTACCGGCCGAGCCGCTGGCGCCCGGCCAGGGCGCTGGCCTCAACCCCTTGGAGCAGGCCGCCGGGCCCTTGCTGGCGCTGCTCACGCGCCTGCGCAACACCATCGCCCATCCGGCGCCGGCCAGCCTGCGTGCGCAGTTGCTGGCCTATCTGCGCCAGTTCGAGGAACGTGCCGAGGCCGCCGGGGTGCCGCGCAACGAAGTGCTGCTGGCCCGCTATGCCTTGTGCACCGCGCTGGACGAAGCCGTGCTCAGCACGCCGTGGGGCAGCGGCAGCGACTGGGGCAAGCAGAGCCTGCTGATCACCGTGCACAACGAGGCCTGGGGCGGCGAGAAGACTTTCCAGCTGCTCGAACACTGCCTGCAGAGCCCGCGCGAGCGCCTGAACCTGCTGGAGCTGCTGTACCTGTGCACCAGCCTCGGGTTCGAGGGCCGCTACCGGGTCATGAACGGCGGCCGTGCCCAGCTCGAAGCGCTGCGCGAACGCACGGCCGCCGCCATCCGCAGCGCCCGTGGCGAACGCGAGCGCGAGCTGTCGCCGCACTGGCGCGGGGTGACCGTCAGCCGTGATCGCCTGGCGCAGTTCGTGCCGCCCTGGGTGGGCCTGGCCGTGGCGCTGGCCCTGCTGTTGCTGCTGCTGTTCGGCCTGCGCCTGATGCTCGCCGCCGATGCCGAACCGGTGTTCCGTGGCATCCACGCGCTGGGCGAGATCCCGGTGCAGGCCATGGACCGTCCGGTCGTGCAGCCCAAGCCGGTGGAGCGTCCGCGCCTGGCCGGTTTCCTGGCCGAGGACATCAAGGCCGGGCGGGTCGCCGTGGAGGACGCAGTGGACCGCTCGGTGGTGACCATTCGCGGCGACGAACTGTTCGCCTCGGCCAGCGCCAGCATCAAGGGCGACTTCGAGCCGCTGTTGCAGCGCATCGCCGCAGCCGTGGCCAAGGTCAAGGGTAACGTCCGGGTCACCGGGCACAGCGACAACCAGCGCATCGCCACCATTCGCTTCCCCTCCAACTGGGCGCTGTCCCAGGCCCGCGCCGAAGAGGTCAAGGCGCTGCTGGCGGCGCGTACCGGTCAGCCCCAGCGTTTCACCGCGCAGGGGCTGAGCGACACCGAGCCGCTGGCGTCGAACGACACCGCGCAGGGCCGGGCGAAGAATCGTCGGGTGGAAATCACAGTGCTGGCGGAGGGTGTCGAGTGAAGGCGTTGATCGGTTTCGTCATTCGCTGGGTGGTGCCGGTGCTGGGGCTGATCGCCCTGAGCCTGATCATCTGGTTCCTGGGTCCGTTGCTCGATGCGCTGGCAGCGCCCGCGCCGCGCTGGATCCTGATCGTGCTGCTGTTCGCGGTATGGATCGCCTACCGTACCTGGCGCATCGTCCAGGCGCGCCGGCAGGCTGCCAAGGTGCTGGAAAGCGTGGCGGCCGAAACCGCCCCGGACCCCACCAGCCTGGCCACCGCCGAAGAGCTGGCGACCCTGCGCCAGCGCATGGACGAGGCCCTGGCGCTGCTCAAGAAAGCGCGCCTGGGGGGCGACGAGCGGCGCAACCTTTACGAGCTGCCGTGGTACGTGATCATCGGCCCGCCCGGGTCGGGCAAGACCACCGCGCTGGTCAACTCTGGCCTGCATTTTCCCCTGGCCGCGCAGCTGGGCGAAGGCGCGATCCGTGGCGTAGGCGGCACGCGCAATTGCGACTGGTGGTTCACCGATCAGGCCGTGCTGCTCGACACGGCCGGCCGCTACACCACCCAGGACAGCCATGCGCAAGTGGACAAGGCCGCCTGGCTGGGCTTTCTCGACCTGCTCAAGGCGCAGCGCTCGCGCCGCCCTATCGACGGCGCCTTCATCGCCATCAGCCTGTCCGACCTGCTGCTGGGCAGCGATGCCGAACGCGCCGCCCATGCCAGCGCGATCCGTACCCGCGTGCAGGAACTGTACGGCCAGCTCGGCGTGCGCTTCCCGGTCTACCTGATGCTCACCAAGCTGGACCTGGTGCCGGGCTTCATGGAGTTCTTCGACGACCTGAGCAAGGAAGAACGTGCCCAGGTGTGGGGCATGACCTTCGCCCTGGACGACGGTCAGCAGGGCGACGGACCGCTGGCCCAGTTCGAGGAGGAATTCGCCCTGCTCGAACAGCGCCTGAACCAGCGCCTGGTCGAGCGCCTGCAGCACGAGCGCGACCCGGCCCGGCGCGACCTGGTGTATGGCTTCATCCAGCAGTTCGCGGCCCTGCGCGGCAACCTCAAGGCCTTCCTCGACGGCGTGTTCAAGCCCAACGCCTTCGAGGCACGCGCCCTGCTGCGCGGGGTGTACTTCACCAGCGGCACCCAGGAAGGCAGCCCCATCGACCGGCTGATCGGCAGCATGGCCCAGAGCATGGGCCTGGACCGCGCGCACCTGGCGCGACAGACCGGCACCGGGCGCAGCTACTTCATCGAGAAGCTGTTCACCGCCGTGGCCTTCGCCGAACGCGGGCTGGTGGGCAGCGACCCGAAGGTGGAGCGCCGGCGCAAGTGGATCGCCCGTGGCGCCCTGGCCCTGAGCGTGGCGCTGGTGCTGGTGGTCGGCACGCTGTGGACCCTCAGCTACCGCGCCAACCAGCAGTACATCGCCGAGGTGGACAGTCGCCTCAAGCCGTTGGGCAAGACGGTGCAGGAGCTGAGCCCGGCGCAGCGCGAGGTGCTCGAAGTGCTGCCGCTGCTCAACGCCGTGCGCCGCCTGACCGACGACCCGCCGGCCTGGGCCGAGGGCCTGGGGTTGTATCAGGGCGACATGCTCGAAAGCGAGTCCGAGAGCGTCTACCGCAAGCTGCTGATCGCGGTGTTCGCCCCGCGCCTGGTCACCCGCATCGAAGAGCAGCTGTACGCCGGTGGGCCCTCGGATTACCTCTACGAAGGCCTGAAAGCCTACCTGATGCTGGCCGACGGCGAGCACTACGACCCGGACTTCATCAAGGCCTGGATCAGCCTGGACTGGGAGCGCCACCTGCCGCGCGACCTGGCTCCCGATCAGCGCCAGGCCTTGGAGCAGCATCTGGCGGCGCTGTTCGACAAGCGCCCGCCCAATGCGCGGCTGGACCAGCGCCTGATCGACGACACCCGGCGCCAGTTGCAGCAATTGCCGGTGGCGCAGCGGGTGTACGACCGGGTTAAGCGCCAGAAGCTGCCGACGGACGTCAGTGACTTTCGCCTGAGCGACGCGGCCGGCCGCGATGCCGCGCTGGTGTTCCAGCGCAAGAGCGGCAAGCCCCTGACCGATCCGTTGCCGGGCCTGTTCACCGTCGACGGCTACCGCAAGGCGTTTCTCGCCGCGAGCCTGGCCCACGCCGAGACCCTGGCCGAAGAGCGCTGGGTGCTGGGCCGTGAGCTGAGCGAGGCCAACGATGCCAAGCGCCTGGCCGACGACGTGCGTCAGCTGTATTACCAGGACTACATCCGCCAGTGGGACGCGCTGCTGGCCGACCTGGACTTCGTGCCCATCACCAGTGCCGGGCAGGCCGCCGACGTGCTGCGGGTACTGTCCGGGCCCACGTCGCCCTTGAAGAAGCTGCTCCAGGCCGTGGCCAAGGAAACCGATCTGCAGCAGCCTACGGTGATCGACAAGGCCCAGGCCAAGGTGGAGCAGGCTGGCGTCGATCAGCTGCGCCAGCGCCTGGGCGGCCTGCTCGGCGATACCCCGGTGCCTGGCACCGAGGCGCAGGCGCATGAAGTGGATCCGGTGACCGCGCACTTCGCCGACCTGGCCGAGCTGGTGGAAACCGGCGAGGGTCAGCCCAGTTCGCTGGACGGCCTGCTGGCCGATCTGAACGCGTTGTACGTGCAGGTCAGCGCGATGGTCGGGGCCAGCGGCGAAGCGCTGCTGGGCGAGGCCAAGAACCAGGCCCAGGCCGCCTCGCAGCGGGTCTCCCTGGGCGCGGCGCGACAGCCGAAGCTGGTCCAGACCCTGGTCGGCTCGGTGGTCGGGTCCACCAACGCCATCGTCATGGGCGGGGTGCGCAACCAGCTCAACGCCGCGTGGACCAGCGAGGTGGTCAACGTCTACCGCCAGTCCCTGGCCGGGCGCTACCCGCTCAGCGCCGGCAGCCCGCGCGATGCCACCCTGGAAGACTTCGGCCAGTTCTTCGGCGTCGGCGGGGTGATGGACAACTACTTCCGCAAATACCTGCAACCCTACGTCAACACCGCCACTTCGCCCTGGAGCTGGCAGCCGGGGGCGGCGCAGAAGCTGGGCATCGGCGCAGGCGTGCTGGGCACCTTCCAGCGCGCCGCGAGCATTCGCGATGCGTTCTTCCGCACCAGTGGCGGCCTGCAGCCGGGCGTGCGCTTCGAGCTCAAGCCGGTGGCCATGGACGCCTCGATCACCCAGTTCCTGCTCGATCTCGATGGCCAGCAGGTCAGCTACGACCACGGCCCGAGCCGGCCGGTGTCGTTGCAGTGGCCGAACCCGAACAGCATCGGCGTGGTGCGCCTGTCCATCACCCCGCCGTCGGCCAGTGGTCGCTCCGGGCTGACCCTGGAGGGGCCATGGGCGTGGTTCCGTCTGCTCGACCAGTCGGACCTGAGCGCCGGGGGTTCGCCCGAGCGCTTCAACCTGCGCCTGCGCGTCGACGGCGCCAGCGTGTCCTACGAGCTGCGTGCCAGCAGCGCCTTCAACCCGTTCCGCAGCCGAGTGGTCAGCGGTTTCAGCCTGCCGGAGCATTTGTGAATCACGTCGGTTTCTATGGAAAAGTGGCCTGCCGCGGCGATTTCGTCAGCCGCGACCTGCCGCAGACCTTCATCCAGCCCTGGGACCAGTGGCTGGCCGCCGGCCTGCAAGCCAGCCAGCGGCAACTGGGCGAGCAGTGGTTGCAGGCCTACCTGGTCAGCCCGCTGTGGCGATTCGTGCTGGCGCCGGGCGTGTGCGGGCCTCAGGCGGTAACCGGTGTGGTGATGCCGAGCATCGACCGCGTGGGGCGCTACTTTCCGCTGACCATCGCCCAGGTGCTCGATCCGCAGACCTCGCTGGCCGCGCTGGTGGGCGGGCGCGACGCCTGGTTCGAGGACGTCGAGGCGATGCTGCTGGCCACCCTGGAGGAGGGCGCGGCATTCGAGGCGTTCGAGCGCGCGATCAGGCCCTACGATCCCGATGGCGGGCTGCCCGTCAGCGCCGTGACCGAGCCTGCCATCGGCGGCCTGCAACGCCTGGGGGTGACCACTGCCCAGGCCCGCGAGCGGGCGCTGGCCGAGTGCGCCTGCGCAGGCATGAGCCTGTGGTGGGGACGCGGTTCGGAACACATCGCCCCTGGGCTGATGCGCTATCCCGGGCTGCCACGCGCCGAGCATTTCGCCGCCTTCCTCACCGGCACCGAGGGCGCGGGCTCATGAGCACCTTGCACTACAGCGCGGCCAGCTACAGCCATGTGGGCATGGTGCGCAAGATCAACGAAGACGCCTGCCTGGACCTGGCGGTGGATGGCCTGTGGGCCGTGGCCGATGGCATGGGCGGTCATGCCGCCGGTGATTACGTGGCCAGCCTCACCGTCGACAGCCTGCGCCAGTTGCCCCTTCCGGCGCCGCTGGAGGAGCGGGCGCGAGTGGTGCGCGAGACCCTGGTGCGGGTCAACCATGCCGTGCGCGAGGAAACCCGCCGCCGTGGCGTGGCGATGATGGGCAGCACGGTGGTGGTGCTGGCGGTGCGCGGCGACCAGGGCATCGGTCTGTGGGCCGGAGACAGCCGGCTGTATCGCCTGCGCGACGGCCGCCTCGAGCGGCTGAGCCACGACCACAGCTATGTGCAGGAATTGCAGGACAGCGGCCTGCTCAGCGAGGCCGAAGCCCGCGTGCACCCGCGCGGCAACATCGTCACCCGCGCCATCGGCGTGGAGGACCGCTTGGAGTTGCAGAGCGTGAACCTGCACGTGCAACCCGGCGACACCTACCTGTTGTGCAGCGACGGCCTGACCAAGACCGCCGAAGACCCCGAAATCGGTGAGGTGCTGCACCACGCCGACCCCTATCAGGTGGTGCGCGGGCTGGTCCATCTCGGCCTGACCCGTGGCGCCCCCGACAACATCACAGCCGTGGTGGTGAAGGCCAATTGAACGACATCCCCGACATGCACATTCCCGGCTTCGACATCGACGGTGAAATCGGCCAGGGCGCCATGGCTAGTGTCTACCTGGCCACCCAGCGCTCGTTGCAGCGCAAGGTGGCGCTCAAGGTGATGGCCGCCAGCCTTGCCGCCGACCCGAGCTTCTGCGAGCGCTTCCTGCGCGAGGGCCGCACCCTGGCGCGCCTGGCGCACCCGAACATCGCCACCATCCATGACATCGGCAATGTCGAGACGCTGTACTACATGGCCATGGAGTACCTGCCCGCCGGCACGCTCAAAGAGCGCATCGCCGCCGGCCTGGACCCCGAGCAAGGGCTGCTCTACGTGCGCCAGATGGCCCAGGCGCTGGGCTATGCCCACGCCCAGGGCCTGGTGCACCGCGACGTCAAGCCCGCCAACATCCTGTTCCGCGCCGACGGCACGGCGGTGCTGTCGGACTTCGGCATCGCCAAGTCGCTGGACGACCACACCCAGTTCACCCAGGCCGGTTTCGCCGTCGGCACGCCGAGCTACATGAGCCCGGAACAGGCGCGCGGCCTGGAGATCGACGGCCGCGCCGACCTCTACGCGCTGGGCGTGGTGCTGTACGAGATCCTGGTCGGCAAGCTGCCGTACGGGGGCATCGACGCCCTGTCCACGGCGCTGGCGCACCTCACCGAGCCGTTGCCGGAACTGCCCATCGAGCACGGCCGCTACCAGGACATCCTGCACGGCCTGCTGGCCAAGGACCCCAACGCGCGCTTCGCCGATGCCGACGCGCTGCTTGCGGCCCTGGACCGGCTGCCGGCCACCGACGACCTGACGCTGATCAGGCCGCTGCCCTTGCCTGCGCAGGCTCCGACGCCCGCGCCTGCGCTGGGCGGCCTGACGCCGGTTTCCATCGACATCCCCAGTGCCGCGCCAGCGCCCATCGAGCCGCCGCCCATCGTCCGCGAACCGTCGCCCGCCGCCCCTGCGCCCGCGAAGAAAAAGCCGCCCTTCGCCCTGCTCGCCGTGGCCATCGCCGCGGCGCTGGGGCTGGCGGCAGGCGGCTACTGGCTGTTCAGCGGCAGCGCCACGCCCACGGTCGACGCGCCCGCGGCGCAGACCCCCGCCCAGGCCACCACGGCGCCACCCTTGGTCCAGGCCCCCTCGGACGACAATCGCCCGCTGCTGATGCCCGGCAAGAAAACTCTGTTCCAGCGCGTACTGACCAAGCCCGGCGCCCGCTTGAGCGATGCGCCTGGCGGCGCGGCCGGGGACGCCCTCCCGGCGTTCTCGGTGCTGTACGTGTACCAGCGCAAGGACGTCGACGGCCAGGCCTGGGTGCAGGTGGGCGCCGCCAGCGATGGCCAGCGCGAAGGCTGGCTGGCCGCCGAGCAGACCAGCGACTGGAAGCAGAGCCTTGTGCTGAAGTTCACCGAACGCTCCGGCCGCGCGCCGGTGATGTTCCTGCGCAAGCCCGACGACGTGCAGCAGCTGCTCGACGACAGCAACCGTGCCCGCGCGCAGCTGCTCGACGCGCAGAACGATCCGGCCAAGGCGCCCGAGGTGCTGGCCCTGGAGCCCACGGCCAGCGCCGTGCCGCAGCAGCAATTCTACCTGATGCCGATCTTCGACTACCGCGAGAGCTTCGATGCCGATGGCCAGCCCGCGCAGTTGCTCAACATCGCCTCGATCGACCCCGGCAGCGCCGGCGCGGCACCGGCCGACGCGCCCAAGGCGACCCCGGCCGCCAGCGCGGCCAGCGTCGACAACAACTTCCGCACCGGCATCGTGCTGGTGGTGGACACCTCGGTGTCGATGCAGCCGTACATCGACCGCGTCCGCCAGGTGGTCAGCGAGTTGCAGGCGCAACTGGCCGAGCGCGGCGAGCTGGACAGCGTCAGCTTCGGCCTGGTGGGCTTTCGCAACAGCGTCAAGCGCACCCCTGGCCTGGAGTACCTGAGCAAGACCCTGGTGACCCTGGACGAAGGCCGCGACCCGGCCCGCTTCCTCAAGGCCGCCTCGCAGGTGAAGGCCACCACGGTGTCCAGCCAGTCGTTCAACGAAGACGCCTTCGCCGGGGTGATGCAGGCGGTCAATGGCATGGACTGGTCCGGCTATGGCGGGCGTATCGTGCTGTTGGTCACCGATGCCGGCGCGCTGCGCCAGAGCGACCCGCAGAGCAGCACGCAGATGAACGAAGCCGAAGTGCGCCAGGCGGCGCTGAGCAAGCAGGTGAAGATCTACGCCCTGCACCTGCGCACGCCGGCTGGGGTCAAGAACCATGGCTCGGCCGAACAGCAGTACCGAGTGCTCACCGCCGACGCCAACCCGCGCATCGGCGACCTCTACGTCGGCGTGCCGGGCGGCGAAGTGAACGCCTTCGGCGAGCGGGTCAGGGAGATCGGCTCGACCTTCGCCGACCTCGTTCACCAGGTACGCAACCAGCAGCCGCAGAAGGCGCCGGAGCTGGCCGCAGGTTCCAGCCTGGCGGCCAAGACCCAGGCCATCGGCTACGCCATGCACATGGACTTCCTCGGCCGGCACAGCGCCAGCCAGGCCCCGCAGCTGGTCAGCGCCTGGACCGCCGACCGCGACCTGACCAACCCGGCGCTGCCCACCCTGCAAGTGTGCGTGCTGCTCACCAAGTTGCAGCTCAACGACCTGCAGCAATCGCTCAAGCTGATCGTCGATGCCGCGCGCAAGACGCGTAGCTCGCCTGGCGATTTCTTCAACGAGATCGCCAGCGCCAGTGCCTACATGAGCCGCGACCCCAGCGCCCTGACCAAAGGTGCCAACCTGGCCCAGGGCGGCGTGCTGGGCGAGTACCTCGACGGCCTGCCGTACCGCAGCAAGTCGCTGAGCATGACCCAGGACCTGTGGCTGTCGCTGTCGGTGGCCGAGCAGGAAGACTTCATCGACGAGCTGGAGTCGAAGATCCGCCTGTACGAGACCTTCCACAACGACATGGCCAACTGGGTGCGCTTCGGCAATGCCGAACCGGGCGATGCTCTGTACCGCGTCCCGCTGTCGACGCTGCCGTGATGATCGACCTGCACGGCGTGCGCAAGACACGCGGCCACGGCGCCCAGCGCTACAGCCTGGCGATCGACGATCTGCAACTGGCGAGCGGCGCGCGGGTGGCGCTGGTCGGCCCCAGCGGCTGCGGCAAGAGCACCTTGCTCGACTTGCTGGCGCTGGTGCTGGCGCCGGACGCCGCCGAGCGCTTCAGCGTCGAGCTGGCTGGCAGCGCCGAGGACATCGCCAAGCTATGGCGTGCGCGCCAGCTGGATCACCTGGCGACCTTGCGCAGCCGGCACCTGGGCTACGTGCTGCAAGCCGGCGGGCTGCTGGGCTTTCTCGACGTGCGCAGCAACATCCGCCTGCCGCGTGAGCTGCTGGGCCTGGCCGACGACGGCAGCGTCGAACGCCTGGCCGAGGCCCTGGATGTCGCCGACCAGTTGCACAAGCGCCCGGTCGAGCTGTCTCTGGGCCAGCGCCAGCGGGTCAGCTGCGCCCGCGCCCTGGCCCATGGGCCGACGCTGTTGCTGGCCGACGAACCGACCGCCGCCCTGGACCCGATCAATGCCGAGCGGGTGATGCAATTGCTGCTGCGCCAGGCCGACACGTACCAGGTGACCTGCGTGATCGCCACCCACGACGAGCGCCTGGCCCGCGAGGCCGGTTTGCGCATGCTGCGCCTGCACTGCCGGCGCGATGCCGATGGCGGGGTCACGGCGACCCTGGAGCAGGCCGCCTGATGCGCCCGCTGCTGATCGCCAGGCTGGCCTGGCAGGATTACCGCCAGGACGCGCGGCTGTCGGCCTGCGCGGTGCTGGCGCTGGTGGCGGTGATCGCGCCGCTGCTGGTGCTGTTCGGCCTGAAGTTCGGCCTGATCGGCAGCCTCACCGAGCGCTTGCAGCGCGACCCTGGCGTGCGCGAGATCATCGCCCTGGGCGGCGGGCGCTTCAACGCCGAGTTCATCGCCCGGCTGGCTGCGCGCCCCGACGTGGCCTTCGCCATCCCACGTACCCGGCAGATCGCCGCCACCGCCGAGCTGCTGCTGCCCGCGCAAGGGCGCGGGGTGACGGTGGAGATGCTGCCGACCGCTGCGAACGATCCGCTGCTCGATGGCGCCGTGGCGCCGAATGCAGCGGACCTGCGCGATGTGGTGCTGAGCTACACCGCCGCTGAAAAGCTCGGCGCCCGGGCGGGTGATCGCCTGCTGGCCAGTTTCAGCCGTCGCCAGGGCGGCGAGGTGCAGTGGCGCCAGACGCCATTGCATGTGCGTGCGGTGCTGCCACTGGCGTCATTCGAACGCGACGGCCTGTTCGCCTCGCTGGCCCTGCTGGAGGCCGCCGAAGACTACCGCGATGGTCGCGCCGTGCCGGCCCTGGGCTGGGACGGCGACAGCGCCGCACCTGCGGCCCGGGTTTATCCGGCCTTCCGCCTCTATGCCCGCACCCTGGACGACGTGGAACCGCTGCGGCGCTTCTTCGCCGAACGCAAGCTGCTGGTCTCGACCCAGGCGGCGCAGATCGCCCAGGTGCAGTCGTTGGGTCGCAACCTGGACCTGGTGTTCTGGATCATCGCCAGCCTGGCCGTGGCCGGTGCGGCGGCGGCGATCGCGGCGGGCGCGGTGGCGGCGGTGGAGCGCAAGCAGCGCGAGCTGGCGGTGCTGCGCCTGCTGGGCCTGGGCACCGCCGCGCTGCTGCTGTTCGTGGTGCTCCAGGCGCTGTACAGCGGGCTGCTGGCCGCCGCCCTGGCGGCACTGCTGTACCTGCTGGCCGAGCAGGGCCTGAATCGCGTGTTCATGCAGGTGCCGGGCGAGTACGCCGCGCAACTGCTGCCCGTGCACTATGTCGTCGCCCTGCTGTCCGTATTGCTGGCCAGTACCACCGCTGCCGCCCTGGGTGGCTGGCGTGTGGCGCGTATCGACGCTTCGCAAGGAATTCGAGATGTCTGACCTTCGCCCGACGCTGACCGCCCTGGCCGTCACCGTGCTGACCGTCACCGCCCTGAACTTGGCGGCCTGCTCGCCGGCCGACGGCGACGATAAATCCAAGGCCGCTTCCGCGCCTTCGGCAACCACTGCTGCCGAGCCTGCCGCCACCGCCAAGCTGGACAATCCCAAGCCGCTGCCCGACGACGTCAGCCTGCCGTTGCCCTGCGGCGGCGAGATCGTCTTCCGCCAGGTGTACGTGCTGGCCCAGGGCAGCCTGGACGACCGCGAGGTCAACCTGGGCTATCCCTTCAGCGAAGGCGAGGCGGGCTACAAGCAGTCGTTCATCTCCGGCTATCGCCGCGACTTCATCAACGGCCAGTTCAGCCTCCAGGACCTGTCGCCCGCCTGGCAGAAGCAGGTCGCAGGCAGCCTGCCGAAGGTCGCCGCCGACAGCCCGCTCAAGCCGATGATGTACTTCATCGGCAAGTACGAAGTCACCGCCCGCCAGTACGCTCAGGTGATGGCCCAGGCCCAGTCGCTGGCCAGCGGCGAAGCGGCGCCGGCGTGCGAACCGGTCACCGAGGCGGCCGGTCGGCTGCCCAAGGTCAAGCTGTCGCGCTTCGAGGCCGAGCGCTTCGCGGCGGTGTACAGCGCCTGGCTGATGCAGCATCACCGCGAGCTGCTGCCGGTCAGCGGCCGCGGCAGCCAGGCCGAGGATGGCGGGATCGGATTCGTGCGCCTGCCCACCGAGGTGGAGTGGGAATTCGCCGCCCGGGGCGGCTCGGCGGTCAGCCGCCAGCAGCTCGACGGGCGGCTGTTCCCGCGCCACGTCGAGGGCAGCGACAGCGACGGGCCGTTGTCGGACTGGGCGGTGTACAACCAGGTGGCCGGCGGCACCGGCCAGGCCGCGCGGCTGATGCCCATCGGCACCAAGCTGCCCAACCCGCTGGGGCTGTTCGATGTGATCGGCAATGCCGCCGAAATGGTCCAGGAGTCGTTCCAGCTGGTCCACGCCGGACGGCGCCAGGGCGCCTATGGCGGTTTCGTGGTCAAGGGCGGCAACTACCTGGAAGGCGAAACCACGCTGTTCACCGGCATGCGCCGCGAATACCCGCTGTTCGGCGCCGACGGCACCGAGCAGCGCAACGAAACCACCGGTTTCCGGTTGGCCATCGGCGCGCTGTCGGCGCCGCGCTCGCGCTATCAGGAGCTGTTCGAGCAGTGGCAGAAGGAAGGCCGCCTGGCCGGCCTGACCGACGACATCGCCGCCGCCGACGACCCCACCCAGCGCCTGGACGCGATCATCAAGGCCTCCACCGACCCGCGCCTGCAAGGCGAGCTGGGCCTGGTCAACGAAGAGCTCAAGCGCAACGTGTCGCTGATCGCCCGCCAGCGCGAGGAAGCGGCCGGCAACCTGATCCAGTCCGCCGCGCTGGTGGCCGAGACCATCAACAACTACAACATCCGCCTGACCAACCTGCAGAACACCCAGGCCAAGGCCCAGGCGGCCGGCGACCAGACCAGCGCCAAGCTGTACGGCGCCGCCATCGCCAACGGTCGCAGCGCCCTGGACGGCGCCCTGGCGATCTACATCGACAACCTGGCCAGCGGCACGCGCTACACCGATGCGGTGATCCAGGCGCAGTTCCAGCAGGTCAAGCAGGAACTGCAGCGCAAGCCAGTGCTGGGCCGCAGCCTGGAGGCGCGCGCCACCCTGTTCGTTCGCCATGTCGGGGAGTACCGCCAGAATCGGCGGGCAGACTCGGCGACGATCCTCAAGGAGCTACTGGCCTCGGCCGCCGCCCGACCCGACACCCGAACCCCATGAACCCAACCACCGGTCGGCATGACGCTGACCGGGTCTAGACCACCCGAGAGAGAAACGACCATGCGCATGAAACGCACCTCCCTGATCTCCGCCTCCAAGGCCCGAGCCGCCCTGTTGCTGGCCGCCGGTTTCAGCAGTGTGCTGCTGACCGGCTGTGCCGGCTCGCCGGTCTCCAAGGTCGGCGCCAGCACCCAGGTGGAGTACTACCCCAACTGCTACGAGCCGGTGCAGCACCTGCGCTCCACCGACGGCGACATGACCCGCTCGGTGGCCACCGGCGCTCTGCTCGGCGCGGTTGGCGGCGCCATCACCGGTGCCCTGGTCGACGGTGACAAGCGCGGTCGCAACGCCGCCATCGGTGCCGCCGGCGGTGCCCTGGTGGGCGGCGCGGCAGGCTACTACACCGAGCGTCAGAAGCAGATCAGCGACGACAAGCAGCGCATCGCCTCCTACGCCGCCGACATCGACAAGAGCGCCGCCGACCTGGACCGCACCACCCAGTACGCCAAGGCTTCCCAGTCGTGCTACCAGCGCGAGTTCGCCAGCCTGATCCAGAACCGCAAGGCCAACCGGGTCAACGACACCGAGGGCCGCAAGCGCCTGGCCGAGATCGTCGCCGGGCTGCAGGAATCCAACAACCTGCTGACCGCCGTCAACGGTCGCCTGGGTGAGAACCTGGACAACTACACCCAAGCCTACGAGCAGGACCTCAAGCAGGTGGGCGTGCAGCGCTCGCAAGTGGTCGCCGCCGTGGAGCCGCCGAAGGCCACCGGCAAGAAGACCAACAAGAAAGCCACTACCGCCAGCAGCAAGGTGCCGACCGAAGCGGTGGCCACCGAGAAGACCCTGCAGAACGCCAGCAGCAAGAAGGCCCAGGCCCAGCAAGTGGCCAAGGCCGGTTCCGACCAGGTCAACAGCATGTGCCGCAACCCGGACATGGGCGACTGGGCGCCGGTGCCTTGCCCGAACGTCTGAGGCTGACGCTGTAGGGGCGCCGCGCGTCCCCGTCAGCACCGGCATGGCGCCCCGGCCAACCGCTCCCTCACGGGCGCAGGGGCGCTTTCCAGGCAGCACCGGGCCTTCCGGTGCTGCGCTGCGACCCAGGCCCAAGGCCTCGGCGCGCAGCTGAGCAAGGAATCATTCAATGACGGATCTTCTGGTCAACCAACTGGCCAATTCTTCGCAGTTCATGGCGCGGCAGCGTCTTCAGTCACGAATCAACCTGCCGCAGATGTTCGCTGCAATCGATGCCGATCCCCGCATCGTGGGAGCAGGCGTCGTTTATGTGGATGCCGATTACAACGTCGTCACCCTGCGTGAGTTCCAACCCATCTGCAGCATCAAACCCAAGCGTGTCATTCTGCGCGAAATCAAGAAGTACCAAACGCCTGCACAATATACCGAGCAGCTACAGAACAATCCGCGAGAAACACGTGTTGTAAAGGAGGCCGTCAACACGACGCTTTCCTGCGCGGGCGCCATCATCGGCTGGTGTGTGGTGTTCAGTGGCACCATTGCAGCACCCTTCACGGCAGGTACCAGTTTGGTACTCACGTATATCGGGGGAGCCGCAGCTACGGCGAGCACGGCTCAGTGTCTGATCGGCGGAGTGCGTACCGTGCGCGAGGTAACTAATCCTGCTGCCAACGACGCGATGGACGATAGCAAGTGGTATCAAGCGACATCTACTGTACTGGATGCCGTCTCGCTCATGGGTGTGGGAGCCTCGGGCCTGACGACACTCAAATATCTTCAGGTTCACAAGGCAGCGACGGGCCGTAGCTGGTTCGAACTCACCAAATCCCTAAGCCGCCAGCAACGCAAGGCGCTGACCGACGAGTTGCTCTCGCTCAAGCATCCGTCACTCACTCCCAAACAGCTCAAGCTCCAGCAAGCGGCAGGGACGATGACCAAGCGATACACGCCAACACAGATCAACCACGCTACCCAGACGCTCTTGCGCGACTCGCTGGGCGCAACGTTCGGCCTCGCGGGCAGCTCGACGGTTCAGAGCATCGCGGTGGGGCTCTACGAGGAAATCGAGTGATGATGAAACTCAGCGCTTTCCAAACGTTCATGCAGCGTTATTTTCCCATCTTCCTCATGGGTTTTTTCGCTAGCATCGTGGCGATGGCCCTGGCAGTTGCACTCTGGGTCGATAGTCATTGGCGCAATCACCCGGACAACCCCCTTTACACCCTGCTGATCTGTGGTGTTCTGACATTGCTGCTGTGTATTGGACATTTTGCGATGATTCGAGGCTTGAGAAGGGCGATCTGGATAGTACTGTTGTCGCTGACGCTCACCTGGCTCATGGCCTTGAACCTCATTGGCTCGGGATTGAACTCGATTCTCCTGTTCACCGTGGTGACGATGCCATGGCTGGCGGTGCTGGTATTGAACAGCTCTCGTCATCGCGAGATGCGCCGCCGCCTGATAGAGCTGCGCGGGGAGCGGTCGTCATCATCATGAGCGCTGAGAAGGATGATGATCAATCGCCCGATAAGCGAGTGCTTCCATCGTCAAGCCGCCACTTCGTGATGTTCATCACTGGCTTTTTACTGTCCTGCTTCGCTCTCAGCGGTGTGGTCTCCCTGACTTTCGCCACTTACTGAATCACCGCGCCAACACCACCGTGGCCACCAACCCACCTCCCTCCCGATTCGCCACCTGCAACGCGCCGCCATGGCTGGCGGCGATGCGCTGGGCGATGCTCAGGCCCAGGCCGTAGCCGCCGGAGTTCTGGTTGCGCGAGCTGTCGCCGCGCACGAACGGGTCGGCCACGGTACTCAGCAAGGCCGCATCGATGCCCGGCCCGCGGTCCTCCACGTGCAGGCGTACCTGCGTGGCCTCGGCTTCCAGCCGTACCGACACCTTCCGACCATAACGGAGGGCGTTGACCAGCAGGTTCTGCAAGCACCGTTGCAGCATCAGCGCATCGACGCGCAGCCGGCCAATGCTGCCGCTGACCGGCAGCGGCTCCTCGACGCTGGCCAGATCCGCGCATACCCGCGCCACCAGCCGATCCAGGTTCACCTCCTGCAACGTCAGTTGCTCCCCGGCCCGCAGGTAATCCAGCACCTGGCCGATCATCGCATCCATCTGCGCGATGTTCTGCCGCAACCGTTCCTTGTGCTCGCCGTCTTCCAGCCGCTCCAGACGCAGGCGCATGCGCGTCAGCGGGGTGCGCAGGTCATGGGACACGGCCGCGAGGAAGTAGGCCTTGTCGTTGACCATGGCGATCAGCCGTTGCTGCATGGCGTTGAACGCCTGGGCCGCCTGGCGCACTTCCTCCGGGCCCTCCAGCGGCAGCGGCGGCTGCTCCAGGTTGCGCCCCAGCCCCAGGGCGGCATCGGCGAGCCGGTGCAGCGGGCGCAGGCACAGGCGCACCGCCACCAGGCATACCAGCAGCACGGCGAGTATGCGCACGGCGTACACCCGCAGCAGGTAGTCGCTGATCAGCACCCAGGCCGACTCGCCGCTCCAACCCTGCAATTCCTCGCCGTCCACCAGCAACCAGTGGCCATCGGCCAAGGGCACGGCGAACTGCAGATGGGCCTGGGCGATGCGCAGGCCGAACAGGCTGCGCCACAGGACCGGTCGGCCCAGCTCGTCGGTGAGTTGCAGCTTGAGCACCTGCGCTTTCAAGGTATGGCCCAGCTCGTAGCTCAGCGCCTGGTTGAGCAGCAGCTCGATACGGCGTCGGCTGTGCGGGTCGCCCGGCTGCGCTTCGGGCAGCGTCTCGGCGCAGCGCAGGTGGTAGCGCGAGGGCAGGGGCGGGGGCGTGGCGTGGCAGTCGCCCTGGGCGATCAACGGCGCGCTGCGCGCCGCGATCAGCCGCACTGGCGCCTCGAACACCTGGGCGAAGCGCACGTCAAACCAGATGCTGCTCGACACCAGCTGCACCAGCAGCGTGCCGCTGATCATGATCAGCAGCAGCTGGCCGAACAGGGTGCGGGGCCACAGCCGGCGCAGCAGGCGCACTTCAGGCGTCCGGCCCGCGGGCGATGCTCAGCAGGTAGCCTTCGTTGCGGATGGTGAGGATCTGCGCACGGCCCTCGGCGCCGCGGCGCAACTGCTGGCGCAGGCGGCTGATGCACATGTCCACCGAGCGGTCGTCGGGCAGGTGGTCGCGGCCGAACGCGCTGCGGGTGAGCTGGTCGCGCGACACCACCCGGTCGTTGGCCTCCAGCAGCTCGCGCAGCACCCGGTAGTCCGAGCGCGGCAGGCTCAGGGCCTGGCCATCGGGCAGGGTCAGCAGGCGCTTGACGTGGTCGAGGCTGAAGCCGGCGAAGCGCTGCGCGGTACTGACGGGCTCTTCGAGCACAGCCTCAAAGCGTTGCGGGCGGCGCAGCACCGCCTTGATCCGCGCCACCAGCTCGCGTGGCTCGAAGGGTTTGGCCAGGTAGTCGTCGGCGCCCACCTCCAGGCCGATGATGCGGTCCAGCGTGCTGCCCTTGGCCGACAGCATGATCACCGCCAGCCCCGGCTGCGCCTGCAACTGGCGGCACAGGCTGAGGCCGTCCTCGCCGGGCAGCATGAGGTCCAGCACCACCAGGTCCACCGGCTGGCGGGCCAGTTGCTCGCGCATCTGCTCGCCGTCGGCTGCGGCCAGCACGGCGTAGCCGGCTTCGGTGAGGTAGTCGCAGAGAAGTTCGCGGATCTCGTCGTCGTCATCGACGACCAGCAAGGTCGTGCTCATTGCGGGGACACCTGTCTGGCGCGCGCAGCGGCGGCCGTTACGTTCCATTACATCCCCGTACAAGCCGGGCATGGAGCCCGGAGGGCACATCCCTAGAATCGTAGCAAAAACCATCTGCGAATACGAAACCTTCCCAAATGAATCCTTTGCTTCTTTCCAGCGCCACCGCCCGTTACAGCCGTGGCGGCAGCCGCCTCTCGCCGCTCGCCCTGTGCGTGGCCCTGAGCCTCTCCACCAGCGTTTTCGCCGCCGACACTGCGCCGCTCGAACTGGGCGCGACCACCATTGAGGATAGCGCGCTGCCTGCCGCCGACGCCACCGGCCAGCTCGGCTACACGGTCGAAAGCACCCGCAGCTCCACCGGCCTGGACCTCACCCCTCGGCAGACGCCGCAGTCGGTGACCACCATCACCCGCGAGCAGATGAACGATCGCGATATCCACAGCATCGAGCAGGCCCTGGAGACCGCCCCCGGCGTCAGCCTGACCAAGCTGGAAGTGGGCGGGCGCACCGAATTCCGCGCCCGTGGCTATGCCATCAGCAACTGGAAGCTCGACGGCCTGCAGATTCCCGGCGCCTCGGACTTCAGCGGCAGCGGCAACGCCCTGAACCTGGACCTGTACGACCGTATCGACATCGTGCGCGGCGCCAACGGCCTGCTCGGCGGCACGGGCGACCCGTCGGCCACCGTCAACCTGATCCGCAAGGCGCCCACCCGCACCTTCGGCGGCAGCGCCTACGCCACCTCCGGCAGCTGGGACAAGCGCCGCCTGGGCGCCGACCTGAACCTGCCGCTGTCCGCCGACGGCCGCCTGCGCTCGCGCTTCGTGGTCACCCAGCAGGACGGCAACTCGTTCCGCGACAACCAGTCCGACCGCTCCCGCGCCGCGCTGGCCAACTTCGAGTTCGACCTGGACGACGCCACCACCCTCGGCGCCGGCTACCAGTACGAATACAGCAAGGTGGTCGGCGGCGGCTGGGGCGCAAACATCCCGATCTGGTACGCCAACGGCAGCAAGACCGACCTGCCGCGCAGCAGCAACCTGGCGCCGAGCTGGAGCTTCGGCGAATACACCACCCGCACCACCTTCGGCTCGCTGCAGCACCGCTTCGACAACGACTGGACCCTGGACCTCAAAGGCTCCCAGAGCACCACCGAGGCTCTCAACCATCGCGGCCTGGCCAAAGTCAACTCGGCCGCGCGCGGCAGCTACCAGGGCTACTGGAACGAAGACGGCAGCGGCGCGGTGCTCAACGGCCTGCACAGCTCCAGCGACACCACCCAGCAATCGGCGCAGATCGACTTCTCCGGCCCCTTCCAGGCCTTCGGCCGCACCCACCAGGCGATGCTCGGCTACAACGACAGCCGCACCGTCGGCTGGTCGCCTGAGTACAACTGCACCATGGTCGGCGGCGGCCTGAGCAAGGCGGGCCTGGCCGGCTGCCAGTTCCGCATCAACAACGGCCTGCCCGTCACCGACTGGCGCAACGGCGTGGACGACGACTTCCAGATGCTCGCCTCGCAGACCGGTCGCCACACCAAGACCACCACCCGCCTGCAAGGCCTGTACGCGGCCACCCGCCTGAGCATCACCGACCCGCTCTCGGTGATCGCCGGCGCCCGCGTCACCGACTACTCGTCCACCACCCGCAGCGTCGCCGGCGCGCGCAGCAACCAGCAGAACAACGGCATCGTCACGCCCTACCTGGGCGCGGTCTACGACCTCGACGACACCTACTCGCTGTACGCCAGCTACACCGATATCTTCAACCCGCAGACCCAGGAAACCGTCACCGGCAACCGAGTCGAACCGATCCGTGGCCAGAGCTACGAAACCGGCCTGAAGGCCGCCTGGTTCGACGGCCGCCTCAACGCCTCCGCCGCGTACTTTCGCACCAAGCAGGAAAACAAGGCGGTGCTGGCCGACGGCCTGAGCACCCCGACCGGCAACGACGCCTACAAGGCCGGCTCCGGCCAGGAAACCGACGGCATCGACCTGGAGCTGGCCGGCGCCCTGACCGACCAGTGGAACGTCTACGCCGGCTACACCTACCTGCACTTCCGCCGCGTGGACAGCGACGGCCGCAGCGACCCCTCGCACCTGTTCAAGGCCTCCACCACCTATCGCCTGTCCGGCCCGCTGGACCGCCTGACCCTGGGCGCCGGCGTCACCGCCCAGAGCAACATCCGCGCCCTGTCCACGCCGGCCGGCCAGCCCACCAACGGCGTGAGCCGCAGTGCCACCGACGTGAACTGGTCCGGCTATGCGATCTGGAATGCCATGGCCAAGTACCAGGTGACCGACGACACCAGCGTCAGCCTCAACGCCAACAACCTGTTCGACAAGCACTACTACACCCAGTACGGGTTCTACGCAGGGGCGATCTACGGCGACCCGCGCAACCTGTCGCTGACGGTGAGCACGGCGTTCTGATTCGGCGCCCCCCCCTGCGCGCTCGACGGCCTGGGCGGTCCAACCCGCTGCAGGTCGTCGACGTCCGCCTATCACCCGAGCGCTACAGCCCGCGTGTGCGCCCAGACGAATTGAAGCTGGCTCCAGAAGGAAATCGGGAGCGCAGCATCGGGTATCAGTTAGATGTTTCGAATGTGGGGTTCATGGAGCGCACTCCTTTATAATGGATGATGAGGCCTTATCAGTATGTAAGTCTAATACAACTGCGGGTAAGAAGGGGCTTGTTGTTAATTAAATAATGCCCCGCATCTTGTTTCGTTGCGTTGAAAACGTCCTTCGAGTATTAAAGAGTTCGACGCATAGCTTGATTATTATTCCATATATGCCAATTCGTCTTTGTACGGTAGAACGGAGTCATAGAGTTGATGGTAGCCCTTGCCTACGGCTCCGTAGAACTGTGAAAGTTCAGGCGGGTTTTCGCCGACTTCTAATATGTGGTCATTCGCAATGCCGGGATATGGGTCGATAAAGATAATTTCCCTCAATCCCAGCTGATAGGCTTTTTTTGCGCAAAGTTCACAAGGGCTGGCAGTGGTAAATAATTTTCCGCCCTCAATCGCTGCACCACCATATTTCACAATTTGCAAAAAAGCATTCTCTTCGGCATGAAGTGATCTAGTGTGCACTTGGTTACCACGTGTACGTTCACTGCTAGCCAATCCGTTGCGGATATCTTTGAAGCAGTACGATAAGTTCTGGCCGCTTGATTCTAATGCGTCGGCTAGCTTTATAAGCTTTTTGCCAGCGCTTAGTCTGAATTCAGAATTTGTTCGCTCGTATTTACTATAGGCGACTGCGTCGAAATCGTTCATCAAACCCTTGAGTGACCTTAGCGAGCATGGAACCTGCCCTTTTGCTACATCATTCCACCCAACAGCTTTGACAGAGAAATCTGCATCAGTTACTACGGCACCCACCTGCCGAGAAACGCAGCCAGAGTTACTTTTGGCGGAGTATGCAATTTGCATCACTCTTTCCATTGATGTTGGTGAGACAAGGCCAGGGTGGAGCATTAACGCTACGTACCATGCCAACTGGGCCTTTAGTACATTGTTATTGTCAAGCTCACCTCTGGGATTGAATAGATGTATATCCGATATTTCAATGCATTGCTTAACGTTCTGGCTGATGAAGTCGGCGTGTGAGATCTTGGTTTTTCCTGACTCATGGTTATCAATTTCACGAAGCTTATCAGAGGTGAACTTGTGAATACTGTGTAGATAGGCCGCACGATCCTCATCAGGAGCATTGATCGATACAAGATAAAATGCAGAATATCTGTCTTTGAAGAATCTGGCTTCGTATGGGTTTCGAATTGCATCTATAACTATTAAAGCCTTTTCTTTTATGCTCCTAATGCCTTTGATTACCCTGTTTATAGTCTCGGGTAGATGAAAGACGCTGGCGGGCATAAAATCGACGGACTTGTAGTCTTTGTCGATGCATCCAATTTTTCTTATGGAGTTCCCTGCTGATTGATAAATCGACACATAAAGCGCGTTATCAATTTGTCTCAGCTCGTTTTTGAAGTCGTTTGTAAACTTTCTCATTAGCCGCAAGAAAGAAATAAATTTTTCCTTTTCTTTGTCTTGAAGCATGAACTTCTCTTCGTGATTTAATAGTTTACTCATTATAGATACAAATTTTGTTCTTATCTTGCTTTTTCCATAGGAGCCGTTTTCTAAAATTTCGACTAATTTGGTGTTGTCAATGGGGGCTTCAAGTGTTCCTATGATAAATGAAATAAGATCTTCGGTGTTCATTGATAACAAATAAGCTGATATTAAGTCGCTTACCTTTATCGAGTAGAACTGTACGATGTTTCGCTCGGCATAGCTTTTAAGTATTTCGTATCGCCTACCGTTTAAGCGTTCAAAAAAAGCCTTTCCTTTGTACTGAACGGCATTTAGGTCTGGGAAATTAGGATTGAGGCTCTCAAGAATGTTTGCCGCAGTAGTGCAGCCTGACCCGGTTCGGCCTGTTAATCCTATCACAACAAATTTGCTACGTGCTCTGAAAAGGGATGTTACTACTTCCCTGTTGTGATTTACCATGCTTCCTCCACTTGAATTGTTATAGGTTGTTTTCTGAAGTTTGGCTTCGCTTTATTAATTTCCCTGCGCAATCTGAGATCTATTTATTAACGGCTCTTGAGCTCTGGCTGGTCGGCGAAGTTTGATCATTCATCCCTATCTCCAAAACTGTATTGAGTAAGGAGAGGCGGTAGATGCAGTTATTTGGACTTACGGAAAAATCTACCTTTTATAACCTTAGTTAAACAGCTATTTAAACTATGACTAGCTCGAGCGAGCTGCTGTAGCTGAGAGACGATGGCAGCGCCAGGCCGTGTCCCGTCATACAGATATTTCCAGCCGAATTCGAAGGCTCAAACAATTGAGCCTGGCCCAATCTCGTAACCGACCACGCCCGAGTCCCGCCTGTATTCGCATACTTTTCCATGCCTGCCATCCTACTATGCTTGTGCGCAGTCAGCATGGTGGCACATGGCTGCACCCAAACACACCCTCCCTTAGTCAGATGTGGGTAGGGTAGAAACGCCCAAAACCTTGGAGAGTGCCGAGAGGTGCGCCTAAACTATTGTTCCGCACGGTTTAGACGAACGGCAGTGGTTGTGACGGGTGTGCGAGACTACCTATCATCCATCACTGGCCATTTTGACAATGCTTTAATTGCTGCTACCAAGCAGCTTTCGACGGGCATAGTCAAGCTACTGACCGTCTTGGCCATGGATATAAGCCCGCACCTAGTGTGGTGTTTCTCAAATAACGCTCATATTTTTCGGCTTAGCGCCTCAGCTGCACGGTCGACGCTCGCCAAGATGTCATCGGCCTTTCGATGCCAGCGAAAGGGTCGAGGATTGGCGTTATGAGTGGGCAGGTAGTACTCAATAGATTCCTCCAGATCCTTCACGCTGGTATGTGCCTGGCGCTTGATCCACTTTTCGCTCAGCGTCGAGAAGAAGCGCTCCACCAGATTCAACCAGGATGCTGATGTAGGCATGAAATGGACGCGATAGCGCGGGCGCGCTGCCAACCATGCTTTTACTTTGTCGGTCTTGGGGGTCGCGTAGTTGTCCATTACCAGATGAACGGGCATGCCCTCTGGTACGTTGGCGTCCACCTCTTTGAGGAAGGCAAGAAACTCAATACTTCCATGACGGCGCTTCAATCTCCCGATGACGTCACCCGTAGCGATATCCAGCGCCGCGAACAACGATGTCGTTCCGTGGCGCTTGTAGTCATGGGTGCGAGTGACGGGTTTGCCCGGGGCAAGAGGCAAGCCTGGCTGAGTACGATTCAGCGCCTGAATCTGGCTCTTCTCGTCGATACAAAGCACCAGAGCCTTGTCAGGCGGGTTGAGATCGAGCCCAACAATATCGTGGACTTTGTCGACGAACAGCGGGTCGGTCGAAAGCTTGAAAGTCTTTTCCAGATGAGGCTTGAGGCCGAAGGCATGCCATATCCGCATGACGCTGGCTGGAGAAATCCCGGTTGCCTGACTCATTGACCGGGTGCTCCAGTGACTGGCACCTTCGGGTTTGGAGTGCAGTGCCTGATTGACCACAGCCTGTACTTGTTCATCGGTAATGCTGCGAGGCCGGCCTGAACGATGTTCATCATTTAAACCATCGAGTCGCAGCCGACTGAATCGCACTCGCCAACGCGAGACCGTGTGCACGCCAATGCCGAGCCTATGGGCGATGGCGGTACCTGACTCTCCACCTGCACACGCCAAGATGATTTCGCGAATGCGGGATTCAGCCGGGCCTTTACGCTGGCGGGAGCGACGTAGCAGTTCAATGCGTTCTTCGTCGCTCAGCTCAATCGGGGCTGCAGGTCGGCCTGCTTTCATATCGTTACTCCAGGGTATTTCTAATACTGAAAGCCTAGACCAAAATATGATTTTTACTCGCGAAACATCACACTAGGGATAGTCGGAATCCAGTTGTTCGCTACACATCTAGCGCTGGCTCCGTGCACCCCGACGCTCTCCAAATACAGGCGGATGTGTGGCCATGTGCTACAGTTTTGTAGCCCTTATCCATGTTGATTACAGGAGTTCACATGTTCACTGATATCAAGCCGGGTCCAAAGCCAAAGCGCGAAGATGGAAAAGATGATCGCAGACGGCACGTAAACCCGCCTAACGACAAGAAGCACCCAACTTTGCCGATTCATAAGCACAAGCCCGGCGATTGATTGTTGTAGGTTGTTCAGCCCTCCATCATCAAGCATGCCGGAGGGCTTCTATTAAAAGTGCGCTCATGGGGCGCTGGGCGGCTTTCGTAGGTCCTCTCAGACTGGGCTTGAGCTTGTTGCGTTCCTTGGCCTTGACGACGATGCCTGGAGTGTTCCTGCGGCGTCTGTCCTCATAGCACGCTGCCATGGGGCTGGCCCATCAGCATTATCGAGTTCAGGGCATCATCCGCATGGTCCTCCCATCCTCGCCTTGAGAAGCTTCATACTGTGCTGTGGGCAACTTCACAGCGTGTTTGCAGCGCGGTGTGGCAGCCTATTCGGTCCTCTTGGCATTGCGAAGGCGCTTAACGTTCTCACCCGCCTGATTGGCGAACTCATGCGGCGTCACCTGGTCCTCGCTGTTCGCCTCCATAAACCGGCTCCACCAGGTCATGATCATCCGGCGCTCTTCAAGGAACTCGGCCTTGTGGGTATAGGCAGCGCGCACGTTGTTGCGTTCCTCGTGACTCATCTGCCGCTCGATAGCCGTATCCGACCATAGCCCGGACTCGAACAGCGCACTGCACGCCATGGCCCGGAACCCGTGGCCGCAGATATCCACCTTGGTGTCGTAGCCCATCGTCCTGAGCGCGGCATTCATCGTGTTCTCGGACATCGGTCTCCACGGCTTGGCATCTCCCGCGAGCACCAGCTCGAACTTGCCGGTGATCGCGTGGATCTGCTCAAGCAAGGCCACTGCCTGCGGCGACAAAGGTGCAACGTGGATATCCCCGGCCGTCTTTGTACCCCTTGTGGAAAGGGCGCGCCGTCCAGCGCGGGGAGGGTGTCGGAGATTTCCCAGATTTCGCGCTGGAGGCCGAACTCGTTCCAACGGGCGAAGCGCAGTTCACTGGAGCGTACGAATACCTGCAACGACAGCATCACCGTGAGGCGCGTGAGCGGGCGGCCTCTGTAGTCCTGGATGCAAGTCGATAGCTCTGGGAGTCGCGATAGGGGTAGTGCGAACCGGTGAGTTACCCGTGGTGTTTTGATCGAGCCATCGAGGTCGTGAGCGGGGTTCGCCGTGATCAGCCGCAGCCGTTTGGCTTCACGCATGATGCTATGCAGGTAGTTCTTGATCCTGAGCGCCACGTCGATGGTGCCGCGCTTTGTCACGGCTTCCAGTGGCTGCATGAGGTCGTGAGTGCCCAACTCAACGCTTGCTTCTGGCACCGATCAAAGGGGATACGTGGGTCTTCAATCGGCTGAGCAGTCTTGGTGTAGCCGAGCGCCCACTTCGGCACCATGCTCGCGTGCCAGTCGAGCGCGACGCTTTCGAAGGAGCGGCCGTTGACCACGGCCTTAGTCTTGGTTTGTTGCTTGTACTGGATGGGATCTATGCCGTTGGCGAGCTGCTGCTTGATCTCGAAGCGCTTGCGGCGTGCGTCGCCCAGCCCGACCACTGGATAGCTGCCGAGGGCGATCAGGCCCTCGCGGCCGTCGGGTTTCACGTACCTGAGCCGCCAGCCTTTGCGGCCGTTGAGTTGCACAACCAGGTAAAGACCGTCGCGGTCGAAGCGCTTGACTCGTGCTCTCTTGGCTTTACGGTGCAACAGGCGATATCAGTAAGCGGGGCGGTGGTGCGGGTCTTAAAGGTAGTCTCCGATATGGAAACTGACCTCTATCCTTAAGACTACTCTTATCACCGCTGACTACCCTCGGAATCCGCCGTAGCCCAAAAACGAAAAAACCCGCCAAAAGGCTAATGCTGTTCACTTAAGCGGAGCAGCCTTACGATCCACCGGATACCGGGT
>NZ_JACVTO010000018.1 GCF_016518545.1 Pseudomonas sp. S30
CCCCCCCCCCCCCCCCCCCCCCCCCCCCCCCCCCCCCCCCCCCCCCCCCACGCCTGTCTCAGGCTCCGAATCTGCGGCATACTCGGCGCACCTCTGTGCCCGGATTTCACCATGCGCCCGCTGCTGCCCCTCGCCCTGATCCTGCTGCTCGCCGCCTGCGGCGACGGTGAACCCCTGTCGCCGCCGGATGCCCGGCTGCCCGATGGCGGCCGCTATCGGGGCCAGGTGATCGACGGCCTGCTGCAAGGCGAGGGTCGCATCGATTATCCCAACGGCAGCTGGTACGCCGGCACCTTCAAGGACGGCCAGTGGCAGGGCCAGGGCGAGTGGCATGGCAGCAACGGCGAGGTGTATCGCGGCCAGTTCGCCGCCGGCCTGTTCGAGGGGCTGGGCGATCTGAGCACGCCGGGCAGCCACTACGCCGGAACCTTCAAGCACGGACGACGCGACGGCGACGGCAGCCTCAGGCAGCACGACCAGACCTACCGGGGGCAATTCAAGGACGACCAGTACGAGGGGGCCGGTCAGCTGGAACTGGCCGACGGCAGCCGCTACCAGGGCCTGTTCGCCAAGGGCAAGCCCAATGGCGCGGGCGTGCGCAGCGATGCCAGCGGCAACCAGTTCAGCGGCCAGTTCGTCGACGGTCAGCTCGAAGGCGCCGGGACCTACGACAGCGTCGAGGGCGAACAGTACATCGGCGAGTTCAAGGCCAATCGTCTGGAAGGACGCGGCCGTTACGAAAATGCCGATGGCGATGTGTGGATCGGCGACTTCAAGGACGGCGCGCTCAGCGGCCAGGGCGAACTGCTCGGCAGCGATGGCAGCCGCTACAAAGGTGGCTTCCAGGACTGGCGCTTCGCCGGCCAGGGCCACCTGTTCCTGGCCGACGGTAGCCAGTACATCGGCACTTTCGACAACGATGCCTACCAGGGCCAGGGCCGGCTGATCCACGCCGATGGACGCGTGGAGGCCGGTCGCTGGGTCAATGGCGTGCGGGTGCGCGACGAGAAAGGCACGCTGTTGCCCGACCCACTGGACCTGGCCCTGCTCAACCAGGGCAAGCTGCTCGACCAGATGCTGGCCCGGGTCCCGCGCGCTGCGGCGAGCATCGGGTTATACAGCCTGGTCCTGGCCGGCGATGGCCAGCAGAGCGTGTTCCTGCGCGAAGCGGACTACGTCAGCAACCTGCTCAAGGTGCGCTTCGGCGCCCGGGGTCAGGTGACACTGGTCAACCACCGTGATCACTTCGCCGATCGGCCGATGGCCACTCGCGAGAACCTCACCCGCGCCGCGCGCACCCTGGCCGAGCGCAGCGGCCCGGACGACCTGGTGTTCGTCTACCTGACCAGCCATGGCAGCCACGACCACCAACTGGTGCTCGACCAGCCGCGCCTGCAACTGGCCGACATGAGCGCCGACGAGCTGGCCAGTGCCCTGGCGCCGCTGAAGAACCGTGACAAGGTGATCGTGATTTCCGCCTGCTACTCGGGCGGATACATCGCGCCGCTCAAGGACGACCGCACCCTGATCATCACTGCGGCACGGCCCGACCGGGTTTCCTTCGGCTGCTCGGAGGAAGCGGACTTCACCTACTTCGGTGACGCACTATTCGCCCAGGCCCTGAACCAGACCGACGATTTGAAACAGGCGTTTGAACTGGCGCGCGCCAGCGTTGCCGAACGGGAACGAAGGGAGGGCTTCGAAGCGTCCGAGCCACAGCTCTGGGCGCCGTCGCGAGTACTGGAACATTGGCAGCGACTGCGCCGCCAGCAGGCCGAGCAGGCCCTCGAAGACACCGCTCAACCCGCAACGGCGACGCAGGCGAAAAGGCCTGCCGCCCGCTAAGCTGAGCGTTATTGAAGGGAGAGTCATCATGTATCTGACGCCTCAGCATGTCCTGATCGCCGGCGCCACGGGCCTGACAGGTGAGCACCTGCTGGATCGCCTGCTCAACGAACCCACCATCAGCCGTGTGCTGGCGCCGACCCGGCGCCCCCTGGCCGAGCACCCTCACCTGGAAAACCCGGTTGGCGAGCCAGGCGTCGTCCTGCCGCAGTTGGCCGGGCGCGTGGACATCGCCTATTGCTGCCTGGGCACCACCTTGAAACAGGCAGGCTCGGAAGCGGCCTTCCGGGCGGTGGATCTGGACCTGGTGGTGGCGTTCGCCAAGCGTGCACGTGAGCTGGGCGCACGGCATCTGCTGGCGATCAGTGCGATTGGCGCCGACCCTAAGTCGTCGATCTTCTACAACCGGGTCAAAGGCGAAATGGAAGAGGCGCTCAAGGCCCAGGGCTGGCCGCAACTGACCCTGGCGCGGCCTTCCCTGTTGCTGGGTGACCGCCTGCAACCGCGGCTGGCTGAGCGCCTGGCGGCACCGTTCTCGCGCCTGTTGCTCGGCAAGTACCATGGCATCGAAGCCTGGACCCTGGCCCGGGCTCTGTGGCGGCTGGCCCTGGAAGAGGAGGACGGCGTGCGCGTGGTGGAGTCGGACGACCTGCGCAGGCTCGGCAAGAACTGACCCGCTCCGGTAGAGACCGGGTCAGAGACCGCCTCTGGCATTGAACATCACGCCCAGTGCCGTCAGCGCGGACAACGGCAGCAGCAGGGTATCCAGGAGCATGCTGCCCGGCAGGTCCAGGTGCGGATAGCGGGGCGCTTCGGTGCCGAAGCGGTCACCTGCGCAGCAGCCGCCATTGATCGCGTACAGGTCCAGCCGCGTACCGGCATACACCACAGGGGCGCCTGGCTGATTGGCATCCAGGGTACGCACCGTCGCGCAGCCGGTGGCAGTGACGAGCAGTCCGACACACAACGCGCGCTTCACTCTTCACCCCCATGATGATGTTCGCCCCAGCGCGGCAACATGTCCTGGGGAATGTCGAGCAGGTTCAAGATCCGCGCCACCACGAAGTCCACCAGATCATCGATGGTTTGCGGCTGGTGATAGAAGCCCGGCGCGGCCGGCAGGATCACTGCGCCCATGTGCGACAGCTTGAGCATGTTCTCCAGATGAATGGTGGAAAACGGCGCTTCTCGCGGCACCAGGATCAGCTGTCGACGCTCCTTGAGGGTGACGTCCGCCGCCCGCTCGATGAGGTTGTTGCACGCTCCCGTAGCGATCGCCGACAGCGTGCCAGTGGAACAGGGCACCACCACCATTGCGGCGGGCGCGCCTGAGCCGGAGGCCACCGGCGACATCCAGTCTTCCTTGCCATACACGCGGATCTGCCCATCGGCGGCACCGGTGTATTCGGTGAGAAAGGCCTGCATTGCCTGGGGCTTGGCCGGCAGCACCACGTCGGTCTCGGTGGACATCACCAGCTGTGCGGCCTTGGAGATGAGGAAATGCACCTCACGCTCTTCACGCACCAGGCAGTCGAGCAGCCGCAGGCCATACTGCGCGCCTGAGGCACCGGTCATGGCCAGGGTGACACGCTGAGGACCGCTCACTTGAGCGCCTCGGCCAGCTTGCCATGCAGGCCACCGAAGCCGCCGTTGCTCATGATCACCACATGGGTGCCGGGCCGCGCCAGGCCCTTGACCCGCGCGATGATCGCTTCGAGGCTATCGGCCACCACGCTCGGCACGCTGCACTGCGCGGCCGTGGCCGCCAGGTCCCAGCCCAGGTTCGGCGGGGCGTACCAGATCACCTGGTCGGCATCCTTGACGCTGTCGGGCAGACCGTCGCGGTGGGCGCCGAGCTTCATGGAGTTCGAACGCGGCTCGATGACCGCGATGACCGGCGCCTCCCCGACGCTCTTGCGCAACCCGTCCAGGGTCGTGGCGATGGCGGTGGGATGGTGGGCGAAATCGTCGTACAGGGTCACACCCTGTACCTCGGCGACCTTTTCCATACGCCGCTTGACGCTCTTGAACCCGCTCAGGCCCTCGATGCCCATGGCCGGAGCCACGCCTACATGGCGGGCCGCTGCCAGCGTGGCCAGGGCATTGGCCACGTTATGCTGGCCAGTGAGCGCCCAGGCCACCACGCCTTGTATCTGACCCTCGAACGACACCTCGAACCGCGAACCATCGGCGCTGAGCAGACGTGCCTGCCATTGGCCACCCTCGCCGGTGGTCTGCACCGGTGTCCAGCAGCCCATGCCGATGACTCGCGCCAGTGCCGGCTCGGTGGTGGGGTGGATCACCACGCCCTCGCTGGGAATGGTGCGCACCAGGTGGTGGAACTGACGCTCGATGGCGGCGAGGTCCGGGAAGATGTCCGCGTGGTCGAACTCGAGGTTGTTGAGGATGGCGGTGCGCGGGTGGTAGTGCACGAACTTGGAACGTTTGTCGAAGAAGGCGCTGTCGTACTCGTCCGCCTCGACCACGAAGAACGGCGTGTCGCCCAGGCGCGCCGAGACCGAGAAGTTCTGCGGCACGCCGCCGATCAGGAAACCCGGGCTCATGCCAGCATGCTCCAGTACCCAGGCCAGCATGCTGCTGGTGGTGGTCTTGCCATGGGTGCCAGCCACTGCCAGCACCCAGCGCCCTTGCAGCACGTGGTCGGCCAGCCACTGCGGGCCGGAAACGTAGGGCAGGCCCTTGTTCAGCACGTGCTCGACCGCCGGATTGCCGCGCGACAGGGCATTGCCGATCACCACCAGATCGGGCGCCGGCTCAAGTTGCGCCGCGTCGTAGCCCTGGGTCAGCTCGATGCCCTGGGCCTGCAGCTGGGTGCTCATCGGCGGATAGACATTGGCGTCGGAGCCGGTGACGCGATGGCCGAGCTCCTTGGCGAGCACCGCCAGCGAGCCCATGAAGGTGCCGCAAATACCGAGAATGTGAATGTGCATGATCGACCTCGCAAAACGTCGAGGCAGGGTAGCCCAGGGCGAGGCAAATCGCACCCGCTGTTTCGTATCAGACTGTGCGTGCGAGGCCGTGCCTGCGCAGTTTCCGATACAGCGTGTTGCGACTGATGCCCAGGTGCTCGGCCACGCGAGTGAGGTGCCAGCGGTGTGCCTCCAGCACGCTCAATAATGCGTCGCGCTCGGCGTGCAGCAGTGGCGTGGGGGCGCCGGTATGACCGCCTGACTCGCCCCCGCCCCGCCGGTCCTCGGTCGGCGCGGCCGCCGATCCACGCCCGCCGCGCAGGCTGCTCGGCAGATCAGCCAGGTGCACCACTGCGCCATCGCACAACGCCACCAGGGTTCTCAGCACATTGCGCATCTGCCGCACATTGCCCGGCCAGGCGAAGTCCAGCAGCGCCTGGCGCGCCTGGGGATGCAGGACGATCGTCTGCCCTGCGGCCTCCTCGGCCAGCAGCGCGTCTAGCAGCGCGGCCCGGTCCGCCCGCTCGCGCACGGCGGGCAGGTGAATTTCCAGCCCGTTGAGCCGGTAGTACAGGTCTTCGCGGAAACTGCCCTGCTCCACCCGCTGCAACAGGTCACGGTGAGTGGCGCTGACGATGCGCAGGTCGACCGCCTGCGGCGCGCCGCCGATCGGTACCACATGACGCTCTTCCAGCACCCGCAGCAGGCGCGTCTGCAACGCCAGCGGCATGTCGCCGATCTCGTCCAGCAGCAAGGTGCCACCGTCGGCCTGCAACAGCTTGCCGCGCATGCCTTCCTTGCGGGCGCCCGTGAAACTGCCGCCGCGATAGCCGAACAGCTCGCTTTCGATCAGGCTTTCCGGGATCGACGCGCAGTTGATCGCCACGAACGGCTGGTCACGCCGCGCGCTGGCCTGGTGCACGGCGCGGGCGAAGGCTTCCTTGCCGCAGCCGGTCTCCCCGCGCAGCAACAACGGCACGTCACGCGGGTAGACGCGCACCGCGCGGCGAAAATCCGCTTGCAGCCCAGGGTCCATCAGGCACAGGCCAGGCGCGGGCGAGCGCTCCACCAGAGCACGCGGCACGGCCTGTACGCGCGGCGCCGACTGCCCGCGCAAGCTGGCGTACACCTGCCGCCCATCATGGGTGTGCAGCGGCCAGACCGCGCTCCCTTCGGGGCTGGCGCGACTGAACAGCTGGTCGTGGCTACAAGCGAAGAAGCGCTCCAGGGGCAGACCCAGCACCGCCTCGCGGCGGCTGCCGAGCAGGTTCAGGGCGCTCTGGTTGGCAGCACGGATGCGGCCCTCGCCATCCAGCGCCAGCAGCGCTTCGCTGAACAGGCCGACCGACTCGGCGTGCAGGTGAAAGCGCAGCAGCCAGTGCTGGTCGAAGTGGCGCAGGAAATAGCGGCTCTCGATCATCTTCGCCGAGAGGTTGACCAGCGCCATGGTGTGGAACTGGCTCTGGCGCGAAACCGCGACGCGCGCCGAGGACACGTCCAGCACTGCCAGCAGCTCGCCATGGGGATCGAACACCGGGCTGGCCGAGCAGGTCAGCCCGGTGTGAAGGCCGCGGAAATGTTCTTCCTGGTGGATGGTCAGCGGCTGGCGCTCGACCACGCAGGTGCCGATGCCATTAGTGCCCTCGCGCGCTTCGCTCCAGTCGGCGCCCAGCCACAGCCCGGCCCGTTCGAAGGTGCGGCGCTCGCTGGGGGCGGTGATGCGATCAAGGATCACTCCACGGGCATCGGTCAGCAGCACCGCATGGCCGGCGCCGCAGAGCTGCTGGTGCAGGCTGTTCATCTCGCCCTCGGCGATCTGGCGCACCTGATGCAGGCGCTCGCGGCTCTCCAGCAAGCGCTCGTGCTCGAGCACCACCGGGGCCTGGGCCAGGGCCGGGTCCAGGTGGTGGTCTTCCAGGCAGCGCAACCAGGAACGCGCGATGGAGGGGTCGCTGCCTGGCCCGTGAGCCGAGCCCTGGGCGACCGTGAGTACCTGCCGGGCATGGCGGCTGAAAGCGGTGCTCTGCATGTTTGTTGTTCTCCGCAGATCGAGCATCACCCCAGCATCCTCTTGCGAGGAACGCTTTGCAATATCGACGCGACTGGCGAGTCGCGATCGTTCCGAAATCGGTACGAAATGTCACCCGCACTGTCTCGCCACTGGGGCATGCGGACAAACTGCGCGACTTGAAAAATTTCCAAACCGTTGATTTGCAAGGCCTGCCAAACGCTGGCCCGGGCTTTGCTCTACGCTTGATCACTCCCCATAAACACAATAGCCAGGAGACACACCATGCGTTATGCACATCCCGGTACCGAAGGCGCCAAGGTGTCCTTCAAGCAGCGCTACGGCAACTACATCGGCGGCGAATTCGTCGCCCCGGTCAAAGGCCAGTACTTCGAGACCACCTCGCCGGTCACCGGCAAGCCAATCGCCGAATTCCCCCGCTCCAGCGCCGAGGACATCGACAAGGCCCTGGACGCCGCCCACGCCGCTGCCGACGCCTGGGGCCGTACTTCGGTGCAGGAGCGCGCCAACGTGCTGCTGCGCATCGCCGATCGCATCGAGCAGAACCTCGAGGTGCTGGCCATCACCGAAACCTGGGACAACGGCAAGCCGATCCGCGAAACCCTCAACGCCGACATCCCCCTGGCAGTGGATCACTTCCGTTACTTCGCCGGCTGCCTGCGCGCCCAGGAAGGCGGCGCTGCCGAGATCGACGAACACACCGTGGCCTACCACATTCACGAGCCACTGGGCGTGGTCGGGCAGATCATCCCGTGGAACTTCCCGCTGCTGATGGCCGCCTGGAAACTCGCCCCGGCCCTGGCCGCCGGCAACTGCGTGGTGCTCAAGCCGGCCGAGCAGACCCCGCTGGGCATCACCGTGCTGCTGGAGCTGATCGGCGACCTGCTGCCCAAGGGCGTGCTCAACGTGGTGCAAGGCTATGGCCGCGAAGCCGGCGAAGCCCTGGCCACCAGCAAGCGCATCGCCAAGATCGCCTTCACCGGCTCCACCCCGGTGGGCTCGCACATCATGAAATGCGCGGCCGAGAACATCATTCCGTCCACCGTCGAGTTGGGCGGCAAGTCGCCCAACGTCTACTTCGAAGACATCATGCAGGCCGAGCCGAGCTTCATCGACAAGGCGGCCGAGGGTCTCGTGCTGGCCTTCTTCAACCAGGGTGAGGTGTGCACCTGCCCTTCGCGCGCCCTGGTGCAGGAATCGATCTACCCGCAGTTCATGGACGTGGTGATGAAGAAGGTGCTGCAGATCAAGCGCGGCGATCCACTGGACACCGACACCATGGTCGGCGCCCAGGCCTCTGAGCAGCAGTTCGACAAGATCCAGTCGTACCTGAAAATTGCCCAGGAAGAGGGCGCCGAGCTGTTGACCGGCGGCAAAGTGGAGCAGCTCGAAGGCTCACTGGCCAGCGGCTACTACATCCAGCCGACCCTGCTCAAGGGCAACAACAAGATGCGCGTGTTCCAGGAGGAAATCTTCGGGCCGGTGGTCAGCGTCACCACCTTCAAGGACGAAGCCGAGGCCCTGGCCATCGCCAACGACACCGAGTTCGGCCTCGGCGCCGGCGTCTGGACCCGCGACATCAACCGCGCCTACCGCATGGGTCGCGGCATCAAGGCCGGCCGCGTATGGACCAACTGCTACCACCTGTACCCCGCCCATGCGGCATTCGGTGGCTACAAGAAGTCCGGCGTCGGTCGTGAAACCCACAAGATGATGCTCGACCACTACCAGCAGACCAAGAACCTGCTGGTCAGCTACGACATCAACCCGCTGGGCTTCTTCTGAGTCGCTGCGTGCCCATCGCGGTCGTTCCCGCGCCTGCAAGTCTGCAGGCGCGGGAACACCTGCACTGAATCGACCCGACACCCCGAGCGCTCATCGTCGATGAACCGCTCTGGCTCGCTTCCTGCACTCGACCACATCACCAAAGGCCCGGCGTCCCTCCGGTGACCTACAAGAACAAACAGGTGAAACCATGCCAAGCGATCAGTCCGCCGGTACGCCGGCCCATCATTCCGTCGACTTCGAGAAGGTCGGCAGCGACTATTTCCAACAACGCGAACTCAAGAAAGGCGCCGCCGGCTGGGTGCTGCTGGTGGGGCTGGGGGTCGCCTATGTGATTTCCGGCGACTACGCCGGCTGGAACTTCGGGCTGGCCCAAGGCGGTTGGGGTGGCATGTTCCTCGCGACCCTGCTCATGGCCACCATGTACCTGTGCATGTGCTTTTCCCTGGCCGAGCTCTCCTCGATGATCCCCACGGCAGGCGGCGGCTATGGCTTCGCCCGCAGCGCCTTCGGCCCCTGGGGCGGCTTTCTCACCGGCACGGCGATCCTCATCGAGTACGCCATCGCCCCAGCGGCCATCGCTACCTTCATCGGTGCGTACTGCCAGTCGCTGTTCGGCATCGGCGGCTGGATGATCTACCTGGCCTTCTACGTGGTGTTCATCGGCATCCACATCTTCGGCGTGGGTGAGGCGCTGAAGCTGATGTTCGTGATCACGGCCGTCGCCGCCATCGCCCTGGTGGTGTTCCTGCTGGGCATGCTGCCGCATTTCGACGCCGCCAACCTGTTCGATATCGCCGCCACCGACGCCGCCGGTGCCAGCAGTTTCCTGCCGTTCGGCTACGTTGGCGTGTGGGCGGCGATTCCCTATGCGATCTGGTTCTTCCTGGCCGTCGAAGGCGTGCCGCTGGCCGCCGAGGAAACCAAGAATCCGCGCCGCGACCTGCCTCGTGGCCTGATCGGCGCAATGCTGGTGCTGCTGGCCTTCGCCCTGCTGATCCTCGTGGTCGGCCCCGGTGGCGCGGGCGCCGATGCGCTCAAGGCCTCGGGCAACCCGCTGGTCGAAGCCCTGGCCAAGGCCTACGGTGGCTCGACCTGGATGGGCGGCTTCGTCAACCTGGTGGGCCTGGCCGGGCTGATCGCCAGCTTTTTCTCGATCATCTATGCCTACTCGCGGCAGATCTTCGCCCTGTCGCGGGCCGGTTACCTACCGCGCAAACTCTCCGAAACCAACAAGAGCAAGGCGCCGGTCATGGCCCTGGTGATTCCCGGGCTGATCGGCTTCGCCCTGTCGCTGACCGGCCAGGGCGACCTGCTGATCCTGGTGGCGGTGTTCGGCGCCACGCTGTCCTATGTCCTGATGATGGCGGCGCACATCACCCTGCGCATCCGCCGGCCGAAGATGGCCCGCCCCTATCGCACCCCAGGCGGCATCTTCACCTCCGGGCTGGCGATGGTGCTGGCGTGCATCGCCGTGGTCGCCGGTTTCCTGGTGGATCCACGGGTGGTGATCGGAGCGGCGGTGATCTATGCCATATTGATCGCGTACTTCGCTTTCTACAGTCGCCACCACCTGGTCGCCGGTACGCCGGAAGAGGAATTCGCCGCGATCCAGCAGGCCGAAGAGGCCCTGCACTGATCGCCGACCCACGCCGCAGGCCCGACCTGCGGCGCCCTGGAGATTCTGTATGGCACGTTTCGTACACACGGTAGGCAACCTGGTCTACCGCTTCGACAGCCTCAAGGAAGTCATGGCCAAGGCCAGCCCCGCCCGCTCGGGCGACTTCCTGGCAGGCGTGGCCGCCAGCAACGACGGCGAACGGGTGGCGGCGCAGATGGCCCTGGCCGACATCCCGCTCACCCACTTTCTCAACGAAGCGCTGATCCCCTACGAACAGGACGAGATCACCCGGCTGATCGTCGACACCCACGATGCCAAGGCCTTCGCCGCGGTCAGCCACCTCACGGTGGGCGGCTTGCGCGACTGGCTGCTCGGCGACGCGGCGGACGAAACCAGCCTGCGTGCGCTGGCCCCGGGCCTGACGCCGGAAATGGCCGCCGCCGTGTCGAAGATCATGCGCGTGCAGGATCTGGTGCTGGTGGCGCAGAAGATCCGCGTGGTCACCGCGTTTCGCGGCACCATGGGCCTGCGCGGACGCCTCTCGACCCGGCTGCAACCCAATCATCCCACCGACGAACCCGCCGGCATCGCCGCCAGCATCCTCGACGGCCTGTTGTACGGCAACGGCGATGCCATGATCGGCATCAACCCGGCCACCGACAGCCTGTCCTCGATCTGCGCGCTGCTGGAAATGCTCGATGCCATCATCCAGCGCTACGACATTCCGACCCAGGCCTGCGTGCTGACCCACGTCACCACCTCGATCGAGGCGATCAACCGTGGCGTGCCGCTTGACCTGGTGTTCCAGTCCATCGCCGGAACCGAGGCGGCCAACGCCGGCTTCGGCATCAACCTCAACCTGTTGCAGGAAGGCTACGAGGCCGGGCTGTCGCTCAAGCGCGGCACCCTCGGGCAGAACCTGATGTACTTCGAGACCGGCCAGGGCAGCGCGCTGTCGGCCAACGCGCACCACGGCGTCGACCAGCAGACCTGCGAAACCCGAGCCTACGCCGTGGCGCGGCACTTCAAGCCGTTCCTGGTGAACACCGTGGTCGGCTTCATCGGCCCGGAATACCTGTACAACGGCAAGCAGATCATCCGCGCGGGTCTGGAGGATCACTTCTGCGGCAAGCTGCTCGGCGTGCCGATGGGCTGCGACATCTGCTACACCAACCACGCCGAGGCCGACCAGGACGACATGGACACCCTGCTGACCCTGCTGGGCGTGGCCGGGATCAACTTCATCATGGGCATCCCAGGCTCCGACGACATCATGCTCAACTACCAGACCACCTCGTTCCACGACGCGCTCTACGCGCGCCAGACCCTGGGCCTGAAGCCAGGTCCGGAGTTCGAAGCGTGGCTGGCGCGCACCGGCATCCTCACCCAGGCCGACGGCCAGGTGCGCTTCGGCGACAACCTGCCACCGGCCTTCCGCCAGGCCTTGGCACAGCTCGCATAGGGGGCATCATCATGGACCGACACGTACCGAGCGCAGACAACCCCTGGCTGGCCCTGCGCAACCTGACCCCGGCGCGCATCGCCCTGGGCCGCACCGGCACCAGCCTGCCGACCGGCGCACAGCTGGACTTCCAGTTCGCCCACGCCCAGGCCCGCGATGCGGTGCACCTGCCCTTCGACCATGGTGCGCTGCGCGAGCAATTGCAGGCCCGCGGGCGCGAAACCCTGCTGCTGCACAGCGCCGCCGCCGATCGACACCAGTACCTGCAGCGCCCCGACCTCGGCCGACGCCTGTGCGACGACTCTGTCGCCGCCCTGCGCGAGCACGCTCAGGCCCATCCGGGGGGCGTCGACCTGGCGATCGTGGTCGCCGACGGCCTGTCGGCGCTGGCAGTGCATCGACACACCCTGCCGCTGCTCGGCCGATTCGAGGAACAGGCCAGCGCGGACGGCTGGAGCATGGCGCCGATCGTGCTCGTCGAGCAAGGCCGCGTGGCGGTGGCCGACGAAGTGGGCGAACTGCTGGGTGCGCGCATGACGGTGATGCTGATCGGCGAGCGTCCCGGGCTGAGCTCACCCGACAGCCTGGGGCTGTACTTCACCTACGGGCCCAAGGTGGGCCTGACCGACGCCTACCGCAATTGCATTTCCAACGTGCGCCTGGAAGGCCTGAGCTATGGCATGGCCGCGCATCGCCTGCTGTACCTGATGCGCGAGGCCTGCCGACGCAAGCTGTCAGGGGTGAACCTCAAGGACGAAGCCGAAGTCCACAGCCTGGACGCCGACCAGCCGCCGGCCAAGGGCGGCAACTTCCTGCTCGGCGACCGGTAAGGACCTGCTGTCCCGGGCCGATTGCGCTGGCAACCTGGCCTGGGGCAGCATGGCGGTCTGCGTACCCTTTCCGAACGACGCTGAGGCCTGTGCATGCGCATCATCAAGGCAACCCTGGATCACCTCGACCTGCTCACCCCGCTGTTCGTGGAGTACCGCGAGTTCTTCGGCGAACAGCCGTACCCGGACACCTCACGGCGCTTTCTGGAAAAGCGCCTGAAGCGCGACGAGTCGGTGATCTACCTGGCCCTGGCGGACGATGACGCCAACCGCCTGCTGGGCTTCTGCCAGCTCTACCCGAGCTTTTCTTCGCTGTCGCTCAAGCGCGTGTGGATCCTCAACGACATCTACGTCGCCGGAAGCGCCCGACGCATGCTGGTCGCCGACCACCTGATGCGCGAAGCCAGGAAGATGGCCCGTAAAACCAACGCCGTGCGCATGCGCGTGTCCACCAGCCGCAGCAACGAGGTGGCCAAGCGCACCTACGAGTCCATGGGCTTTCGCAAGGACGCCGAGTTCGAGAACTACATCCTGCCCCTCCAGCCGGAGTGAACGATCGGCACCTCACGCAGATCGTAACCCCTCGCTACAAACTCCCCGGGCATCTTCACGACTTAGCCGTATAATGCCCCGTTCGTCATCCTGGAAAAATCGCCCCCATCGCGGGGAAGATACCCACGCCAACAATGACCCCGTCCGTCATCGCGCGCCCGTAGAAGCGGGTCAAGCCAACAGGTGCTGTACATGGAATTCAACCCGCTGGACCTTATCCTGCATCTCGATGCCTACCTCGACCTGCTGGTGACCAACTACGGTCCCTGGATCTACGCCATTCTCTTCGCCGTGATCTTCTGCGAGACCGGCCTGGTGGTCATGCCCTTCCTGCCCGGTGATTCCCTGCTGTTCATCGCCGGCGCCGTGGCCGCCGGTGGCGGCATGGACCCGGTGCTGCTGGGCGGCCTGCTGATGATCGCCGCGATCCTGGGCGACAGCACCAACTACGTGGTCGGGCGTACCGCCGGCGAGCGGCTGTTCCGCAATCCCAACTCGAAGATCTTCCGCCGCGACTACCTGCAGCGGACCCATGAGTTCTACGAACGCCACGGCGGCAAGACCGTCACCCTGGCGCGCTTCCTGCCCATCCTGCGCACCTTCGCGCCGTTCGTCGCCGGCATCGCCCACATGCACTACCCGCGTTTCCTGGCCTTCAGCGTGGCCGGCACCGTGCTCTGGGTGGGCGGCCTGGTCACCCTCGGCTACTTCTTCGGCAACGTGCCGTTCATCAAGCAGCACCTGTCGCTGATGGTGGTCGCCATCATCGTCCTGTCGCTGGTACCGATGATCCTCGGGGTGCTGCGCGGCCGCCTGGGTCGCACCGCCAAGGCGCAGTGACGGTCCATGTGGTCGTTCGCCGCCTGGCGGCGCAAGCGCACGCTGGCGCGCTACCCGGTTCAGCCCGAGTCGTGGCAGGCGGTACGCCAGCGCCTGCCGCTGCTCGACGGACTTGATGACGAAGAGGACCGCTGGCTGCGCGAGGCCAGCGTGCTGTTCCTGCACGACAAGCACCTGACCACCTTGCCCGGCGTGGAACTGGACGACGAGCAGCGCCTGTTTCTCGCCGCCCAGGCCCAGCTGCCGCTGCTGCACCTGGGCGCGCTGAACTGGTACCAAGGCTTTCACGAGATCATTCTCTACCCCGACGACTTCAAGAGCCCGCAACGACACCGCGATGCCAGTGGCGTGGAGCATGTCTGGGACGCCGAGCACAGCGGCGAGGCCTGGCAGCAGGGGCCGGTGATCATGGCCTGGCCAGGGGTGCTGGCCAGTGGCGGGTGGGAGGCCTACAACCTGGTCATCCACGAGCTGGCGCACAAGCTCGACATGCTCAACGGCGAGGCCAACGGCCTGCCGCCGCTGCACCCGGACATGGACATCGGCGCCTGGGCCCAGGCCATGCAGCAGGCCTATGACGACCTCAACCGCCAGCTCGACGCCGACCCCGACCTGGAAACCGTCATCGACCCGTACGCGGCGGAAAACCCGGCGGAGTTCTTCGCCGTCACCAGCGAATACTTCTTCAGCGCGCCCGATCTGCTGCACCAGAGCTATGCCCAGGTCTACCGGCAACTGGCGCTGTTCTACCGCCAGGACCCGCTGGCGCGCCTGAGTCGCCTGCAGGCCGAGCACCCGGAGTACCGCGACGCCCCCGCCTGAGCCGCCCGCGCCGCAGTCGAGCCGTGCATGCGCTGACGGAATGTGCCTATAATCGCCGCCACTTTTTCTGGTCAATCAGGGGGGCGAAGCCCAATGAGCTACAGCAAGATTCCTGCGGGCAAAGACCTGCCGAACGACATCTACGTCGCCATCGAGATCCCGGCCAACCACGCGCCGATCAAGTACGAGATCGACAAGGACAGCGACACTCTGTTCGTCGACCGTTTCATGGCCACTCCGATGTTCTACCCGGCCAACTACGGTTTCATCCCTAACACCCTGGCCGATGACGGCGACCCGCTCGACGTGCTGGTGGTCACCCCTTACCCGGTCGCGCCCGGCTCGGTGATTCGCGCTCGCCCGGTCGGCGTGCTGAACATGACCGACGACGGCGGCGGCGACGCCAAGGTCATCGCCGTGCCGCACGACAAGCTGTCGCAGCTGTACGTCGACGTGAAGGAATACACCGACCTGCCGCCACTGCTGATCCAGCAGATCGAGCACTTCTTCGCCAACTACAAGGATCTGGAGAAGGGCAAGTGGGTCAAGATCGAAGGCTGGGACGGCGCCGATGCCGCCCGCGCCGCGATCACCAAGTCGGTCGCGGCCTACAAGGGCTGATACCGCTCGAGAGGGGTCGCCCAGCGGCCCCGCTCCCACTGCTGGGTAGGCAAGCACCCTCAAGCTATGCAGAACTTTCCCACAGAGCCCTTCAAGCCCTTCTGACGCATCCCGCCAACACCCTTCCTCGCCGTCATCACCGCGTTTATTCCCTCGGCCAGCGCCACCCTCTAGACTCGCGGCCATGAACAACTCCGGTGAACGCCTCAAGACACTGCTGCTCGAATGCGGCCTGACGCCGTCAGACTTCGCCGCCCAACGCCACGTCACGCCCCAGCACGTGAACAACTGGTTCAAGCGCGGTGTGCCCCTCGCGCGACTGGACGAAGTCGCCGACCTGTTCTGCGTCAACCGCCGTTGGCTACGCAGCGGCGAAGGACCGAAGCACCCCAGCCCGATCCTGCGCCCCTGCCCCACGCAGGTGGAGCCTGCATTGCCTGGCCACGGCGGCCGGCAGGTCTGCGTCGACTTCCATCGCCTGCAGGACGGGCTGTTGCAGGCCGACCCCGAGCGCCACCTGCTGATCTCGGCCCAGGCCCTGGAAACCCTGGGGATCGCGGCGCAGAACGTGATCTGCCTGGATATGCCGGCGGCCAACATGGCGCCGCTGATGCCCATCGGTGCGGCCCTGGCCATCGACCGCAGCCTCACGCGAGTGGTCGACGGCCAGACCTACGCCCTGCTGCACGAGGGCAAACTGCGGGTGCACAGCCTGAGCCTGGGCCAGAACGACACCTTGTGCCTGCACAGCAACGACCGGCGCAATTACGCAGTGGAGCGCTACACCTCAGCCCAGCGCCACGCCCAGGGCATGCAGGTGCTCGGCTGGGTGTTCTGGTGGTCGTGGTTCAGCCGCCAGCGGCCGCTGTGACGATTGCGGACAATTTCCGCTGGGCATCCCCGACCCACCCTTGTATGCTACCGGCCACCCCTGCTCGGGCCGGCCAAGCCGCATCCCAGAGCAGCTGACGACGCCCCACATGGCCGTCCGTCATCTTTTTCAGGCCTCCATGGCCAACCTGTTAAGGCGGTTGCGGCTTACCAAAAATGAGCCAAGCCCGTCCCCTAAAGCCGGCCACAAGCCGGCTTTTCAATGCCCGCAGACTAGCCCGCAGCTTCACTCGCACGACCAGCCGCCATCACTAGGCCATTGCCCTCCCCCACGCCGAATGGGATCATTCGCAACTGCATCTGATTCCTATCAAAGGCCTGCCGCGGTGCCCATCAAGCTTCTCCTAGCCGAAGACGACCCTCATCTGCGCCACGACCTGCAGCAGCATTTCCTGCGCCGCCAGTTCCAGGTGCAGGCCTGCGCCGATGGTAGCGAGGCGCTGGCGGCGATGTCGTCAGGGACCTTCGACCTGGTGCTGCTGGACATCATGCTGCCGGGCATCGATGGCCTCAGCCTGCTCGATGTGTTGCGCCGAGGCCAGGCCGTGCCGGTGATGCTGATGTCGGCGCTGGGCGCCGAGCAGGACCGTATCAGCGGCTTCACCCGCGGCGCCGACGACTACCTGCCCAAGCCCTTCAGCCTGGCCGAGCTGGATGCGCGGGTCGATGCGCTGCTGCGCCGGGTAGCCTTCGATCGCCAACCGCTGCCGACCCGCGCGCACAGCGACCTGAGCATCGATACGGTGAACCAGGACGTCAGTCACCAAGGGCGCCGCGCCGGGCTCACCGGCTCCGAGTTCCGGCTGCTGGACACCTTGCAGGCCCACGCCGGCGAGCCCTTGAGCAAGCCGTTCCTGTACCAGAGCGTGCTGCACCGACCCTACACCCGGCTGGACCGTGGCCTGGACGTGCATGTCTGCAACCTGCGCCGCAAGCTGGCTGCCATCGGCGCAGCGCATGTGCAGATCCAGGCGGTGCGCGGCCAGGGTTACGTGCTGATCGACAGCGTCAGCGCCTGATGCGCCGGCATCCGCTGCTGTGGAAACTGGCGCTGCTGCAGGTGTGCTTCTGCCTGCTGCTGACCTGGATTCTCTGGACCTGGGGCTTGTCGGTCGAGCGCAGTACCTATTTCCTCGCCCCGGCCGACCGGGCGTATCTGGCGCAGTTCGCCGCCCAGGCCGAGCAGGCCTGGCGGCGCGACGGTGCCCAAGGGGTGGAGGAGTTTCAGCGTACCTTGGCCCAACGCGAGCAAACCTGGGTGGCCGTGGTGGGCCCGCGCCTGGAGAGTCTCGGTCGCACGCCGTTGAGCGCCGATGAAGCCAGCCGCCTGACGTTCATGCGCAAGCTCGACTGGCCCATGAGCCGGCGTTTGCAGGACGAATTGCCCTTCGTCAGCATCGCCTTCCCCGAGCACCCCGAAGACGGTCGCCTGGTCATCCAGTTGCCCGAACACCTGCTGCCCACCGGCCTCACGCCCTGGACACACGTGGTCACCCATGGCGTGGCGCCCGCCTTGCTGGCCTTGCTGCTGGGGTTGCTGCTGTACCGCCATCTGGTGGCGCCCCTGAACAGGCTGCGCGATCGTGCCGATGCCCTGCGCGCCGACGACCTGGACAGCCCCGGCCTGGCCCTGGAAACCCGCCACGACGAACTGGGCGAACTGGCCCAGGCCTTCGAGCACATGGCGCTGCGCTTGCGCCGCAGCCTGGAGCAGCAGCGGCTGTTGTTGCGCACCCTCTCCCATGAACTGCGCACGCCCCTGGCGCGCCTGCGCATCGCCCACGACAGCGAACTGCCCCCCGAGCAGTTGCGCCAGCGCCTTGCACGGGAGGTGGACGACATGCAGAAGCTGCTCGAGGACACCCTGGACCTCGCCTGGATGGACACCGAGCAGCCCCGACTGGTCTGCGAAGCGGTCCAGGTGGTGTCCGTCTGGGAAGCGCTGGTCCAGGACGCCTGCTTCGAAAGCGGCTGGTCGCCCGAACGCCTGATCTGCTCCCTGGGGCCGGACTGCCGGGTACAGGCTCACCTGGACAGCTTCGCCCAGGCACTGGAAAACCTGCTGCGCAACGCCATTCGCCACTCCCCGACCGGTGGCGAGGTGCGCCTGGACGGCTGGCGGGAGGATGGTCATTGGCACCTGTGCTTGCGCGACCAGGGCCCGGGGGTGCCACCGGCCGAGCTGGAGCAGATTTTCCAGCCCTATCGCCGTCTGCCCGACAGTGGCAGCGGTTTCGGCCTGGGCCTGCCGATCGCACGGCGCGCCATCGAACTGCAGGGCGGCAGGTTATGGGCCAGCAACGGCGAGCCTGGCCTGGTGCAGCACCTGTATCTGCCCGCGGCGCCAAGTGTTTAGAAAGTTAATGCGCTTTACTCTCAAATAAGAGTAATTACCATCTGTGATCTCTCGAACTCAGCCCGTCGTGCCGGAGATCCCAATGTCACCCCGTCCGCTTACCACCCTTCCTTTCCTGCTGCTCTCCAGCGGCCTGCTGGCCAGTGCCGTGCAGGCCGCCACGGCACCTGACGCGCCAGCCCCGCTCGAACTGGAACCGCAGTCGGTGGTCGCCACCGCGCTGGAAGAAACCAAGCAGGCCCCCGGCGTGTCGGTGATCACCGCAGAGGACATTGCCAAGCGCCCACCGGCCAACGACCTGTCGCAGATCATCCGCACCATGCCAGGCGTGAACCTCACCGGCAACTCCACCAGCGGCCAGCGTGGCAACAACCGCCAGATCGACATCCGCGGCATGGGCCCGGAGAACACCCTGATCCTGGTCGACGGCAAGCCCGTGGCCAGCCGCAACGCCGTGCGCTATGGCTGGCGCGGCGAGCGCGATACCCGCGGCGACAGCAACTGGGTGCCCGCCGATCAGGTCGAGCGCATCGAGGTGATCCGTGGTCCCGCCGCGGCGCGCTACGGCTCCGGTGCCATGGGCGGGGTGATCAACATCATCACCAAGCAGCCGGGCGAGCAGACCCACGGCAACATGACCGTGTACCAGAACTTCCCGCAACACGGCGAGGAAGGCGCCAGCAAACGCGTGAGCTTCGGCCTCAACGGCCCGCTCACCGATGCCCTGAGCTACCGGGTCTATGGCAACGTGGCCAAGACCGACGCCGACGACTGGGACATCAACGAAGGGCATCAGTCCACCCGCAGTGGCAATCAGGTCGGCACCCTGCCGGCCGGGCGCGAGGGCGTGCGCAACAAGGACGTCAACGGGCTGCTGAGCTGGAAGCTCGATCCTCGGCAGACGCTGGACCTGGAAGCCGGTTTCAGCCGCCAGGGCAACATCTACAGCGGCGATACCCAGAACACCAACTCCAACGCCACGGTCAAGAACCTGCTCGGCCACGAAACCAACCTGATGTACCGCGAGAACTACGCCCTCACCCATCGCGGCGACTGGGACTTCGGCTCCAGCATGGCCTACCTGCAATACGCCAAGACCCGCAACAGCCGCATCAACGAAGGGCTGGCCGGCGGCACCGAGGGCATCTTCAGCAACGCCGACATGTCCACCTCGACCCTGCGCGACCTGACCGCCCATGGCGAGCTGAACCTGCCACTGCACGCCTGGCGCGACCAGACCCTGACCCTGGGCAGCGAATGGAGCCAGCAGAAGCTCGACGACCCCAGCTCCAACACCCAGAGCACCAGCGAAGGTGGCAGCGTCGCGGGCCTGGCCAGCAGCGGCCGCAGCACCACGTCCCAGGCGCAGATCTTCTCGCTGTTCGCCGAGGACAACATCGAGCTGCAACCGGGCACCATGCTCACCCCGGCGCTGCGCCTGGACCATCACAGCGTGGTCGGTGACAATTGGAGCCCATCGCTGAACCTGTCCCATGCGCTCAGCGACACCCTCACCCTCAAGGCCGGCATCGCCCGTGCCTACAAGGCGCCGAACCTGTACCAGCTCAACCCCGACTACCTGCTCTACAGCCGCGGCCAGGGCTGCTATGGGCAGAGCACCAGTTGCTACCTGCAAGGCAACGACAAGCTCGAAGCGGAAACCAGCGTCAACAAGGAACTGGGCCTGGAATTCCAGCGCGACGGCTGGGTGGCCGGCCTCACCTACTTCCGCAACGACTACAAGAACAAAATCGACTCCGGCCTGGGCCGCATCGGCAGCGCCAGCGGTGGCACCGGCAGCTACGCCAACGCCGCCATCTACCAGTGGGAGAACATTCCCAAGGCACTGGTCGAAGGCCTGGAAGGCACCTTGACGATTCCGCTGGCCGAGCAGTTGAAGTGGAGCAACAACTTCACCTACATGCTCCAGTCCAAGAACAAGGAAACCGGCGACACCTTGTCGGTGACCCCGGCCTATACCCTCAACTCGATGCTCGACTGGCAGGCCACCGACGACCTGTCGCTGCAACTGAGCGTGGCCTGGTACGGCAAGCAGAAGCCCAAGAAGTACGACTATCACGGCGACCGGGTGACCGGTTCCTCCAACGACCAGCTCGCCCCCTACGCCCTGGTCGGTGCCAGCGGCACCTACGCGATCACTCGCAACCTCAGCGTCACCGCCGGCGTCGACAACCTGTTCGACAAGCGCCTGTTCCGGGCCGGCAACGCCCAGGGCGTGAACAACATCGATGGCGCGGGCGCCGCGACCTACAACGAACCGGGTCGCACCCTCTACACCAGCCTCACCGCGTCCTTCTGAAGCCGACCTGCGCGCCGTCCACCACGGCGCGCAGGCCGCCTGCCCCGCCTACCGAGATCGCCCGATGAACACGACCCTCCGCGGCCTGGCCCTGGCCCTGCTACTACCACTGGCCGCCCAGGCCCAGCCCCCTGCGCATCCGCACCCCGACCAGCCGATGGACACGCGGCTGTTGCAGCGCGAGGACCTACCCTATCACTTCAGTACCCTGGACCTCGACTCGGCCGATGGCCAGCGCCACTATCGGCTGTGGATCGGCAAACCCGACCGACCGGCGCCCGCCAGTGGCTACCCGGTGCTATGGATGCTCGATGGCAACGCGGCCCTTGGCGCGCTGGAACCTTCCGCCCTGCAAGCATTGGCCCAGGGCCAGGCGCCACTGCTGGTGGCCATCGGTTACCAGAGCGCGCGGCGCATCGAACGCGACGCCCGCACCTACGACTACACGCCACCCGTGCCGGGCCGGGCCGAGCAGCGCGATCCGCTGACCGACCTGCCCAGCGGCGGGGTTGACGCGTTCCTGGACCTGCTGCAACAGCGCATGCGCCCAATGGTGGCCGAACGTGCGCCGCTGGACCCGCAGCGCCAGACGCTCTGGGGCCATTCCTATGGCGGCCTCGCCGTGCTGCATGCACTGCTCGCCCGCCCCGGCCTGTTCAGCGATTACGTGGCCGCCAGCCCTTCGCTGTGGTGGAACGACGGCGCGATCCTGGCCGAGGTCGATGGGCTGGATGCCCGCCTGCACGCGTACCGACCCCACCTGTGGCTGATGCGCGGAGGCGAGGAGCCAGGCGATCCGCGCAGCGCGCCGGGCGAGGACCGCGAAAACGCCATGGACCGCCTGCGTGCGCGGCTCGCCTCGACCCCTCAGGTGCAGGTGGAGTACCGCCGCTTCGACGGCCTGGGCCACGGGCCGATGCTGCCCGCGTCCCTGGCCGCGGTGCTGCAGCGCCTGAGCACCGCTCCCGCACCTTGAGCGAACATGCCGCTCAGGTCGGGACACGGGTTGCGCAACGCCAGACGGTCTCGCACAGGAAGCGATCCAGCGCCTGGCTGTCTGCGCGTTCCCCACGCGCGACCTCGACGCCCTCGGCCCGCGCCAGCTCACCCTCGATGAACGCGTGCAGCACGGCGTCCCGCGGGCCATGTTCCGCTTCGCCAGCCTGGCGCTTGCGCTCGAGCAGGCGATCGATGGCCTGGCGCAGCTCAGGCTCGTGGGCGGTGCGCGCCAGCAAGGTGGTGAACGCCGTGGGCGGCATGCCCAGCCCCTGATCGATCCAGCGCACCGCCAGCAGCGGGCGGATCACGTACAGGTATTTCTTCAGCCGCACCGTGTCGCCCAGCAGGTAGCCGCGCAGGTTCTTGCGCGCCATCGCCAGGTAGTGATGACGCACCGCCCGTGGCGAGTAGAAGGTCCGCGCCAGCGCGGCCAGGCCCTCACGTGCCTGCGGGTCGGCGCGGTAGACCAGTGGCGAGCCCAGCCATTCGAGCAGGCTCGGGTTGGCGCCGCGCAACAGCCGCAAGGCCTTGCGCAGCTCCCAGCCGCTGACGTCCAGTTCGTCGTCCAGCGGTCGCTCGATGACGTCGCGCGGTTCATCCACCCGCAGATACCACTCAGGCCGCTGCACGTAGACGAAGCGCACATCGTAGTCGCTGTCCGGCGAGGCGAAGCCCCAGGCGCGGCTGCCCGATTCGCAGGCGTACAGCACCGTCACCTCGTGCTCGCGTTCGAGGCGTTGCAGTTCATCCAGCACCCGCGCGCGCATGGCGTCGGACAAAGGGTGCGGGTCGTGTTCATTCATGATCTGACTCCTGTTCTGCGTGCGGCGCCGCCTGGGCGCCGCTTTCAACCTTTCACGCACACCACCTGACGCAGGGTGTGCAGCACTTCGACCAGCTCGCGCTGGGCGTGCATGACCGCATCGATGTCCTTGTAGGCCATGGGAATCTCGTCGATCACCGCCGCATCCTTGCGGCATTCCACATGGGCCGTGGCCCGGCGCTGGTCGTCGAGGGTGAAGCGCTGCTTGGCCTGGGTCCGGCTCATCACCCGGCCCGCACCATGGCTGCACGAGCAGAACGATTCGACATTGCCCAGGCCGCGCACGATGAAGCTCTTGGCGCCCATGGAACCGGGAATGATGCCCAGCTCGCCCTTTTTCGCCGACACCGCGCCCTTGCGCGTCACCAGCACCTCGTGCCCGTAGTGCTGCTCGCGCTGCACGTAGTTGTGATGGCAGTTGATCGCCTCCAGGCTGGCCTCGAAGGGCCTGCCCAGCACGCTGCGAGTCGCCTCCACCACAGCACGCATCATCAGCTCGCGGTTGTGCCGGGCGAAGTCCTGGGCCCACTCCACCGCTTCGACGTAGTCGGCGAAATGCCGGCTGCCTTCCTCGAAATACGCCAGGTTACGATCCGGCAGGTTGGCCAGGTGCTGACGCATGTCGGCCTGGGCACGCTCGATGAACAGGCTGCCGATGGCGTTGCCCACCCCGCGCGATCCGCTGTGCAGCATGAACCAGACCCGGTCGGCTTCGTCCAGGCACACCTCGACGAAATGGTTGCCACCCCCGAGGGTGCCCAGGTGCTGGCGGTTGTTGGTCTTTTCCAGCTGCGGATACTTGTCGGTGATGGCCTTGAAGCGCCCCGCCAGCGCGCTCCACGCCTGGTCGGCCTGGCTCGGCACATCGCCCCACGCGCCCTGGTCGCGGCGCCCGTGCGTTTTGCCATGGGGCACCGCTTTCTCGATGGCGCTGCGCAGGCCGTGCAGGTGGTCCGGCAGGTCACGGGCATGCAGCGAGGTGCGCGCCGCGATCATGCCGCAGCCGATATCCACCCCCACCGCAGCCGGGATGATCGCCCCGACCGTGGGAATCACGCTGCCGATGGTCGAGCCCTTGCCCACATGCACATCGGGCATCACCGCCAGGTGTTCGAAGATGAACGGCAGGCGCGCCGTGTTCATCAGTTGCAGGCGCGCAGCCTCGTCCACCGGCACGCCCTCGGTCCACAGCTTGATGGGCTTGCCGCCCGCCACTTCCAGTATGTTCATGTCCTGTTCCTCGTGGATCAGCCCGCCTTCAGGCTGACCAATCCGTTCAATACTTGATCCAGGCCGCCGAACACCGAAATCCGGTCGATCCGTTCGGCCACCCGCTCCAGGGTTTCGAGCTCCTTGAGCCGCAGCGCCGTCGGGCTGCCCTCCATCACCTTGGCGGTGTTGAGCAACGAGCGCGTCGCCTGGGTTTCCTCACGACGCCGAATCACGTTCGACTGCGCGGCTTTTTCCGCCTCCACCACCTGCGCCAGCAAGGTCTTCATCTCGCCCGGCAGGATGATGTCGCGCACTCCGAGGCTGCTCACTTCCAGCCCGCTGCCGGGCAGCAGTGCCTGCAAGTGCTGGCCGACGCTGTCGTCGATGCACTGCTTGTCGTCGAGCAGTTCATCCAGCGTGCGGGTGCCGACCGCCGCGCGCAGGCCGAACTGCAGCTCACGGTACAGATGCTCCACGGGCTTGCTGAAGCGCGAGTGGGCTGCCAGCACATCGGCGAAGCGCCAGTTGGCGACCAGGTTCAGGCGCAGGCTGACCTTGTCGCGGGTCAGGATCTCCTGGCCGTTGACCTCCAGGGCCTGGACCCGGGTGTCGATGGCGTCCACCGTCACCTGGCTGCCGCAGCGCCAGAAACCGTATTGCCCGGCCTGCAACAGGTCGTGCACGGCGCCATCGATCTTTAGCACGCCGACATGGAAGGCCGGCACCGTGACCAGCAGCACATGCTCCAGCCCGGCGATGCCTGGGCGATTCAGACGCGCCAGCAGCGCCGACGGCACTTGCCGGCCCTGGGTCAGGTCGACGCGCTCCAGACGCTGTTCGGCCTGGCCTTTCCAGTACAGCCGACGGCTGTCCGGGCCGAGCAGTTCCACCAGCTTGCCATCTTCCAGGCGCAGGCCCAGTTCGTGCTCGCCCAGGTCCATCGCCTCGAAATAGCGCTCGACCAGCTGCGGCTGGTGCTGACGCAGGTAACCGGCCAGCGGATGGTCGAACAGCGGTGAGTTGAGGCTGAAGGTCTGCACCGCCAGCCGGTCGTGCCAGTCGAAACGCTGGTACAGCCCGGGTTCGAGGAGCGCCTCGAAGTCGCCTTCGTTGAGCAACAGGCCGCGTTCGTTCTTTTTCACGATGAAGCGTTTCAACAATTTCATGGATTCGTTCCTTTCTCGCTATCCAGGGGTGCCGGTGGTGCCGCCCCACCGAGCGCTGCGGGCGGGACCTGGCGGGAGTCCGGTGCCGGGAGCCAAGCTCCGGCGGCAGCCTTCGTTGCGCCAGGCCCGGCCGGCAGGCCGGGTGAAGCGGCGGTGGTGCCGAGGATCCTCCTCGTGTGGCGGCCTTCCTGGCCCTGCACCGCACCAGCGGGTGTTGCGTTCGAGCTACCTTAGAAGGGTAGTGCCGGGTAATCCGGCGAGCGTCCGAGCAGCCGTTTCACGGGTCGTGCGCGGTATGACCGGTCGTTGCGGCGGCGGCATGCACGACACCGACACCTGAGTGGGTACGTGCACCGGCGGGGTTGGAACCCCTGGCCCAGGGCCTGCCTGGCGAATCGGTCGCAAGGGATATAGCGAGAGGCGTGCCAGACTTTCACGAGCACACTCAAATTTTTCTTAACTAATTGATTTAAATGAATTTATTAAACGGATCAATGTTTCCTAGCCTATGGGCCGCTGGGCTTGAAGACGTCTAGTTTTATATACTGAGATATATGCTTATCTTTTTGGATAAACCCAATGACTCGTCCACGCGTCGCCATCGGCTTTCTCGGCACCACCCTCGACCGCAACGGTAAAGGCGCAGCCCGCTGGAACCGCTGGCGCCCCACCATCGGCCTGTGTCGTCAGCCCGAGCTGCCCCTTGATCGCCTGGAACTCATCCACGGGCTGGCCGCACGCGACATCGGCCTGGCCGAACGCATCCGCGCCGACATCCGCCAGGTCTCGCCGCACACCGAGGTGCGCCTGCACCCGCTGACCCTGGGCAATCCCTGGGACTTCGAGGAGGTCTACGCCGCGCTGCACGACTTCGCCAGCGCCTACCCGTTCGATACCGAGCGCGAGGACTACCTGGTGCACATCACCACCGGCACCCACGTCGCGCAGATCTGCTGGTTCCTGCTGACCGAAGCCCGCTACCTGCCGGCGCGGCTGGTGCAGACCGCCCCTTCGCGCCAGCGCGAAGAGGCCAGCGACCCCGCCGGCCAGGTCACCCTGATCGACCTGGACCTGTCGCGTTACGACCGGATCGCCTCGCGCTTTCGCCAGGAGCAAGCCCAGGGCCAGTCGCTGCTCAAGTCCGGTATCGCCACGCGCAACGCCGCCTTCAACCGCACCATCGAGCAGATCGAGCGGGTGGCCCTGCGCTCCCAGGCGCCGGTGCTGCTGGTGGGGCCGACCGGTGCCGGCAAGTCGTTCCTCGCGCGGCGCATCCACGAACTCAAGCGCGGCCGCCACCAGCTCGAAGGGCGCTTCATCGAAGTGAACTGCGCGACCCTGCGCGGCGACGGCGCCATGTCCACGCTGTTCGGTCATGCTAAGGGCGCCTTCACCGGCGCGCAGAACGCCCGCGAGGGCCTGCTGCGCGCGGCCGATGGCGGCATGCTGTTCCTGGACGAGATCGGCGAGCTGGGCGCGGACGAGCAGGCCATGCTGCTCAAGGCCATCGAAGAGAAGCGCTTCTTCCCCCTGGGCTCGGACCGTGAAGTGCAGAGCGACTTCCAGCTCATCGCCGGTACTCACCGCGACCTGCGCGCGCGGGTCGCCGACGGCACCTTCCGCGAAGACCTGTTCGCCCGCATCAACCTGTGGACCTTCGCCCTGCCGGGCCTGGCCCAGCGCCGCGAAGACATCGAGCCGAACCTGGATTTCGAGCTGCAACGCCACGCCCGCGAACAGAATCGTCAGGTGCGTTTCAACCTCGAAGCCAAGCGCCGCTACCTGGCGTTCGCCCACGCCAGCGAAGCGCGCTGGGCGGGCAACTTCCGCGAATTGTCGGCGTCGATCACGCGCATGGCCACCCTGGCCGACAGTGGGCGCATCGATGAAGCCTTGGTCAACGAGGAGATCGAGCGGCTACGCCACGCCTGGGGCCTGGAGTCAACGGTGCAGGCCGATCCGCTACTGACCGGGCGCGAGCTCGACCTGTTCGATGAGGTGCAACTGCGCGCCGTGCTCGAGGTGTGTCGACGCAGCGCCAGCTTGTCCGAGGCCGGACGCGAGCTGTTCGCGGTGTCCCGGCAGGAGAAAGCCAACCCTAATGACGCCGACCGCCTGCGCAAGTACCTGGCACGGTTCGGATTGGACTGGCAGGGGATCAAAATCAAGGCCTGAACGCTACACGCCCTGCGCCTCGATCACATCCAGGACCTGATCCAGGCGCGCGCACCGCAACGAGCTCAACCAACTCAGCGGCGCTGTTTTGCTGGTTGCAGGCTTCTGCCAACAGCGTTTTCAGAGGGCGCGGCGCATCGTCATTGCCCGGCTCGTCTTCCAGTCGTTCGCAGTGCTGGTAGGCCGATTGGCGCATGGCACAGAGCAGCCAGGATTCGGACTTGGGCTGTGGCAGCATGGGCACACCGATCGTCGAATCACCCGACTCGAAGCCATCGAGCATGGACTGCCATTTTTCCTGCCATTGCTGGCGAGAAGACGAGCACAAGGTATCGGCGTCGCGAAACAGCACAGGAATCACGGGACGCCCCTGTTCCGCCGCCATTTGCACAGCCGTGATCGCAAGCCGTTGAGCATTTTCGAAGTAGTATCGTGTTTCCTGCTCCTTGCGCTTGCCCGGCGCCTTGAACTGCCGCCCCGCATGATTGCGTTTCGCAGCGACAAGCTCGGACTTGTGCATGAACTCCACGCAGTCCGCGCCCAGCATCGAGTACTCGAATCGATGTTCGACCAGGCGATCAATGAAATGCGTCATGGGCCCAGCGCTGAATACCCACCCCTGCTGGCCATGTTCTTGTGCGCCGATATCGCTCGGCCCTTCCCCGCTGACCAGCAAAAGCATCAGCGTTCTGCGTGGATGCGCACCAGGCGCTGATTCAATGCGATGAGATTGGTGTCGACGAACACTTCTCCCGGCCCCATCACCGACAGCTTTTCGGCCATTTCGGGAATCGCGAAGAAACGAACGGCACGGGTTCGACCTTCGGCCGTCTTGTAGATGAACTGCACAGCCTTGCGAACCACCGCATCCTCCAAATAGTTGAGGACCATTGGGCTGTGAGTGGTCACCATGACCTCCTGCGGCGTATTCACCAGATGATCGAGCAAAAACTCGATGACCTCGGGGTTGATGCCGTTTTCTACTTCGTCGAACAACATGAATTGGTGATCGGACAGGGTTTCGGCCAGAATCGCCATGAGCCGCAACATGCCATCGTTCATGTGACGCGCTTCGATGACGAACCGGTGATCGGCATAGCGCTCATGAATGCTCAAGGACTTCCAGCCTGCACGCAAGGCGGACAGATCGATTTCCTGAATCTGTGGGTAAGGACCACTCAACAACTCGCGCAGTCGATGCCTGCTGGACTCGGGCAAGGCGTGCAGAAACGAAGACAGTTTCTCGCCCGCAAAACCCAGGCCGCCATCGGCCTCCCGCGACTTGCGCCGCAGGTGCTGTGGCGAAAGAGCGTCGAGCGAAGTGATCGAGGCGATGAAGCGCTTGAACGCAACCAGCTGCTCGCTGACGCTGTCTTCCTTGAGCTGTGAAGGCAACGAGCCCTGGTACTCGAAGGCAATCTCGCCGGTCAGCCACTGCTGATTCCGAGATTGTTCGACGACATACTTGCCGTCATCCACTTTCAAGATAACAACATCGTCGACTTCGATGCTTTCCTGTGTGCAACGCAACAGCGAGCGATTGAAACTGCTTCGCCAGACAATGCTCACACCGTCCAGATCACACTGGATTTCGAACGTGATATTACTCGCCTTGCTGAGTTTGGACTTGAGGTCGAGCGCTTTCCACTCTCGGCTCTTCAGCCAGCCGGAAAGGTCTCCGTGCATCTGCTGGGAAAGAAAGTCCATGGCCTGGAGGATGGTCGACTTGCCCGCACCGTTGAGACTGATCAGACAAGTGAACTGACTGAGCCCCATGGAAAAGCCGACCAACGACTTGAAGTTGTCGACGGTGATTCGCCGGAGCTGAATTCGCCCCTCGCGGCTCGTGTTCACTGGAGTATCTGCGGTCATATGTGAGTCTTCCGAATCCCTTTCACTACGCAGGCCGAACGATAGCGCTTTCTGATGAAGGCGTTCCTAGCTCGGCTGTTTTCCAGATGACGCAGCGCAATGGACGTCGGACATTTCTGAACTTGAAAATGAATGCTTCAGGGCCTGCCCGTCCAGGAAGTATCCTACGCATCTTGCCGAAGCCTATCTGTTGTCGGGGTGCGACCTGAGGAATAACGTCCTCGGGTCGCGATGCTGCGACCGGGCGTGAGAACCCGCAGATGAGTAATCCGGCATGTCCATATGGCAGCCGTGCGCGGGCAGACTTCGGTCTGGCCGAGTTTGCCTTTACTCCCTCGGTTTCTCACCCCGCGTACGGCCGCCACCATATCCTTGAGAAAGATCGTGGCGGTCCCCTTGGATCAAGGAGTAAAGCCATGAAAAAGATCGTCCCCGATCCGCCGACCAGTGCCCCTACCCTCCCTGGCGCAGCACCTTCCTCTCCCAACAGCGCGACGCCACCTGTGACCACGCTCGGCCTGGAAACCTTCCACGAGGTCGGTCATCCGCCCGTCGATCTGTTCCGCGTGCTGCCGGGCATCCCCGCCGACCACGCCCTGGACGAAGTGACCAATCTGCTCGGCTGCATTCGTCACTTGCTCAGCGAAGGCCTGCTGGAGCAAGACACCCGGCAACTGGCCGCCGCCGACTACCTCAGCGCCTTCGCCAAGGCGATCATGGCCGACCTGCAGCGCGCCCGCCTGAGCTGAATCGCCCGGCCTCGCACGCGGTCAGGGGTGCATGTACTTGAGCACGTACAGGCTCAGCTCGCGGAACACCGAGGCCGGAATCCTCGGCATCAGCGCCTGGGCCTTGTCCAGCGTCTGGCAGCAGCGCTGGACCATCTGCTGGCGAATCGACGGCTCGACCATGCCCGCGTGCACCACCTGGGAATATTGCAGATAGGAACAGGGGAAATTGGCCTGGGCACTGCGCACGATCTCGAAGCGCGGATTGAACTGCGGCGCCAGCACGAACGGCTGGCCCTTGAAGTCGGGCTGCGGCGCCAGCTCGCTGGGCGCCTCGCAGCGGCTGTGGCACAACGCCTTGCTGTCCATGCCGGTTTCGAAGCCGCGGTGATACAGGGTGATCTCGGACCCTGGCGAGTGCATGCAGGCGTTCTCGAAGGCATCCAGGATCGCCCGGGCGTTGCCCTGGGAGGTCTCGATACTGCTCAGCGGCACGAACCGCTCGAAGGCATCTTCCCCCACGGCCTTGACTCCACGGTGCAAGGTGGACCAGTGGCTGAACTCCTTCTGGCAGGCGATCAGGTGCACCTCGAACCGATAGCCCAGCGCTACCGCCGTGGCCGGGAAACTGGCGAACTCCGCGCTGTCCAGCGCGCTCTCCAGAATGATGTTGTAGCGGTTCTGCAACGCATAGCCGAACAGCTTGGCCCCCAGCGCCCAGATGAACGGTTCGGTATGGGCGTACACCTGCAGCACCCCCTGCTCGCGCATCTGCTGGTAACGCGGATGCAGCGCACGGTAGGCGGGCAGGTACAGGCGCACATAGTTGCCATAGGCATCGCCGGGCAGCAGGCTGTTCTCCAGCAGATAGGTCTTGCCCGAGCCCTGGGCGCCGGCGACGATCAACAGCTTGGGCGCGAGCTGGCCGTCGGCGCCGATGTCTCGGGTCTTGTCGAACAGGGTGACGGCCAGGCTATCGAACACGGCCTGCAATTCAGCGTCGGTATAGGCATATTCGGGGTTCATGATGAGGCTCTCTGGTGAACGACCACGGATCGGTCGGCCGCAGCACTGTCGATCAGCCCGGTGCCCGGAACGCGGTAGATAAGCGCCGCACGACCTTCGCAGGGGTTGCTCGCCCCCGGGCGCCTTGGGTTATGCTGCCGGGGTCTTCAGGGCGGGGTGAAAGTCCCCACCGGCGGTGAATCGAAAGATGAGCCCGCGAGCGCCCCGGCCATGCCGGGGGTCAGCAGATCTGGTGAGATCCCAGAGCCGACGGTCAGAGTCCGGATGAAAGAAGGCGCAAGCGCGGGGCTTCCGAGCCTCTGCGTGCGCATGTGTTCGCCCCGAGACGTTCATCGATCATTCACGAGGAGCGTTTCATGTCCCAATTCCACCCTTCCCAGTTTCCCAACGTCAGCGCGGCCATTGCCGCGTTCAAGGCCGGTCGGCCGGTCCTGTTGCTCGACGACGACGATCGCGAGGACGAGGCCGACGTGGTCGCGGCTGCCGAGAACCTGTCGTTGTCCACCATGGCCATGATGATCCGCGATTGCAGCGGCATCGTTTGCCTGTGCCTGGACGAGACCACCGTCGAGGCCCTGCAACTGGCGCCGATGGTGCAGCACAACCAGGCACGCCACGGCACCGGCTTCACCGTCAGCATCGAGGCGGCGCAGGGCGTCAGCACCGGCGTGTCGGCCCAGGATCGGCTCACCACCATCGAAGCGGCGCTGCGCTCCACGGCGCAACAGCGGCACATCGTCAGCCCTGGCCATGTATTCCCCCTGCGCGCCCGCGACGGCGGCGTGCTGACCCGCCGTGGCCACACCGAAGGCTCGGTGGACCTGGCCCGATTGGCCGGGTTGCGGCCGGCTGCCGTCTTGTGCGAGCTGATGAACCCCGACGGCAGTATGGCGCGCGGCGAGCAGGTGGCGGTGTACGCCCGCCAGTACGACCTGCCGGTGCTCACCATCGAGGAGCTGGCGCGCTACCGCGAGGCGATGCTGACCATGGAGGCTCAGCCAGCCTGATCCGCCGCCACCGGGCGCGGCGACGGTAGCGAGTGGGCGCAGGCCTCAGCGCAACCCCAGCCGCGCCTTGAGGAATCCGTACAGCAGGGTCGCGCTCTTGCGGTAGCCATCGGCGGTCAGGTGAACCAGGTCGGGACGGCCCAGGCCGCTGGCCTGCCACGCGGCGATGGAGCACGGCCCGCCCATTTCGGCTTGCCAGTCCCAGAACAGCGCCTTGTGCTGCTGCGCGGCCTGGCGCTGGATGCGGATCACGCTGGCCAGGGGTTGCGGCTGGCGCGCCGCGCAGCTGGACGCGCGGCGCTGCTTGATCGAGTCGGGTGGACCCACCAGCAGGATCACGGCCTTGGGCATCTGCTGGCGCAGCTGCGTCAGGGTGGCGTCCAGATGCGCCTTGTACAGTTCCAGGTCCAGCGTGTCGTCGAAGGCCTCGTTGGTGCCGTAGGCCAGGATCACCAGGTCCGGGCGCAACGCCTTGAGGGTGTCCTGCCAGCCGGCCTGCCATTTGTCGATCACGTCCAGCCGTGCACCGTTGATGCCCAGCGAAGAATAGGTCACACCGGTGTTCTTCTGCCCCTGGATGTACCAACCGCCCAGCATCAGGCCCTGGCTTCCCTGCACACTCAGCTGCACCGGCAAGCCGACGTTCGCCAAGGCAGGTCCCAGACGCCACTGGCCATTGGTCGCCGACAGCAGGCGACGCTGACCGGCATCGGCCACCAGGGTGGCGTTGCGGCTGGCCTGGTACAGCGGCGAAATCCGATAGCGTTGTGGGTCCGGGTCGCGCGCCTGGATCTTCACCCCGGCCCGCTCGACCTGCGGCAACGACAGATAGCCTCCCAGGGGAAAGTGATCGCTGGCCTGATTGCGCGCCGACACCAGTTCCCACTGGCGTCGTTCGCTACTGACGATCACCCGGTCGTTGCGGATCCCTGGCACCGGGGAGGCCGGCACCAGGCCGATGCCGCCATCGCCATAGCGCGCCTGCAGCAAGGTGCGCAGCTCGCCGCTGAACAGGTCGGCCGCGGTGTGCGAGTCACCCAGCTGGACGATGGCGATCGGCGTGCTCGGCGCACGGCGGAACTTGCTGGCCAGCAGGGCCAGGTTGCCGTCATCGCGCACCGGCGCAGCGGGCCGCACGGCAGGCTTGGCGACGGGCGCGGGTGGCGCGCTGGCGCCGGTGCTGCAGGCTGGCAGGGCGCTGACCAGCAGCGCCGCCCCCAGCAGGTGATGCCATGGGCGCATCTCAGTGTCCTGTTGCGGTGAGAACCGGGAAGTTGATCAGCGACAGTACCTGCGCGGCGATCAGTTTCTGGCCGGTGATGGTGAAATGAATGCCGTCGTCGACCCGCACCTTGACCCGCTTGCCGTCCGGCGTCTGCACCGTATACGAGAAGCTGTCGTCGGCATAGCCGAGGATCGGGTTGGCCGAAATGTAGTGCTGGCCGAACTGCGCGGTGCGCTCCTGGTACAGGCCGCTGAGGTAGTGCATGGCAGTGGACAGTCGCGCTTTCTCCATGTTCGGCGGCCCCACCCAGATGACCTGCACGTTGTGCAGGCGCGCCTGTTCGAGGATCGAATCGATCCGCGCGCGGTAGGCCACTTCCCAGTCCGGCGACTTGAAGCGCAGGAACGGCTTGCCCTTGCCCTGAGGCATGTCCCACGGGTCGTTGGGTCCCAGGAAGATCACCATCAGGCGGATCTTCGGATCGCTGGCCAGGGTCTCGGCCACGGTGCGCGGCCAGTCGAAGAAGCCCGGGTAGGCCAGGCCGGTACTCTGCCGGCTGAGGTTGATGGTATTGATCTGGTAGCGTTTGCGCAGGCTGTTGGCCAGGTGCGGGGCGACGCCCTGCATCAGCGAATCGCCGACCAGGAACACCTCGTCGCCGGCCGCGAGCGTGGCCAGGGCGGCCGGGTTCGCCGGGACCGATGCCGGCGCCGGCGTGGCGACGGGTGGCACAGATGCAGTGGACGCAGGCGGCACAGGCGGCACAGGCGGGTGAGTCGGCGACGGCTCCGGGCTGGCTGCCATCGCCGGGGCCATCTGTGCTGCCGCAGGCGCCTGGGCATCGACGGTCACTACGGGCGTTGGCGGCGGCAGCTCCACCACCGGTGGAGCCTCCGCCATCGCGATCTGGCCGTGCAGACTCTGCAGGAAACTGTCGCGGCCTTGCTCCAGTGCGGTGGTCAGCCCAGCGCCCAGGCGCCAGGTCGAGGACTGTCCCAGCCAGGGCAGCTCGCAACTGCGGTGGTACTTCTGCTGGCAGTACAGGCCGATCGAGTCCTGGTTGAGCCACAGCAGCAAGCCGGTGGCGACCACCAGTGCGTAGAGGGTGCGGGCCGCGCCCATCAGCACCGGCACTGTACCCTTTTCAGAAGCTCGCATAGATGAACCCCGGCACGCCCGACTGCGATGCGAAGATCACCAGTGACACGAACAGCGCCAGCGGCAAGGGGTAGATGGGCCAGGGCAGACGCTGGCTGGCGGTGAACCCCTGGCGCAGGGCGGCCAGCCATAGCGGGTAGCTGGCGATGTACAGGACGCAGGCCAGCAGCAGCACACCGGTGCTCGAATCCAGCCCCGCCAGACTCACCTGGGCGATGTCGCCAAGCATTTCCCAAGCGCCGTCCAGGGTGGGGCTGCGGAAGAAGATCCAAGCGAACGCGACGTAGTGGAAGGTCAGCAGCCGGGCCAGCAGGTCCGCGCCCGGCAACCGGGAAAACCCAGGGCACCATTGCTCGAACAGCTTGTACACGGCCAGGCCTACGCCGTGCAGCGCACCCCATAGGACGAAGTTCAGGCTGGCGCCATGCCACAGGCCCGAGACCAGCATGGCCAGCAGCATGTTCAGGTTGCCGCGCCACACGCCAAGGCGGTTGCCACCCAAGGGAATGTAGATGTAATCGCGGATGAACCGCGACAGGCTGATGTGCCAGCGCCCCCAGAAGTCCTTGAGGTTGCGCGCGGCATAGGGCGCGTTGAAGTTGTCGGGCAGACGGAAACCCAGCAGCAGGGCGATGCCAGTGACCAGGTGGGTGTAGCCGCTGAAGTTGAAGTAGATGAGCAGGCTGTAGCCGTAGACGCTGAGCAGCACCTGCTCGGGGGTGAAGCTGCCGGGCGTCTCGAACACCGGATCGACCCACTGGCTGCCCAGCCAGCCGCTGAGCAGGAACAGCTTGACCACCGCCAGGGCGATCAGCCCCAGCGCCCGCTGCGGCTCCAGTACCTGGCGCATCGCCGTGGGCCGAATCTGCGGCAGCAAGTGCGCGGCGCGGTTGACCGGGCCGGCGATCAGGCTGGGGAAGAAGGCCAGGTACAACGCCAGGTCCAACGGTGCCGCGGAGTCCATTTCCCCCCGGTTGATCGACACCAAGTAGCTCACCGAATGAAACGCATAGAATGAAAGGCCGATGGGCACCAGCAACTCCAGCACCGGCAGCGACAGTTGCAGGCCCAGGCTGGCGAATGCACCCTGCACGCCAGCGGCGAAGAATTCCTGGTACTTGAACAGATAGAAGCAGCCCAGCACCAGTGTCAGCATTAGTGCCGCGTTGAACCAGCGCCCTGGCCGGCGTGCGGCCAACAGGCCGAGCAGATACACCGACAGGCTATAGCCGAGCAACACGTACAGCGATTGCAGGCTGAAACTCGCCACCAGCGCATAGCTGGCCACCAGCAGCAGAAGATTCTGCAGGCGCAGGCTCCAGCACAGGCACCAGTAGAGGATGAAGAACAGCGTGAAGCACAGGCCGAATTCGATCGAGAGGAAGCTCACAACGTATTCCGTTACGTGACGTCGAGGAAGGGGGATGTCGAAGCCGCCAACACGGCACATCGAAGCGCAGCGGATTATGGCAGAGGGTAATAGGCCGAACAATCGGACGTGGGTTAAAAACGCAAGAGATAAATGAAGAAACAAATGCAACAAAATGCGTCTAAAGCCTGACACCAGATTCGCAGCCCTGATTTGCTCGCCCTGCGCCGCTCTGCTAGTGTCGCGCCGTTGAAACCGCCACCGAGACAGCCGCCATGGCCCGCAAGAAGAGCTCCATCGATTTCGAACAATCCCTCGCCGACCTGCAAGCCCTGGTCGAGCGCCTGGAGACCGGCGAGCTGTCGCTGGAAGAGTCGCTGGCAGCGTTCGAGCAGGGTATCACCCTGACCCGCGACTGCCAGGGCGCCCTGTCCCAGGCCGAACAGAAAGTGCAGATCCTGCTGGAACGTGACGGCGAGCTGGCTGCCCAGCCCTTCGACGCGGAACCGGAGGCATGATCGGCGAGTACCAGGCACGCTCCCAGGCACGCGTGGATGCCGCCCTCGAACCTTTGTTCGTGGCGCCCTCCCCCGAACTGGAACGGCTCTACGCCGCCATGCGCTACAGCGTGATGAACGGCGGCAAGCGCGTGCGGCCCTTGCTGGCCTACGCCGCCTGCGAAGCGTTTGGGGTGGACGCCGAGCGGGCCAATGGCGCGGCCTGCGCGGTAGAGTTGATCCACGCCTACTCACTGGTGCACGACGACCTGCCGGCCATGGACGACGATGACCTGCGTCGTGGCCAGCCCACCACCCACAAGGCTTTCGACGAGGCCTGCGCGATCCTTGCCGGCGACGGTTTGCAGAGCCTGGCCTTCGCCGCCCTGCTCGACCCACGTCTGAGCCCGCAGTCGGACGCCACTCGCCTGGCCATGGTCGGCACCCTGGCCCAGGCGGCGGGGCCAGCCGGCATGGTCGGAGGCCAGGCGATCGATCTCGGCTCGGTGGGCGTCAAGCTCGACCAGCCAGCGCTGGAGTACATGCATCGACACAAGACCGGCGCGCTGATCGAAGCCAGCGTACGCCTGGGCGCCCTGGCCAGCGAGCGTGCCGAGCCCGCTCACCTGCAAGCGCTGCAACGCTATGCCAAGGCCGTGGGCCTGGCTTTCCAGGTGCAGGACGATATCCTTGACGTGGAGAGCGACACCGCCACCCTGGGCAAGCGCCAGGGCGCCGACATCGCCCGCGACAAGCCGACCTACCCCGCGCTGCTCGGTCTGCAAGCGGCCAAGGCCTATGCGATCGAACTGCGCGACCTGGCGCTGGTCGCACTGGAAGGGTTCGGTGAAAAGGCCGAGCCGCTGCGCGACCTGGCGCGCTACATCGTCGAACGCCGTCACTGATACCCGCACCTGTGCACGCGCGCTGTCGAGGCGCGGCGCCGCTATCGCCACCGCGGGTGTCGTCGCGCTGGTGTCATCGGCTTGTAGCGCTCCCGGATCCGCGTCGCACCCGAGCCGGGGCTTGACCATCCGCTCGAATGGGCAGCGTTTCTCCAATGGGGTAAACTGCCGCGTCTTCACACACCTATAACGACTCGCCTGATGCCCACGACGTTTCAAGAGATTCCCCGCGAACGCCCGGTCACGCCTCTGCTGGACCGCGCCGACACGCCCGCCGGCCTTCGCCGGCTGGCTGAAGCCGACCTGGAGAGCCTGGCCGACGAACTGCGCCAGGAGCTGCTCTACACCGTGGGCCAGACCGGCGGGCATTTCGGTGCCGGCCTGGGCGTCATCGAGCTGACCATCGCCCTGCACTACGTGTTCGATACCCCGGACGACCGCCTGGTGTGGGACGTCGGCCATCAGGCGTACCCGCACAAGATCCTCACCGGACGCCGCCAGCGCATGCTCAGCCTGCGCCAGAAGGACGGCATCGCCGCCTTCCCGCGCCGCAGCGAGAGCGAGTACGACACCTTCGGCGTCGGTCACTCCAGCACCTCGATCAGCGCGGCGCTGGGCATGGCCATCGCGGCCCGCCTGCAACGCAGCGCGCGCAAGTCCATCGCGGTGATCGGCGACGGCGCCCTCACCGCCGGCATGGCCTTCGAAGCGTTGAATCACGCCCAGGAAGTCGATGCGGACATGCTGGTGATCCTCAACGACAACGACATGTCGATTTCGCGCAATGTCGGCGGACTGTCCAACTACCTGGCCAAGATCCTCTCCAGCCGCACCTATGCGAGCATGCGCGAAGGCAGCAAGAAAGTGCTCTCGCGCCTGCCCGGCGCATGGGAAATCGCTCGTCGCACCGAAGAATACGCCAAGGGCATGCTGGTGCCCGGCACGCTGTTCGAAGAACTGGGCTGGAACTACATCGGCCCCATCGACGGCCACGACCTGCCCACGCTGATCGCCACCTTGCGCAACATGCGCGACCTCAAGGGGCCGCAGTTCCTGCACGTGGTGACCAAGAAGGGCAAGGGCTTCGCGCCGGCCGAGGTCGACCCCATCGGCTATCACGCCATCACCAAGCTGGAGCCGGCGAACAAGCCTGCTGCGCCGAAAAAACCGAGTGGGCCGAAGTATTCGGCCGTCTTCGGTCAATGGCTGTGCGACATGGCCGCAGCCGACGATCGCCTGGTGGGCATCACCCCGGCGATGAAGGAAGGCTCGGACCTGGTCGCCTTCAGCGAGCGATTCCCCCAGCGCTACTTCGATGTGGCGATCGCCGAGCAGCACGCCGTCACCTTCGCCGCGGGCATGGCCTGCGAAGGCGCCAAGCCGGTGGTGGCGATCTACTCGACCTTCCTGCAACGCGCCTACGACCAACTGATCCACGACGTGGCGGTGCAGGACCTGGACGTGCTGTTCGCCATCGACCGCGCCGGCCTGGTGGGTGAAGATGGCCCGACCCACGCCGGCAGCTTCGACCTGTCCTACCTGCGCTGCATCCCCGGAATGCTGGTGATGACCCCCAGCGACGAGAACGAACTGCGCAAGATGCTCAGCACCGGCTACCACTATCACGGCCCTGCCGCCGTGCGCTACCCGCGCGGCACCGGCCCCAACGCGCCGATCAACGCCGACCTGGAACCGCTGGAAATCGGCAAGGGCGTGATTCGCCGCCAGGGCGCGAAGGTGGCGGTGCTGGTGTTCGGCGTGCAACTGGCCGAAGCGTTGCAGGTGGCCGAGCGCATCGACGCCACGGTGGTCGACATGCGCTTCGTCAAGCCACTGGACGAGGCGCTGGTGCTGCAACTGGCCGCCAGCCACGAACTGCTGGTCACGCTCGAAGAGAACGCCATCATGGGCGGTGCCGGTTCGGCCGTGAGCGAGTACCTCTCGCGTGAGGCACTGGTCAAGCCATTGCTGCACCTCGGGCTGCCGGACCTCTATGTCGAGCATGCCAAGCCCGAGCAGATGCTCGCCGAATGCGGGCTGGACGCAGCCGGCATCGAAGCCTCGATCGCAGCGCGGATGGCCAGCCTGGGCCTCTGAGGCTCGCCGGCACGCGCTGTGCACGCCAGTGAGAGCGGCGTCTGGCCGCTCGGATGCGCCCGCAGTCGCTAGCAACACTGGCTCGCTTGCGCGATCATCGCGGGTCGCTGCGCCCGCCCCATCGCGAATGAACTCGCGGCCTGCACCTGGCAAAGGACCCGCCATGAATATCCCGACCCTGGCCACGCTGCTGTGCGCCCCCACCCTCCTGATGGCGGCCGAACCGTCTCGAGACGACGCGCTCAAACTCTCCGACACCCTGGTCACCGCCAACCGCCAGGTGGAGTCACGCGACAGTACCAGCAGCGCGAACACCGTGCTCACCCGAGACGACATCGACCGCCTGCAACCGAGCAGCGTCACCGATCTGCTGGCCCGCGTGCCAGGTGTACAGGTCGCGCCGAGCGGAGGCCGGGGCAGCCTGCCCGGAATTTTCATCCGCGGCACCAAGACCGCGCAGAGCCTGGTGCTGGTCGATGGCGTGCGCATCGCCAACGCGACGTCCGGCGACAGCGGCCTGCACTACCTGGACGTCGATCAGATCGAGCGCGTCGAAGTACTGCGCGGCCCGCGTTCAGCGGTGTATGGCAGCGATGCCATCGGCGGTGTGATCCAGATCTTCACCCGTCGCGCCAGTGGTCCCGGCCTGCACCCTCGACTGCGCCTGGCCGCCGGCAGCCGGCAGACCTACCAGCGCAGCCTCGGCCTGTCCGCAGGCGACGGGCAGACCCGCCTCAACCTCGGCGCCAGCCTGGACGAAACCGCCGGCATCGATTCCACCGGCCCTTCCTTCGCCAGCGATGACGACCACGACGCCTACCGCAACCGCACCCTCAATCTGAGCCTGAGCCATGTGTTCAACGAACGCTTCGAGGCGGGGCTGAACCTGCTGGACAGCCATGGCCGCAGCGAGTACGACAATCCGTTCGGCCTGTTCGACCCGGACACTTTCACCAGCAGCGGCCAGAAGCCCTACACCGACTTCACCGTCAGCAGCCTGGGCTCCTACCTGGACGCCCAGCTCACTGAACGCTGGCACTCGCGCCTGGAGCTGGCCCACAGCGAAAACCGTGATCACAAACGCGACACGCTCAGCGACGATGGCAGCGTGTTCAACACCTACCGCGACCAGGTCACGTGGCAGAACGACCTGGCCCTGGATTCGGCCAACGACCTGACACTGGGCGCCGATGGGTACCAGGAGCGGTTTCACGGCAGCACCCGTTTCGATGAGGACAGCCGTTACAATCGCGCCGCGTTCGTTCAGCATCGCTACCACGGTGAACGGTTCTCCACCGAGCTGGGCGTACGCCACGACGACAACCAGCAGTTCGGCGGCCAGACCACCTGGAGCGGCAGCCTCACCCTGCCGCTGAATCCGGATAATGAGATCCTGCTGTCCTACAGCGAAGGCTTCCGCGCGCCGACCTTCAATGACCTGTACTACCCGCAGTTCAGCAACCCGAACCTCGATCCCGAGCGGTCGAAGAGCTATGAGGTGCAGTGGCGCAGTCAGCCTGGTGCCGACACGCGCCTGGAAACCTCGCTGTACCGCACCGAGTTGCGCGATGCGATCGTCTTCGGCGCAGATGCCACGCCGCGCAACGTCGCCTCGGCACGCATCGATGGCGCGGAGGTGAGCCTCACGCAGGATTGGGGGCCTTGGCGCAGCCAGCTCGGCCTTGCCATGATCGACCCACGCGATCGCGACAGCGGCCACACCCTGGCCCGTCGTGCCCGGCGTACCGCCAGCCTGGACCTGGACCGGCACTGGGAGCGCTTCACCCTGGGCGCCAGCTGGCAGGCGGTCAGCAGCAGCTTCGACGACGAAGCCAATCGCAACCGCATCGGCGGGTATTCGCTGTTCGGCCTGCGTGGAAGCTGGGCGGCAAGCGATGAGCTGAAGCTGGAGGCCAAGCTCGACAATCTGCTGGACAAGCGCTACAGCCGCGCCTTGTACAGTTATGAAGGTGACGCTCGAGGCTATCGCGAGGAAGGCCGCACCTGGCTGCTGAGCCTGACCTGGACACCGGCGCTGTAGCGGCCAGGCGCAGCCCCTGAGTCAGTCGGCCACCGTGTCGATCAGCGCACACAGACGTGCGGTGGCTTCGATCATCTGCCCACTGGGGCGCTCCAGCCCCTTGTCCGGCAGCACCAGCAGCCGCTTGCCAGCCACGGCAGCGATGCCAGACCAGGCCTCCCACTTGCGCAACTGCGCAGCGTCGCCGGCCACGATCAGTTCCGGATCGCGCGCCAGCACCGACTCCACGCTCACCTGCGGGGCGGGCTGTGGGAGTTCGGCGAACACATTGCGCGCACCGCACACCGCCAGCGCATCGCTGATCACCTGCCCACCGCCGACGGTGTACAGCGGCTGGTCCCAGACCTGATAGAACGCCCGCAGGGGTCGCTGACGGTGATGACGCTGGCGCAGCTGCGCCAGGTGCGCGCGCAGCCCACCGGTATAGCGCTGGCCCGCTTCAGCCCGGCCCAGGCGCACTGCGATGGTCTGAATCTGCTCGATCACTTCATCGAGCGTGTGGGGTTCGCCGCTGAAGGTCGCGATGCCCAGCTCGCGCAATTGCTGACGCTGGGCCGGCGGCACGCTGCCGGGCCAGACCAGCAGCAGATCAGGCTTGAGCGCCAGCAGGCGTTCGATGTTCAGTTGGCCATAGCGCCCAACCGATGGCACACCCTGCACACGCGGTCGCGGCTCGCCACCGTCGACCACCCCGACCAACAAGTCCTGGGCATCGAGCTCCAGCATGATCTCGGTCATCGATGGCGCTAGGCTCACCACCCGCAGAGCGGCGTGTGCCTGCACGCCCAGAAGCAGCAGCAGACACAACAGCCCGGCACGCATCAACGCGAGACCCGACTCACGCCTGAGGCACTTCGCCCTGATGGCGGTTGCCCATCATATGGCCGAGCTTGTCGGCCTTGGTCGCCAGGTACAGGCGGTTGTGCGGGTTCTGCCCGGTGTGCAACGGCACGCGCTCGGCCACGGCGATGTTCATGTCGGTCAGCGCCTTGACCTTGCGCGGATTGTTGGTCATCAGGCGCAGCGACTTGACGCCCAGGTGCTCGAGCATCGGCAGGCAAATGGCGTAGTCGCGCTGGTCGGCGGCGAAGCCCAGGCGCTCGTTGGCCTCGACGGTGTCGGCGCCCCCGTCCTGCAGTTCGTAGGCGCGGATCTTGTTCAGCAGGCCGATGCCACGGCCTTCCTGGCGCAGGTACAGCAGCACGCCGCGACCTTCACGGGCGATGGCCTGCAGGGCCGCTTCCAGCTGGGAGCCGCAATCGCAACGCTGACTGAACAACGCATCGCCGGTCAGGCATTCGGAATGCAGACGCCCGAGCACCGGCTCGCCGTCGGCGATATCACCCAGGCTCAGCACCACGTGCTCACGGCCCGTGGCCTGCTCGAGAAAGCCATGCATGGTGAAGGTCGCGAAGGGCGTCGGAAGTTTGGAGGCGGCAACAAAGACGACGGGCACGTTGTGCTCCTGAATAAGTAGGACATTTCGATGGGCGAGATTGTATCAGCAGCCCGGCGGCCATGGGCACGCGGATATTCGAGGGGTGGGATCGAAGCGTTCGATGCATTCCAGCCAGGCGAGCCCTATTGCGGCTGGCTGTCCGTCTTGAACGGGTAAGGCTGCTTCCAGCGTTGGAAGATCGGCTTCAGTTCACCGCTTCGGACCAATTGCTCCATGCGTCGGTCGAACAGGTCCCGCAATTGGGTGCCCCGTGCGCTGTCGGTGAACGCCAGGTACAGCGGCAGTTCGACCAGATGGCTGCGACGAAAACGCGAAGGCTGGCTGGCCTGCTCCAGGACGTAGTCGACCTCGGTCTGGGCGTCGATGTAGTAATCCACGCGATCGTGTTCGAGCATGGGCAGGATCCCTTCGCGTCGCTGGATCTCGCGGTAGTTGTCGACGCCGGGCAGATAGCGGTGGAAGTCGTAGCCGCGCACCCACGCCAGGCGCGATCGGCCGATGTCGGCGAGCACCGGCAGCGGTTTGTCGGCCAGGCTGAGGGCGTAGATATGGTCCATATCGAAGTGCCAGCGGGGATAGAGGCTGTCCGGGTCCTCCTGCTTGTACGAGCCCACCCAGGCATCGGCTTCGCCGCGCTTGACCAGGCCGATGGCACGGCTGTAGGGCGCGGTCTCGGGCAGTACCTTCACGCCCGCGGGTTCGAAGACCTTGCGCAACACGTCCCAGGCCACACCGCTGCCGTCGGCGTTGGTGTAGTCGATCCATTGTTCGCTGACCAGGCGCACCTGGCCAAGCGGCTCGGCGGCCCGGGCCATGCAGGCGACGACACTGAGCATCAGTGCCAGCAGTACAGTCTTCATGACCATGGACCCGCTCCCTGTATCAGGCTACTGCCCAGACCAGTACCTGCATGCCGAGCCAGGCGAACACCCCGGCGAGGACGTCGTCGAGCATGATGCCCACGCCGCCGTGTACGTGGCGGTCGATCCAGCGGATCGGCCACGGCTTGAGAATGTCGAAGAAGCGGAACATCAGGAACCCTGCCAGCAACCACTGCCAGCCCTCGGGCACCAGCCACAGGGTGATCCACATCCCGACCATTTCGTCCCACACGATCCCTTCATGATCGTGCACGCGCAGGTCGTTCGCCACTTTTCCGCACAGCCAGAAGCCGAACAGCATGGTGATGCCCAGCAGCAGCCAGTAGCCCCAGTCCGGCAGCATCTGCCACAGCGGGATGAACGGCAGCGCCACCAGCGAGCCCCAGGTGCCCGGAGCCTTGGGCAGAGTGCCTGAGCCAAAGCCGAAGGCGATGAAGTGCCACGGGTTGCGCCAGACCGAGGGCGGGACGAACTCCGCAGGCACCTGATTGGGGTGGTCGGTCACGGTGTCTCCCTGAAATGTTGGTAGCCCCGTTGCAGCGGGGTGACGTCATGGCCCTGGCGATCCCGCAGGACCACGCCTTGTCCTTCCAGGACGCGGCCGATGACATGGACACGAAGGAAGCCCGGCAGCACCAGGGCTTGCAGGGCCGCAGGCGCGATGGTGAAGGCCAGTACGTAGTCATCGCCACCGGTCAGTGCAGCCTGGATCGCAGCATCGCGACCCAGTAGCGCTTCCAGTTCGGTAGATACCGGCACCTGGTGCTGGTTCACTTCCAGCGCCACGCCAGAAGCCTTGGCGATGTGGCCACAATCGGCGAGCAGGCCATCGGAGATGTCCAGCGCGGCACTGGCATGGCCCAGCAGCCACTGGCCGAGGGTCAGTTGCGGCATGGGCGCCCAGTACCGTCCCAGCAGCACACGGGCCAGCTCCGGCGGGGCTTCATGCTCGCCGAGCACCAGCGGCAGGGCACCGGCGGCCGCACCCAGGGTGTCGCCCACGCACAGCAGATCACCGGGCCTGGCGCCATCGCGCCGCAGGGCCTTGCCGGCCGGTACCTGGCCGAACACCGTCAACGTGAGACTCAAGGGGCCGCGGGTGGTGTCACCGCCGATCAGGCTCATGCGGCAGCGATGGGCTGCCCGGCTCAGCCCTTCGCTGAACCCCTTGAGCCACTGGGCGTCGACCTCGGGCAGGGTCAGCGCCAGGGTGAAACCGATGGCCTTCGCGCCCATGGCCGCCAGGTCGCTGGCGGCCACTGCCAGGGCACGCTGGCCCAGCAGCGACGGATCGCACACTGCCGGAAAATGCACGCCGGCCACCAGGGTGTCGGTGGACACCGCCAGTTGCTGGCCAGCGGCCAGCTCCAGCAGCGCGCAGTCGTCACCGATCCCCAGTACCACGCCCTGGCCCTCGCCATGCAGCGCGCAGTGCGCCGTGGCGAAGAAGCGGCGGATCAGCTCGAACTCATCCATGGCCAGGCTGCGCCGACATCAGCGCTTGTTGGCCTTGACTTCGGCTTCGCGCAGACTCGGCGCGAGCTTGTCCAGCACACCGTTGACGAACTTGTGGCCGTCGGTGGCGCCGAAGACCTTCGCCAGTTCCACGCCTTCGTTGATCACCACGCGATACGGCACGTCGATCCGCTTGATGAACTCCCAGGTGGACAGGCGCAGCACGGCCAGCTCGACCGGGTCGAGTTCATCCAGCGCCAGATCCAGGCAAGGGCTCAATACGCTGTCGATCTCGCTCTTGATGGCCGGAACGCCGTGAAGGATTTCACGGAAGTAAGCGCCGTCGATGTCGGAGAAATCGTTGTCGACGCGGAACTGCGCCTCGATCTCGTTAAGCGAATGCTGAGCCATGTGCCACTGGTAGAGGGCCTGGGTGGCGAGCTTGCGCGCTTCGCGACGCTTGGCGCTCTTGGACGGCTTGCCGGCCTGCCCAGGGTTGGGATCGCGCGGGTTGAAACGATCGCTGTCGTCGCTAATCACTTGGCCTCCAACTGCGCCAGCAGGCTGACCATTTCCAGAGCCGACAGGGCCGCTTCGGCGCCCTTGTTGCCCGCCTTGGTGCCGGAGCGCTCGATGGCTTGCTCGATGGAGTCGACGGTGAGCACGCCGAAGGCCACCGGAACACCGAACTCCATGGACACCTGGGCCAGGCCCTTGGTGCACTCGCCCGCCACGTATTCGAAGTGCGGGGTACCGCCGCGGATGACCGCACCCAGGGCGATGATCGCGCTGTAGTCGCCTTGCTGGGCGACTTTCTGCGCCACCAGCGGAATCTCGAACGCGCCCGGGGCACGGATGAGGGTGATGTCGCTTTCGCTGACGCCATGGCGCACCAGGGCATCGACGGCACCGCTCACCAGGCTTTCGACGACGAAGCTGTTGAAACGGCCAACCACCAAGGCATAGCGACCTTTGGGGGCGATGAAGGTACCTTCGATGGTCTTCAGGGTCATTGCGGTAGTCTCATATTAAAGAGCGAGGCCGCTGCAGGCGGCCTTCGGTAGGGTTCGGACACGAGCGCCAGGGCCAGGCTGGCGCGTCGAAATCACTCAGAGGGCACGTATTCTACAACTTCCAGATCGAATCCGGATATCGCGTTGAACTTCATCGGCGAACTCATCAGGCGCATCTTGCGCACGCCCAGGTCGCGCAGGATCTGCGAACCGGCACCGACGGTGCTGTAGGTGGTCGGGGTCTTGGTCGGCAGGTCGCCGGCGCTTTCGCGGATATGTGCCAGCAGCACGTCGCCGTCCACAGGATGCCCCAGCAGCAGCACCACGCCACTGCCGGCCTCGGCCACGGCAGCCATCGCCGCACGCAGGCTCCAGCGCCCCGGCTGCTTGACCAGCAGCAGGTCGCGCAGCGGGTCCATGTTGTGCACCCGCACCAGGGTCGGTTGTTCGGCGCAGATCTGGCCCAGGGTCAGGGCCATGTGCACATCGCCCTCGACCGCATCACGGTAGGTGACCAGGTTGAACTCGCCCAGCTCGCTCTCGATCGGCTGCTCGGACACCCGCTGCACGGTACGCTCGTGAATCATGCGGTAGTGGATGAGGTCGGCGATGGTGCCGATCTTCAGGTTATGCTCGGCGGCGAACACTTCCAGCTCGGCGCGACGGGACATGGTGCCGTCGTCGTTCATCACCTCGCAGATCACCCCGCTGGGCTCGAAACCGGCCATGCGCGCCAGGTCGCACGCCGCTTCGGTGTGACCGGCGCGGGCCAGGGTGCCGCCGGGCTGGGCCATCAGCGGGAAGATGTGGCCAGGGCTGACGATGTCCTCGGCCTTGGCCTCCTTGGCCGCCGCCGCCTGCACGGTGCGCGCGCGGTCGGCGGCGGAAATGCCGGTGGTCACGCCTTCTGCCGCTTCGATCGACACGGTGAACTTGGTGCCGAAGCCCGAGCCGTTGCGCGGTGCCATCAGCGGCAGCCTGAGGGTTTCGCAGCGCTCGCGGGTCATCGGCATGCAGATCAGGCCACGCGCGTGCTTGGCCATGAAGTTGATGTGCTCGGGCTGGCAGCATTCGGCTGCCATGATGATGTCGCCTTCGTTCTCGCGGTCTTCGTCATCCATGAGGATGACCATTTTGCCCTGGCGAATGTCTTCGACCAGTTCTTCGATGCTGTTGAGCGCCACTGGCACCCCCTTCTCAATCAGGATTTCAAGAAGCCGTTGGCGGCCAGGAAGCTTTCGGTGATACCGCTGCCTTTGCTCGGCTCGGCGGCCTTGTCGCCCAGTAGCAGGCGCTCGAGGTAGCGGGCCAGCAGGTCCACTTCCAGGTTGATGCGTCGGCCTGCGCGGTAGTCGGCCATGATGGTCTCGGCCAGGGTGTGCGGGACGATGGTCAGTTCGAATTCGGCGCCGTCGACCTCGTTGACCGTCAGGCTGGTGCCATCGACGGTGATCGAGCCCTTGTGCGCGATGTAGCGCGCCAGCTCCTTGGGGGCACGCACGCGGAACTGGATGGCGCGGGCGCTATCGCTGCGCGAGACGATCTCGCCGACGCCGTCGACATGGCCGCTGACCAGATGGCCGCCCAGGCGGGTGGTGGGGGTCAGGGCCTTTTCCAGGTTGACCGGGCTGCCGCTCTTGAGGTCGACCATGGCGGTGCGCTTGAGGGTTTCGACGCTGACGTCGGCCCAGAAGCCGTCGCCCGGCAGCTCCACGGCGGTCAGGCACACGCCGTTGACGGCAATGCTGTCGCCGAGCTTGACGTCGCCCAGGTCGAGCTTGCCGGTGCGCACGTGCACGCGCACGTCACCGCCCTTGGGGGTGATGGCGCCGATGGTGCCGATGGCTTCGATGATACCGGTGAACATGCAGGTCTCCTCAGGTACGGGCTGCGCGGCGCAGGCCCGGCATTATACGCCGGGCGCGGGCAGAGGAATGGCGGTGATGCGCCAGTCGTCGCCCACGGCGCGCATGTCGGTGATCTTCAGGCGTGGCGCATCGGCCATGCGCTGCAACGGCCAGTCCAGCAGCGGCCGGGCCTCGGAGCCAAGGAAAGTGCCGGCGACGAACAACTGGTACTCGTCGATCAGCCCCTGGCGAGCGAAGGCGCCCACCAGCCCGGCGCCGGCTTCGAGCAGGATCTCGCTGGCGCCGCGCTCGGCCAGCAGGCGCAGCAGCGCCGGCAGGTCGACCTGTCCGTCACTGCCAGCCAGCACCAGCAGTTCGTGCCCGGCGGCGGCGTAGCGTGGGTCGGCCTGGGCGGCGGTGACCACCAGCGCGGCGCCTGCCTGGAAGAACGGCGCGTCCAGCGGCAGGCGCAGGCGACCGTCGATCAGCACGCGCAGGGGCGCACGCGCCAGCGCCAGGGCCGTGGTCTCGGCGTCCAGGCCCAACTCGGCGCCGCGCACGGTCATCCGCGCGCCATCGGCCAGCACGCTCTGGGCGCTGGTCAGCACCACGCTGGACCGTGCGCGCAGGCGCTGCACCGCCGCACGCGCGGCGGGCCCGGTGATCCACTGGCTCTCGCCGCTGGCCATGGCGGTGCGACCATCCAGGCTCATGGCCAGCTTGGCCCGAACGAACGGCAGACCCTGTTCCATACGCTTGAGAAAGCCGGGGTTGAGCGCCCGCGCCTGGGCCTCGAGCACGCCGCTGGTCACTTCGACGCCGGCCTCGGCCAGGCGCCGCAGGCCGCGTCCGGCCACCTGCGGGTTCGGGTCCTGCATCGCCGTCACCACCCGCGAGACGCCAGCCTGCACCAGGGCCTCGGCGCACGGCGGCGTGCGTCCGTGGTGGCTGCACGGCTCCAGGGTGACGTAGGCACAAGCGCCCCGCGCGCGCTCACCGGCCTGGCGCAAGGCGTGCACTTCGGCATGCGGTTCGCCGGCGCGCACATGCCAGCCCTCGCCCACCACCTCGCCGTGCTGCACGATCACGCAGCCCACGCGCGGGTTGGGGTGGGTGCTGTACAGGCCCTTGCGGGCCAGCTCCAGGGCACGGGCCATGTAGTGGGCGTCGAGGATGGCGGTCTGGCTGGACATGCTTACTCTTTGGCCGGCTCGCGGGCCAGGCGGTCGATTTCTTCGCGGAACTCGTCCAGTGCCTGGAAGCGCCGGTAGACCGAGGCGAAACGGATGTAGGCGACTTCATCGAGCTTGCGCAGTTCGGACATCACCAGTTCGCCCACCACCAGCGACTTCACCTCGCGCTCGCCGGTGGCGCGCAGGCGGCTCTTGATGTGCGCCAGTGCCGCCTCCAGACGCTCGATGCTCACCGGGCGCTTTTCCAGCGCGCGCTGCATGCCGGCGCGCAGCTTGTCTTCGTCGAACGGCTGGCGCGTGCCGTCCTGCTTGATCAGCCGGGGCAGGACCAGTTCGGCGGTCTCGAAGGTGGTGAAGCGCTCGCCACAGGCGACGCATTCGCGGCGACGGCGCACCTGCTCGCCTTCGGCGACCAGTCGCGAGTCGATGACCTTGGTGTCGTTGGCACCGCAAAACGGACAGTGCATGGTGGCAGGCAACAAAAAAAGGGAGGGCCATGGTAGCGCATCCCACTGGCAAGACAAGCCAAAGGGGTTACCATCCAGAGAAATCTGCCCCTGAAGGATTGCCCCATGCACCACCGTGCCCTCGTCGTCCTGTGCCTGGCCGGCCTGCTCGCCGCCTGCGGCAGCGATCGTCCGAAGAGCGAAGCGCCCGCACCCGCCGCCCCGGTGGCCAAGGCCGTGAACAAGCCGGTCGACGCACCTGGACCGCTACCGGCCTACCAACGCGAGCTCAGCGGCACCCTGCTGGAAGTACCGGCCGGTGCCGACGTCGAGCTGGCCCTGCTGGTGATCGACGAGCGCGGCCGCCCGCAGCGGCTGCTGGCCAGCAGCGACCTGACCGGTACTGGCCAGGCCCTGCCCTACCACCTGCGCTTCAATCCCGAGGCCTTCCCTGCCGGGGCACGCGTGGAACTGCGCGGTCGTGCCAGCCGTTCCGGGCAGCTGATCCTGCATCTGCCGTCGCAGCGCATCGCCCAGGCGCAGACCCAGGCCACCGGCCCCCTGCGCTTCGAGAAGGCGCCCTAGGTGCCACTGCCGCAGCTTCAGCAAGCCCTTGGCGAGTTGATCGGTGATGCGCGTCTGGTGGTGAGCGAACTTCCCGGCTGCGACCTCAAGCTGTGGCTGATCGACGCCGCCAACATGGACCGCGCCTTCAGCCCGGACGAAACCCGACGCATTCTTCACGAGCCCCCGTACTGGAGCTTCTGCTGGGCCAGCGGCCTGGCCATGGCCCGCTACCTGGCCGAGCATCCACAGTGGGTGCGCGGCAAGCGCGTGCTTGATTTCGGCGCCGGCTCCGGTATCGCTGGCATAGCCGCGGCCCGCCTCGGCGCTCGCGAGGTGGTGGCCTGCGACCTCGATCCACTGGCGCTGCAGGCCTGCGCGGCCAACGCCGCGCTGAACGGGGTCGCGCTCGGCTACAGCGCCGACTTCTTCGCCGAAGCCGACCGCTTCGACCTGATCCTGGTGGCCGACGTGCTCTACGACCGGGCCAACCTGCCCCTGCTCGATGCCTTCCTGCACCGTGGGCGCCAAGCGCTGGTGGCCGATTCGCGGGTGCGCGACTTCAGACATCCGTCGTATCGCCCCCTGAGCGTGCTCGACGCGCTCACCCTGCCGGATCTGGCCGAACCGCACGAATTCCGCCGCGTCAGCCTGTACCACGCCAGCCGCGAGCCTTTATAGTGGTCGCCATCCCGGATTTGCGAGAGTCGTGATGAACCCAGCTTCCTCCAACGCCACGCCGTACATCTTCGACGTCACCGATGCCGACTTCCAGCAACTGGTGATCGAGAATTCCTTCCACAAGCCCGTGCTGGTGGACTTCTGGGCCGAGTGGTGCGCGCCGTGCAAGGCGCTGATGCCGCTGCTGGCCAAGATCGCCGAGGGCTATCAGGGCGAACTGCTGCTGGCCAAGGTCAACTGCGACGTCGAACAACAGGTGGTCGCGCAGTTCGGCATCCGCAGTCTGCCGACCGTGGTGCTGTTCAAGGATGGCCAGCCGGTGGACGGTTTCGCCGGCGCGCAGCCCGAGCCGGGCATCCGCGCCATGCTCGAACCTCACGTGCAGATGCCCGCCGCGCCGCAGGCCTCGCCCCTGGAGCAGGCCAAGGCGCTGTTCGCCGAAAGCCGTTTCAGCGAGGCCGAAAGTCTGCTGCAAGCGCTGCTCGGCGAAGACAACGGTAATGCCGAGGCGCTGATCTATTACGCTCGCTGCCTGGCCGAGCGTGGTGACCTGGACGGCGCCCAGCAGGTGCTCGATGCGGTCAAGGGCGACGAGCACAAGGCCGCGCTGGCCGGTGCCAAGGCCCAGCTCACCTTCCTGCGCCAGGCTGCGAGCCTGCCGGAGGTGGCCGAGCTGAAGACGCGCCTGGCGCAGAATCCGCACGACGATGAAGCCGCCTACCAGTTGTGCATTCAGCAGTTGGCGCGCCAGCAGTACGAAGCGGCGCTGGACGGCCTGCTCAAACTGTTCCAGCACAATCGCGGTTATGAGAACGGGCTGCCGCAGAAGGCCATGCTTCAGGTGTTCGACCTGCTCGGTGGCGATCATCCGCTGGTGGGTGTGTACCGTCGTCGGCTGTCTTCGGCGATGTTCTGAAGGCCACGCGAGGGCTCACTCTCGCGGGCGGCTACACGCGAGGATGGTTCACCAGGGCTGCGCCGCAGCCCTTAGCGGGTGAACGGCCGTACCCACAGGCGCGCGCTCCAGCGTATGGCCAGCCCTCACCCCACCCAGCGATACACCGGCGCATCACCACCGCTATGGACCTGCACATCAGCACTGTGGCGCAGCCGAACCAGCAGGCGTTTGCCCGCCGAAACGCTCCCGGCCAGCCCTTCCAGACGCTCGAGCAGCGCCGGACCGGTCAGCTCGCCCGCCTCGCGCAGCAGCTCGCAGGCGGCCAGCCACTGACCCTGGTCGGCGCGCACGGGTGCTGCCGTGGTCGGCGCGCTCTGCGTCGGCGCCTCGGGTACGGCGGCCTCCAGCCTGCGCCCCAACTGCGCCCACTCCGCCGGCTCCAGCTCGATGCTCAGGTCCACGGGCCAGTCGCCAATCTGTCCTCGAATTCTCACGCTGCCTTCCTTCGATCATCGGTCGTTGCCGGGCATGCTCCCACGACATGAAACCTGCGCCAAGCCTCTGGCAGCCCGAGCGAAATCCGTTATAACATTACCAATCACATTTCCTGCTTTCGGAGTCGTCCATGCGCCGCCTGCTCCTTGCCCTGCCCTTCGCCCTGCTGCCCCTGGCCGTCGCCCAGGCCCACGATGACCACGACGAGGCGCATGGCACCCTGCCGGCGCACGAACATGGCGTGGCCCGCTTGAACGTGGGCCTGGACGGCAACACCCTGGAGCTGGCCCTGGAAAGCCCGGCGATGAACCTGGTCGGCTTCGAACACATGCCCGGCAGTGATGCCGACAAGGCCAAGGTCGAGGCGGTGCGCAAGCAGCTCGAACAACCGCTCAAGCTGTTCGGCCTGGCCAGCGCCGCCGGCTGCAAGGAGGACCAGCAGGAGCTGGAGAGCCCGCTGTTCGGCGACGACCCCGCGGCCAAGCATGATGACGACGACGATGACGATCATGATGACGCCCACGCCCACGCCCATGAGCACCAGCACAGCGAGATCCACGCCCACTACCAGCTGACCTGCGCCAACCCGGCCAAGCTCACCCAGGTCGATCTGTCGCCGCTGTACAAGGCCTATCCGCAAACCCAGAAGATCAATGTGCAACTGGTCGGCCCGAACGGCCAGAAAGGCTTCGCCAGCACCCCGGGCAACGCCGTGGTTTCCTTCTGAATGAGCCAGCCGCTGATCGAGCTGCGTGACCTGGTGTTCGCCTGGCCCCGCCAGGCGCCCTTCCTGGATATTCCCAGCTTCCAGCTGGAGGCCGGCGAGGCCCTGTTCCTCAAGGGGCCCAGCGGCAGCGGCAAGACCACCCTGCTCGGCTTGCTGGGTGGGGTCAATCTGCCCGCCGCCGGCCAGGTGCGGCTGCTCGGGCAGGACCTGGCCACGCTCGGCCAGGCCGCCCGCGATCGGTTTCGCGTCGACCATACCGGCTACATCTTCCAACAGTTCAACCTGCTGCCGTTTCTGTCCGTCCAGGAGAACGTCGAGCTGCCCTGCCGCTTCTCGCGCAGCCGCGCCGAGCGTGCCACCCAGCGCCAGGGCAGCGTCTCGCAGGCATCGGCGCAGTTGCTCGCGCATCTGGGGCTGGATGATCCGTCCCTGCTGGCCCGCCGCGCCGACACCTTGTCCATCGGTCAACAGCAGCGGGTGGCTGCCGCCCGCGCGCTGATCGGCCAGCCCGAACTGGTGATCGCCGACGAGCCGACCTCGGCCCTGGACGCCGACACGCGCGAGGCGTTCATTCGCCTGCTGTTCGCCGAGTGCCGCGCGGCCGGCTCCAGCCTGTTGTTCGTCAGCCATGACCAGAGCCTGGCGCCCCTGTTCGACCGCGACCTGTCGCTGGCCGAGCTCAACCGTGCGGCCGCGCCCCGGGAGGCCTGATGTACCTGTTCCGCCTTGCCCTGGCCAGCCTGGCCAATCGCCGCTTCACCGCCCTGCTCACCGCATTCGCCATTGCCCTGTCGGTCTGCCTGCTGCTGGCGGTGGAACGTGTGCGCACCGAAGCACGCGCCAGCTTCGCCAGCACCATCAGCGGCACCGACCTGATCGTCGGCGCACGCTCCGGCTCGGTCAACCTGCTGCTGTACTCGGTGTTTCGCATCGGCAACGCCACCAACAACATCCGCTGGGACAGCTTCGAGCATTACGCCAAGGACCCGCGGGTCAAGTGGGCTATTCCCATCTCGCTGGGCGACTCGCACCGCGGCTATCGAGTGATGGGCACCAATGCCGACTATTTCAGCCACTATCAGTACGGGCGTCAGCAACACCTGCAACTGAGCCAGGGCCGTCCGTTCGCCAGCGACCCGTTCGAAGTGGTGCTCGGCGCCGAGGTGGCCCAGGCCCTGCACTACAAGCTGGGCGACAGCCTGGTGCTGGCCCATGGCATTGCCACCATCAGCCTGGTCAAGCATGACGACAAGCCGTTCACCGTGGTCGGCATCCTGCAACGCACCGGCACGCCCGTGGACCGTACCCTGCACATCAGTCTGGCCGGCATGGAAGCCATCCACGTCGACTGGCACAACGGCGTGCCCGCCCGCGGCGCAGGCCGCATCAGCGCCGAGCAGGCCCGCACCATGGACTTGCAGCCCAGCGCCATCACCGCCTTCATGCTGGGCCTGAACAGCAAGATCGCGACCTTCAGCGTGCAGCGCGAGATCAACGAGTTCCGCGGCGAGCCGCTGCTGGCGATCCTGCCTGGGGTGGCCCTGCAGGAACTGTGGGGCATGATGGGCATCGCCGAGCAGGCGCTGTTCGTGGTCTCGGTGTTCGTGGTGCTGACGGGCCTGATCGGCATGCTCACGGCCATCCTCACCAGCCTCAACGAGCGCCGGCGAGAGATGGCGATCCTGCGCTCGGTCGGGGCACGCCCCTGGCACATCGCGGGGCTGCTGGTGGTCGAGGCGCTGGCCTTGGCGCTGGGCGGTATCGTCGTCGGCCTGGGCCTGCTGTATGGTGGCATCGCCCTGGCGCAGGACGCCGTGCAGGCCAGTTACGGCCTGTACCTGCCGCTGGACTGGCCGAGCGTCCATGAATGGACGCTGCTGGCGATCATCCTGGGCGCGGCACTGCTGATGGGCAGTGTGCCGGCCTGGCGCGCGTACCGGCAGTCGCTGGCCGACGGCCTGTCGATCCATCTCTGAGGAGCAGGCATGTCGATTTGCGCACTCGCGCCCGGCCGCCGTGGCGATACGAACATGAAGACGGCGCTGCAGATCCTGCTGCTGGTACTGCTGGTGGTGGTGATCCCGGCCTGGGCGGACGAACCCCGCGAATTGGACTGGCCAGCGCTGATTCCCGAAGGCGCGCCGGTCATCGCGCCGCAGCTTGCACCGCTGCACGACCTGTCGCAGATGGGCAGCTCCCTGAGCGATGCACTGGCGGCCGAATCCGCCCCTGCTGCCCGCCAGCAGGCGCCAGATGCGCCGGTGGTCAAGGCGCTGGACGGCCAGCAGGTCAAGCTGCCCGGTTACATCGTGCCGCTGGAAGTGAGCGAGGAAGGACGCACCACCGAGTTCCTGCTGGTGCCCTACTACGGCGCCTGCATTCATGTGCCGCCACCGCCTTCGAACCAGATCGTGCACGTGTTCAGCGAAATGGGCGTGCGCGTCGAGGACCTCTACCAGCCCTACTGGATCGAGGGCCGGATGCAGGTCAAGAGCACCAGCAGCGAGCTGGCCGAGGCCGGTTACCAGCTGGACGCCGAGAAAATCTACCCCTACGAACTCAAATGAGCGCTACGTCACCCTCGGTGGCGCGCTTCGTTGAGCTGAGTCAAACATTGTGTTCAGGCAGCTCCCTAAAATTGGACAACTCGATTTTTCCTACGTCCTTTTGGAGCTTTCATGAACAAGAACATGCTCGGTGCCTCGCTCGTCGCGTTGGCACTCGCAGCCCCGGCTGTCCACGCCCACCAGGCCGGTGACTTCATCCTGCGGTCCGGTGCCATCACCACCGCGCCCAACGAAGACAGCGGCAACCTGAAGCTCGACGGCGCCAAGGTCTCCGGCACCAAAGCCACACTGGACAGCGACACCCAGCTGGGCCTGGCCTTCGCCTACATGCTCACCGACCACGTGGGGATCGAGCTGTTGGCCGCCACGCCGTTCAAGCACACCGTGGGCGTCAAGGGCCTGGGCGGCGGCCTGGACGGCAAGCTGGCCGACATCAAGCAGCTTCCGCCGACCCTGTCGCTGCAGTACTACCCGATGGATCCCGCCTCGAAGTTCCAGCCCTATGCCGGCATCGGCGTCAACTACACGCTGTTCTTCGATGAAGACCTCAGCAGCGCACGCAAACAGCAGGGTTTCAGCAACATGAAGCTGCAGGACTCCATCGGCCTGGCAGGTCAGCTGGGCATGGACTACATGCTCACCGACAACTTCCTGCTCAACGCTGCCGTGTGGTACGTCGACATCAATACCAAGGCCAGCATCGATGGTCCGAGCGCACTGGGCGTCGGCAAGACCAAGGTCAACGTCGAAGTCGATCCCTGGGTCTACATGGTGGGTGTCGGCTACAAGTTCTAGGCAGAACCGCCCTGCGTAGCGGCGGTGCGGCTACCAGGCACTTGAACGGCGCGGCCCCGGTCTTACCCGTGGGCCGCAGTCGTTTCAGCGCCCGTCCAGCAACCGCGCCAGCCCCTGGCCCAAGGGTGTAGGCTCGGGGAAATCGAAACGCGCCAGCAAGCGCTGGTTATTCGCCCGCGAATGGCGGATGTCCCCCGCGCGTCCCGGGGCATGGCTGACGACGGGCACCTGACCCACCACCTTCGCCAGGGCTGCGAGCAACTGGTTCAACGAGGTCGCCTGGTTCAGGCCGACGTTCACCGCCCCCTCTTCGACCTGCTCCTGCTCGAGCGCCTGCACCATGACCTGCACCAGATCGCCCACGAACAGGAAATCGCGGGTCTGCTCGCCGTCGCCGAACACGGTAATGGGCAGCCCGCGGCTGGCGCGCTCGCAGAAGATGCTGATCACCCCTGAATAAGGCGATGAAGGATCCTGGCGCGGACCGAAGATATTGAAGAACCGGAACACCACCGGCTCCAGGCCATGCTGGCGCCGGTAGAAATCCAGGTACTGCTCGCCGGCGAGCTTGTCCACCGCATAGGGCGTCAGCGGCGCCTTGGGCGTGTCCTCGCCGATCGACTGGCCTTCACCGTTGTTGCCATAGACAGCCGCGCTGGAGGCGAACAGCACACGACGAACGCCGTTGACGCGCATCGCCTCGCACACGTTCAGGGTGCCGATGAAGTTGCTCTGGTGAGTCTTCACTGGATCCTCCACCGAGGCCTGCACCGAAGCCACCGCGGCCAGGTGCACCACGGCCGCGCAGCCCGCAGCCGCCTGGGTCACCAGTGCGGCGTCGGCCACATCGCCCTCGATCAATTGCAGGCGCGGATGGTCCAGGCGCAGGTTGCTGCGTTTACCGGTGGACAAGTCGTCCAGTACCCGCACCGCATGGCCCTTGTCCAGCAGTGCATCGCACAGGTGCGAGCCGATGAAACCAGCCCCACCGGTGATCAGGATGGGGGCTTCAGCCATGACGATAGAACCTGTCCAGTAGAGGGGGCAGCCCCGCACGCCAGGCGCGTGGCTTGATGCCGAAGGTATGAAGGATTTTCTTGCACGCCAGCACCGCGTGTTGCGGCTCCTCGCTGGCGTCCGGCCGCGCCGCGTGAGCTTGCGGGGTCGGTGCCTGAATCGCCAGGGTCTGCCATTGCGCCGCTTCGGTCAGGATCGCCTGGCCCAGCGCCAGTGGCGTGGTCGCCTCATTGCCGGCGTAGTGATAGGTGCCCCATAGGGGCGCGGCGCAGTCCAGTTGCTTGAGCACCGAGAGAATCACCCGGGCGGCATCGTCCACCGGGGTGGGATTGCCGCGTCGGTCATCGGCCAGCAACAGTTCCTGAGGTTGCTCGGCGCGGGTCAGGAAGCGGCCAAGGATGCCATCGCGGCTCTCGTCCAGCACCCAGCCCAGGCGCAGCAGCACGTGCTGCGGACAGGCTGCGCGCACGCTCTGCTCGATACGCCACAGCGCCTGGCCGCGCGTACCCAGCGGTACCGGCTCGTCCTTCTCGCTGTACGAGGTGGCGCGAGAGCCGTCGAACACCCGGTAGCTGGAAGGCTGCAGCAAGGTGATCTGGTGATGCTGGCACAGTTCGGCCAGACGCTCGACCGCACGTTCCTGCCCAGCCAGGCGCTGCTCGCTGACCGACTCGGCCTGGAACCAGTCGAAGTAGTAGGCCAGGTTGACCAGGGTGTCGGGGCGATGATCGTCGAGCAACTGGGTGAGGCTTGCGGCGTCCCAGCCGTCCTGCGGGGGGCGTGGCGCCAGGAACGTGATGTCTTCCTCGGCCCCGAGACGAATCAGCGCTTGCCCAAGGGCATTGCCACCACCCAACAGCATCAGGCGCATACGCATAGAGTCAGCAGGTCCGCTCAGATCGATTAGGGAAAGGCGATCATTTTGCGGTTTCCGTTCGGGGAAGTCCAACCCCGGCGCCTCAAGCCCAGGGCTGCAGGGGATTTTGCCTCGGCCTCTTCTGTGCGCAGGCAATCTGTTCGATACTTCGAGCGGTCAATCGTCCCCCGGCAGGAGCGCCATGGATTTTGCGATCAGCACCGAGCAGCGCGGTCGTTGGCAGTACGACGAGCCGGCGCCTGGCCGGGAACACTTCATCGAAGAGGCCTTCGACGGCTACCGCCAACAGGCGCGCCTGCTACAGCCGGACGTGGAGCGCGCGCCGCCCCTGTTCGTGGTCGGCGGGGCACGTTCGGATTTCACCCGCCTCAACCCGCTGCTCTATCGCCTGCAACGCCAGGGCATCGGCTCGCTGACTGCGAACCTGTCCGGTCACAGCCTGGCCAGCGAACCTGGCGCCGAGGGCGCGTCGCTGGCGATCAACCTGGACGAGGCGCAGCGCTTCGTCCAGCACCTGTCGGGGCGCTGCCGCACCCTGCTCGGCCACAGCCTCGGCGCCGCCATCGCCCTGAAGCTGGCCGCGCAATTGCCGCAAATCGACAAACTGGTGCTGATCTGCCCGGCGGTGTACCCCGACGCCGCCCATACCGAGCCATTCGGCCCCGCCTTCAGCGCTGCGATCCGCCAACCCTGGGCATTCCTGGACTGCGACAGCTACGCCTTCCTGCGCCAGTTCAATGGCCGAGTACTGCTGGTGATCGGTGAGTACGACGGCCTCAACTCCAAGGCTCACGGTCAAGGCCCGGGCACCTCGGCCGGCACCCGTGTGCTGCGCGGCGTGTCGCGCTACAGCCCGATTCCCGAGGAGGTCACCCATGCCCTGCTGCGCTCGGTGCCGGCGCCCCATGCCGAGTGCCTGCTGCTCACCGACTGCGATCATGGCATCGCTGCGCACCTGCGCGATGTGCCGCAGGTGGCCGATCAGGTAGCCGACACGGTGGCCGGGTTCGTTCTGGACAGCGAGTGAACCGCTGCGCCTTGGTTAGCGAGCTATTCGATCTCGAACAAGCCGTTGCTCACCGTGCCGGCACTGAGGCGCTCGCGGATGTCGTCGTCGATACGCGGATCGTCCGGGCGGTAGAGCTTGACCTGGCGGTAGGCGTTGATGCGATTGATTTCCTCGCCGAGGAACTCCCACACCACGCGGGTACAGGCCGGATTGCGCCGGTCACCGCTGGAAACGCCGGTCTTCAGGCCGTTTAGACGCGTGATGCGGCTCTTGAAGCTGGGGATGAGGATGGTCTGGCTCATTTCATTGAGGGTCAGCGACTCGTAGTCGATCAGAAACACCCGATCCTGCAACTGGAATGCCGCGCCCAGGTAACGGCAGCGCACCTCGGCCTGCTGGAGGCCGGCACTGCTGCGCTCCTGTCGCTCCTGGCGCTCGAACAGGAAACTGCCGCGCTCTTCCCATAGATGCACCAGCGACACCAGGATCGTGCCCGGCACCGACATGCAGTTGGAATACTCGAAGTAGTACCCGCAATAGCGCGACAGGTTGCCGGCATGGGCGTGCAACGGCTTGAACAGTTCGCTGATCGGGTCGGTCTGCGGGCCGGATACGGCCGAGGGATTGCGCGCGCCGATGAGACGGGCGAACTGCTCCGGCGGCAAGGTCAGCTCGTAGTCTTCCACGCCGAAGAAGTCGCCGATGCGCTTGAGGTTGTATTTCGTCGGCTGGCTCTGGCCGCTGAGGTACTTGTTGAACTGCGCGCGGTTGATCGACAGCTGGCGGCAAACCTCTGAAATGGAACGGTAATGGCTGCAGGCGAGCTTGAGATTGGCGGCTAGAAAATCGGCCATGGGCGCTGTTCCGGATGATGCGAGTGCAGCCATTGTAGCATCAACTCGCATCAAAACAGACCAACCCGCGAAATTGTAACCACAGGTGTCATGGCCAACCATGCGCGGCAACGAGAGCGCGTGCCCCTGCCACCGCTGGTCAATTCACATAAAAAATAAGAATCGAGGTCATTTCCCAATGCTCGAAGCACTTAACGATTTCCTGTCAGGAAAACTGCTCATCGTCCTGATCGTCGGGCTCGGTAGCTACTTCACCATTCGATCCCGGTTCGTCCAGTTCCGTCACTTCGTGCACATGTTCAGCGTGTTCAAGGAGTCTCTTCGCGGCCAGGCTGGCCAGCTGAGCTCGTTCCAGGCCCTGATGCTGAGCCTGGCCGGTCGCGTCGGCGCCGGTAACATCGCGGGCGTCGGTATCGCCGTGACCCTGGGCGGCCCAGGTGCAGTGTTCTGGATGTGGGTCACCGCACTGGTGGGCATGTCCAGCAGCTTCTTCGAATGCACCCTGGCCCAGGTCTACAAGCGCGCCGACGGTGACGGCCTGTACCGCGGTGGCCCAGCCTACTACATCCTGCACGGCTTGAAGCTGCGCAGCATGGCCATCGTGTTCTCGATCCTGCTGCTGGTCACCTACGGCTTCGCCTTCATCGGCCTGCAGTCGTACACCGTGACCCACTCGCTGCAGAACGCCTTCAACTTCAGCCCGCAGCACACCGGCATCGTCCTGGCCGTCCTGCTGGCGATCACCTTCATCGGTGGCATCAAGCGCATCGCCGCGGTCTCCGACCTGCTGGTGCCGATCAAGACCCTGGCCTACATCGGTGTCACCCTGTATGTCATCGGCACCCAGATCGAACACGTGCCGGCCATGCTGGAAACCATCTTCAAGAGCGCCTTCGGCCTCGACCCGGCCTTCGGCGGCCTGTTGGGCAGCGCCATCGTCATGGGTGTGAAGCGCGGCGTGTTCGCCAACGAAGCCGGTCTGGGCAGTGCGCCGAACGTGGCGGCCGTGGCCGCGGTGAAACATCCCGGCGCCCAGGGCGTGGTGCAGGCGTTCAGCGTGTTCCTCGACACCTTCGTGATCTGCACCTGCACCGCGCTGCTGATCCTGCTGTCGGGCTTCTACACCCCAGGTTTCGAAGGCGACGGCATCGTCCTGACACAGAACTCGCTGGCCGCCGTGGTCGGTGACTGGGGCCGCATCTTCGTCAGCGTTGCGCTGTCGCTGTTCGTCTTCACCTGCATCCTCTACAACTACTACCTGGGCGAGAACAGCCTGCAGTTCCTGAGCCGCAACCGCGGTGTGCTGATGGGCTTCCGCGTGCTGGTACTGGCGCTGGTGGTGTGGGGCTCGATGCAGGACCTGTCCACGGTGTTCGCCTTCGCCGACATCACCATGACCTGCCTGGCGTTCGTCAACCTGGTGGCCCTGGCCCTGCTGTTCAAGGTCGGCCTGCGGGTGATGCGCGACTACGATGCCCAGCGCAAGGCCGGCATCAAGCAACCGGTGTTCGATTCCTCGAAATTCGCCGACCTGGACCTGGACCGCGCCGCCTGGCCGGCCAACCCGTCGGCCGAACCTGCCGCCGACAAGGCGGCTGGCGAGCTTCAGCACCAGCGCTGATCCGCCCGCCCCAGCCGCCCCGTTCGCGGGCGGCTGACTCCTTCTCGATTCGCTTGGGAATGCTTCCATGGACGCAGTCAAGAACCTTCTCGTGCTCTACACCGGGGGCACCATCGGCATGCTGGAAACGCCCGAGGGCCTTGCCCCGGCAGGCGGCTTCGAGGCGCGCATGCGCCAGCACCTGGCTCATTGCACCGATGCGCCCCAGTTGCACTGGACCCTGCGCGAGCTCGATCCGCTGATCGACAGCGCCAACATGCAACAAGCCAACTGGCTGGCCATGCAGGCGGCGATCGTCGAGGCGGTCGAGCGCGACGGCCACGACGCCATCCTGGTGCTGCACGGCACGGACACCCTGGCCTACAGCGCTGCCGCCCTGTCGTTCCTGCTGCTGGACTTGCCGGTGCCGGTGCTGCTCACCGGCTCCATGCTGCCAGCCGGCGCAGCGGATAGCGACGCCTGGGACAACCTGCTGGGCGCGCTGCGCCACTTCGAGCGCGGTCTCGAAAACGGCGTGCAACTCTCTTTCCACGGCCAGCTCCTGCATGGCTGCCGCGCCACCAAGCTGCGCAGCGAAGCCTTCGACGCCTTCACCGTGCTGCCGCGCCATCGCGACGGAGAACGGGCGGCTCAGTTGCCTGCCGAGCTGAGCTACCGTCAGGCGCGCCAACCGGTGCAACTGGCAGTGCTGCCAGTGTTCCCTGGCCTGAGCGCCGCTTACCTGCAAGGGCTGCTCGATGCCGGGATCAAAGGCCTGGTGCTGGAGTGCTATGGCAGCGGAACCGGTCCATCCGACGACCAGGCGCTGCTCGAGGTGCTGCGCCAGGCTCGCCAGCGCGGCGTGCTGATCGCCGCGATCAGCCAGTGCCCGGAAGGTGCGGTGGTGTTCGACACTTACGCCGCCGGCAGCCGGCTACGCGATGCCGGCCTGATCAGCGCCGGTGGCATGACCCGCGAAGCGGCGCTGGGCAAGCTGTTCGCCCTGCTCGGCGCTGGCCTGGACATTCAGACGGCCGAGCGCTGGTTCAGCCTGGACCTGTGCGGGGAACGCGCGTAGTCGGGAGCAGGAAAACGGCCTCACGCCCATGGCGGGCGCCCCGTTTCGGCGGGGCGATGGTTCAGCGGGGCCGTGTCGAAGATGGCGGAAGGCAGCGGGAGTCGAACCTGCCCGGGAACGGCTGCCGTCCCCAACCGGGTTTGAAGCCCGGCCGCGCCACCGGACGCGATTGCCTTCCTTGAAGTCAGGGCCTGGGCGATTGCCTGGCCAATGCGCTATCGGCGCGGATGTAGCGCTGGTCGCCCACCCGGCGAGTGAGGCCCAGCCGGTCGAAATACTCCAGTATCTGCACACTGCGCTTGCGACCGATGCACAACATATCGCGAAACGCCGCCACCTGCACTACCGGCGTGTCCGCGGCCTGCTGCAACAGCAGCGCAGCCATGCGCTCAAGGGTCACTTGCGGGTAGAACAGGTCGCGCACCACCTGATGCACCAGCCCCAACCGCGCCAGCTTGCGCATCAGCAGCCGTACCTGGGCCTCCTCCACCTGCTCGGCGGCCGCCAGGGTGCGCACCCATGGTGGGTCGAACGCGCCATCCAGCAGCCACGGCTGCAGGCGTGACCACAGCGCCGTATCGGTCTCGCTCAGTTTCACCTTGTGGTCGGGCAAGTGCAGCCAAGGCCCGCTGCTGGCAATGAAGCCATCGCTCAGCAGCTCATCGACCAGACTGACGAATGCGGGCCGCTCCAAGGGCAGCGCACAGAAACGGCGCAGGCGATCGCGGTCCGGGCCCAGTTGATCCGGCTCCTGGGCGTGGAAATCGGCCAACTGCGCCAGCACCTCGTCGCGCAGCGCCTGCCACTGGGCGCGGTCGAACAGCAGGCTGCCCTGGCGAGTCGCGATCACCTCGACGCTGTCCGGGAGCTGCCAGCTGTCGCGCAGGCGATTGAACTGGCGCTCCAATCGCTGTGGGTCGAGCCCACCCGGGGCATTGGCCAGCAGTGCCGGCAGCGCCTGCTCCAGCTCATCGGCATCGCGCAGCACTTGCAACTGGCGCAGCCGCTCAGCGCTCCTGCGCTGGCGACTCGGCGCGAACGGGTCGAGCACTCGTCCCCCGCCCAGGGTGCGCTGGGCGCGTTGATCGCGCAGCACCAGCCGATCGCCGTGCACGGCCTGAAGCGGCGCGTTGAGCAGCAACTGAGCGAACATCCGCTGGCCGGCCGGCAGGCGCTCTCCTTCCAGCAGTGCGACACGGGCGGTGACATCCTGGGTGCCCAGGTGCACATGCACCGCACTGAAGTGCTCGAAGGCGCACGCTTCGCCCGGCAGCAGGCTCAACTCGATATCGATCCGCGTGCTGGGCGCGTGCAGCCACGCCGGCACCAGCCAGTCACCGCGCTGCACCTGGTCTGCCGACAGGCGCTCGGCACTGATGTTCAAGGCCACCCGCTGCCCGGCCTCGGCCACCAGCGCCGCTTGATTCTGCGCGTGCAAGCCGCGCACCCGTACCGGTTTGCCGACCTTGCCCAGCAGCAGGCTCTCGCCGGTCGCGACGCGGCCGGCCAGGGCCGTGCCCGTCACCACCACCCCGGCGCCAGACACGGCGAAGGCGCGGTCGATGGCCAGGCGGAAACCGCCCTGGGTGGACCGCCGTCGCACTGCACCTGCCGCCACCAGCAACGCCTGGCGCAGGGCCTTGACGCCTTCGCCGGTCACGCTAGACAGCGCGAACTGCCGCGCACCTGCGTAGGGCCCTGGCGCCAGCAAGTCGGCGACCTGCTGCTGCACCTCGGCCAGCCGCGCCGGCTCGACCCGATCGCACTTGCTGATCGCTACCAACGCCTGGGGAATACCCAGCAACTGAATGATCGCCAGATGCTCGCGGGTCTGCGGCATCACGCCGTCGTCGGCCGCCACCACCAGCAACACCAGGTCGATACCCTGGGCACCGGCCAGCATGTTGTGGATGAAGCGTTCGTGCCCCGGCACATCGATGAATCCCGTCAGAGGCTCGCCCTCGGCCAGCGCCGCATAGCGATAGCCAAGGTCGATGGTCATGCCCCGGGCACGCTCCTCCTGCCGTCGGTCACCCACCTGGCCGGTCAGGGCCTGGAGCAAGGCGGTCTTGCCATGGTCGATGTGCCCGGCGGTGCCGACGATCACTGCACCCGCCCCAACAGCGAGGTCGGCAATTGCGCCAGCCACTGCCCTTCATCGTCCATCTGCCTGAGGTCGAGCCACAGGGCGTCGTCGTCGATACGCCCCAGCACCGGTACAGGCAGCTCGCGCAGGGCCTGCTCCAACCTGCGCAGGCAGCGTCCACGCAATTTCTTCGTGACCTGTGGCCGCACGCACAGGGCAGCGCTGGGCAGGCGCGCCACGGGTTGGCTGCCACTGCCGATCATGCCCAGGGCCGGCTCGACAGTGACACTCCACTGCTCGCCCAGGCAGGCCGCCAGGGCCGGGGCCAGGCGCGCAGCCTGCTCGGCGATCTCGGCCTGCGGGCGGGTCAGCAGGCGCAGGCTGGGCAGACGCTCGGCAAGCCGATCAGGATCGCGGTACAGCGCCAGCACCGCCTCCAGCGCCGCCAGGGTGATCTTGTCGACGCGCAGGGCACGCTTGAGCGGGTTCTTCTTGATTCTCGCGATCAGTTCCTTGCGCCCGACGATGATGCCGGCCTGGGGGCCGCCGAGTAGCTTGTCGCCGCTGAAGGTGACGATGTCGGCGCCATCGGCCAGGGCCTGGCGCACCGTCGGCTCGGCAGGCAGGCCCCAGCGCGTCAGGTCCAGCAGGCTGCCGCTGCCCAGGTCTTCGAGCAACGGCAGCTGGTGGGCATGGGCGATGCGCGCGAGCTCCGCCGTCGGCACCTGTGCGGTGAAGCCCTGGATGCTGTAGTTGCTGCAATGCACGCGCATCAGCAGGCCGGTGCGCGGGTTGATCGCCGCTTCGTAGTCGCGGGGGTGGGTACGGTTGGTGGTGCCGATCTCGTGCAGGCGCACGCCGGCTCGAGCCATGATGTCGGGAATGCGAAACGCGCCGCCGATCTCGATCAGCTCGCCACGAGAGATGATGCCCTCACGGCGTGCGCCCAGGCTGCTGAGGGCCAGCAGCACGGCAGCGGCGTTGTTGTTGACCACGGTGACCGCCTCGGCGCCGGTCAGCTCGCGGATCAGCCCCTCGATCAGGTCGTCGCGGTCACCGCGCTTGCCGGTGGCCAGGTCGAACTCCAGGTTCAACGGGTAGCGCGCGGCAGTCTGCATGGCCTCGAGCGCCGACTCGGGCAGCAGTGCGCGCCCCAGGTTGGTATGCAGCACGATGCCGGTGAGATTGAACACCCGCCGCACCTGGCTGCGCTGATGCACCGCCAGGCGCTCGCCAGCACGCCCGAGCAGCACCTCGGCGCTCAGTTCCACAGCACTCAGCTGGCCCAGATGCGCCGGTTCGCGCAGGTCGTCGAGCAACTGGCGCAGCGCCGCGAGGCTAGCCTCGCGGCCATGGCGGTCGAGCAGTGGATGGCAGGCGGGGTGCCGCAGCAGCGTGTCGATGGAGGGTAGGCGCAAAGCAGATGGGGCAGAACTGGACGGCATGCGGTAACGACCTTGACTGATCCGATGGCTGTGCGAACGCTATCGCGGCCAACGCCCTTCCACAGCCTCCGAACCCGCGTCCGTGCAGGTCGGCGGTTGGCAAGGGGTATCACCCGCGACAGCCGCGACAAGGCCATCAGTGTAGCCCCTTATCCGCCCCCTGGGGCCAGCATCAGATTCGGCGCCAGCCGATGGAACCCTTCTTCGTCCAGGCGAATGTCGAGCGCCAGACTGGCCAGGTCATCGGCCAACGCTTCGCCCGCCGCATCGTTTTCCAGGTAACAGTGCTTAAGGTAGCTGTGGCACCCCGGACAACACTCGGCCTGCAAGGGCGCCTTGCCCGGCGCCCAACCATCGTGCTCCAGGCTGGTGTAATGCAGGCCCTTGCTCGACTCGCAGTACACGCACTTGACCCGCACCACGTGCCATTCGCAGGCACACAGCGAACACACCAGGTAACGCAAGCCGTTGTGCTTGCCGCGATTGCGCATCACACCGGCCATGGCCGGCGATCCACAGCACGGACACTGCGCCAGGCTGCCGCCCGGCTTGAGTTCATCGCTGGACAGGGCCCGGCGCCAGCTGGCCCACGCCGCCTGCAACGCCGCACCAAGGAACGGCACCACGGCAGCCGGCAGCGCATCGTACTGCCCGCCCAGCAAAGCGATGCCCCAGCCTTTGCGCTGCACCTCGTCGCTGTCGCGCAGGCTTTCCAGCGCCACGGCCAGGGGCCCTGGCTCAGGCGCCTGGAAACGCTCGAGCAACGCTTGCAGCCACACCAGCCAAGCCCCCTCGCGCACCAGCCCGTCGGCCGCCAGTGGCGGCAGGCCATGGTCGATGCACAGCCGCTGGCGTACCTCGGCCACCGGCACCGGCGACGGGGGAGCGTCCAGCAACTGCTGCTGGATCCGGCACAATCGCGCGATCAGCCTCAGGTAGTCGCCCAAGGCATGCCCCTGGGCCAGACACTCCAGCCGCTCGGCACGCTGGTCGAACAAATCGTCGGCCGGCAGGTGCAGAAACGGCGGCATCACCGCCGAGGCCTCGATCTGCCCAGGTTCGAGAATCGTACTCACGGGTTCATCCTTCCTTTCTCCCTGAGTTGTGCCCTGACTTGTCGCCTGTCACATCCCGGTACCACAGTTCATGATGCTTGCGCGCCCAGGCGCGGCTGACCCAGCCGTGCAGCATGGCGCCGATCGAGCCCTTGATCCAGATCCCGGCATAGATGTGCACGATGATGCTCAGCACCAGCACGAACGCCGCCAGGGCGTGCAGCAAGGCCGCCAGGCGAATGGCACCGATGCCGAAGAAGGCACTGAAATAGGCGCGCCAGATCACCACGCCGCTCACCAGCAGAACCAGCATGCAGGCCAGCAGCGTCCAGAACAGCAACTTCTGGCCGGCGTTGTACTTGCCGATCGGCGGTACACCCTCTTCCTTGTTGAGCATCACCCGATCGACGCGGCGCAGCCACAATCGATCGTTGGCGGTGATGAAGTTGGCACGCCAGAAGCGCACCACCAGCCCCAGGAAGAACACGAACATCGCCACGCCCAGGAAGGGGTGCAGGATGCGCGTCCAGGGCCCGCCGCCGAACAGATTGCTCAGCCAGAACAAGGCCGGGTGAAACAACGCCAGCCCCGACAGTGCGGCCATGAAGAACAGGATCGCGACGATCCAGTGGTTGGTCCGCTCATTGGCGTTGTAGCGCAGGATAGGCTTGTCGTCCTTCATGGCCGCGCCTCCCCTTGCTCGCCCGGCTTGCCCGGATCATAGACCTGCACGGCCGGATCCACCTGCTGCACGGCGGTGTCCACCGGCGCCGGATGCTCATCCTCCTCGACCCGTTGCGGCCCCACGCGCACATAGTGGAAGAAGCCCGCCAGCACCGCCGCCCCCATCGCCAGCAACGACAGCGGCTTGCTGATACCTTTCCACAGCCCCACCAGCGGGCTGATCACCGGCTGGTCCGGCAAGCCGGCGTAGATCCTCGGCGTGTCGGCATGGTGCAGCACGTACATCACATGGGTGCCGCCCACGCCGTCGGGATCGTACAAGCCGGCGTTCTGGTAACCGCGCGACTTCAGGTCGACGATGCGCTCGTCGGCATGCACCTTCATCTCGTCCTTGCTGCCGAACACGATAGCCCCGGTCGGGCAGGTCTTCACGCAGGCCGGCTCCAGGCCCACGGCCACGCGGTCCGAACACAGGCTGCACTTGTACGCCTTGTGGTCCTTCTGCGAGATCCGCGGGATATTGAACGGGCATCCGGTGATGCAGTAGCCGCAGCCGATGCAGTGGTCCTGGTTGAAGTCGACGATGCCATTGGCGTGCTTGATGATCGCGCCGGGGCTCGGGCAGGCCTTCAGGCAGCCCGGCTCGGCGCAGTGCATGCAGCCATCCTTGCGGATCAGCCACTCGAGATTGCCGTCGTCGCGCTCGTGCTCGGTGAAGCGCATCAGGGTCCAGGTGTCGGCGGTCAGGTCCTGCGGGTTGTCGTAGGTGCCATGGTTGTGGCCCACCTCGTCACGCAACTCGTTCCACTCCGAACACGCCACCTGGCAAGCCTTGCAGCCGATGCACTTGGTGGTGTCGATCAGCTTGGCGACCTGCTCCTGCTGACGCACCGAAGACGGCACGGTCGTGGTGGCCGAGCGGGCGATGATGTCTTGCTGGGCCATCAGATCTTCTCCACGTTGACGAGAAACGACTTGGACTCCGGCGTCTGGGTATTGCCATCACCCAGGAACGGCACCAGGGTGTTGGTCAGGTAGCCATGCCGGGTCGAACCGGTGAAGCCCCAGTGCAGCGGAATGCCGACCTGATGCACCGTCTGGTTGTTGACCTGCAGCGGACGAATCCGCTTGGTCACCACCGCCACCGCCTCGATGTGCCCACGCTTGCACGACACCCGCACCCGATCCCCCGCCTTGATGCCCTTCTCACCGGCCAGCACTTCGCCGATCTCGACGAATTGCTCGGGCTGGATGATGGCGTTCAGTCGGCAGTGCTTGCTCCAGAAGTGGAAGTGCTCGGTCAGCCGGCAGGTGGTCGCCGCATAGGGAAAGTCCTCGTGCTTGCCCAGGGTGTCCCACACCGAGTCGAAGATCCGACCGGCCGGGTTGCTGATGGCCTTCTTGTTGTTCGGGTGCAGCGGGTTGATCCCGATCGGCGTCTCGAACGGCTCGTAGTGCTCGGGGAACGGGCCTTCGGCCATCTTGTCGATGGCGAAGAACCGCGCGACGCCCTCGGGGTTCATGATGAACGGATTCATTCCCGCTTCCGGTGGCGAGTCGACCTTGAAGTCCGGCACGTCGGTACCGCCCCAGGCCTTGCCGTTCCACCATACCAGACGCTTTTTCTGCGCATCCCAGGGCTTGCCCTGGGGATCGCTGGAGGCGCGGTTGTAGAGGATGCGGCGGTTGGCCGGCCAGGCCCAGGCCCAGTTCTGCGCCTGGTGCATGCCGTAGGGGTCGCTATTGTCGCGCCGCGCCATCTGGTTGCCCTGCTCGGTCCAGCAGCCGGCGAAGATCCAGCACCCGGACGCCGTGCTGCCGTCGTCCCTGAGCTGGCCGAAGCCGGAAAGCTGCTGCCCGCCCTTCACCGCCAAGCCCGTCGCATCGGTCATGTCGGTGAGCGCATAGCCGTTCATCTCCTTGGCGAGCTCTTCCGGGGAAGGCTCGTCGGCGATCTTGTACGGCCAGCTGATGTTGAGCAGCGGGTCGGGATAGGCGCCGCCCTCGGCCTTGTAGCGCTCGCGCAGGCGCAGGAACAGCTCGCTCATGATCTGCACGTCGGTGCGGGTTTCGCCCGGCCCGTCCGCGCCCTTCCAGTGCCATTGCAACCAGCGGCTGCTGTTGACCAGAGAGCCATCCTCCTCGGCGAAGCAGGTGGTGGGCAGGCGGATCACTTCGGTCTGGATGCTGGCGGTGTCGACATCGTTGTACGGGCCGACGTTACGCCAGAACTCGGACGTTTCGGTGGCCAGCGGATCCATGATCACCAGCCACTTGAGCCTGCCCAGCGCGGCAGTGACACGGTTCTTGTCCGGCAGCGCGGCGATCGGGTTGAAGCCCTGGCACAGGTAGCCATTGACCTTGCCCTGGCTCATCATCTCGAACATGCGCAGCACGTCGTAGGCGCCCACGTCCAGCTTGGGCAGCCAGGCGTAGCCCCAGTCGTTCTCGGCGGTGGCGTTGGCGCCATACCAGGCCTTCATCAGGCTGACGTGGAACTTGCCGTAGTTCTGCCAGTACGAGAGCTGGCCCGGACGCAGGGGCTTGGAGGCACGCTTGTCGATGTAGGTGGCGTAGTCCTGCTCGGCATCACCGGGCAGGGTGAGGTAGCCCGGCAGCGAGTTGGACAGCAGCCCCAGGTCGGTCAGCCCCTGGATGTTGGAGTGCCCGCGCAGGGCATTGACGCCACCGCCAGGCATCCCCACGTTGCCCAGCAGCAGCTGCACCATGGCCGCGCTGCGGATGATCTGCGCACCGATCGAATGCTGGGTCCAGCCCAATGCATAAAGGATCGTCATGGTCTTGCCGGGCGCCGAGCAGGTGGCGATCTCCTTCCACACCTTCATCATCTGCTCGTGGGGCATGCCGCAGGTCATGCTGGCGATTTCCGGCGTGTAGCGGCTGTAGTGCTGCTTCATCAGCTGGAACACGCAGCGTGGGTGCTGCAGGGTCGGATCGACCTTGGCGAATCCGTCCTCGCCCAGCTCGTAGCCCCAGCCGGACTTGTCGGCATAGATGCGCTTGGCCGCGTCATAGCCACTGAACAGGCCATCCTCGAAGCCGTAACCTTCCTTGACGATGAACGACACGTCGGTGTAATTGCGCACGTACTCGTGCTGGATCTGATCGGTACTTAGCAGGTAATTGATCAAACCGCCCATGAAGGCGATGTCGCTGCCGGTGCGGATCGGCGCGTAGTAGTCGGCCACCGACGCCGTGCGGGTGAAGCGCGGATCGACCACGATCAGGCGCGCCTTGTTGTGCGCCTTGGCTTCGGTCACCCATTTGAATCCGCAGGGGTGCGCCTCGGCTGCGTTGCCGCCCATCACCAGGACCAGGTTTGCGTTGGCGATATCTGACCAGTGATTGGTCATCGCGCCACGGCCGTACGTCGGGGCAAGACTTGCCACCGTCGGGCCGTGTCAGACACGCGCCTGGTTATCGAACCCCAGCATGCCGAGTGAACGGATGACCTTGTGGGTCAGGTAGCCCGCTTCGCTGGACGCTGCCGAGGCGGCCAGGAAACCGGTGCTGAGCCAACGATTGACCGTCTGACCCTGATCGTTCTTCTCGATGAAGTTGGCATCGCGGTCCTGCTTCATCAGCATGGCGACGCGGTCCAGCGCCTCGTCCCAGCTGACCCGCACCCACTCGTCGCTGCCCGGCTTGCGCACTTCAGGGTATTTGAGCCGGCTCGGGCTGTGGATGAAGTCGAGCAGACCGGCGCCTTTCGGGCACAGGGTTCCGCGGTTGACCGGATGATCGGCGTCGCCTTCGATATGGATGATGTTCTGCTTGACGTTCTTGCCCGCATCGCCCTGGCTGTACAGGATCAGGCCACAGCCGACCGAGCAGTAGGGACAGGTGTTGCGGGTTTCCTTGGTATGCGCCAGCTTGAAATGGCGCACCTGCTCGGCGAACGCGGGTGTCGGGGCCATGCCCAACGCCGCGAGGCTCGAGCCTCCAAGGCCGACGGCGGCGACCTTGAAGAACTGCCGACGGTTGAGATCCATCGTGCACTCCTGATCAGGTGTGGACGCACGGTCATGGCCGCGCGCCTCTCGGAAATCACGGTAGCGAGATGCAAAGCTCGCCAAGCCTGAGACTAGCCGAAAACACCGAAAGTGCAGTGATGAAGATCAATGACGGTCGTCGGATTCCGTAGCAACGGCCCCTGCAGCGACGCAGTACCGACGAATGGTCGGGGCGGCTCAGCGCATCAGATGCTTGAGCTGACGCGTCCAGGCATAGTCGGTGGCCTGCAACGCATCATCACCCTCCGTGACACCGTCACGATCGACGGCGTAGGAGAAAATACCGGCCTTCCTGCCCTGGGTTGGCTGCCAGAGCGCGAAATCCCGGGCAGTGCTGGCCTCCAGCGAAACCGTATCACCCCACCGCGCCCCGCGCTCCTCGTAGAAGGAAAAGCCCAGCATGAATTTGCTCGGGGGGAGAAAATCGGCGAACAATCGATCGTAATGCTGCTGAACCTGCGTGGTGCTCTGGCCATAGGCCTGGAACAGCACATAGTCCAGCTCGGGTTCGAGGGCGCGCAGCAATGCCATGTCACCCACCTCGCTGGTGTCGTAGATGAACAGCTTGCCTTCGGTCTTCAAGCGTTGACCCAGAATCCGTGACACCTCCCTGGCCTTGTTGCGTTCGGCATCGGACAGGTGCTTCTCCAGATCGATGTCCAGGCCATCGAGCCCCGGTATCGAGAGATAGTGCGCCTGAACATGATCGGCCAATCGCTGATGGCCTTCAGGCGAGTCGGTGAATTGTGGATCGATCAAGACATCGATGAACAGCGTGCGCACCACCTTGATGCCCTTGGCATGCATGGCAGGTATCAGTTCGGTACCCAGCTTTTCCCAGAACTGCGCAGTTTCCTCGCCATTGGGAAACACGAACGCGATGTCCACCTCCTCGGGCAAGTGCGACATCGAATTGTGGTTGTCGGCAACACCATTGGCAGTGTCGCGCCAGCTACGGAAGTAGCATCCCATCAGCGGTGTGGATGTGTCGGCCATGTTCGGACTCCATTGCTCTGAAAGAGTCCCGATTCAACCGTGCCGCAGACACCTGCGGCATCCTGAACACCTTCCTCGCAGGGCTGGGTGGCGTCCACCGCGAATGTAGCGACTGGCGCCACTGCCGCCTGCCGCGCCTAGCGCAGCAGGTTGTTCTTGGCCAGGTTCACCAGCTCCCGGGCCCGGCCGTCCATCACCGCGCGCAGCATGAACAGCCCGAAGCCTTTGACGTTCTCGGCAGTGATTTCCGGCGGCATGATCAACTCCTGCCGTTCGCTGACCACATCCACCAGTACCGGACCGTCATGGGCGAAGGCTTCGCGCAGAGCAGCTTCCAGATCCTGCGGGCGCTCCACCCGGATGCCCTTGATACCCATGCTCTGGGCGAGGACCGCGAAATCGGGATTGTGCAGCTCGCAACCAGTGTCCAGCAGGCCACTGGCCTTCATCTCCATCTCGACGAAACCCAGGGTACCGTTGTTCAGCACGATCACCTTGACCGGCAGCTTGGCCTGACCGAGGGTGAGGAAGTCGCCCATCATCATGCTGAAACCGCCATCACCGGACATCGACACCACTTGCCGCCCCGGAAAGCTTGCCTGGGCACCGATCGCCTGCAGCATGGCATTGGCCATCGAGCCATGGTTGAACGAGCCCACCAGACGACGCTTGCCATTCATCTTCAGGTAGCGTGCCGCCCAGGCCGTCGGTGTGCCCACATCGCAGGTGAATATCGCGTCCTCATCCGCCAGTTCGCTGACCAGCCGATTGAGGTACTGGGGGTGGATGATCGCGCTGTTCGGGCTGCTCTCGGCCAGGTTGTCGAGGCTCTTGCGGGCGCTGCGGTAATCGGCCAGCGACTTGTCCAGGTGGGCGCTGTCGGTGCGCTCGGCCAGGCGCGGCAACAGTTGCTGCAGCGAGTGCTTGATGTCGCCGATCAGGCCGATCTCCAGGGCACAGCGATTGCCCAGCGCCTCGGGCCGCAGGTCGATCTGGGCGATGCGTCCATGCTCGGGGAAGAATTGCCGATAGGGGAAGTTGGTGCCGAGCATCAGCAAGGTGTCGCAGTCCTTCATGGCATTGAAGCCCGAGGCGAAGCCGATCAGGCCCGTCATGCCCACGTCGTAAGGATTGTCGTATTCCAGGTGCTCCTTGCCACGCAGGGCGTGCACGATGGGCGCCTGCAACTGCTTGGCCAACGCCACCACCTCGGCATGGGCACCTGCGCAACCTGCGCCGCACAGCAAGGTGACGCGTTTGCCAGCGTTCAGGAACTGCGCCAGCTCATCCAGTCGGGCACGTTCGGGCACCACCACCGGTGGCGTCGGCGCCAGCCACTGGCTGACCTTGGCATCGAGCGAGGCCAGGGCCACATCGCCCGGGATCACCACCACCGCCACACCTCGCCGGCTCACGGCCACGCGCATGGCGCGTTCGAGGATCTGCGGCAACTGCTCGGCACGCGAGACCAGCTCGACATAATGGCTGCACTCCTTGAACAACGACTCCGGATGAGTGGCCTGGAAGTAATCGATGCCAATCTCGCTGCTGGGTATGTGCGCAGCGATCGCCAGAACCGGAACACCGCTGCGGTGGCAATCGAACAGGCCATTGATCAAGTGCAGGTTGCCCGGACCACAGCTACCGGCGCACACCGCCAGCTCTCCGGTCAGATGCGCCTCGCCCCCGGCGGCGAACGCTCCCGCCTCTTCGTTGCGCATGTGAATCCAGTCCAATCCGCCGAGTCGACGCATGGAATCGGTAAAGCCGTTCAGAGAGTCGCCGACCACCCCGTAGACGCGTTTGACGCCGGCTTGCTTTAGGGTGTTGACCATGAAATCAGCAGCGGTGGCCATGAAAAGGTCCTTGAGTGACGATGAGTTTCAAGGTCTGAGTCGTGGCAAAACGCGCATGTTCCACTCGGATCATTAAGAAAAAGCTAAGCGTACCCCCGACGTTATGAACCCTCACCTTTGCGATAAGCGAATCCAGCGACTGCGCGATTCTCTGCGGGCCTGTGACGTGGCGATGACCGTCAGGGGACTGACGCTGGATCCGTCGCGGCCTGCCGCACCCTACGACCTGGAGCATCGCGCAGTCCGTATTGCTGCAACCCGGGGACATCCTGATTTTCAAGAACCAGCAGTCCTGCACGCCCAGGTGGCTTAACGCCTCGCTATGACGGCCGCGATCGCTGGATGATTCGGGTGTTCGGCGTCGATGATCCGACACGCCTGGACCGTCTGGAAGAAGGACTCAGGCGCCCTGCACAATCCCATGCGCATCGGCACCAGAGAAAAGCTGCTGGCAATCAGTATCGGCTCCTATGATGGCCTGTTCGGTCCCGGCACCAGCAGCGTCCTGATCTTCCTGTTGATTGGCTGCTTCGCCTTCGATTTCCTTCATGCCTTGGCATCGGCCAAGCTAGTGAACATCGCGACCAACGTCGCCGCTCTGATGGTCGTCGACCCTGCCTTGACCACCTGATACGCTGAAATAGCGTTCAATGCAGGGCGGCTGGACGCATCGATGGTGCTCGAAACGCAGGACTATCTGGCGATTGCAAGGCCCCGATTGGTGGACATCAGCCGGACTGAATGAACAGGCTTCATCGCCGCAGAGACGCGGAAATCTTCAGCCACTGAAAACGCGAAGCCAGACTAATGGCTTCGCTTCTGATGTTTACAGTTCTAAAAAGCCACACTTCATACTGGTCAGGACCAGGACCTGCGAATCTCCCAACCTGTGACTAGGCCAAGCTCGCTGATGGCTCCATCAGCTTTCGCTATACCAGACGTAGACACGACCTTCATTAGCTGCTGGAACTGCGCCAGTTGAAGAATCACTTAATAGTGATGGTGAAGTTGTCGCCTCCCAAGTAGCGAAGTTCAACCTCGCCAGTGACGTCTTTTCCGTCCGGAGCAATGAGCTTGTAGCATGACAGTAGAAACACTTCCCAGCTGACGGCCCTTCTTGCATAAAGGTGGGTGCCTAGCGCAAAAAGGACGCCACCCACACTGAATATCGGCCCGGGATACATCTGTAGATACTGCAGCCAGGTTGGGCCCGTCACTCTGTTATAGGTAATCGTTTCAGGGCCTAAAACGAGCGCACCGAAACCTAACAAGGCTATGACGAGACCCATCACCATCATTAACCCACCAGAATAGATAGCATTTCCATCGCAACCATTGACATAGTCCGCGTAGTCTTCGCTGAATCCTGAAACGTGATAGTCCCCAGCCGAAGCTGTCAGCCTTATTTCCAACCGTTCGATTTCTGGTTGCATGAGCCTCTCCCTGTGAAAACGGAGATACTAAGCAAGATTGATACTTCATAGGCCGTATCAGGAAAGTTTGGGAATATCCTGCGGCAGAAGGAGAAACACCATTGAATATTGTCGAATTCGCCGACAACCTTGATACTTGACTATCCCTCAGGTATAAAAAACCCGGAGCACTTGCCCCGGGTTTTCGTTGTAGCGCGATGCCCTACCGTTGCTCTAGAACGGAATATCGTCATCGAAACTGTCGAAGTCAGCCGCCGGCTGCGGAGCCTGCTGCGGCTGTTGCTGCGGCGCCGGACGCTGCTGGGGACGCGGCGCTTGCTGGCGTGGGGCCTGGTTGTAGTTGCCGCCCTGACCGCCTTGGCCACCCTGGTTGAAGTCGTTACCACCCTGGTTGTAGTTGTTGCCGCCTTGGCCGCCCTGGTTGTAGTTGTTGCCACCCTGGCCGCCATCCGGACGCCCGCCAAGCAGCTGCATGGTTCCCTGCATGTCGACGATGATCTCGGTGGTGTAGCGCTTGATACCGTCCTTCTCCCACTCGCGGGTCTGCAGCTTGCCCTCGATATAGCACTGCGAGCCTTTGCGCAGGTATTGGCCGGCGATCTCGGCCACCTTGCCGAACAACGACACGCGGTGCCATTCGGTACGCTCGACCTTCTGCCCCGACTGCTTGTCGGTCCACTGCTCGCTGGTCGCCAGGCTCAGGTTGGTCACGGCGTTACCGTTGGGCAGGTAGCGGACTTCGGGATCCTGGCCGCATGTACCTACCAGAATGACTTTGTTAACCCCACGGGCCATAACGTTCTCCTAGGCTTCGCACGCCGCCGGGGCTGGGTTCACCAGACGCTCCAGGGTCGCGCGGTCCAAAATTTTCGTATCCAGTTTGATGTAGACGGCGGCTTCTTCGGCCACCACTACGGCGTCGGTGACACCCGCCACAGCCATCAGACGCTCGGCCAGGCCGGCTTCGCGAGCCGCTTGCGGTGTCAGCGGCATGCGCAGGCTGGTCACATAGGGCGGCTCGTTCATGCCCAGGGCAGAGATCAGCCATATGACACACAGTACAGCACATCCGAGGAACACAGTGCCCAGGCCACCGTGCTGGAACAACCAGCCACCGATGATGCCTCCCAGCGCTGCACCGAGGAACTGGCTGGTGGAATACACCCCCATCGCCGTTCCCTTGCCACCGGCAGGGGACACCTTGCTGACCAGCGAAGGCAAGGATGCCTCCAGCAGGTTGAAGGCGGTGAAGAATATCACGGTGCCAATCACCAGTCCCCGCAAGTCGTCAGCCCATTGCCAAAAGAACACTTCGGTCAGCAACAACACGCTGACGGCGCCAATCAACACGCGCTTCATCTTGCGCTTCTTTTCGCCGTAGATGATGAACGGCACCATTGCAAAAAATGAGACGAGCAGCGCGGTCAGGTACACCCACCAATGCTGTTCCTTGGGCAATCCGCCACGCTCGACGAAGGCCAGCGGCAGTGCCACGAAGCTCGCCATCAGGATCGCGTGAAGGATGAAAATACTCAGGTCCAGGCGCAGAAGGTCCGGATTGCGCAGGGTTGGACCGAGCGCCTGGCGCGCGACACCCGACTCACGATGCTGCAATGCGCTATGCGCACTCGGCACGACGAAGGCAATCAGGGCGATACCGACTACCGCAAGTCCTGCGGTGGCCAGGAACAATCCTGACAAACCGAAGGCGCTTGTCAACAGCGGGCCGATCACCATGGCGACGGCGAACGACAGCCCGATGCTCATGCCGATCATGGCCATGGCCTTGGTCCGGTGCTGCTCCCGGGTCAGGTCCGAGAGCAGTGCCATCACCGCTGCCGAGATCGCGCCGGCGCCCTGCAGGATACGGCCGGCGATCACGCCCCAGATGGAGTCGGCCTGCGCCGCCAGCACGCTACCCAGGGCGAATACCAGCAATCCCAGGTAGATCACCGGCCGACGTCCGATGCGGTCCGAAATCATGCCGAATGGAATCTGCAGCACGGCCTGGGTCAGGCCATAGGCGCCGATCGCCAGGCCGATGAGCGCGGGCGTGGCGCCGGCCAGGTCCATGCCGTAGGTGGCCAACACGGGCAAGACCATGAACATGCCCAGCATGCGGAAGGCGAAGACCAGGGCAAGGCCGCCTGCGGCGCGGGTTTCGCTGCCGCTCATGCGTTCTTGATGGATGTCGTGCATGGATGAACCTCGTCTGAACCGGCGGCGATTCTATCAGTCCCACGACCAGACGGCATCTGCGCGACGCTTTGCCGCGTGGTGGCAGCGCGCCGTATACTTCTTCGTTTATGCCCGCCGAGCGAGGCTGCTTTGGACACGATCCTGATCCGTGGGGCACGTACCCACAACCTGAAGAACATCGACCTGACCCTGCCCCGGGACAAACTGATCGTCATCACCGGTCTGTCCGGTTCCGGCAAGTCTTCCCTGGCCTTCGACACCCTCTATGCCGAGGGGCAGCGCCGCTATGTGGAGTCGCTCTCGGCCTATGCCCGACAGTTCCTGTCGATGATGGAAAAGCCCGATGTCGACACCATCGAAGGCCTGTCGCCAGCGATCTCCATCGAGCAGAAATCCACCTCCCACAACCCCCGCTCCACCGTCGGCACCATCACCGAGATCTACGATTACCTGCGCCTGTTGTATGCGCGGGTGGGCACGCCGCGCTGCCCGGACCACGACATTCCCCTGGAAGCGCAGACCGTCAGCCAGATGGTCGACCAGGTCCTGGAGCAGCCCGAAGGCAGCCGCCTGATGCTGCTGGCCCCGGTGGTGCGCGAGCGCAAGGGCGAGCACCTGGCGGTGTTCGACGAGATGCGCGCGCAAGGCTTCGTCCGCGTGCGGGTCGATGGCAAGTTGTACGAGCTCGACGAGCTGCCCAAGCTCGACAAGCAGAAAAAGCACAGCATCGACGTGGTGGTCGACCGCTTCAAGGTCCGTGAAGACCTTCAGCAGCGCCTCGCCGAGTCGTTCGAAACCGCTTTGAAACTGGCCGACGGTCTGGCCTTGGTCGCGTCGATGGACGACGACAGCGCCGAAGACACCATCTTCTCCGCACGCTTCGCCTGCCCCATCTGCGGCCACTCCATCAGCGAGCTGGAGCCCAAGCTGTTCTCCTTCAACAACCCGGCTGGCGCCTGCCCCACCTGCGACGGCCTGGGCGTGAAGCAGTACTTCGATACCAAGCGCCTGGTCAACGCCGGCCTCACCCTGGCCGAAGGCGCGATTCGCGGCTGGGATCGACGCAACGTGTACTACTTCCAGATGCTCGGTTCACTGGCCGCGCACTACGGTTTCAGCCTCGAGCAGCCATTCGGCGAGCTGTCGGCAGAGCACCAGAAAGTCATTCTGCAAGGCAGCGGCAAGCACAGCGTCGACTTCAAGTACCTCAACGATCGCGGCGATATCGTCAAGCGCTCACACCCCTTCGAGGGCATCGTGCCGAACCTGGAGCGTCGCTATCGCGAGACCGAGTCGGCGACCGTGCGCGAAGAGCTGGCCAAGTTTCTCGGCACCCAGCCCTGCCCCGACTGCCGCGGCACCCGCCTTCGCCGTGAAGCACGCCACGTATGGGTGGGCGAGAAAACCCTGCCGGCCGTGACCAATCTGCCGATCGGCGAGGCCAGCCACTACTTCGCCCATCTGAGCCTGACTGGCCGCCGCGGCGAAATTGCCGCAAAGATCCTCAAGGAAATCTGCGAGCGACTGCAGTTCCTGGTCAACGTGGGCCTGGACTACCTCACCCTGGACCGCAGCGCCGAGACGCTGTCCGGCGGCGAGGCGCAGCGCATCCGCCTGGCCAGCCAGATCGGTGCCGGCCTGGTAGGCGTCATGTACATCCTCGATGAACCCTCGATCGGCCTGCACCAGCGGGACAACGATCGACTGCTCGCCACGCTCAACCACCTCCGAGACCTGGGCAACACGGTGATCGTGGTCGAGCACGACGAGGACGCCATACGCCTGGCCGACTATGTGGTGGACATCGGCCCCGGTGCCGGCGTACACGGCGGGCAGATCGTCGCCGAGGGCACCCCGGACGAGGTCATGGCCCACCCTGACTCGGTCACCGGCATGTACCTGTCCGGTCGCAAGAAGATCGTCGTGCCGGCCAAGCGCACGCCACGCAACAAGAAACTCCAGCTCAAGCTCAAAGGCGCGCGCGGCAACAACCTGCAAAACGTCGATCTGGAAGTGCCGATCGGCTTGCTGACGTGCGTGACCGGTGTATCAGGGTCGGGCAAATCGACCCTGATCAACAACACCCTGTTCCCCCTGGCAGCGACTGCGCTCAACGGTGCGAGCAGCCTGGAGCCGGCTGCGCACACCAGCATCGACGGCCTGCAACACTTGGACAAGGTGGTCGATATCGACCAGAGCCCTATCGGCCGAACCCCGCGCTCCAACCCGGCCACCTACACAGGCATTTTCACGCCGATCCGCGAGCTGTTCGCAGGTGTGCCGGAATCGCGCTCGCGCGGCTACGGGCCCGGTCGGTTCTCCTTCAACGTCAAGGGTGGCCGTTGCGAGGCCTGTCAGGGTGACGGCCTGATCAAGGTGGAAATGCACTTCCTGCCGGACATCTACGTACCCTGTGACGTGTGCAAGAGCAAGCGCTACAACCGCGAGACCTTGGAGATCAAATACAAGGGCAAGAACATCCACGAGGTGCTGGAGATGACCATCGAGGATGCCCGCGAATTCTTCGATGCGGTACCGGCGCTTGCGCGCAAGTTGCAGACATTGATGGATGTCGGTCTTTCGTACATCAAACTCGGTCAGTCAGCGACCACCTTGTCCGGAGGCGAAGCTCAGCGGGTAAAGCTGTCCCGCGAACTGTCCAAGCGTGATACCGGCAAGACCCTGTACATCCTCGACGAGCCCACGACCGGTCTGCACTTCGCGGATATACAGCAGTTGCTGGACGTCCTGCATCGTCTGCGCGACCACGGCAACACGGTGGTGGTGATCGAGCACAACCTGGATGTGATCAAGACGGCGGACTGGTTGGTGGACTTGGGTCCGGAGGGCGGTTCCAAGGGCGGGCAGATCATTGCCAGTGGTACGCCTGAAGAACTGGCGAAGATGAAACAGTCCTACACAGGACACTATCTGAAGCCGTTGCTGGAGCGGGATCGGGCGTAACGCATCGGGGGCGCACTTGGCGCCCCCGGTTCTTTACATCTGCGACTGCAAGTAGTTCTGTAGTCCGATGGACTTGATAAGCCCCTGCTGCTTCTCGAGCCAATAGGTATGGTCTTCCTCGGTATCGGCCAACTGCGCGCGCAGGATGTCACGGCTGATGTAGTCTTTGTGCGATTCGCACAACGCGATACCCTTGCACAATGCGGCACGGACCTTGTACTCGAGGCGAAGGTCGGCAGCGATCATCTCCGGCACCGTGGTACCGACATCCAAGTCATCAGGCCGCATGCGCGGCGTGCCTTCCAGCATGAGAATACGGCGCATCAGCGCATCGGCGTGTTGCGCCTCTTCTTCCATCTCATGATTGATGCGCTCGTAGAGCTTCGACAAGCCCCAGTCTTCGTACATCCGCGAGTGGATGAAGTACTGATCGCGCGCTGCGAGCTCGCCCGTAAGCAACGTGTTGAGATAATCGATGACGTCCGGGTGACCTTGCATCGCCCTGGTACTCCTGCAGAAAAACTGGATAGGCTCATAGTGTGAACCATGATTTTCCCAAGGTCACTGAATAACGCGCAATTTATGTAAAAAAAGTCGCCAAACAGTAGTGATTTTCATTGAAAAACCGCCCAAATGCGGGCGGTTCTTCTTATCACTTTCACTCAGAACAGATTGATGCCCAAGGCCTTGGCAATGCCCTCTCCATAAGCGGCATCTGCCTTGTGGAAGTGCGCCAACTGACGACGCACCACATCCTCGGTCACACCCGCCAGGGTACCTGCGATGTTGTCGATCAGCAGGGCCTGTTGTTCGGCGCTCATCAGACGGAACAGCGCCCCGGCGTGGCTGTAGTAGTCCTCGTCCTCGCGATGGTCGAAGCGATCGGCCGCACCACTGAGTGCCAGCGCAGGTTCCGCATGACGGGGCGACTGTTTCGGTGCCTCCGCAAAGCTGTTCGGCTCGTAGTTCGGCGCACTGCCGTAGCTGCCGAAATTCATGGCACCGTCGCGCTGATAGGTGTTTACCGGGCAGCGCGGTGCATTGACCGGCAGGTGCTGGTGGTTGGTTCCTACGCGGTAGCGGTGAGCGTCGGCGTAGGCGAACACGCGCCCCTGCAGCATGCGATCAGGCGACAGGCCGACTCCGGGCACCATGTTGCTCGGACCGAACGCCGCCTGCTCGACTTCGGCGAAGTAATTGAGCGGATTACGGTTCAGCTCCAATACACCCACTTCGATCAGCGGGTAGTCCTTCTGCGACCAAGTCTTGGTGACGTCGAACGGATTCTCCGCGCGACCTGCAGCCTCCTCCTCGCTCATGACCTGGATGCAGACGGTCCAACGTGGGTAATCACCCTGTTCGATGGCCTCGAACAGATCACGCTGGGCGTAGTCAGGATCGGTGCCGGCAATTCGCGCGGCCTCGGCGGGCGCCAGGTTCTTGATGCCCTGTTGGGTCTTGAAGTGCCACTTCACCCAGGTGCGCTGGCCATCGGCTGCGATCAGGCTGTAAGTGTGGCTGCCGAAGCCGTGCATGTGCCGGTAACCATCGGGGATACCGCGATCAGAGAACAAGATGGTGACCTGGTGCAGGGCCTCCGGGGAATGCGACCAGAAATCCCACATCATCTGGGCGCTTTTCAGGTTGGTCTGCGGATTACGCTTTTGCGTATGAATGAAGTCGGGAAACTTCATCGGGTCGCGGATGAAAAACACCGGCGTGTTGTTGCCGACGATGTCCCAATTGCCCTCTTCGGTGTAGAACTTGACGGCGAAGCCACGAGGATCCCGTTCGGTATCGGCCGAACCACGCTCACCCCCCACTGTGGAAAAGCGCAGGAAAGTCTCGGTCTGCTTGCCGACGCTTTCGAACAGCCGCGCACTGGTATAACGCGTGATGTCACGGGTCACGGTGAACGTACCGTAGGCACCAGACCCCTTGGCATGTACACGGCGCTCAGGAATGTTTTCACGGTTGAAGTGGGCCAGTTTCTCGACCAGCTGGAAGTCGTCGAGCAGCAACGGGCCACGGGGGCCAGCCGAACGGGAGTTCTGGTTGTCGGCAACGGGGGCGCCGCTGGCGGTGGTGAGGGTCTTGCTCATGGGCTCTCCTTATCAGACTCATGTGCCGTTTATCGGCTTGAGAGTCAGTATGAGACCCACAACACTGAAGATCTAATTAATTAACGGGCCCTACCTGATAGTTTATTACAATATATTCCGAAACAAAAAACCGGGCACTAGGCCCGGTTTTCTGTAGCAGACAGATGTCTTACTCGGCAGCTTCTACAGCACCACCGACTGGACGATCGACCAGCTCGACGTACGCCATAGGCGCGTTGTCACCAGCGCGGAAGCCGCACTTCAGGATGCGCAGGTAGCCGCCCTGACGGGTGGCGTAGCGCTTGCCCAGATCGTTGAACAGCTTGCCTACGGCAGACTTCGAACGGGTACGGTCGAAAGCCAGACGACGGTTGGCAACGCTGTCTTCCTTGGCCAGGGTGATCAGCGGCTCGGCAACGCGACGCAGTTCCTTGGCTTTCGGCAGGGTGGTTTTGATCAGCTCGTGCTCGATCAGCGACACTGCCATGTTCTGGAACATGGCCTTGCGGTGAGAGCTGGTACGGCTCAGGTGACGTCCACTTTTACGATGACGCATGATTCATTCCTTACCAAACACTACGTTCGGTGATTACGACGATCAGGCAGTCGCCTTGTCGTCTTTCTTAAGGCTTGCGGGCGGCCAGTTGTCGAGGCGCATGCCGAGAGACAGACCACGGGAGGCCAGGACGTCCTTGATTTCGGTCAGGGACTTCTTGCCCAGGTTAGGAGTTTTCAACAGCTCTACTTCGGTACGCTGAATCAGGTCGCCGATGTAGTAGATGTTCTCCGCCTTGAGGCAGTTGGCCGAACGTACGGTCAGTTCCAGGTCGTCAACTGGGCGCAGCAGGATCGGATCGATCTCGTCTTCCTGCTCGACCACAACCGGCTCGCTGTCACCCTTGAGGTCCACGAACGCGGCCAGCTGCTGTTGCAGAATGGTCGCGGCACGACGGATGGCCTCTTCAGGATCCAGGGTACCGTTGGTTTCCAGATCGATGACCAGCTTGTCCAGGTTGGTACGCTGTTCAACACGGGCGTTCTCGACCACGTAGGCGATACGACGCACCGGGCTGAACGAAGCGTCCAGCTGGAGACGGCCAATGCTGCGGCTTTCGTCCTCGTCGGTCTGACGGGAGTCGGCCGGCTCGTAACCACGACCACGAGCTACGGTGAGCTTCATGTTCAGGGCGCCATTGGACGCCAGGTTCGCGATTACGTGATCGGGGTTGACGATCTCGACATCGTGATCCAGCTGAATATCGGCAGCGGTAACCACCCCCGAACCCTTTTTCGACAAGGTCAGCGTAACTTCGTCACGACCGTGCAGCTTGATCGCCAGGCCTTTCAGGTTCAACAGGATTTCAATGACGTCTTCCTGTACACCTTCGATGGCGGAGTACTCATGAAGTACGCCGTCGATCTCGGCCTCGACTACTGCACAGCCAGGCATGGAGGACAACAGGATGCGGCGCAGCGCGTTGCCCAGGGTATGGCCGAAACCACGCTCGAGAGGCTCGAGCGTGATCTTGGCGCGGGTTGGACTGACTACCTGAACGTCGATGTGACGAGGAGTCAGGAACTCATTTACCGAAATCTGCATGGATGCACCTATTTTCTAGCCCTTACTTGGAGTAGAGCTCGACAATCAGGTTTTCGTTGATGTCGGCGGACAGGTCGCTGCGAGCAGGAACGTTCTTGAAAACGCCCGACTTTTTAGCGGAATCAACGTCTACCCACTCAACGCGGCCACGCTGAGCGCACAGTTCAAGGGCCTGAACAATGCGCAGCTGGTTCAGCGACTTCTCGCGAACTGCGACCACGTCACCCGGACGAACTTGGTAGGATGGAATGTTTACGGTCTTGCCGTTGACGCTGATTGCCTTGTGCGACACCAGCTGACGGGACTCGGAACGGGTCGAACCGAAGCCCATACGGTAAACGACGTTGTCCAGGCGGCATTCCAGCAGTTGCAGCAGGTTCTCACCGGTTGCGCCTTTTTTCGAGGCTGCAGCTTGGTAGTAACCGCGGAACTGACGCTCCAGGACACCGTAGATACGGCGGACTTTCTGTTTCTCGCGCAGCTGGGTGCCGTAGTCGGACTGACGGCCACGGCGCTGGCCGTGGATACCTGGGGCTGCTTCGATGTTGCACTTCGATTCCAGAGCGCGAACGCCGCTCTTCAGGAACAGATCGGTGCCTTCACGACGAGACAGTTTGCATTTTGGACCAATGTAACGTGCCATTTATCTGTCTCCTGATTACACGCGACGCTTCTTCGGCGGACGGCACCCGTTATGCGGGATAGGCGTCACGTCGGTGATGCTGGCGATCTTGTAGCCGCAGCTGTTCAAAGCACGAACGGCGGACTCACGACCTGGACCTGGACCCTTGACGTTCACGTCGAGGTTCTTCAGACCGTATTCCAGCGCAGCTTGACCAGCACGCTCGGCAGCGATCTGAGCTGCGAACGGGGTGGATTTGCGCGAACCACGGAAACCCGAACCACCGGAGGTCGCCCAGGACAATGCGTTGCCCTGACGGTCGGTGATGGTCACGATGGTGTTGTTGAAAGAGGCATGGATGTGGGCGATGCCATCAACCACTGTCTTTTTGACTTTCTTACGAGGACGAGCAGCAGGTTTTGCCATGTCTATATTCCTGGGCGATTACTTGCGGATCGGCTTACGCGGGCCCTTACGGGTGCGTGCGTTGGTCTTGGTGCGCTGACCGCGAACCGGCAGACCTTTACGATGACGCAGGCCGCGGTAGCAACCCAGGTCCATCAAGCGCTTGATCTTCATGTTGACGTCACGACGCAGGTCACCTTCGGTGGTGAACTTCGCGACTTCGCCACGCAGGGTTTCGATTTGCTCGTCGCTCAGATCCTTGATCTTAGCGGCTGGATTTACACCAGCGTCTGCACAGATTTTCTGCGCAGTAGTGCGACCGACACCATAGATGTAGGTCAGCGAGATAACAGTATGCTTGTTATCTGGAATGTTGACGCCTGCAATACGGGCCATTCAGTGGGACTCCAATTGACAGCTACCTACGCCCCGGAAGCCAAGAAATAGGGCGCGAGATAATATCGCTGTAGAAACGATTAATCAACCCAGCAGCGCACTAGCTGCTGGGTTTGAAGCGCGGATCACACTCAGCCTTGGCGCTGCTTGTGACGCGGTTCCGCGCTGCAGATCACGCGCACGATACCTTCGCGACGAATGATCTTGCAGTTGCGGCACAGCTTTTTCACCGATGCACGAACTTTCATTACCGACTCCTCGAACCTTAGGGGTCTATCAGCGCAGCAGTCCGCTGCCACCGTAGCCTTTCAGGTTGGCTTTCTTCATCAGGGATTCGTACTGGTGCGAAACGAGGTGCGATTGTACTTGGGACATGAAGTCCATCACAACCACTACCACAATCAGCAACGAGGTCCCGCCAAGGTAGAACGGCACGTTTGCAGCCACCACCAGGAACTGGGGCAGGAGGCAGACGGCCATCATGTAAAGAGCACCGAACATGGTCAGACGGGTCAGAACGCCATCAATGTAGCGCGCCGACTGCTCACCAGGACGGATACCCGGAATAAAGGCACCGGACTTCTTCAGGTTTTCCGCTACGTCTTTCGGGTTGAACATCAACGCTGTGTAGAAGAAGCAGAAGAAGATGATCCCTGCACTAAACAGCAGAATGTTCAACGGCTGACCAGGAGCGATCGACTGCGAGATGTCCTGCAGCCAGCCCATACCTTCGGACTGACCGAACCAGGCACCCAGCGAAGCCGGGAACAGCAGGATGCTGCTGGCGAAAATGGCAGGAATGACGCCCGCCATGTTCACCTTCAACGGCAAGTGGCTGGTCTGCGCGGCGAAGACCTTGCGGCCCTGCTGGCGCTTGGCGTAATGAACGGCAATACGCCGCTGACCACGCTCGATGAACACCACGAAACCGATGATCGCTACTGCAAGCAAACCGATAGCGACCAGGGCGAAGATATTGATATCGCCTGTGCGCGCAGACTCGAAAGACTGCCCGATTGCTCTCGGAAGACCGGCAACGATACCTGCGAAGATCAACATCGAGATACCGTTGCCCACACCGCGCTCGGTGATCTGCTCGCCAAGCCACATCATGAACATTGCGCCGGCCACGAACGTGGAGACGGCAACGACATGGAAGCCCAGACCTACAGAAAACGCCACGCCCTGGTTGGCCAGGCCAATGGACATGCCAATGGCTTGAACCAGCGCCAGGATAACGGTGCCGTAGCGGGTGTACTGGCTGATCTTGCGACGGCCAGCTTCACCTTCCTTCTTCAACTGCTCCAGCTGTGGGCTGATCGCGGTCATGAGCTGCATGATGATCGACGCCGAAATGTACGGCATGATCCCCAGTGCAAAGATGCTCATGCGCTCCAGCGCACCGCCGGAAAACATGTTGAACAAGCTAAGAATGGTCCCCTCATTCTGTCGAAACAGATCCGCCAGACGGTCTGGATTGATGCCAGGTACCGGGATGTGCGCGCCGATCCGATAGACGATGATCGCCATGAACAGAAAGCGCAGACGAGCCCAGAGTTCCGACATCCCGCCCTTACCGAGCGAAGAGAGAGCACCTTGCTTAGCCATTTATTCCTCGAACTTGCCGCCAGCTGCTTCGATAGCCGCACGCGCACCTTTGGTGGCTGCGATGCCCTTGATGGTGACAGCGCGAGTGACTTCGCCCGACAGCATGATTTTCACACGCTGAACGTTCTGGCCAATCACGTTGGCGTCCTTCAGGGACTGTACGGTAACCACGTCGCCTTCCACCTTGGCCAGCTCGGACAGACGCACTTCGGCGCGGTCCATGGCTTTCAGGGAAACGAAGCCGAACTTCGGCAGACGACGGTGCAGCGGCTGTTGACCGCCTTCGAAGCCCGGAGCGATGGTGCCACCGGAACGGGAGGTCTGACCCTTGTGGCCGCGGCCACCGGTCTTGCCCAAACCGCTACCGATACCACGGCCCGGACGATGCTTCTCGCGACGGGAACCCGGCGCTGGACTCAGATCATTGAGTTTCATCGATTAACCCTCGACGCGCAGCATGTAGTAAGCCTTGTTGATCATCCCGCGGTTCTCGGGAGTATCCTGGACTTCTACAGTGTGACCGATGCGACGCAGACCCAGGCCTTTAACGCACAGAATGTGGTTAGGCAGACGGCCGGCGGTGCTTTTGATCAGCGTTACTTTTACGGTTGCCATGATCAGAAGATCTCCTCGACGCTCTTGCCGCGCTTGGCAGCAATGGATTCAGGAGATTGCATGGCTTTCAGACCCTTGAAGGTGGCGTAGACCACGTTCACTGGGTTGGTCGAACCGTAGCACTTGGCCAGAACGTTCTGGACGCCAGCAACTTCCAGGACGGCGCGCATGGCACCGCCGGCGATGATACCGGTACCTTCCGAGGCAGGCTGCATGTAGACCTTCGAGGCGCCGTGGGCGGCCTTGGTGGCGTACTGCAGGGTGGTGCCCTTCAGGTCGACCTGAATCATGTTGCGACGAGCAGCTTCCATGGCTTTCTGGATCGCAGCAGGTACTTCGCGCGATTTGCCACGGCCGAAGCCGACACGGCCCTTGCCATCACCTACCACGGTCAACGCGGTGAAGGTGAAGATACGGCCGCCCTTGACGGTCTTGGCAACGCGGTTAACTTGAACCAGCTTCTCGATGTAGCCTTCGTCGCGCTTTTGATCGTTATTTGCCATAACTTAGAACTCCAGCCCGCCTTCACGAGCAGCATCGGCCAGCGCTTTGACGCGGCCATGGTACTTGAAGCCGGAACGGTCAAAGGCAACTTGAGATACACCGGCGGCTTTCGCACGCTCAGCAACCAGCTTGCCAACCTTAGTGGCCGCGTCGATGTTGCCGGTGGCGCCATCACGCAGGTCTTTGTCCAAGGTCGAGGCGCTTGCCAGAACCTTGCTGCCGTCGGCCGAAATGACCTGGGCATAGATGTGCTGCGAGGAGCGGAACACGCACAGACGCACGGCTTCGAGCTCGTGCATTTTCAGGCGTGCCTTGCGAGCGCGACGCAGTCGAGTAACTTTTTTGTCGGTCATTTGCTAGGCCCTACTTCTTCTTGGCTTCTTTACGACGGACTACTTCGTCCGCGTAACGCACACCCTTGCCTTTGTAAGGCTCTGGCGGACGGAAATCGCGGATTTCAGCGGCCACCTGACCCACGAGCTGCTTGTCGATACCCTTGATCAGGATGTCGGTCTGGCTTGGGGTTTCAGCGGTGATACCGGCTGGCAGTTCGTAGTCCACTGGGTGCGAGAAGCCCAGAGCCAGGTTCAGGATGGTGCCCTTGGCCTGTGCCTTGTAACCAACACCGACCAGCTGGAGCTTGCGCTCGAAGCCTTGGCTTACGCCCTGGACCATGTTGTTCACCAGAGCACGGGTGGTACCGGCCATGGCGCGAGCTTGCTGGTCACCATTGCGAGCGACGAAGCGCAGCTCGCCAGACTCTTCGGTAACTTCAACAGACGAGTGAACGTTCAGTTCGAGAGTGCCCTTGGCACCCTTCACCGAAAGCTGCTGGCCGGCGAATTTGACTTCGACGCCGGAAGGCAGCTTAACGGGGTTCTTAGCGACGCGAGACATGCCTATCTCCCCTTAGAACACTGTGCACAGAACTTCGCCACCGACACCGGCAGCGCGCGCAGCGCGATCAGTCATCACACCTTTGTTGGTGGAGACGATAGACACGCCCAGACCGCCACGTACTTTCGGCAGGTCGGAGACGGACTTGTACTGGCGCAGGCCTGGACGGCTGGAGCGCTTCAGTTCCTCGATGACCGGACGGCCTTCGAAGTACTTCAGTTCGATCGACAGGGAGGGCTTGGCTTCGCCACTGACTTGGTAGCCAGCGATATAACCTTCGTCCTTCAGAACTTTGGCAACCGCGACCTTCAACGTGGAGGAAGGCATGCTTACGACGGACTTTTCAGCCATCTGGGCATTACGGATGCGAGTTAGCATGTCCGCTAACGGGTCCTGCATACTCATGGGCTAGATGCTCCTGATACAAGAATTATTAGCCTTGCGGCTATCACAACCACCTCTCCGCCCAGGACAAAAAACCCGGGCTCAGGTGAGCCGGTCATTCTAGACACAAGACAGAAACGAAACAAGCCCCACGAGGGGGCTTGTTTGGGTGCACTGCCACCGGCGGTCGGAAGATCGCTCCCTGCCCGCCGGCGTCATGCCAACAGCGATTACCAGCTGGCCTTGACCAGACCTGGTACGTCGCCGCGCATTGCAGCCTGGCGCAGCATGTTACGGCCCAGGCCGAACTTACGGTATACACCGTGAGGACGACCGGTCAGGCGGCAACGGTTGCGCAGGCGCGAGGCGCTGGCGTCACGCGGTTGCTTCTGCAGAGCGACGACGGCGGCGAAACGCGCTTCCGGAGAGGCGTTCAGGTCGACGATGGTCGCTTTCAGCTCGGCACGCTTTTTGGCGTACTTGGCTACCGTCAGCTGACGCTTCAGCTCACGGTTTTTCATGCTCTTCTTGGCCATTTTCCTACTCCAATCAGTTGCGGAACGGGAACTTGAAAGCACGCAGCAGAGCGCGGCCTTCGTCGTCCGAACGAGCAGTGGTGGTCAGGGTGATGTCCAAACCGCGCAGAGCATCGATCTTGTCGTAGTCGATTTCCGGGAAGATGATCTGCTCTTTCACGCCCATGCTGTAGTTGCCACGACCATCGAAGGACTTGGCATTCAGGCCGCGGAAGTCGCGAACCCGAGGCAGGGAGATCGCCAGCAGGCGGTCCAGGAACTCGTACATTTTTTCGCGACGCAGGGTCACCTTGACGCCGATCGGCCAGCCCTCACGGACCTTGAAGCCCGCGATGGATTTACGAGCGAAAGTCACGACCGGCTTTTGACCGGTGATCTTTTCCAGGTCGGCTACCGCGTGCTCGATGACTTTCTTGTCGCCGATCGCTTCGCCCAGGCCCATGTTCAGGGTGATCTTGGTAACGCGCGGAACTTCCATCACGTTCGACAGCTTAAGTTCTTCCTTAAGCTTGGGAGCGATTTCGTTCCGGTAAATCTCTTTCAGTCGTGCCATGGTCTTCTACCTAGCAGTGTTCAAGCATCAACCGCTTTTTGGGTCGACTTGAAGACACGAATTTTCTTACCGTCTTCTACTTTGAAACCAACACGGTCAGCCTTGTTGGTTTCGCCATTGAAGATGGCAACGTTGGAAGCGTGCAGAGGCGCTTCTTTCTCGACGATACCGCCCTGAACGCCTGCCATCGGGTTCGGCTTGGTATGACGCTTGACCAGGTTGACACCACCGACGACCAGACGGTCGTCAGCGAGCACCTTCAGCACCTTACCGCGCTTGCCCTTGTCTTTGCCGGCGATCACGATGATCTCGTCGTCACGACGAATCTTTTGCATGTCGGATCTCCTTACAGCACTTCAGGGGCGAGCGAGACGATCTTCATGAACTTCTCGTTGCGAAGTTCACGGGTCACTGGCCCGAAGATGCGAGTACCGATCGGCTCTTGCTTGTTGTTCAGCAGAACAGCAGCGTTGCCGTCGAAACGAATGATGGAACCGTCAGCGCGACGTACACCGTGACGGGTACGGACGACAACAGCGGTCATCACCTGGCCTTTCTTGACCTTGCCGCGAGGAATCGCTTCCTTGACGGTCACCTTGATGATGTCACCGATGCCAGCGTAACGGCGGTGCGAACCACCGAGCACCTTGATGCACATGACGCGACGAGCGCCGCTGTTATCGGCCACATCGAGCATGGATTGAGTCTGAATCATAAAATTTCTCCGACCCCTAGCCCTTAGACTTCAACAGCGCGTTCGAGGACTTCAACCAGTGCCCAGGACTTGGTCTTGGCCAGCGGACGGGTTTCGGTAATGGAAACCTTGTCGCCGATTTTGCACTGGTTGGTTTCGTCGTGCGCGTGCAGCTTAGTCGAACGCTTAACGTATTTACCGTAGATCGGGTGCTTGACGCGACGCTCGATCAGAACGGTGATGGTCTTGTCCATTTTGTCGCTGACGACACGGCCAGTCAGCGTACGGACGGTTTTTTCAGCTTCAGCCATGATCACTTACCTGCCTGCTGGTTGAGCACAGTTTTCACGCGAGCGATGTCACGCTTAACTTGCGAGAGCAGGTGCGACTGCCCCAACTGGCCAGTTGCTTTCTGCATGCGCAGATTGAACTGGTCGCGCAGCAGGCCGAGCAGTTGCTCGTTCAGCTGCTGTGCCGATTTTTCACGAAGTTCATTCGCTTTCATCACATCACCGTCCGCTTAACAAAGGAGGTGGCGAGAGGCAGCTTCGCAGCGGCCAGAGCGAAAGCTTCGCGCGCCAGCTCTTCAGAAACACCCTCGATCTCGTACAGGACCTTGCCTGGCTGGATCTGGGCAACCCAGTACTCCACGGAACCCTTACCTTTACCCATCCGCACTTCGAGAGGCTTCTTGGTGACAGGCTTGTCCGGGAAGACACGGATCCAGATCTTGCCGCCACGTTTTACGTGACGGGTCAGAGCACGACGTGCCGACTCGATCTGGCGAGCGGTGAGGCGACCGCGAGCAACAGCTTTCAGGGCGAATTCGCCGAAGCTGACTTTGCTACCGCGCAGTGCCAGACCACGGTTGTGGCCAGTCATCTGCTTGCGGAATTTTGTACGCTTTGGTTGCAACATTTGGCGTACCCCTTACTTAGCAGCTTTTTTACGAGGCGCTGGTGCTTGCGGCTTCAGCTCTTCCTGGCGACCACCAATCACTTCGCCTTTGAAGATCCAAACCTTGACACCGATCACACCATAGGTGGTGTGAGCTTCGTAGGTGTTGTAGTCGATATCGGCACGCAGGGTGTGCAGAGGCACACGACCTTCGCGATACCACTCGGTACGGGCGATCTCGGCACCGCCAAGACGACCGCTCACCTGGATCTTGATGCCCTTGGCACCAATACGCATGGCGTTCTGTACAGCGCGCTTCATGGCGCGACGGAACATAACGCGGCGCTCCAGCTGCTGGGCAACGCTTTGCGCAACCAGCATGGCGTCGAGTTCCGGCTTGCGGATCTCTTCGATGTTGATGTGCACAGGCACACCCATCTGCTTGGTCAGGTCCTGACGCAGCTTCTCGACATCCTCACCCTTCTTGCCGATAACGATACCGGGACGAGCGGTGTGGATGGTGATGCGTGCAGTTTGAGCCGGACGATGAATATCGATACGGCTTACGGACGCGCTTTTTAGTTTGTCTTGGAGGTACTCACGCGTTTTCAGATCCTTCAACAGGTAATCTGCGTAAGTAGCACCGTCTGCGTACCAGACGGAGGTGTGCTCCTTGACGATTCCCAGGCGAATGCCAGTGGGATGTACTTTCTGACCCATCTGATCGACTCCGTTACTTGTCCGCAACCTTGACAGTGATATGGCAAGACCGCTTGACGATGCGATCAGCGCGGCCTTTGGCACGCGGCATGATGCGCTTCAGCGAACGCCCTTCGTTGACGAAAACGGTGGAGACCTTCAGGTCATCAACGTCTGCGCCTTCGTTGTGTTCGGCGTTGGCAACGGCCGACTCGAGGACTTTCTTCATGATTTCAGCGGCTTTTTTGCTGCTGAAGGCCAACAGGTTGAGCGCTTCGCCCACCTTCTTCCCGCGGATCTGGTCGGCGACCAAGCGGGCTTTCTGGGCGGAGATTCGAGCGCCCGACAACTTAGCGGCTACTTCCATTTCCTTACCCCTTAACGCTTGGCTTTCTTGTCAGCCACGTGCCCACGATAAGTGCGGGTACCGGCGAACTCGCCCAGTTTGTGGCCGACCATGTCTTCGTTCACGAGAACGGGGACGTGTTGGCGACCGTTGTGTACCGCGATGGTCAGACCGACCATTTGTGGCAGGATCATCGAACGGCGCGACCAGGTTTTCACCGGCTTGCGATCGTTCTTCTCCACCGCCACTTCGATCTTCTTCAGAAGGTGAAGATCGATAAAAGGACCTTTTTTCAGAGAACGTGGCACTGTCGTATCCCTCTAGTTACTTGCGACGACGGACGATCATTTTGTCGGTACGCTTATTACCGCGGGTCTTCGCACCCTTGGTTGGGAAGCCCCATGGCGATACCGGATGACGACCACCGGAGGTACGACCTTCACCACCACCATGCGGGTGGTCAACCGGGTTCATGGCAACACCACGAACGGTTGGGCGAACGCCGCGCCAGCGTTTAGCACCTGCTTTACCCAGCGAACGCAGGCTGTGCTCGGAGTTCGAGACTTCGCCCAGGGTCGCACGGCATTCAGCCAGTACTTTGCGCATCTCACCGGAGCGCAGACGCAGAGTCACATAGGCACCTTCACGAGCGATCAGCTGAGCCGAAGCACCAGCGGAACGAGCGATCTGTGCACCTTTACCCGGCTTCAGTTCGATGCCGTGAACGGTGCTACCTACTGGGATGTTGCGCAGTTGCAAGGAGTTACCGGCCTTGATTGGGGCCAGGGCACCTGCGATCAGCTGGTCGCCAGCGCTCACGCCTTTAGGGGCGATGATGTAGCGGCGTTCGCCGTCTGCGTAGCACAGCAGTGCGATGTGAGCAGTACGGTTCGGGTCGTATTCGACGCGCTCGACGGTGGCAGGGATGCCATCTTTGTCGTTGCGACGGAAGTCGACCAGACGGTAATGCTGCTTGTGACCACCACCCACGTGACGGGTAGTAATGCGGCCATTGTTGTTACGACCACCAGACTTCGATTTCTTCTCGAGCAGCGGTGCGTGAGGAGCGCCTTTATGCAGCTCCTTGTTGACCACCTTGACCACGAAACGGCGGCCAGGGGAAGTCGGTTTGCATTTAACGATTGCCATGATGCACCCCTTCCTTACTCAGCACTGCTGCTGAAATCGAGATCTTGGCCTGGCTGAAGGGAGACGATCGCCTTCTTCCAGTCATTACGCTTGCCCAGACCACGTGCGGTACGCTTGGTTTTACCCAGAACGTTGACAGTCGACACGTTTTCAACTTTTACGTTGAACAGGCCTTCGACAGCTTTCTTGATTTCCAGCTTGGTTGCATCAGTGGCAACCTTGAATACGAACTGGCCTTTCTTCTCAGCCAGAACGGTAGCCTTCTCGGAAACGTGCGGGCCAAGGAGGACTTTGAATACGCGTTCCTGGTTCATCCCAGCAGCTCCTCGAATTTCTTCACGGCCGAGACAGTGATCAACACTTTCTCGTAGGCGATCAGGCTGACCGGGTCGGAACCTTGAACGTCACGAACATCGACGTGCGGCAGGTTGCGAGCAGCCAGGTACAGATTCTGATCAACGGCGTCCGAAACGATCAGGACGTCATTCAGGCCCATGCCATTCAGCTTGTTCAGCAGGTCTTTGGTTTTCGGCGCTTCGACAGCGAAGTCCTGAACCACGACCAGACGATCGCTGCGCACCAACTCGGAGAGGATGGAGCGCAGAGCAGCGCGATACATCTTCTTGTTGAGCTTTTGCGAGTGATCTTGAGGGCGAGCTGCGAAGGTGACACCACCGCCACGCCAGATCGGACCACGAGTGGTACCGGCACGTGCACGGCCAGTACCCTTCTGACGCCATGGGCGCTTACCGCCACCGGCTACGTCAGAACGGGTCTTCTGCTGCTTGGTGCCCTGACGGCCGCCGGCCATGTAGGCCACGACTGCTTGGTGTACCAGCGTCTCGTTGAATTCGCCACCGAAAGTCAGTTCGGAAACTTCGATCGCCTGAGCGTCATTTACATTGAGTTGCATGTCAGTTTCCCCTTAACCGCGAGCCTTGACAGCCGGACGCACAACCACGTCGCCGCCAGTAGCGCCTGGAACGGCACCCTTGATCAGCAGCAGGTTGCGTTCAGCGTCTACGCGTACCACTTCCAGGGACTGAACAGTCACGCGCTCGGCGCCCATGTGACCGGACATCTTCTTGCCCTTGAATACACGACCAGGAGTCTGGCACTGGCCGATGGAGCCAGGGACACGGTGCGATACGGAGTTACCGTGGGTGTTGTCCTGACCACGGAAGTTCCAACGCTTGATGGTACCGGCGAAGCCTTTACCTTTGGACTGACCGGTTACGTCTACCAGCTGGCCTGCAGTGAAGAGTTCAGCTTTGATCAGATCGCCAGCCTGGAAATCGCCTTCTTCAAGACGGAACTCCCAAACACTGCGACCAGCGGCAACGTTAGCCTTGGCGAAGTGACCTGCCTGAGCGGCAGTCACGCGCGAAGCACGACGCTCGCCGACAGTGACTTGCACTGCACGGTAGCCATCGGTTTCTTCAGTTTTGAACTGGGTGACGCGATTCGGCTCGATCTCGATGACCGTGACCGGAATGGAGACACCTTCTTCGGTGAAAACGCGGGTCATACCGCATTTGCGACCGACTACACCAATAGTCATGTTGTAAACCTCATGAGTGTACGGGGCTTTCACCCGCTATGGCCGCCCATTTCAGAGCGTTACACGACTAGGACCGAAGTCTTAGCCGAGGCTGATCTGCACTTCCACGCCTGCCGCGAGATCAAGCTTCATCAGCGCATCAACGGTTTTATCCGTAGGCTGGACGATGTCCAGAACGCGCTTATGAGTGCGAATCTCGTACTGGTCACGCGCATCTTTGTTGACGTGCGGGGAGACCAGAACGGTGAAACGCTCTTTGCGGGTTGGCAGTGGAATTGGACCACGCACTTGTGCCCCAGTACGTTTCGCGGTTTCCACGATTTCCTGGGTGGATTGGTCGATCAGGCGATGGTCAAAAGCCTTCAACCTGATACGGATTTGCTGATTTTGCATTGGATTTCAGACTCCAGGCTGTTCCCATCGGGCGCACTACGCCCGTTAAAAGGAGGCGTGATTCTATAGACGCCCCCTTTTTGTGTCAACCCAATAAAAAAGCCCCCGCTAGGCGGGGGCTCTTTCAATCGATCGAGAGATTACTCGATGATTTTGGCTACGACGCCGGCGCCGACGGTACGACCGCCTTCACGGATGGCGAAGCGCAGACCGTCTTCCATCGCGATGGTCTTGATCAGGGTGACAGTCATCTGAATGTTGTCACCTGGCATTACCATCTCAACGCCTTCCGGCAGTTCGCAGTTACCGGTCACGTCAGTGGTACGGAAGTAGAACTGAGGACGGTAGCCTTTGAAGAACGGCGTGTGACGGCCGCCTTCTTCTTTGGACAGCACGTAGACTTCTGCGGTGAACTTGGTGTGCGGCTTGACCGAACCCGGCTTGACCAGAACCTGGCCACGCTCGACGTCGTCACGCTTGGTACCACGCAGCAGAACGCCGCAGTTCTCGCCAGCACGACCTTCGTCCAGCAGCTTGCGGAACATCTCAACACCGGTGCAGGTGGTGGTGGTGGTGTCACGCAGACCAACGATTTCCAGGGCGTCCTGAACGCGGACGATGCCACGCTCGATACGGCCGGTCACAACGGTACCGCGACCCGAGATCGAGAACACGTCTTCGATCGGCATCAGGAACGGCTGGTCGATTGCACGAACTGGCTCAGGGATGTAGGCATCCAGAGTCTCTACCAGCTTCTTGACAGCGGTAGTGCCCATTTCGTTGTCGTCTTTGCCTTCCAGCGCCATACGAGCCGAACCGATGATGATCGGGGTGTCGTCGCCTGGGAAGTCGTAGGTGGACAGCAGGTCGCGAACTTCCATCTCGACCAGTTCCAGCAGCTCGGCGTCGTCTACCAGGTCAGCCTTGTTCAGGAAGACCACGATGTACGGAACGCCAACCTGACGCGACAGCAGGATGTGCTCACGGGTTTGCGGCATCGGACCATCGGCGGCCGAGCACACCAGGATCGCGCCGTCCATCTGCGCAGCACCGGTGATCATGTTCTTCACGTAGTCAGCGTGACCTGGGCAGTCGACGTGAGCGTAGTGACGAATGTTCGAGTTGTACTCGACGTGCGCGGTGTTGATGGTGATACCGCGTGCTTTTTCTTCCGGAGCCGAGTCGATCTTGTCGAACTCGACGACTGCCGAACCGAAGACTTCGGAGCAGACGCGAGTCAGAGCTGCGGTCAGAGTGGTCTTACCGTGGTCAACGTGGCCGATGGTGCCGACGTTGACGTGGGGAAGGGAACGATCAAATTTTTCTTTAGCCACGACAGTGAACCTCTTGCCTAAAGGGGATTAGCCTTGTTTTTTAACGAGTGCTTCGACGATGTTCGACGGAGCTTCGGCGTATTTGGAGAATTCCATGGAGTAGCTTGCGCGACCCTGAGACATGGAACGAACGTCGGTCGCGTAACCGAACATCTCTCCGAGCGGAACTTCAGCGCGGACGACGCGGCCGGAGACCGATTCATCCATACCCTGTACCAGACCACGACGACGGTTCAGGTCACCCATCACGTCACCCAGGTAGTCTTCCGGGGTTACAACTTCGACCTTCATGATCGGCTCGAGAACCACGCCACCGCCCTTCTGGGCCAGTTGCTTGGTCGCCATCGAAGCAGCGATTTTGAACGCCATTTCGTTGGAGTCGACGTCGTGGTACGAACCGTCGAATACCGTGGCCTTGAGGCCGATCAGAGGATAACCGGCAACGACGCCGTTTTTCATCTGCTCTTCGATACCCTTCTGGATCGGGGCAATGAATTCCTTCGGAATCACACCACCAACGACTTCGTTCTTGAATTCCAGACCTTCGGTGATGTTGCCTTTCGCATCGACGTCCGGCTCCGAGAAACGGATCCAGCAGTGACCGAACTGACCACGACCACCCGACTGACGAACGAATTTGCCTTCGATCTCGACGTTGGACTTGGTGATCTTCTCGCGATACGAAACCTGCGGCTTGCCGATGTTGGCTTCGACGTTGAATTCGCGCTTCATGCGGTCAACGAGGATGTCCAGGTGCAGCTCACCCATACCGGAGATGATGGTCTGGCCAGTCTCTTCGTCGGTCTTGACGCGGAACGACGGGTCTTCCTGGGCCAGCTTGCCCAATGCAATACCCATCTTCTCCTGGTCAGCCTTGGTTTTCGGCTCTACGGAGAGCGAAATGACCGGCTCAGGGAAGTCCATGCGCTCGAGGATGATTGGCTTGTCGGCGTTGCACAGGGTTTCGCCCGTGGTCACGTCCTTCATACCGATCAAAGCAGCGATGTCGCCTGCACGTACTTCTTTGATCTCTTCACGCTGGTTGGCGTGCATCTGCACCATACGGCCAACGCGCTCTTTCTTGCCTTTGACCGAGTTGATGACCGAGTCACCGGAGCTCAGAACGCCCGAGTAGACGCGGACGAAGGTCAACGTACCCACGAACGGGTCGGTCGCGATCTTGAACGCCAGGGCCGAGAACGGCTCGTCGTCGTCAGCGTGACGCTCGTCCTTGCGAACGGCCGGGTCTTCTTTGTCCAGATCCTTGTCGTCCGGGTTGATACCCTGGATTGCAGGGATCTCGGTCGGAGCAGGCAGGAACTCGATGACGGCGTCGAGAACCAGGGGAACGCCCTTGTTCTTGAACGACGAACCGCAGACAGCCGGAACGATCTCGCCGGCCAGGGTGCGCGCGCGCAGGCCTGCCTTGATCTCTTCGACGGTCAGCTCACCTTCTTCAAGGTACTTGTTCATCAGCTCTTCGTTGGCTTCGGCGGCAGCTTCAACCATGTCGCCGCGCCACTTTTCAGCCTCGGCCAGCAGATCGGCAGGAATTTCTTCCTCACGATAGGTGGTGCCTTTGTCTTCTTCGTTCCAGTAGATAGCCTTCATCTTGATCAGGTCGATCTGACCCTGGAAGTTATCTTCCGAACCGATGGCCAGCTGAATCGGAACCGGGGTGTGACCCAGGCGATTCTTGATCTGACCTACGACACGCAGGAAGTTGGCACCGGCACGGTCCATCTTGTTCACGTAGACGATACGCGGAACACCGTACTTGTTGGCCTGACGCCATACGGTTTCGGACTGCGGCTCAACGCCGGAGGTGCCGCAGAACACAACGACCGCACCGTCGAGTACGCGCAGCGAACGCTCTACTTCGATGGTGAAGTCAACGTGGCCGGGGGTATCGATGACGTTGACGCGGTAGTTGTCATACTGACCAACCGAACCTTTCCAGAAGGTGGTCACGGCAGCGGAGGTAATGGTGATACCCCGCTCCTGCTCCTGCACCATCCAGTCGGTGGTCGCGGCGCCGTCGTGCACCTCGCCCATCTTGTGGCTCAAGCCTGTGTAGAACAGGATCCGCTCGGTAGTGGTAGTCTTGCCCGCGTCAACGTGGGCGCAAATACCGATGTTGCGGTAGCGGTTAATTGCTGTAGTACGAGCCATAAAGCCCTCGCAAAATGATTGATGCTTGAATTAGAAGCGGTAGTGCGAGAACGCTTTGTTGGCCTCGGCCATACGGTGCACGTCTTCACGCTTCTTGACTGCAGCACCCTTGCCTTCAGCAGCATCCAGCAGCTCGCCGGCCAGGCGCAGAGCCATCGACTTCTCGCCGCGCTTGCGGGCGTAGTCTACGAGCCAGCGCATTGCCAGAGCGTTACGACGGGACGGACGAACTTCAACCGGAACCTGGTAAGTGGCACCGCCGACACGGCGGGACTTGACTTCGACCAGCGGAGCGATGGCGTCGAGAGCTTTCTCGAAGATTTCCAGGGGGTCGCTGTTCTTGCGTGCTTTGACGGTATCCAGGGCACCGTAAACGATGCGCTCGGCTACGGCCTTCTTGCCGCTTTCCATCACGTGGTTCATGAACTTGGCGAGGATCTGCGATCCGTACTTAGGATCGTCCAGGATCTCACGTTTTGCTGCTACACGACGTCTTGGCATGATAAGCCCTCAAACGGTCTTCAGGTTAGCCCGGGACTTGGGTCTTCGACCCCTGCCCGACCTTACTCTTATCGACTCAAATAAATGGATGTCTGCAAACGGCCGATTACTTCGGACGCTTGGTACCGTATTTCGAACGACCCTGGTTACGGCCTTTGACGCCCGAAGTATCCAGAGAGCCGCGAACGGTGTGGTAACGAACACCTGGCAAGTCTTTTACACGGCCGCCACGAATCAGGACGACGCTGTGCTCTTGCAGGTTGTGGCCTTCACCACCGATGTACGAGGAAACCTCGAAACCGTTGGTCAGACGCACACGGCATACTTTACGCAGTGCCGAGTTAGGTTTTTTCGGCGTGGTGGTGTACACACGGGTGCACACGCCACGACGTTGCGGGCAGTTCTGCAGCGCAGGTACGTCGGATTTCTCGACGGTACGCTTGCGCGGCTGACGTACCAGCTGGTTGATAGTTGCCATCTACTAGCTCCACTGAATGTCTTGCGACGCTATTGTCTTGCAAGAAAGCCAAAAAATGGCGAGACGGAGCCTCACCAAATTTAAGGGTACAAAAGTCTAAAGAGGATCTTGCGCCCAGTCAAGACAAGGCCCCGACCCTTCCTGCCCGGTCATCGGCAACACAGGGTGTCGCCGCCTTGCGGGAGGAAGGGGCCGGGGCCCCGCCTCGTCTTAGTTACCGCTCGAGTTCAGCGCTTCGGTCAGTGCGGCTTCCACCTCACTGGCGCTCACACGCAGCGGCTTGTCGGCATCACGGCGACGCTTGCGCTCGCTGTGGTAGGCCAGGCCGGTACCGGCCGGGATCAGACGACCCACCACCACGTTCTCTTTCAGGCCGCGCAGGTAGTCGCGCTTGCCGGTGACCGCCGCTTCGGTCAGTACCCGGGTGGTTTCCTGGAAGGAAGCCGCCGAGATGAACGATTCGGTGGACAGCGACGCCTTGGTGATACCCAGCAGCACACGCGAGAACTTGGAAATGAACTTGTCCTCGCCTGCCAGACGCTCGTTCTCCACCAGCACCTGGGTCAGCTCCATCTGGTCGCCCTTGATGAAGCTGGAGTCGCCCGACTCGCTGATCTCGACCTTGCGCAGCATCTGACGCAGGATGGTCTCGATGTGCTTGTCGTTGATCTTCACGCCCTGCAGGCGGTACACGTCCTGGATCTCGTTGACGATGTACTTGGCCAGCGCGCTGACACCCAGCAGACGCAGGATGTCGTGCGGGTCGCTCGGACCATCCGAGATGACTTCCCCGCGGTTGACCTGTTCGCCTTCGAAGACGTTGAGGTGGCGCCACTTCGGAATCAGCTCTTCGTACGGATCGCTGCCATCGGTCGGCGTGATCACCAGTCGACGCTTGCCCTTGGTCTCTTTACCGAAGGCGATGGTGCCGCTGACTTCCGCCAGGATCGACGCTTCCTTCGGACGACGCGCTTCGAACAGGTCGGCGACGCGCGGCAGACCACCGGTGATGTCACGGGTCTTCGACGTCTCTTGCGGGATACGCGCGATAACGTCACCGACGCCGATCTGGGCACCGTCAGCCACGCCGACGAGGGCGTTGGCCGGCAGGAAGTACTGTGCCGGTACGTCGGTACCTGGCAGGTACAGGTCCTTGCCGCTGGCATCGACCATCTTGATGGCTGGACGGATTTCCTTGCCGGCGGCAGGGCGATCCTTGACGTCCATCACTTCGATGTTGGTCAGACCGGTCAGTTCGTCGGTCTGGCGCTTGATGGTGATGTTCTCTTCCATGCCCACGAAGGTCACGGTACCTTTGAGCTCAGTCACGATCGGGTGGGTGTGCGGGTCCCACTTGGCGACGATGGCGCCAGCTTCGACCTTGTCACCTTCCTTGACCGAAATCACGGCGCCATAAGGCAGCTTGTAGCGCTCGCGCTCACGACCGAACTCGTCGGCAATGGCCAGCTCGCCGGAACGCGATACCGCGACCAGGTTGCCATCGGCGCGCTCGACCTGCTTCAGGTTGTGCAGACGCACCATGCCGCCGTTCTTCACCTGGACGCTGTCGGCAGCCGAGGTCCGGCTTGCAGCACCACCGATGTGGAAGGTACGCATGGTCAGCTGGGTACCCGGCTCACCGATCGACTGGGCGGCGATGACGCCGACCGCTTCACCGATGTTGACCTGGTGACCACGCGCCAGGTCACGACCGTAGCACTTGGCGCAGATGCCGTAGCGGGTTTCACAGCTGATCGGCGAGCGCACGACGACTTCGTCGATGCTGTTCAGCTCGATGAACTCGACCCACTTCTCGTCGACCAGAGTACCGGCCGGAACGATCACGTCCTCGGTGCCTGGCTTGAACACGTCGCGCGCGATGACACGACCCAGAACGCGCTCACCCAACGGTTCGACGACGTCACCGCCTTCGATGTGCGGGGTCATCAGCAGGCCCTGGTCGGTGCCGCAGTCGATCTCGGTGACGACCAGATCCTGGGCCACGTCGACCAGACGGCGAGTCAGGTAACCGGAGTTCGCAGTCTTCAACGCGGTATCGGCCAGACCCTTACGAGCACCGTGAGTCGAGATGAAGTACTGCAGTACGCTCAGGCCTTCACGGAAGTTCGCGGTGATCGGCGTCTCGATGATCGAGCCATCGGGCTTGGCCATCAGACCACGCATACCGGCCAGCTGGCGGATCTGCGCTGCCGAACCCCGGGCGCCGGAGTCGGCCATCATGTACATCGAGTTGAAGGATTCCTGATCGACTTCGTTGCCCTCGCGGTCGATGACCTTCTCTTTCGAGAGGTTGGCCATCATCGCCTTGGACACTTCATCGTTCGCCTTCGACCACAAGTCGATGACCTTGTTGTACTTCTCGCCCTGGGTAACCAGGCCGGAGGCGTACTGGCTCTCGATTTCCTTCACTTCGTCGGTCGCGGTACCGATGATGCGAGCCTTCTCGTCCGGGATGACGAAGTCGTTCACACCGATCGACACGCCGGAAATGGTCGAGTAGGCGAAACCGGTGTACATCAGCTGGTCGGCGAAGATCACGGTTTCCTTCAGACCCACCACGCGATAGCACTGGTTGATCAGCTTGGAAATCGCCTTCTTCTTCATCGGCTGGTTGACCACATCGTACGGCAGACCTGCCGGCACGACCTGGAACAGCAGCGCGCGGCCGACGGTGGTGTCGACGATACGGGTGTTCTTGGTGACGCTGCCATCACGGTCTTTCACGGTCTCGTTGATACGGACCTTGATTTTCGCGTGCAGGGCGGCCTCGCCGGCGCGGAATACGCGGTCGACTTCCTGCAGGTCGGCGAACACGCGACCTTCGCCCTTGGCGTTGATGGCTTCACGGGTCATGTAGTACAGACCCAGAACCACGTCCTGCGACGGAACGATGATCGGCTCACCGTTGGCTGGCGACAGGATGTTGTTGGTCGACATCATCAGCGCACGCGCTTCGAGCTGGGCTTCCAGCGTCAGCGGCACGTGAACGGCCATCTGGTCACCGTCGAAGTCGGCGTTGTACGCAGCACAGACCAGCGGGTGCAGCTGGATGGCCTTGCCTTCGATCAGAACCGGCTCGAACGCCTGGATACCCAGACGGTGCAGAGTCGGTGCACGGTTGAGCAGCACGGGGTGTTCGCGGATCACCTCGGCGAGCACGTCCCAGACCTCGGGCAGCTCACGCTCGACCATTTTCTTGGCAGCCTTGATGGTGGTCGCCAGACCACGCATTTCCAGCTTGCCAAAAATGAACGGCTTGAACAGTTCCAGGGCCATCTTCTTCGGCAGGCCGCACTGGTGCAGGCGCAGGGTCGGACCGACGGTAATCACCGAACGGCCGGAGTAGTCCACGCGCTTACCCAGCAGGTTCTGACGGAAGCGACCTTGCTTACCTTTGATCATGTCGGCCAGCGACTTCAGCGGACGCTTGTTCGAGCCGGTGATGGCGCGACCGCGACGGCCGTTGTCGAGCAGGGCGTCGACCGCTTCCTGCAGCATGCGCTTTTCGTTGCGCACGATGATGTCCGGCGCCGACAGATCGAGCAGGCGCTTGAGACGGTTGTTACGGTTGATCACCCGACGATACAGGTCGTTCAGGTCGGACGTCGCGAAGCGGCCGCCATCGAGCGGAACCAGTGGACGCAGGTCCGGTGGCAGCACGGGCAGAACGGTCAGCACCATCCACTCAGGCAGGTTGCCCGAGCCCTGGAACGCTTCCATCAGCTTCAGCCGCTTGGACAGCTTCTTGATCTTGGTTTCCGAGTTGGTCTGCGGAATCTCTTCGCGCAGGCGACCAATCTCGTGCTCCAGATCGATGGCGTGCAGCAGTTCACGAACGGCCTCGGCACCCATGCGGGCATCGAAGTCGTCGCCGAACTCTTCCAGCGCTTCGAAGTACTGCTCGTCGTTGAGCAGCTGACCCTTCTCGAGGGTGGTCATGCCCGGATCGATCACCACGTAGCTCTCGAAGTAGAGCACGCGCTCGATGTCACGCAGGGTCATGTCCATCAGCAGGCCGATACGGGACGGCAGCGACTTCAGGAACCAGATGTGGGCGACAGGCGAGGCCAGTTCGATGTGCGCCATGCGCTCACGACGAACCTTGGCCAGGGCGACTTCAACGCCACACTTCTCGCAGATCACACCACGGTGCTTGAGGCGCTTGTACTTGCCGCACAGGCACTCGTAGTCCTTGACTGGGCCAAAGATCTTGGCGCAGAACAGGCCGTCACGCTCGGGCTTGAACGTACGGTAGTTGATGGTTTCCGGTTTCTTGACTTCACCGAACGACCACGAACGGATCATCTCAGGCGACGCCAGACCGATGCGGATGGCGTCGAACTCTTCGACTTGACCCTGGTTTTTCAGCAGATTCAATAGGTCTTTCAAGGCCTTTCCTCCTGGCGGAGCAGGAAGCGGGCTGTGCCAGCCCCACTCCCCTTCGCGTCACGTGTTATTCGGTTTCCAGATCGATATCGATACCGAGCGAACGGATCTCTTTGATCAACACGTTGAAGGACTCGGGCATGCCCGGCTCCATACGGTGATCGCCATCCACGATGTTCTTGTACATCTTGGTACGGCCGTTCACGTCGTCCGACTTCACTGTGAGCATTTCTTGCAGGGTGTATGCCGCGCCGTATGCTTCCAGCGCCCACACTTCCATCTCCCCGAAACGCTGACCACCGAACTGCGCCTTACCACCCAGCGGCTGCTGGGTGACCAGGCTGTAGGAACCAGTGGAACGCGCGTGCATCTTGTCGTCCACCAGGTGGTTCAGCTTGAGCATGTACATGTAACCCACGGTCACAGGACGCTCGAACTTGTTGCCGGTGCGGCCATCGAACAGCACCATCTGGCCGCTCTCGGGCAGATCGGCCAGCTTCAGCATGGCCTTGATCTCGCGCTCCTTGGCACCGTCGAAGACCGGCGTGGCCATCGGCACACCTTTCTTCAGGTTGTGAGCCAGGGCGAGGATCTCCGCGTCGGAGAACTCGTCGAGGTTTTCCTGACGACCACCGATCTCATTGTAGATCTCGGTCAGGAACGTGCGCAGCTCAGCGGCCTTGCGCTGCTCTTCGATCATGCGGTCGATCTTCTCGCCCAGGCCCTTGGCCGCGAGGCCCAGGTGGGTTTCGAGGATCTGCCCGACGTTCATACGCGAAGGTACGCCCAGGGGGTTGAGGACCACGTCGACCGGAGTACCGTGAGCGTCATGCGGCATGTCTTCGACCGGCATGATCACCGAGACGACACCCTTGTTACCGTGACGACCGGCCATCTTGTCACCCGGCTGGATGCGACGGCGGATGGCCAGGTAGACCTTGACGATCTTCAGTACGCCTGGAGCCAGGTCATCGCCCTGCTGCAGCTTGCGCTTCTTGTCTTCGAACTTGTCATCCAGCAGACGGCGACGATCGACGATGTACTGCTGAGCCTTTTCCAGCTGCTCGTTCAGTGCATCTTCGGCCATGCGCAGTTTGAACCACTGACCGTGCTCCAGACCGCCCAGCACTTCGTCGGAGATCACGGTGCCTTTCTTCAGGCCCGCGCCGCCGTCGACCAGCTGGCCGTTCAGTGCCGAACGCAGACGCTCGAAGGTGGCGCCTTCGACGATGCGGAACTCTTCGTTCAGGTCCTTGCGGATCTCGTCCAGCTGCATCTTCTCGATGGCCAGGGCGCGGCTGTCGCGCTCGACGCCATCACGGGTGAAGACCTGAACGTCGATGACGGTGCCCTTGGTGCCGGTCGGCACGCGCAGGGACGTGTCTTTGACGTCGCTGGCCTTCTCGCCGAAGATCGCGCGCAGCAGTTTTTCTTCCGGAGTCAGCTGGGTCTCGCCTTTGGGCGTGACCTTGCCGACCAGGATGTCGCCCGCGCCGACTTCGGCACCCACGTAGACAATACCGGCTTCGTCCAGCTTGTTCAGCGCAGCCTCACCCACGTTCGGGATGTCCGCGGTGATTTCCTCTGGGCCAAGCTTGGTGTCACGCGCCACACAGGTCAGTTCCTGAATGTGGATCGTGGTGAAACGGTCTTCCTGCACCACGCGCTCGGATAGGCAGATGGAGTCTTCGAAGTTGAAGCCGTTCCATGCCATGAAGGCGATGCGCATGTTCTGACCCAGTGCCAGCTCGCCCATGTCGGTGGACGGGCCGTCGGCCATGATGTCGCCACGTGCGACCACATCACCCTTGCTTACCAGCGGACGCTGGTTGATGCAGGTGTTCTGGTTCGAACGGGTGTACTTGGTCAGGTTGTAGATGTCGACACCCGCTTCGCCGGTCTCGACTTCGTCGTCAGCCACACGCACCACGATACGGCTGGCGTCGACCGAGTCGATCACACCGCCACGACGGGCCACGACGCAGACACCGGAATCACGGGCGACGTTGCGCTCCATGCCGGTACCTACCAGCGGCTTGTCGGCACGCAGGGTCGGAACGGCCTGACGCTGCATGTTCGAACCCATCAGGGCGCGGTTGGCGTCGTCGTGCTCCAGGAACGGGATCAGCGAGGCAGCGACCGACACGACCTGCTTGGGCGAAACGTCCATCAGGGTGACGTCTTCCGGTGCCTTGACCGTGAATTCGTTCAGGTGACGCACGGCGACCAGCTCGTCGATCAGCTGCTTCTGGTCGTTCATCGCGGCCGAAGCCTGGGCGATGACGTGGTCGGCCTCTTCGATCGCCGACAGGAACACGATGTCGTCGCTGACCACACCTTCCTTCACCACACGGTACGGGCTTTCCAGGAAGCCGTACTGGTTGGTGCGGGCATAGGCGGCCAGGGAGTTGATCAGGCCGATGTTCGGACCTTCCGGCGTTTCGATCGGGCACACACGGCCGTAGTGGGTCGGGTGTACGTCACGCACTTCGAAGCCGGCGCGCTCACGGGTCAGACCACCTGGGCCGAGTGCAGAAACACGGCGCTTGTGGGTGATCTCGGACAGTGGGTTGTTCTGGTCCATGAACTGCGAGAGCTGGCTGGAACCGAAGAACTCCTTGACCGCCGCCGCGACCGGCTTGGCATTGATCAGGTCCTGCGGCATCAGGCCTTCGCTTTCTGCCATCGACAGACGTTCCTTGACCGCACGCTCGACGCGCACCAGGCCGACACGGAACTGGTTCTCGGCCATCTCGCCGACGCAACGCACGCGACGGTTACCCAGGTGGTCGATGTCGTCGACGATGCCCTTGCCGTTACGGATGTCGACCAGGGTCTTGAGCACATCGACGATGTCTTCCTTGCTCAACACACCCGAACCTTCGATCTCGGTACGACCGATACGACGGTTGAACTTCATGCGGCCGACGGCGGACAGATCGTAACGCTCGGCACTGAAGAACAGGTTGTTGAACAGGGTCTCGGCAGCATCCTTGGTTGGCGGCTCGCCAGGACGCATCATGCGATAGATCTCGACCAGCGCTTCGAGTTGGTTGCTGGTGGTGTCGATCTTCAGGGTGTCGGCGATGAACGGACCGCAGTCGATGTCGTTGGTGTACAACGTCTCGATGCGTACGACCTGGGCCTTGGCGATCTTGACCAGCAGATCGGTGGTCAGCTCGGTGTTGCACTCGGCCAGGATCTCACCGGTCGCCGGGTGCACGATGGCCTTGGCGGTGGTACGGCCAATCACGTAGTCCAGAGGAACTTCCAGCTCTTTGACGCCGGCTTTCTCGATCTGGTTGATGTGACGTGCGGTGATTCGACGACCCTGCTCGACGATGACCTTGCCGGTTTCGTCGGTGATGTCCATTGCCGCCACTTCGCCACGCAGACGTTGGGCGACCAGTTCCAGGCTCAGCTTCTCACCGGAAACGTGGAACACGTTGGTGGTGTAGAAGGTGTCCAGGATCTCTTCGGTGCTGTAGCCCAGGGCACGCAGCAGGACCGAGGCCGGCAGCTTGCGGCGACGGTCGATACGCACGAACACGCAGTCCTTCGGGTCGAACTCGAAGTCCAGCCAGGAGCCGCGGTAAGGGATGATGCGAGCGGAGTACAGCAGCTTGCCGGAGCTGTGGGTCTTGCCACGGTCGTGGTCGAAGAACACACCAGGCGAACGGTGCAGCTGGGAAACGATCACACGCTCGGTACCGTTGATAACGAAGGTACCGTTCTCAGTCATCAGGGGGATTTCACCCATGTAGACTTCTTGCTCTTTGATGTCCTTGATCGCTTTGTTCGACGACTCTTTGTCGAAGATGATCAGGCGCACCTTGACCCGCAGTGGGACCGCGAAGGTCACGCCACGCAGGACACATTCCTTCACATCGAAGGCAGGCTCGCCCAGGCGATAGCCCACGTACTCCAGGGCAGCATTGCCGGAGTAGCTGATGATCGGGAATACCGATTTGAAGGCCGCATGCAGACCGACGTCGCGGAACTGATCCTTGGATGCTCCCGCCTGCAGGAATTCGCGATACGAATCCAGCTGGATGGCCAGGAGGTACGGCACATCCATGACGTCCGGCAACTTGCTAAAGTCCTTGCGGATACGTTTTTTCTCAGTGTATGAGTAAGCCATCAGCGTTCCCCAGCTTGGTCACCTGCTTGTTTGGCTTCTCCCCGGCGGGAGCAGCCAGAAAATCGTGCAAACCCTTTGGTTTGCGCCACCCACATGGGTGTCTTGCAGCTCGCTATCGGGGCCGACGGGATCGGCCACCAATAACGGAAAAAGGCCGGTGGCACAGGCCACCAGCCATCAGCCCTACGCGAGACGCTCGGGCTGCAGACGCAGAGTCGAAATTACTTCAGCTCGACTTTGGCGCCAGCTTCTTCCAGCTTCTTCTTGGCGTCTTCAGCGGCTTCTTTCGAAACGCCTTCAGCTACGACCTGAGGAGCGCCGTCGACTTTCTCTTTGGCTTCTTTCAGGCCCAGACCGGTCAGTTCGCGAACGGCTTTGATGACGTTCACTTTCTTGTCGCCAGCTTCCAGCAGGACAACGTTGAACTCGGTCTGCTCTTCGACGACAGCGGCAGCAGCAGCTGGGCCAGCGGCAACAGCGGCAGCGGCGGTAACGCCGAAGGTTTCTTCCATCGCTTTGATCAGTTCAACGATTTCCAGAACGGTTTTCTCGCCGATTGCCTGGATGATTTGCTCGTTAGTCAGAGACATGACTATGAATTCCTGTATTGGGGGACAGCCTACGCGGCCATCAAATTAAACGTTTGATTTCGAGAGAAGCTACGCTGCCTCAGGCAGCTGCGGCTTCTTTCTGGTCGCGCAGAGCAGCCAGGGTACGGGCCAGCTTGCTGGTTGCACCTTGGATCACGCTCATCAGCTGTGCGATGGCCTCGTCGCGAGTTGGCAGGGTCGCCAGCACGTCGATCTGGTTAGCGGCAAGGAACTTGCCGTCGAACGCAGCTGCCTTGATCTCGAACTTGTCCTGACCCTTGGCGAACTCCTTGAACAGACGGGCAGCAGCGCCCGGGTGCTCGTTGGAGAAAGCGATCAGGGTCGGGCCAGTGAAGGCGTCGTTGAGGACACTGAATTCAGTGTCGGCAACAGCGCGCTTGAGCAGGGTGTTACGTACGACACGTACGTACACGCCGGCTTCACGAGCCTCTTTACGGAGTCCGGTCATTGCGCCTACAGTCACACCACGGGCATCGGCCACGACAGCGGACAGAGCGACTTTGGCAGCCTCGTTGACTTCAGCGACGATGGCCTTCTTGTCTTCGAGTTTAATTGCCACGGGTTTACTCCTGGTTTCTACCGTTTCATCTGGCCGGGGCCGGATGTCGTTTTGGTGTCTGATTCGCGAGCGAATCGGGAGCACCATCTGCGTAGGCTTGGGTTTTAAGACTTGCGCCGCCTACGGTCTTGGATAGCCCCCGCCAGGCAGGGACCCCAATCTTGTTGCAGTCGGCGCGCTCCAGAGGACCGCGCCGACCTGGTGTTACACGTCCAGCGAGCTTTGATCGATGATCAGACCTGGGCCCATGGTGGTGCTCAGGGTGACGCGCTTGACGTAGATACCTTTCGACGAAGCCGGCTTGATACGCTTGAGGTCAGCGATCAGGGCCTCGACGTTCTCCTTCAGCTTGCCGGCTTCGAAGCCGATCTTGCCGACGGAGGTGTGGATGATACCGTTCTTGTCGGTACGGTAGCGAACCTGACCAGCCTTGGCGTTCTTCACGGCTGTGGCTACGTCTGGGGTCACGGTACCGACTTTCGGGTTAGGCATCAGGCCGCGAGGACCGAGAACCTGACCCAACTGGCCAACAACGCGCATGGCATCCGGAGATGCGATGACGACGTCATAGTTCAGGTCGCCGCCTTTCATTTCGGCAGCCAGGTCGTCCATGCCCACGCGGTCTGCGCCGGCAGCCAGAGCGGCCTCGGCAGCAGGGCCCTGGGTGAAGACGGCAACGCGAACGGTCTTGCCAGTGCCGTGTGGCAGCACGGTAGCGCTACGTACGACCTGGTCGGATTTACGCGGGTCAACGCCCAGGTTCACGGCGATGTCGAACGACTCGACGAACTTGGCAGCCGGCAGCGAAGCCAGCAGGGTTGCAGCTTCTTCGAAGCCGTAGGCCTTGCCTGCTTCGATTTTTTCGGCGATAGCCTTTTGGCGCTTGGTCAGCTTAGCCATTACACACCCTCCACGTTCAGGCCCATGCTGCGGGCAGAGCCAGCGATGGTGCGCACAGCAGCGTCCAGGTCAGCGGAAGTCAGGTCGGCCTGCTTGGCCTTCGCGATCTCTTCGAGCTGGGCGCGGGTAACGGTACCGACCTTGACGGTGTTCGGACGAGCCGAACCACTGGTCAGGCCAGCAGCTTTCTTCAGCAGAACCGAGGCAGGGGTGCTCTTGGTCTCGAAGGTGAAGCTACGGTCACTGTAGACAGTGATGATCACGGGAGTCGGCAGGCCGGCTTCCTGGCCCTGAGTACGGGCGTTGAAGGCCTTGCAGAATTCCATGATGTTCACGCCGTGCTGACCCAGTGCTGGGCCGACGGGTGGGCTTGGGTTGGCCTGGCCGGCCTTTACTTGCAGCTTGATGTAAGCCTGAATCTTCTTAGCCATGAGCTACTCCAAAATCGGGTTCGAACGCCTGTTAGCTCCCCGGATGACTTGCGTTTTATCCCAGTGACGACAAAACCCCGCAGCACTAAGGGCTGCGGGGTAGCGGGATGCGTCGCTCAGTTAGACCTTCTCGACCTGACTGAACTCGAGCTCCACCGGAGTGGAGCGACCGAAAATGAGCACTGCGACCTGCAGGCGGCTCTTCTCGTAGTTGACCTCTTCGACGCTACCATTGAAGTCTGCGAACGGACCATCAATGACACGAACCACTTCACCCGGCTCGAACAGCGTCTTCGGCTTGGGCTTGTCACTGCCGTCGGCGACGCGACGCAGGATGGCCTCAGCCTCTTTATCGGTGATCGGCGCAGGCTTGTCTGCAGTACCACCGATGAAACCCATGACTCGAGGGGTGTCCTTGACCAAGTGCCAAGTCCCTTCGTTCATGTCCATTTGCACCAGGACGTAACCCGGGAAGAACTTACGCTCACTCTTGCGCTTCTGGCCATTGCGCATTTCGACGACCTCTTCGGTCGGAACGAGAATCTCGCCGAACCCGTCTTCCATGCCTGCCAGCTTTACGCGCTCGATGAGGGAGCGCATGACATGCTTCTCGTAACCCGAGTAAGCATGCACAACATACCAACGCTTAGCCACGAGACACCCTTAGCCAACAATCAAGGAAACCAACCACCCGAGCAGGGAATCAAGACCCCACAACAGCAGCGCCATGACGAGCACCACAGCCACAACGATCAACGTGGTCTGGGTAGTCTCCTGGCGGGTTGGCCACACGACTTTACGGATCTCGGCACGAGCTTCCTTCGCCAGCGTAAAGAACGACTTGCCCTTGGCGGTCTGCAAGGCGACGAAGCCTGCGACAGCAGCCAGAGCGAGCAGCGCGAGAACGCGGTACAGGATAGGAGCGGCGGAATAGTACTGGTTACCCACCACACCCACGACCACCAATACAACGACAGCCAGCCACTTGAACAGGTCGAAACGCGATTCTTGGGCTTCAGTTTTGGGAGTCATCGGGAGGATCCTGTAAGAAGAAAGCCAATCACACCGAGGTGAATGGCAGGTCAGGAGGGAATCGAACCCCCAACCTACGGTTTTGGAGACCGTCGCTCTGCCAATTGAGCTACTGACCTTTAACGCTGTATCAGGCCGGCCATTATGCCGGCCTGATCGAGATAAATCAACTACTTATTCAATAATCTTCGCTACGACGCCGGCGCCGACGGTACGACCGCCTTCACGGATGGCGAAGCGCAGACCGTCTTCCATCGCGATGGTCTTGATCAGGGTGACAGTCATCTGAATGTTGTCACCTGGCATTACCATCTCAACGCCTTCCGGCAGTTCGCAGTTACCGGTCACGTCAGTGGTACGGAAGTAGAACTGAGGACGGTAGCCTTTGAAGAACGGCGTGTGACGGCCGCCTTCTTCTTTGGACAGCACGTAGACTTCTGCGGTGAACTTGGTGTGCGGCTTGACCGAACCCGGCTTGACCAGAACCTGGCCACGCTCGACGTCGTCACGCTTGGTACCACGCAGCAGAACGCCGCAGTTCTCGCCAGCACGACCTTCGTCCAGCAGCTTGCGGAACATCTCAACACCGGTGCAGGTGGTGGTGGTGGTGTCACGCAGACCAACGATTTCCAGGGCGTCCTGAACGCGGACGATGCCACGCTCGATACGGCCGGTCACAACGGTACCGCGACCCGAGATCGAGAACACGTCTTCGATCGGCATCAGGAACGGCTGGTCGATTGCACGAACTGGCTCAGGGATGTAGGCATCCAGAGTCTCTACCAGCTTCTTGACAGCGGTAGTGCCCATTTCGTTGTCGTCTTTGCCTTCCAGCGCCATACGAGCCGAACCGATGATGATCGGGGTGTCGTCGCCTGGGAAGTCGTAGGTGGACAGCAGGTCGCGAACTTCCATCTCGACCAGTTCCAGCAGCTCGGCGTCGTCTACCAGGTCAGCCTTGTTCAGGAAGACCACGATGTACGGAACGCCAACCTGACGCGACAGCAGGATGTGCTCACGGGTTTGCGGCATCGGACCATCGGCGGCCGAGCACACCAGGATCGCGCCGTCCATCTGCGCAGCACCGGTGATCATGTTCTTCACGTAGTCAGCGTGACCTGGGCAGTCGACGTGAGCGTAGTGACGAATGTTCGAGTTGTACTCGACGTGCGCGGTGTTGATGGTGATACCGCGTGCTTTTTCTTCCGGAGCCGAGTCGATCTTGTCGAACTCGACGACTGCCGAACCGAAGACTTCGGAGCAGACGCGAGTCAGAGCTGCGGTCAGAGTGGTCTTACCGTGGTCAACGTGGCCGATGGTGCCGACGTTGACGTGGGGAAGGGAACGATCAAACTTTTCCTTAGCCATCGATACAGTCCTCCGCAGAAGAAAATAGTCATTACACTGATAAAACAAAGGCAGATATTTTCATATCTGCCTTGTCTGAATGGAGCTCTTGAGCGGACTTGAACCGCTGACCTCACCCTTACCAAGGGTGTGCTCTACCAACTGAGCTACAAGAGCGAAACACTTTGTGCAATAACAGCAAACTTGGAGCGGGTAGCGGGAATCGAACCCGCATCATCAGCTTGGAAGGCTGAGGTTCTACCACTAAACTATACCCGCGGAGCTTGCGGCTCTCGCTGAAACTGGTGGAGGGAGAAGGATTCGAACCTTCGAAGCTCTCGCAACGGATTTACAGTCCGTCCCCTTTGGCCGCTCGGGAATCCCTCCGGATGTGGCCGGCATTCTATGTGGCTGCCGCCCTATCGTCAAGCATTTTTTTCAATTAAATCTGAAAGTTAGCTGCTTTGACGACGCTTGCGGTCCGACCAAGTCACTGGTGTTCCCTGCGAAGCGGGCGCCATTCTATCAATCTATTCAGCAGTTGCAATACCCTGGCAGAAAATAATTTTGTGCTTCAAGTCCTTGAAATCACTGGCAAGAGTGGACAGCACACTGTCGTCCAGCAAGCGCTCACTGTCAGCGCTGACTTTCAGCCACAAACCATCGGCGCCTGGTAACTGACCCTGAACACGCTGGGTGTCGATATCCAGACTCAGGAGCCGTTGGCGCAGCGCATCCAGCTGGTCGGCATTGTTTACCCCGCCCACCACAAGGCACTCGTCCTGACGGCGAGCGGGCGCCTGAGCTCCCGTTTCCTTGAGCAGACGGATCTCTTGCTGGCTCCCCTTGTAGAGCGAAAGGGGAGCGATCTCCTTGATCCGCAGCGGCGCCGCTTGCTGGTGCCAGAGGTAGTACGTGACGTTGAGCACCAGCAGCAACAGGAACAACCAACGCATAGGCACCTCAACTCAACGGGCAGGCAATGGCCAAGCCGACGAAGACCAGATCAGGCACGACACGGGCACCCGGTACGGAAGCCTCGACCAGTGGCGCGTCGCCACCCGCCAGGAACACACTGAAGGCATCGCCCCACAGCTCGCGGGCCTGGTCGACCTGGGTCCTGGCGAAGCCCTGGAGCATGAGCACGCAGCCGCGCTCCACCGCTTCGACCGTCGAGCGCCCAGGCAGAAGACTGGTCAAGGCCCGCTCCGCCGAGGCGTCATCATAACGAATACGTCGGGTGTGAGTGCGCAGCTGACTGCGCATCAATGGCATGCCCGGGCAGATATAGCCGCCCAGGTGCTCACCGTCGGCGGCGACGAAATCGGCCTTCGCTGCGGTGCCGAAATCCATCACCAGGCATGCACCTTGGGCGAGGTGATACGCACCCAGCGCCGCCAGCCAGCGATCCATGCCCAAGCGCTGGTATTCCTGGTAGCCATTGCGCACCCCAGCCATCGCCGTCACTGGATGGGCCACCTGAACCAGCACCCCGAATGCCCGCCTGAGCGCATCGACCAGCCCTTCGGTTTCTTCTTCGCTGCGCACACTGACCATTCGGGCTCCGTGCAGCCCAGGACAGGACAGCGCAGCGACTTGCTCGATGAGTGCCTGATCGGAATCGACGATACCCCCGCCGACGATCAGCGCGTCGCTTGTTTGAATCACCCGCCATTTGATGAAGCTGTTGCCGCAGTCGAGCTCAAGAATCATCACGCAACCTCAAACCTAGCTCGCCGCCACTGAAGCTCTTTTCAACACCGTCGACCTCCAGGCGCAGACCGCCCTGGCCATCCACACCCAACACGATGCCCTCGATGTTCTGGCTCCCCGCAATCAGCAACACCTTGCGACCCTGCCAGAGGTGGGCACGCTCCCATTCCTCTTTGAATGCCAGGAAACCACCCTGCTGATGGCGAGCGAACTCATGCTGCAGCTGCTCACCCAGCCTTGCCACGAGAAGATTACGATCAACGAGCTCGCCCAGCTCCCGCCGCATCGAGGTCCACTGCTGATCGACCTGATCGTTGTGCTGCATGTTCACGTTGATGCCGATACCTACCACCAGATGACACACGTCAGCGGGATCACCAACCAACTCCAGGAGGATTCCGGAAATTTTCCTGTTGCCGATGAGTACATCGTTAGGCCACTTGAGCCCAACCTGTTTCACCCCGAAAGCCTGCAGGACGCGCATGACCGCCAACCCGACGACCAGACTCAAGCCTTCGAGCTGACGCATCCCTCCCTCCACCCGTAGTACCAGACTGTAGTAGAGGTTATCGCCAAACGGACTGATCCATTGCCGTCCTCGGCGCCCTCGCCCTGAGCTCTGCCGCTCGGCCAATACCACGAAAGGCGCAGCCTGGCCCATCGCCACACAACGCAACGCCTCGGCATTGGTGGAGTCCAGCGTGTCGTGAATGCGAACTGGCCACGCGCCAGTTGCGGAGCTCGCAGCAATCGCAGACGCCTCGAGCAGGCTCAAGGGAGTCGCGAGCCGGTAGCCACGACCTTTCACCTTGTGAATGACCAGGCTCAACTCCGTTTCGAGGTGCTGCAGCTGCTTCCATACTGCGCTACGGCTCACCCCCAAGGCGTGCCCCAGGGCCTGGCCGGAATGAAACCGCCCATCCTTGAGGAGATTCAACAACTTCAGCATGCCAGTCTCGACTTGGAATTAGGCTGGCATGATAGCCACGGGCTGCCGGATTGCATAGGAAAAGGGCCTGATCAGGCCAGAGCAATCGCTCTCTGAGGACGGGTTTTTGATCGCCGAAAAGACAAAACCCCTACCTGCGCGAGCAGATAGGGGTTTTGCGGAATGAA
>NZ_JACVTO010000019.1 GCF_016518545.1 Pseudomonas sp. S30
GCCATTTCCCCGACAATTAAGAGGCGTCCGCGAAGCGCGTAGGATACTTCCCAAGCTCCAAGAGCCAAAGCTTACTGCCACTGTTTCAGAATATTCCCACGCCCGTTCACGCCCGGCCATCTCTCAAGTTCGCCCGGTAGGCCAAACCAGCACCTTGAAGATCCGTTGCCCATACAACCCCACCGCCAGGCCGAGCACCACCAGGACCACCGCCAGCACCTTGCTCGCCGATAGACGCTCGCCGAACACCAGTGCCGAGCCGAGCAGGCCGAAGATCGGCACCAGCAATGAGAGCGGCGCCACGGTGGACACCGGGTACTTCTTGAGCAGCGAGTTCCAGATCCAGTAGGCGAACAGCGTGTTGGGATACACCTGGAACAGGATCGACGCCACGGCCGTCGTGCTCAGCTGCTCGACCAGCGCGACATAGCCGGCGCTACCGTTCACCCCGTAGTCCAGCGCGAAGAGCGGGAGCGGCGCGAAGGCGCTGGACCACACCAGAAAGGCGAATACATCCGCAGTTCTGGCTTTCTTGATGATGACGTTGGCCACGCTCCACGACACGGCGCCCAGCAGCACCAGCACTACGCCGGGCAATGACACCGAGCCGTCGGTGATGCCGATGATGCACAGCAGCCCGGCGAGGGCCAGCAGCATACCCAGAACCTGAAAGCGGTTGAGCGCCTCCTTGAACACCACGGCGCCCAACAGGAGGGTGAAGAAGGCGCTGAATTGCAGCACCAGCGAGGCGATACCTGGTGACAGCCCGGCCTTGATGCCCAGGTTCACCACGCCCCACAGGCCGATGCCGAACACCAGGCCGTAGCCGATGAGGTAGCGCCAGGGCACATTGGGCTTGCCCACGAAGACGATGGCCGGCAATGCGCACAGGCTGAAGCGGATACCCGCCAGGATGAACGGGTCGACGGTGGCCAGGCCCAGTTTGATCACCGAGAAATTGATGCCCCAGATAGCGGTGACCAGCAGGGCCAGAACGACGTGCAGTGGTTTCATGTATCGGTCGCCTTCGAAGCGGGAGGTGATGTGATGTGCGTCAGGTTGCTGGAGAGGTGCGTCGGCGCATGTCCGGCCGAGGTATCACCTGGCCGTGGCCTGCAGCCCCAGCCAGTACAGCAGGCCCGCGGCGCTGATGGCCGCGCCCAGCAGGCACACGCCGAGCCAGCCCGCCTGGGCGTAGGTGTAGGTCGCGGCGATCGCGCCCAGCCCGCTGCCCAAGGAGTAGAAGCACATGTAGGCGCCTACCAGGCGGCTCTGCGCATCGGGTCGGGCGGCGAAGATCAGGCTCTGGTTGGTGACGTGCACGGCCTGTACCGCGAAGTCCAGCAGGACCACCCCCAGGATGAGTGCCAGCAATGAATGGTGCACGAATGCGCTGGGCAGCCATGACAAGGTCAGCAGCGTCAGGGCTATGCCTGTGGTGCGGTTGCCCTTGCCTTGGTCGGCCAGCCGACCGGCCCGCGATGCGGCCAGTGCGCCGGCCACGCCCGCCAGCCCGAACAGACCGATCTGGGTCGGCGAGAGTGCAAGGTCGGGTGCGCTCAGCGGCAGCACCATGGCTGTCCATAGCACGCTGAAGGCAGCGAAGATCAGCAGCGCGAAGGTGCCGCGCACCCGCAGCGTGCGCTCGGTGAGCAACAGCTGCCACATCGAGCGCAGCAGTGCCAGGTAGCCCGTCTTCACGTTCGGCATGGCGGTCGTCGGCAGGACTCGCCACAGCACTAGCGCCATGCTGGCCATCAACGCCGCCGAGACGAAGTAGACACTGCGCCAGCCCGCCAGATCCGCCAGGGTGCCGGACACCAAGCGCGCCAGCAGGATGCCCAGCACCACACCGCTGGTGACGGTTCCGACGGCCTGGCCGCGCTGTGTCGGGCCGGCCAGGGCGGCTGCATAGGCCACCACCACCTGAATCAACACCGCCATCAGGCCCACCAGCACCATGGCGCCCATCAGCACGCTCCCCCGCTGCGCGATACCGACGATGCACAGCGCCAAGGCCGATAGCAGCAGTTGTGTGAGGATGAGTGTCTTGCGATGAAGCAGGTCGCCCAGTGGCACGACGAACAGCAAGCCGGCGGCATAGCCCGCCTGGGTAGCCGTGACCACCAGGCCGATGCCGCTGGCGGGGAGCGAGAGCTCCCTGGCCATCGACTCCAGCAGGGGCTGGGCGAGATAGACGGTGGCGACGGCCAGGGCGCAGGTTACGGCGAACAGGAATGTGAGGGCACTGCTCAAGCCGGCCCCGTGGGCCGTGCCGATGAGCGGTGTGCAGGATACAGGTGCCGCTTTATCAGCGGCCGATACCTGTTTCCCCGATGATTCAGGCGTATCCTGCATGGGGCTATCCCTTGAATGGGTTTCAAAAAGAAACCAGATGGCCGATTCTCATCCAGGCAAGTTGCTAAAAGCAACCAATTGTTGAATGCACCTTCTTATCTCGTCGCTTGGGCGCTTCACGTCCGAGCGGCCATTGGAGAACCATGGCCAAGCACGAACTCATGGCACGCAGTGAATGCCCGGTGGCGCGCACGCTCGAGGCCATCGGCGACCGCTGGATCCTGATGATCCTTCGCGAAGCATTCGATGGTGTAAGCCGCTTCAGCGATTTCCAGCGGCGCCTGGGCGTGGCCAGGAACATCCTCACGGTCAAGCTCAAGGCGCTGGTCGAGCTGGGTATCTTCGAGGTGCAGCCGGCCTCCGATGGCAGTGCCTACAAGGAGTACGTCCTGACCGAAATGGGCCAGGCGACGTTTCCCATCGTCATCAGCCTGCGCCAATGGGGAGAGCGCTTTCTGTACCGCCCAGGCGAAATGCACTCGGTCCTGCTGGACAACGCATCGGCCCAGCCTGTGCAGGCCCTCACCGTGCGCGCTCGGGACGGCAAGGCGCTGGGCCCGCAGGACTGTCACCGAAGCCTGATCAGACGCGAGGACTGACCGCCAGCCTCACCCGGCACCTTGCTGTGCGCCCGCCATACTGCCTGGCGGGCGCACCGGCTCAATCCAGTGGCTTGCGCATCAGGATGTCGACGGCGAAAGCGCCGAGCACGGCACCGGAGACCCAGCGCTGGGCACGCATGGCCTTGGGTCGCGCAGTCAGGAAGCGGCTCACCCGTGCCGCTGCGAGGACGATCAGACCATTGACGGTCACGGCGATGCTGATCTGCACCAACCCCAGCTGCATGTACTGTTGCAGGGTCGACCCTGCAGCGGGGTTGATGAACTGAGGAATGAGTGCCGAGTACATCAAGGCGATCTTGGGGTTGAGCAAGTTGGTCACCAGGCCCATGGTGAACAGCTTGCGCGGCGAATGCGGTGGCAATTCGCGCGCTTCGAAGGGCGAAGAACCGCGAATCATGTTCCACGCCAGATACCCCAGATAGAAGGCCCCGGCGATGCGCACCACGTCATAGGCCATCGGCACGGCCTTGAACAGGGCTGACAGGCCGAGGCCTGAGGCGACCAGGTAACAGATGAAGCCCAGTGCCACGCCAGCGAGCGAGATCATGCCGGCCAAGCGTCCCTGGGAAATCGCTCTGGAGGTGAGGTACACCATGTTGGGACCTGGAGTCAGGACCATACCCAGGGCGATGATCGCTACGCCTATCAAGTTTTCCACTGGCATCCGAATTGCTCCTGCAAATGTTGAGTGTGCGCTAGGTGCGGTCTTGCGCCGGCGCCCAGCGTCCACGGGCCATCCCTGCCAGCGCCCGAGCGAAGAGGGGCGCCTGTGAGACGTCGATGATGACATGCGTTGAGCGCCCGGCGAAAGTGGTACTCACGGTTACGTCTGGGTCGCCGTGGGTGGTCATGCCGAGGCGCTCCAGGCCTTCGCCAGGTGCTCGAAGATTCGCTCCACATCCCGCACCAGCGCCGGTCGATCGAAGCTGCGCAGGCGCAGGCGCGTGCGGGCGCCCTCGTACACCCCGCTAGGCGCACTGGCGGTCAGGGCACCCTGCGCCCAGTACAGCGTATCCAGCGGCGTGCGCATCAGGCTCTCGCGGCGGCCGATGACCCAGGCACCGCGCTCGGCATGCAACGGGCGGCCGTCGCGGCTACGGGTGCGGGCGTGATCGCGCTGCTGGCTGCTGGCCTGGGTCTGCAGCTCCCAGGCGATGCCGACCAGGTCTATGTCACGCACTTCGCGCCAGAGAAATGGAATCTCCGCACCGCCGACGCGTGCGCCGATCTCCAGAAAGTGCAAGTCCTGGCCATCGTCGAACAGTTCCAGGTGGAAGACGATTTCGCGCTCACCGGCGAAGGCCTCGAGCAACGTGGCCACTCGCCCGGCGATGGCGCGCTCGTGGTCGTCCGCTTCCAGCTCGATGCTGCCCAGCGCGCTGTCCGGTCCGAAGTCGGCGCAGCTGTTGACGTAGCGCGAAGCGGTCAGGACGACGATGCGCTCGCCGTCCCACCAACCGTCCACGTGCAGAATCGGTGCTGCGCAGAACGCCTGCACCATCATCGGCTCGGTGTGTGGCGTGTCCAGCAGGCTCAGGTCTTGCGCCTGGCGCAGGATCCGTACACCGCGACTGGCAGTGCCATAGCGCGGTTTGAGCACCAGCGGAAAACCCCGTTCGCTCAGCAACTGCTGCACCGCCTGCGGATCGTCGGCGCTCACCGCCGGCAGGATCGCGATCGCCGATTGTCCAGCGGCGATCTCGAGCATGCTCAGCTTGTCGCGAAAGCGTTCGGTCCACGCTCGCGGATCACCCGGTACGCCCCACCGCTCGCGAATCGTCGCAGCATTGAGCAGGTCGCCCTCGTTGAGCGCCACCACCCGATGCGGGACGCCGTGCAGGTCGATCAGGCGCTGCGCCTCGGCCATGACTGCAGCGGCGTCGTCCAGCGAGCCCAGCGCCGAGAGCGAGGCCAGCCGATCCCGTGGCAGGGACTGCGCGGATTCGGCGGTGCAGATCGCGCGGATCTGCATGCCTGGCTCGAGGCCGTAACGCTCGTAGAGTGCCTGGCGCCCCACCCAGCGGTGCAGGCACAGCACGTAACTCATGCCTTGTGCTCCATGATGAAGTGCACGGCCTGCACCAGTTCATCGCCGAGGCGCACGGCGTCCTCACGCGAGGTGCCGGTGGCCAGCACATAGCCCGACACGCAGTCGGCAACCGTGTCCAGGGGCGGGATCGTGTCGCCTTCGTGTTTCTGGATGACCACCGCCTGCTGCGCCTCGCCGAGTTCGAACAGGAAGGGCAGGAACACACGTGGCGTCTCGCCCGGGCGGGTGTGGCGGACATCCACCTCAGGCTTGAGGTCCAGCTCGACCTTGCGCACGGTGCCAGGGGTGGGCACGAAGAACTGGATCGCCGCGCCGGCCTTGGGCTGGGGCGACTGCAGCGGCAGCTCGTCGATGCCCAGCGGCACCGTCAGGAACATCCGGTTCAGGTCCAGGCCGAACGCGCGGCGTACCAGCTCCGGTGCCCCGGAACCTGCCAGGCGTGCGTGCGACTCCAGCACCCTCGGGCCCTTTTCGGTCAGCACGAACTCGCTGTGCGACGGCCCTTCCACCAGTTCCACGGCATCGAGCAGCCGGCAGGTCATGTCCATGAGTTCCGGCAGCCATTTCGCGGCGTCGGTGCTGGGGGTGCTGACTTCCCATTCCACGTACTTGTCGTTCATGCGGTATTGCGAGTAACCGATGGGCAGATGACGGCCTTCGAAGGAGAACGAGTCGACGCTGACCACCGGGCCATCGAGGTACTCCTCGATGATGATGTGGGACACCTGGGCCTGCTTGAGCGCTTGCCAGGCCTGGGTTGCCGAGTCGGCGTCGGAGCAGGGGTGGATGTGCAGACTCGCCACCCCTTCGGCGGGCTTGAGCACGCAGCGGCCATGCTCGGCCACGAAGTCGATGGCGTCCTGGGCGCAGGTCACGTGGCGATAGGCGACCGGGCTGAGATCGTGCTCGGCCAGCAGTTGACGCATGGCCACCTTGTCCTTGAGCAAGTGAGCCGTCTTGTAAGAGACGCCGACGAGCTGGAAATGGTCGACGACCTTGCCGGTGGACTCGCCCGCCACTTCGGTGGTGGTGATGATGCGCTCGAAGGGCCGCTCGCGGTGCAGCGGTTCGAGCACCTCGATGATCGCTGCTGCGTCGTCCAGCGGCGCATGCACCACCTGTTCGCAGTGGTTGAGGATGTCCTCTTCGTAATCGCCTGGCTGATGCACCAGCACGACATCGATACCCAAGGCCTTGGCGCCGTGAATCGGGGCAGGACGACCACCGATGACTGCAATACGCTTGTTCATGCAAACTTCCTGTTCGAGTGAGGATGGGGTGGGTTCAGTTGCCGTAGACCCGGCGCAGCCAGCGCGCCTGGCCTTCGGGCAGGGGTTTGAAGGCCCTGCGCCGGTGCAGCACACGGGTGTTCTTGAAGATGAAGAAATCCCCGGGTTGCAGCACCAGTTCGATGCCGCGAACCTGGCCGAGCACCGCGCGCAATTGGCTCAGCGCGGCCTCTGCACGAGGGTTCAGGGCCGTGACGATGCCGTCGTCGAAGCGCAGTCGATAGCCATCGGCACCGCGCTCCAGAATCGGCATCACCCGGTGCGGGCCGTCGAACCCTTCGTTCGAAGCCGGTGCGCCGAAGGCATAGCTCGGCTCGCTCAGGTGCTCGATGGCCCAGCTGGGCAGTTGCGCCAGGACATGGTCGATGCAGACGATGTCGGTCGACGCCTGCTCCTGATTGCGCACTGCGATGAAGGCCAGGTAATTGGGCACGCTGCGAGCGACGTCCTGAGCCTGGTCGCCGAACGGCCAGTTAGGGTTGTCGGTGTGCCATGAGAAGTCGACGTCCGCACCCCATGAGCTGGTGGTGCCGACGGCGTGGGCTACTGGAACGACATTGCGCACCAGTTTGCCGAGGTTCTCGTATTCCACGGCATGGCAGCGCACGCCGAGCAGGTCGAGCATGCCGAAATGCAGCAAGTCGAAGTCCAGTACGCACTCGGCCTCGGGCAGGAACCCGTCGCAGGGCGAGCGCACCTCGGTGCTGAGCTCGATGCCACGCAGCAGCAAGGCCTTGTAGCCGCTGCCGGGAAACGCGGCGATGGCCTGCAGCACTTCGTTGTTCAAGGTCGAGCGCAGCAATTGCGCGCCGACCCTGCCGACGTGCTCGGCACGGTGCGCAGGGGTGCCCAGCTGTTGGCGGCAGTGCGTCAGGGCCTGCCGGTCGAAGCCTGCCACCTTCAGCATTTGGACGACCGAAGCCTGGTGTACGTCCAAGGCCATGAGGCTCATGGCTGGCGCTTCAGGTAGGAGGTGGCGCGCGGGTCGGGATGGCGCGCAAAACGCGCACCGCGACGGATGAACGGGCCGAACAGCGACAACAGAGACACGACGACGTAACTCATGGATGCACCTTCCCTAGTGGTTGAACGACTCAGTCCAGCGGCACGGTCTCGCGCCAGTCGACGGCTTCTTCGAAGTGGGGTTGCTGGGCTTTCTCCAGGTAGAAGCTGCCGATCGCCAGCACGTCCATGTTGGTGCGCATGAAGCAGCGATAGGCCTGCGCGGGCGTGTTGACGATGGGCTCGCCGCGCACGTTGAACGAGGTATTGACCAGTACCGGGCATTCGGTCCGGCGGTAGAAGCGCTCCAGCAACGCGCGAAAACGCGGATTGCGCTCGCGGTCCACGGTCTGCACGCGTGCCGAGAAATCCACATGGGTGATGGCCGGCAGGCTGCTGCGCACCACCTTGAGCAGGTCGATGCCGCTGAGTTGCGCCTGGGCGGCAGGTACGCTGCGGCGCACGGCGTCGGCGACTGGCGAGACCACCAGCATGTACGGGCTTTCTTCGACGATGTCGAAGTACCGGGTGGCCTGCTCGGCGAGCACCACCGGCGCGAACGGCCGGAAAGACTCGCGAAACTTGATGCGCAGGTTCATGTTGGATTGGGTATCGGCGCGCCGCGGATCACCGAGTATCGAGCGATTGCCCAGCGAGCGCGGGCCGAACTCCATGCGGCCCTGGAACCAGCCCACCACGCCGCCTTCCTCCATGCTGAGGATCAGCCGATGGTCGAACGCTTCATCGTCCAACTGCTGGTACACCGCACCGCACAGGTCGAGCTCGGCCTTGATCTGCTCGTCGCTGTATTCAGGCCCGAGCAGCGCGCCTTGCATGCCATCCACGCCCTGCGGCAGCTCGCGCACGCGCACCTGCCGGGCACGCCGATCGCTCAGCAGCGCAGCGCCCAGAGAGCCTCCAGCATCTCCGGCCGCCGGCTGGATCCACAGGCGCTCGAAGGTCCGCTGGCGAGACACCACGCCATTGGCCACGCAGTTGAGCGCCACTCCGCCGGCCATGCACAGGTTGCGCTCGCCGGTCAGTTCTCTGGCCGTCTGCGCCAGGCGCGACACCACCAGTTCGGTGACTTTCTGCACCGACGCGGCGAGGTCGAACTCGCGTTCGGTCAGGGGCGCTTCGGGCAGGCGGCGGGGGCCACCGAACAGGTGTTCGAAGGCTGCTCCCGTCATCACTTCGCCCTGGATGAATTCGAACTTGCTCCAATCCAGGCGGAAGCTGCCGTCTGGTTTGACGTCGATCAACTCGGCCAGGATCCGGTCGGCGTGCACGGGCTTGCCGTAAGGGGCCAGGCCCATCAGCTTGTACTCGCCCGAGTCCACCTTGAATCCGCAGAAGTAGGTGAATGCCGAGTAGAGCAGTCCGAGCGAGTGCGGAAATTCGAGCTCGGCGACCTGTTTCAAGCCCTCTGGCGTGCCGTGCCACAAGGTGGTGGTGGCCCACTCGCCGACGCTGTCGATGCACAACACCGCCGCTCGCTCGAACGGGCTGGGGAAGAACGCCGATGCCGCGTGGGATTGATGATGGCCATGGACTTCGATCTTGCGCCCCTGACGGTCGCCCATTGCCCGCAAATGCCGCTGGACCTCGCGGTCCATGCGGCGTTTGGTCTTGAACCAATCGCTGAGCACGGGGGCGTAAGTGGCGGCCGAGGAAAAACCGGCGACGGCCGCGGTTGACAACACCCGACGAAATTTCAGCGCAGGATCTTCGTAATAGGCCACATGGTCGACCTGCGCCAGTGACAGCCCTGCCTCGGCCAGCACGAACTCGATGGCCTGGGTGGGGAATCCGGGATCGTGGCGAACACGGCTGAAGCGCTCTTGCTGGGCGGCCGCAACGATATGGCCATCGACCACCAGGGTGGCGGCGCTGTCGTGGTAGAAGGCGGAGATGCCGAGTGTGCAGGTCATAGCAGCGACCTCATTCGTTCCTTGAACTTGTCCAGCATGGTGTCCTCCCTGGGGGGGTTGAGTGCGGCAAAACCAATGCGGACCCGAGTCCACAAGGCATCACGATCGGTTGCGCCAAAGGCACTGAGATAGGTGTCGAGGCTGGCGACCGCCCAAGCGCTGTGCCCGGTCGCGACGTTGTCGATGGCGTTGTGCAGGTCGACGAACAGGGTGGGGTAGCCGTAGGCGCGCAGGGCCTTGTGCGTGCGCCGGTAGCCGCCCCCTACGCCGGAGAGCTCCATCGCCAGGTTGAGACCGAGGATCTCCGCGCAATAGCGTTGCGGATAACGGCCGATCGCCAGCCATAGCAGTGGCAAGTCGAAATCCTGCTCGGCGAAGCAATCGGCGTCGGCGTAGCCGGCACTGGCGGTTGGCGGCAGTTCGCCGTGCACGGCGCGCAACAGCTGCCGATAGATCACCGGGTGGTTCTGCGCCGTGACGCCATTGCCCAGCTCGTCGTAGTAGGTTTCGAACAGGCGGCTGGCGAACCCTGAACTGGCGAGCGACGGGTGGGCGAAGCCTGCCAGCCAGGCCCCGTCGATCATGGTCAGAGGCGCCAGGGCGAGAATATCGGCGACCACCTCTTCGCGGGTGGGCACCGCTTCGTCCGGATCCAGCGTGGCGTTGGCGGCCTCGTGCTGCTGCTGCAGCCACTGGCGCAGAACGCCGGGCGCCCACCGCTCGGGCAGAGGGCAGCGGCCCTTGCGCAGGGCCCTGGCGGACTTGACCAGCCAACGGTTCACATAGTCCCGAGCCTGTTGCTCTTCTGCCGGCGTGAGCTCGACCCGCAGCCAGCGCGTATAGCGTTGCCGGGTGGGCACGGCTGTCGAGAGCACCGAGCCTCGCTCCTCGATGCAGCGTGCGCGTTGCAGCTGACCGTCGTCTTTCCAGCACAGGTAGGCCGGCTCCGGGCTGGGCGCCTGGGCATAAGGCAGTCCGGCGATCCAGCGTTGCAGCGTCATCACGTCATCGGGGCTGAAGATGCGGAACATCTTGCCGCGAGGTGAGATCAACGCGTTCAGCAGCGGACTGCGCTGTGGATCGCCGGGGCGAACGTAGGCACTGTTGGCCAAGTGCTCGAGCAGCCGCAGTGCATCGTCCGACTGCAGCAGCGGTTGCATCGGGACGCCCGCCAGGCGGGTACTGTCATGATACTGGCAGGCCTCCGGGCGTCGCCGCCTGATCACATCGCGTACCGCTTCCCGGGGATCGACCCAGCGTTCGAGCACATCGAGCAATGCCCTGTGCGCCGTCTCCACCTGGCAGCGTGCCCAGGCATAGCCCTGGGCGACCGACTCGGCGGCACTGGCGTCAGCCTGGGCCAGGTATTCGCACACAGCGCTGCCGGCCAGCATCCCCAGGTCCAGGCCCGGCTGGCTCGGGTGCTGGCGCAGGTCGAGAAAGGACATGGCCGGCGCTGGCTGGGACAGGAACGCGAACATCGGCAGCAGACCGGCATGACGCAGGAACAGATTGACGCCAAGGATCTGTGGCAACAGCGATTCGGGGAAATGACCCATCACCACCAGCATTGCCGCCAGGTTGAAGGCGCCCGGGCTGAGGCTTTGATCTTCGCCGATGCGCAGCGGGTCGATGCCGCTTTCCGAAGGTCCGAGCTCACGCAGCAGTTCGGCGTAGCGCGCAAGGCGTCCTGCGCCAGCCAGCCCTTCGCCGACATCGGCTGCATGAATGCGCAACACGGCCATGGCGTAGGACGCTTCGTTGTTCCAGCTGGCACAGACGCTGTGCAACACATGCTGGCTGCCGACCAGCAAGGGAGCCGCTTCGCGCACGGCCTTGGCCCTCAGAGCGGCGAGTTGGTCGGCGTCCAGGCGCTCACGCAGAGCGCACCATGGCCTGCCCAGGGTGTGCATGCGCGCTGCCGTCTCCTGTGCCAGCACGTCCAGCGCCTGAGGGCTGTGCCAATCGGTGGTCAGCGCCTGGTCGACGTGGCCGTCGTGCAGCAGCGCACGCAGCGCGACCGGTGAGAACGCCTGCCGAGCCTGCTCGCCCGATTCGGCGCCGAGCAGGGTGCAAAACACGCTTCTGGTGCTGTTCATCAGTGCATCGGATAGATGGAGGAGTTGTTCTTTTTCTTGTTTTTCTTCTTGCGCTTGAAGAGTGCGCTGAATGCCTGTCGAATTCGTTTGAACATGATCGAGTCCTTCCCTGTTAGTTCAGATGCTGGACAATGGCCTGAGCCACGACGTCATTACCGGTGTCGGTGAAGTGCGCACGGTCGACGAACAGCCATTCATCAGCCGGACGCGATCTGAGGGCGTGCACCAAATTGGTGAATGGCAGATCCAATGTGTGGCACGCCGAGGCCAGATAATCGGCATAGTGGTCGGCGACCGCGGGATCGGATATATCGCCATAGAGTTGCGACCAGGTGCCAAGTTTCGATATCTGATCCAGTTCGTCAAATAGCCGTTGTTCTTCGCTGCACGGCGTCCGTACCCAGGTGGCCAACGGTTGCATGAGGAACGAAAGTTCGGCTCCATGCGCCTGGGCCAGACTTTTCCATGTCGCCAGACAACGCGCCGTCTCCTCGCTAGCGCGACTCAGCGTTTCCCCCACAGGGGGCACGGCCTTGGTTTCGGTTGGCCACTTCGGAAGTTTCGCCGGAGGCAGAGAGGCGCCGTGCGCTTCGGCAATCTCGTCGAACTTTTCATAGTAATCACCGCAGAAATAGAACGGTGGAAGTTCTCCGCGAATGAATTCGGGCAAGCGTGCCATGACCAAGGTGTTGAAGCCACCCAGCACCACGATTCGACGGATCCTGGGCAGGCGATGCCGATGCAGCATGAACAGCATCAGTTCCTGCGTGGCATTGAAGCAATGGCCGGCGAAATTGAGCCATGGCAGGCCGTCGCGGTCGTGTTGCGCGAGCCGGCTGGCGACGCTGGCGGCATCGCTGGAAGCGCCGTAGCCCAAGGCGGGAGAGGCACCGACCAGCAGGTTGACGGTGTCTGCCGAACACGCGTCGAGGGTGCCGGCACTCAGCGGCCTGCCGTTTCGATCATGGGCGAAGCGAAACCCCAGTCGGTCGGTGTTGATGCTGGGCGACTGGTAACTGGCCGCATTGAAACTCATGACATAAGGCAGATACTGCGAGCGACCGCGATTGGCGAAGCGGTCGTAATCGAGCATCTGAGGGGTCAACTTCACGCGCTCGAGATCGGGATGGTCGAGGGCAACGGGCTTGCGTCTTTTGAACACGGTACTTTCACTCCATTGAACTAACGATGTCCGTTATCCAAGAAACTTTCGTTCAGGCGAATACAGGCCGCGCGCTTTTAAAAACAATGCGCGAGTCTGCGTGGCAGGCAATATCTTTTGACGAGCGCTATGAATCCGCTCGGCAGTTCGATAGGGCGAGCCTGTTGATAATGGGCAGGAGAGCTAAGAAGTGAACGTCTGAGAAGAATTGAAGATTTTATTATTATTGCCTTGAAGGCAGATATGAGGCGCATAAAACAGCGGGCATCTGAGTGCGCAGCCATGCATCGGCATCGTCGTCATCCTTGTTCTTATTATCGGCTCCAGCTGAACTGAAGCTCAGTGCGGTCGAGTATAAGTGACGATCGTTGGCTGTCAATATGGCGAGCGGCTCAATTTCATTTTTGTCGTGCACCTTTTCATGAACGGTAGTGTCAGGCGCTCATTATTGGATATAGGACTATCCATATGATCACTTGTGCGACCAGATAACTTCCCGAACGGGTGACTGAGCGTGTTCGGACATGTTCCGGACCGGTCTTCGGCACGGCAGAACCGCCAGGCACATGCCGGGCGCGTAGCCCGAGCAGTGCAGGACGGTTTTCCACCTCAGGTCTGAGGGCATTTCGCTTTCCGGCTCAGAACCACTGACCAAACCGACGGATGTACAGTGTCTTCATGGTCTGCGCCACCACGCAGTAGCCCAGCAGCGTCGCCAGCAGCCAGGGGAAGTACTGCCACGGCAGCGGTACCAGGCCGACCATCGCGCCGACTGGCGAGAACGGGATGTAGACACCGAGGGCCATCACCACCGCCGTGGCCAGCAGTACCGGCAACGCCGCCGTGCTCTGGAAGAACGGCACCTTGCGGGTACGCAGCATGTGCACCACCAGCGTCTGCGACAGCAACCCCTCGACGAACCAGCCGGACTGGAACAGGGCCTGCATCTCGACGCTGTTGGCGGCGAACACATACCACATCAGGGCGAAGGTGGTGATGTCGAAGATCGATGACGTTGGCCCGATCCACAGCATGAAGCGGCCGATGTTGCCAGCGTCCCATCTGCGCGGTGCGCTGAGGAACTCCTTGTCCATGCGGTCCCACGGCAGCGACAGCTGGGAGAAGTCGTACATCAGGTTCTGCAGCAGCAGATGAATCGCCAGCATCGGCAGGAACGGAATGAAGGCGCTGGCCACCAGCACCGAGAACACGTTGCCGAAGTTGGAGCTGGCGGTCATGCACAGGTACTTCATGATGTTGCCGAAGGTCTCGCGGCCCATCAGCACCCCTTCCTCCAGCACCATCAGGCTCTTTTCCAGCAGGATGATGTCGGCCGACTCCTTGGCGATGTCGGTGCCGCTGTCCATCGAGATGCCGACATCGGCATCGCGCAGGGCCGGTGCGTCGTTGATGCCGTCGCCGAGAAAGCCCACGGTATGGCCGTTGCCCTGAAGCGCCTTGAGCACGCGCGACTTCTGCAACGGGGTGAGCTTGGCGAATACCGTACGGCGCTCCACTTCGCTGGCCAGGGTGGCGTCGTCCAGGCGTTCGATGTCCTGGCCCAGCAAGGGCACACCAGGCTCCAGGCCCACTTCATGGCACACCTTGCAGCTGACCACCGGGTTGTCGCCAGTCAGGACCTTGACCTGCACACCCATGTCGCGCAACGCGGCGATGGCTGGGCCAGCGCTTTCCTTGGGTGGGTCGAGGAAGGTGAGAAAGCCCTGGATCACCAGCGCGCGCTCGTCGTCGGTGTGATATTGCGCCTTGGTCTCGGCAGCCGGGATCAAGCGCGTGGCCACCACCAGCACACGGAATCCTTCGCGATTGAAGGCTTCGGCGCTGTCCAGCAGGCGCCGGTGGCGGACCTCGTCCAGCACCACCAGGTCGTCGCCCTCCTGGACATGGGTGGCGATGGCGAGCAGTTCTTCCACGGCGCCCTTGCTCACCATCAGGTGCTGGCCGAGGGCGTTCTTCACCACCACCGACAGGCGCCGACGGACGAAGTCGAAGGGCAGCTCGTCCACTTTGGCGTAGGCGTGGGGCGCCTGGAACCGCTCGTCCTGGCCGGCGAAATGCAGCACGGCCTGGTCCATCAGGTTGCGGATGCCGCTCTGGTGATGGCTGTTCAGCCAGGCCAGTTCGAGGACGCGCGGGTCGCGCCGACCGTCCGGGGCGACGTGGTGCTCCAGGATGATGCGGTCCTGGGTCAGAGTGCCGGTCTTGTCGGTGCACAGCACGTCCATCGAACCGAAGTTCTGGATGGTGTTCAGGCGCTTGACCACCACGTTGCGCCGGGCCATGGCGGCGGCGCCCTTGGCCAGGTTGGCGCTGACGATCATCGGCAGCATTTCCGGGGTCAGCCCCACCGCCACGGCCAGGGCGAACAGGAAGGCATCGCCCCAGTCGCCCTTGACCAGGCCATTGATCATGAACACTACCGGCACCATGACCAGCATGAAGCGGATCAGCAGCGCGCTGACGCTGTTGACCCCGCGGTCGAAGGCGGTCTGGGTGCGCGAGCCGGCGATGGCCCTGGCCAGGGAGCCGAAGTAGGTACGCTTGCCGGTGGCCACCACCACGGCACGGGCGCGACCGCTGACCACGTTGGTACCCATGAAGCAGATGTTCGACAGCTCGAGCGGGCTGCTGGCATCGCCGGCTTGGCCGCTGGCGGACTTCGCCGCGATGTTGCCCAGGGTGTCGTACTTTTCCACCGGCAGCGCTTCGCCGGTGAGCACCGCCTGGCTGATGAACAGGTCGCGCGATTCGAGCAGGCGCACGTCGGCGGGAATCATGTCGCCGGCCGAGAGCTGCACCAGGTCACCGACCACCAGCTCGCTCATGGGCACCTCGCGCAGCCGCGGGGCATCGTCGAAGTGCTCGCGGCGCAGCACGGTCGCGGTGGTGCTGACCATCGCCTTGAGTGCGTCGGCGGCCTTGTTCGAGCGGTACTCCTGCCAGAAGCGCAGCAGGCTGCTGACGCTGACCATGGTCAGGATGATCAGCACCTTGGTCAGGTCGGCGTCATCCCCTGCACCGGTGTGGACCGGCAGCCAGTAGTCGGTGACGAAACTGATCGCGGCCAGGGTCAGCAGGACATAGATGAAAGGGTTGTTCAGCGCCTTGAGCAACTGCACCAGCGGATGTCGCTGGCGGTCCTGGGCCACCAGGTTGGCGCCATCACGCTCCAGGCGCTGGGCGGCTTCGTGCTCGGTAAGACCCCGCTCGCTGGAATCCAGATTGGCCAGGGTGACGGCCAAGCCATTGTGCGCTTCGTGGGCGGCGCGGGTGGACAGGCGGGTTTCGCCCTGGGCCTTGGCCAAGGGGGTGCTGCGGTATTTGGCGGTCATGATGCCGTGCTCCTGCCGCTGTGGCGGCGCGACACACAGGCCGGTCACTCACGCAGAGGGCGGCGGTATGTCGGGTCGCGGGGAAAAATCAGGTTGTTCCGACAGATAGATGTCCGTTGCCGAGGGTCGGAAGTTAAGCCGACAACGAACTTTCTACTCGCGCAGTCCATAGCTATTTCCTCGCAGATGAATATTCAGGTAATAACTTGCCGTCGAACTTTACAACCTCAAAGTTCGTTAGAAGTTGATCCTCGACTGACTGTTCGTTCAGGCGGATGCGTGCCGGGTCAGGCGTGCGCGCAGGCGCTCGAGCGACTCGCGCGGACCGGGTGGTTCCTGGGCGTCGTCATGGCGCTCATGCGGGTGCAGTTGGTGTTTTCCGGGGCCCGGATGCGTCTGCCGGACCGCCCGCAACTGCGCGTCGCGTGCCTTGCCGGAAAAGGCTGCAAGGCGCGGCGCTGCTGGGTGTGCGGCGCGCCCACGAAGCACGGCCAGGCAGGCGTGCACGGGATAGGGAAGGAACGAGGTGAGGTTCATGAGCTTGCCTCCGACCGGCGGGCACCGGCGAGGCAAGTCACGGCGGAGCATCAGGCTCTGGCGCGGCTCGCCCGACCAGGGTGTCGGGACCGGTGTTGTGATTCCAGTGCCTGACCGGCCCCGGGGACGTCGATCAGGCAGCGACTAGATACTGTGTCCATTGCGCTCTTCGTTGAATGCAGTTGAGGCCTTTCTCAAGGCGAGCGAACTTTATTCAAGGGTAGTATCGAAGTCAATCGGCGAGGCAGACTTTAAATAAGTTTCATCTGGAAGAAACGAGCATCGAGTTTGCAGTGCACTGCATCTTCCAATGCGCCGCCGACATTGCATCGGCGCCGCAACATCGCTTCGTCAGTCGCGCGCGACGGGCGCCACGCGGGCTTCCAGATCGGCCACCTGCTGCTCCAGCGCTTCCAGGCGGGCACGGGTACGCGCCAGCACCACCATCTGGCTGTCGAATTCTTCCCGGCTGACCAGATCGAGCTTGCTGAAGGCGCTCTGCATGAGGGCCTTGAACTGGCTTTCGAGTTCGGCGCGCGGCTGCGCGGTGTCGTTGCTGAACAGGCGCGAGGCCTGGTCGCTCAGGGCATCGAGTAGGGCTTTGGGCGCGAGCATGGGCGCAATGTCCGTGAGAAGGGTCGAGGGTCGGAGTGTACCACGTGGCGCGGCGTGCCCACTGTGCACGCTTTTCGCGCAGTGCTTGGCAGGTATGCGCACCATTAGCGTGCATGGTGCTCGCCTGTGGTGGGCCCAAGTCCCACGAGCGCAGGCGCCAAGCCGCGTGATTGGTGGGTTTCGCGGAAATGGCAAGGTTTCTGCAAAGAACCCTGCGAGCCATGCACCGATGACGCCTCTGGTGATCGAGCAGTGTGCAGGCGCAACCGCAAGGCCTCACGTCACCCACGCAGGCGTGTGCGGCTGGGGGGAAGGAAGCCTACGACGCGTTACAAAGCCAGGCGCTGCGCTTAGACTTGAGACGGGTTTGTTTTCCTGGGGCAAGTCCACCAAATCGGGAGAAGAGTTTCATGAAGCTAGTCACTGCCATCATCAAGCCGTTCAAGCTGGACGACGTGCGCGAGTCGCTGTCGGAAATCGGCGTGCAAGGCATCACCGTGACCGAAGTCAAAGGCTTCGGCCGGCAGAAGGGCCATACCGAGCTGTACCGTGGCGCCGAATACGTGGTCGATTTCCTGCCCAAGGTCAAGATCGATGTCGCCATCGACGACAAGGACCTGGACCGGGTGATCGAAGCCATTACCAAGGCGGCCAACACCGGCAAGATCGGCGACGGCAAGATCTTCGTAGTGAATCTGGAGCAGGCGATCCGCATCCGTACCGGCGAGACCGATACCGACGCGATCTAAGCGACGCAACAACGCCTCACCAAACCCATACGCCCCAGGAGAAAACACATGACTCTGCGCAAGATCGCAGGGCTAGGAGCCCTTTTGTCCCTCGCAATGCCTGGCCTGGCCCTGGCAGAGGAAGCCGCCGCCCCGGTACTGAACTCCGGCGACACCGCCTGGATGCTCACCGCCACCGCGCTGGTGCTGTTCATGACCATCCCGGGCCTGGCCTTGTTCTACGGCGGCATGGTGCGTTCCAAAAACCTGCTGTCGGTGATGATGCAGTGCTTCGCCATCACCGGTCTGATCAGCATCCTGTGGGTGATCTACGGCTACAGCCTGGCTTTCGATACCGGTGGTATGGAAAAAGGCGTGCTCAACTTCAACTCCTTCATCGGCGGCTTCTCCAAGGCCTTCCTCGCGGGCGTGACGCCGTCGGGGCTCACCTCGGCCACGGCGCTGTTCCCTGAAGCGGTGTTCATCACCTTCCAGATGACCTTCGCCATCATCACCCCGGCGCTGATCGTCGGTGCCTTCGCCGAGCGCATGAAGTTCTCCGCCATGCTGGTGTTCATGGGGGTGTGGTTCACCCTGGTCTACGCGCCGATCGCGCACATGGTCTGGAGCGGTGACGGTGCACTGTTGTGGGACTGGGGCGTGCTGGACTTCGCCGGTGGCACCGTGGTGCACATCAATGCCGGTATCGCTGGCCTGGTAGCCTGTCTGGTGCTGGGCAAGCGCAAGGGCTACCCGACCACGCCGATGGCCCCGCACAACCTGGGCTACACCCTGGTGGGCGCGGCCATGCTGTGGATCGGCTGGTTCGGCTTCAACGCAGGCTCTGCCGCCGCCGCCAACGGCACGGCTGGGATGGCCATGCTGGTGACCCAGATCGCTACCGCTGCCGCGGCCCTGGGCTGGATGTTCGCCGAGTGGATCGGCCACGGCAAACCCAGCGCGCTGGGCATCGCCTCGGGTGTGGTCGCAGGTCTGGTGGCCATCACCCCGGCCGCCGGCACCGTGGGCCCGATGGGCGCCCTGGTGATCGGCCTGGCCTCCGGCGTGATCTGCTACTTCTGCGCCACCAGCCTCAAGCGCAAGCTGGGCTACGACGATTCCCTGGATGCCTTCGGCGTGCATGGCGTGGGCGGCATCGTCGGCGCCATCCTCACCGGTGTCTTCGCGGCGCCGGCGCTGGGCGGCTTCGGTGCGGTGACCGACATCGGTGCGCAGGTCTGGGTACAGGCCAAGGGCGTGATCTTCACCGTGGTCTACACCGCCATCGTCACCTACGTGATTCTCAAGGTGCTCGATGCGGTCATGGGGCTGCGGGTCAACGATGAAGAAGAGTCGATCGGTCTCGATCTGGCTCAGCACAACGAGCGTGGCTACAACCTGTAATCGTCACGCAGCGAAAAAACTTGCCCGGCATGCCCGGGCATTTTTTTGTCCGTTTTTTACCGTTTCGGCCAGAAGCAAACGGTTTACTCCACCTGTTCGAGACCCGGGATGAAAACTTACAGAACGTCGGGTATTCATGAAGCTTTGCTTTTTCTGCGGGCGCGCTAGAATGCGCGCCGGAGGGGCATGGCCGATGCCTCGCAGGTGTCGATGGGTGCTTCGCCTGGTTGTGCGCTCGCCCGGCCGACCCGCAGAACTCCCTGCCTCGGCCAACGCCGACATCGACTGGCGACAGCCTTCCGAAGAAGGACGCCGAGTCCCCCGGCATGGTCGATTCACGACCGGTTGAATTTTCACCGGTGGCTGCCGGTCTACGGCATCACTGGGCTATAACTAACCTGCTTTTCGCAAGGCATGAGGTAGAACATGAGCGACGACGATCTGGAAAACGATGACCTCGAAGTAGGCGATGACGAAGAAGGCGACGAGGCCCTCGAAGCGGCGACCGACGACGGCGCCGAAGACGCTGGCGACGACGACAGCAGCCCCGCGCCTGCGGCCAAGGGCAAGGCCAAGGCAGCTGTTTCGGTCGACGAAATGCCGAGCCTTGAAGCCAAGCAGAAGGAGCGCGATGCCCTGGCCCGTGCCATGGAGGAGTTCCTGGCGCGTGGTGGCAAGGTTCAGGAAGTCGAGGCCAATGTGGTTGCGGATCCGCCCAAGAAACCGGACAACAAGTACGGCAGCCGCCCTATCTGAGTGCCTGAGTGCGAAAGAGCCCGCCGTCGCTGCGGGCTTTTTTGTGCGCGTCGTTCAGGCGCAGCATCAGCGAAGAGGCTACCGGCGCAGACCGGTGCGGTCGCGCCAGGGCTTGTGCCGGGTCTTCACTGCCAGCGCGTCAATACCTGCGGTAATTGCGAAAGGCGCTGGATCTCGGCATCCGGCGCTCGCTCGCCAGTCCACGCCTTGCCCTGCGGGTTGTACCACACCGCGCGCAAACCGGCGCGCTGAGCCCCGGCGATGTCGTCACTGGGGTGGTCGCCGATGTGCACCGCCGAGGCGGCCTGCACCTGGCCACGCTTGAGCGCTTCGAGGAAGGGGGCCGGGTCGGGCTTGCCAATGCCCAGATCCTCGGCACACAAGGCAAAGCTGAAGTAGTCGGAAATACCCAGGCGTCGCACATCGGCATTGCCGTTGGTGACCACCCCCAGTACGTAACGCTCGCGCAGGATCTCCAGCACCGGCTGCACCTCGGGGAACACCTCGACCTGATGGCGCGCGTGCAGGAACACCTCGAATGCGTCGTCGGCCAGCGCCTGGGCCTGGAGCGGGGCGTAGCCGACTTCGCTCAAGGCGTGCCACAACACCTGTCGACGCAGGGCGCTGATCCGGTGCTTGAGCCCCGGCTCGGCCTGCACCAGGCGCTCGCGAATGGCATACAGGTGCTCGACCGGCACACCGCCCAGGCGTGGGGCATTGGCGGTCAACCAGTCGCGCAGTACGGTTTCGGCACTGGCGATCACGGGGGCGGTGTCCCACAGGGTGTCGTCCAGGTCGAAGGTGATCAGTTCGATGCTCATGAGTCGCTGTCCTTGCTGCGTTTGGCCCTTGGATGAGCGCCGTCGTAGACGGCGGCCAGGTGCTGGAAGTCCAGGTGGGTGTAGATCTGCGTGGTGCTGATGTCGGCATGCCCGAGCATCTCCTGCACCGCACGCAGGTCCTGGGAAGACTCCAGCAGGTGACTGGCGAACGAATGACGAAGCATGTGCGGGTGCAGGTGCTGGCCCAGTTCGCGCTCCCCGGCCACCTTCACCCGCAACTGGATGGCCCGCGGGCCCAGGCGCTTGCCCTGGCGGGTGACGAACACCGCACCGTCACGCGGGGCGCTGATGCCGCGCAACCGCAGCCAGGCGTGCAGGGCTTCGCGGGCCTTGCGCCCCACTGGCAGCACACGCGCCTTGCCGCCCTTGCCCTGGACCTGCACCAGGCCGCCGGCCAGGTCCAGTTGCTCCAGGTCCAGCTGCGTCAGTTCCGACAGGCGCAGGCCCGAGGAATAGAAGAGTTCGAGCATCGCCTGGTCGCGACGGGCGATGAAGTCGTCGTCGACGCCGCCGTCCAGCAGTTGCAGCGCGCGATCGGTGTCCAGCGTCTTGGGCAGGCGGCGCTCGCCCTTGGGCGGCGTCAGGCCATTGGCGGGGTCGTGCTGGCACAGGCCTTCGCGATTGAGGTAGCGGTACAGCCCGCGCACCGCCGACAGCAGGCGCGCCAGGCTGGCCGAGGACTGGCCATGATGATGCAGGCGGGCCACCAACTGACGCAGCTGCTGGATCTGCAGCGCTTGCCAGCTGGCGATGCCCTGGGCGCTGCAGAATTCGATCACCTTGTTCAGGTCGCGTCGATAGGCCGACTGGGTGTGTTCCGACACCTGGCGCTCGCTGCGCAGGTGCGCGCAATAAGCGGCCAGCTCGCGTTCCATCAGCGCACCGAGCGAAGCGTCTGGGTCACCCGTGGCACCACCCGACCGAGAATTTCGCCGATGTAGCTGAGGAACAAGGTGCCGACACTGCTCTTGTAGTGCTGCGGGTCGTGGCTGCCGATGGCCAGCACGCCATGCAGGCCCTGGTGCTCCAGGGAGGCGACGGCACTGGAGCCTACCTCCAGGCGTTGGGCCTCACCGAACAGAAACGCCAGCTCGTGCTCGCGCAGGTTGCCGCTCACCGTCTTGCCGCTGCCCAGCAGGCCACCAATGGCTTGCTGCGCCTCGCTGTGGCTGACCCAGCGACCCACCGGCGCGGGATTGTCGCCGAACAGGATGAGGCTCACGAAAGGCACCTGGAATTCCTGACGCAGGCTGTCTTCGACTGCCATCACCACTTCTTCCAGGGTCGCGGCGTCGAGCAGGTCGAGGATCAGCCGGCGGGTCTTGTCGAACAGCCGGTCGTTGTCACGGGCCACGTCCATCAACTGCGAGAGGCGGTGGCGCATCTCGATGTTGCGCTCGCGCAGCAGGGTGAGCTGGCGTTCCACCAGCGACACGCTGTCGCCACGCTGGTGGGGAATGCGTTGCTCGATGAGCAGCTCGTCGTGCTCGGCGAAGAACGTGGGGTGCGCACGCAGGTAGGCGATCACCGCCTCGGGGTCGAGGTCGGCTGGCTGGGGTACAACCTGTGGCTGATCGGTCATGGCGGATACTCGCTTAGAAACGGACCTGTCCTTCGTAGACGCGCACGGCAGGGCCTGTCATCAATACCGGCTGGCCAGGGCCTGCCCATTCGATGCTCAGCCGCCCGCCTGGCAGTTCGATGCACACGGGCGAGTCCATCCAGCCCTGGGCGATGGCCGCCACGGCAGCGGCGCAGGCGCCCGTGCCGCAAGCCTGGGTTTCACCGGCGCCGCGCTCCCACACCCGCAGGTAGGCGCGATGACGGTCCACCACCTGCAGAAAGCCCGCGTTGACTCGCTGCGGGAAGCGCGGGTGGTGTTCGATCTTCGGTCCCAGCTCGTGAACCGGCGTGCGCTGGATGTCGTCCACGCGCAGCACCGAGTGCGGGTTGCCCATCGAGACGGCGGCGATCCGATGAGTGTGGCCATCGATCTGCAGCGCATAGCTCAGGGCCTGCTCGTCGGCGACGAAGGGGATGTCGGCCGGTGCCAGGCGAGGCGGTCCCATGTCGACGCAGACCTGGCCATCGTTGTGCACGTCCAGCTCGATGATCCCGCCCTTGGTCTCCACACGGATGCGTTTCTTCGCCGTCAGGCGCTTGTCCAGCACGAAGCGGGCGAAGCAGCGCGCACCATTGCCGCACTGCTCGACCTCGGAGCCGTCGGCGTTGAAGATGCGGTAACGGAAGTCCACCTCCGGGTTGCTCGGCGCCTCGACGATCAGCAACTGGTCGAAGCCGATCCCGGTGTGCCGGTCGCCCCACTGCTTGGCGTGCTTGGGCTGGATGTGCGCGTGCTGACTGACCAGGTCCAGGACCATGAAGTCGTTGCCCAGGCCGTGCATCTTGGTGAAACGCAGCAGCATGGTGTCACTCCGGCAGCAGGCTTTCGCCGGCGAACAGTTCGGCGATGGTTTCGCGGCGACGGACTTCGAACGCCTGGTCAGCATCGACCAGGACCTCGGCGCAGCGACCACGGGTGTTGTAGTTCGAACTCATGACGAAACCATAGGCGCCGGCCGAACGCACGGCCAGCAGGTCACCCTCGGCGAGGTTCAGCGGGCGGTCCTTGGCGATGAAGTCGCCGGTTTCGCAGATCGGCCCGACCAGGTCGTAGGGGCGCGCTTGGCCTTCGCGCGGGGTGACGGCGCTGACCTCCATCCAGGCCTGGTACAGGGCTGGGCGGATCAGGTCGTTCATCGCCGCATCGATGATGGCGAAGTCCTTGTGCTCGGTGTGCTTGAGGTACTCGACACGGGTCAGCAGCACGCCGGCATTGGCCACGATGTAGCGGCCAGGCTCGAACACCAGGGCCAGGTCGCGGGTGCCGACGCGCTCGCGGATGGCGTGCAGGTAGTCGGCCACCTGCGGTGGCTGCTCGTCGCGATAGCGCACGCCGACACCGCCGCCCAGGTCCAGGTGGCGCAGGTGGATACCGCATTCGGCCAGGCGATCGACCAGGGCCAGCAGGCGATCCAGAGCATCGAGGAACGGATCGACGGTGGTGAGCTGCGAGCCGATGTGGCAGTCGACGCCCACCACGTCGAGGTTGGGCAACTGGGCGGCGCGTACGTACAGCGCTTCGGCATCGGCGATGGCGATGCCGAACTTGTTCTCTTTCAGGCCCGTGGAAATGTACGGGTGGGTGCCGGCATCGACGTCCGGGTTGACCCGCAGCGACACCGGGGCCACCTTGCCCATGTCGGCGGCCACCCGCTGCAGGCGTTCGAGTTCCTCGGCCGACTCGACGTTGAAGCAGTGAACCCCGACTTCCAGGGCGCGGCGCATGTCTTCGCGGGTCTTGCCGACGCCGGAGAACACCACGCGATCGGCACGGCCGCCTGCCGCCAGGACCCGCTCCAGTTCACCACCGGAGACGATGTCGAAGCCTGCACCCAGGCGTGCCAGCAGGTTCAGCACGCCCAGGTTGGAGTTGGCCTTGACCGCGAAGCACACCAGGTGCTCGACGCCTTGCAGGGCGTCGGTGTAGCTGCGGTACTGGGCCTCGATGTGGGCCCGCGAGTAGACGTAGGTGGGCGTGCCGAAGCGCTCGGCGATGGCCGACAGGGCCACGTCCTCGGCGAACAGCTCGCCGCCGCGGTAGTTGAATGCGTCCATGGGATTTCCTTACTGCGCTGGCGACTGCTCGGGCAGCGGTTCTTCTTCTTGGGCGGCAGGCTGGGCCGGCGCGTGCGAGTGCTGGTGCGACGATTTGTGCGAGCCCTTGCCGTCCTTGCCGTCTTCGGGCAGGTAGAGAGGGCCTTTCTGGCCGCAGGCCGAAACGAGGCAGGCAACAGCGACCAGCGCCGCAACGGAGGAAATCAGGCGCTTCATGGGCGAAATCCTTTGAATTAAGCAGTATTGCGCCCGAGTATACCGAGCGCCCGGCGGATTGCCTATGCGACGGCCGGGAGGCAGCGACTTGACCGGCGGGCGGTCGCGCGCGGCTGCCGATCGTCAGCGCTGGCGGGCTTTTTCTTGCCAGCGGTGGCGCGGCGCTTGAAGCTGGGCGCCCTGCGCCGGTATCGTGCCCGGCTTGCGAGTCTGCACCCATTTCCCGAGGTTCCTGCAATGAGTTTGAGCGAAGCGCGTTTCCACGACCTGGTCGACGCCACCCAACAGGCCCTGGAGGATCTGTTCGACGACACCGACCTGGATCTGGACATGGAGAATTCCGCAGGCGTGCTGACCGTCAAGTTCGACAACGGCAGCCAGCTGATCTTCAGCCGCCAGGAGCCGCTGCGCCAATTGTGGCTGGCCGACCGCTCCGGCGGCTTCCATTTCGACTACGACGAAGAGAGCGGCAAGTGGGTCTGCGAGAAGAGCGAGGAACTGCTTGGCGAGATGCTCGAGCGCATCGTCTGGGAGCGGATCGGCGAGAAGCTGGACTTCGACGAGATCTGAGATGAGCGAGCAGCCGCGACCGCCCAAGCCGCTCTACAGCAACGTCAGCCCGGCCGTACCCTCGCCGTGCATCGGCACCTGCCGCCTGGATGAGCGCCGGGTCTGCCTGGGCTGCCACCGGCCGGTGGAGCACATCCGCGAGTGGCGCTCGGCCGACGACCAGCGGCGTCGGGTCATCTGCCGCGAAGCCCTGGCGCTCGGAGCCTCGACCCCACGCGCTTGAGTATTTGCCCGGCTGTGGTAGGGTCGAATCCGTGCTGGCCATGCCAGATGAATGTTCGAACCCCGCCCCTGGGGTATTGCCGTTGACCCGACGATGCCGGGGCCGCCAAGCGGCTCCAGGTGACGTGCAGGCCAATGGCAAGGGCCCATGGGCGGGGTTTTGCTTTGTCTGTGGCCCAGAATCCCCGTAGAAAGGAGTCCGACCGGATCATGAGCGCCCAACCTTCCCTCATCCTCACCCGACTCGACGTGCAGCGTCTGGAGCGTCTGCTCGACAGCCTCGACGACAGCACCCCGGGTGTGCTCGCCCTGCAGGACGAGCTGGACCGCGCCGATCAGGTGGTCGGTCACGAGGACATCCCGGCAGGCGTGGTGACCATGAACTCGCGTGTGCACTGCCGTGAGCTGGCGACCGGCAAGGACTACCACCTCACCCTGGTGTATCCCAAGGACGCCGGTCCCGAGGGCAGCGTCTCGATCCTCGCGCCCATTGGCTGCGCGCTGCTGGGCCTGTCGGTGGGCGACGAGATCGACTGGCCCGCACCGGGCGGCAGGACCCTCAGGCTCAAGCTGCTGGCGGTCGACTACCAGCCCGAGGCTGCGGGTGATTTCGACCTGTAGCGCGGTTGGCGAGCAGGTCCTGCCGCACGCCTATCAGCGTGCCTGGCTGGTGCGCAGCTGGCAGGCATGGATGCAGTTGTCGACGATCCGGCTGCGCAGCGACCAATCGGTATTGATGATGCGGAATTTCTGGATGTAGCTGTTCAGGTCCCGGGACTCGAACCACTCGTCGATCTTGTCGCTGAAGTCGTCCGGGCGGAACAGTTCGGCGAGGTTGTACTTGGCGCACTGGATGGCGCTCAACTCCTGGCGACTGTCGTCCACTGGTGGCTGCTCGTCCATGAAGGCCTTCAACTTGGCGGCCGAGGGGGCGTTCTCGCCGATCCAGACCTGGCGCACGCCAGGCCAGTAGTCACCGCGGTCGTGGTGGTTGTAGGCGATCACGATGTTCTTGCCCGGGTGCTGGCTCCACAGCTCGTCCAGGGTCAGGTGGCTCAGCGAGTAAGGGATGAACATCGAACCGAAATGCCGGTTCATCGCATCACGCAGCCAACCATGTTCCTTTTCCCCGAAGCGCTCGAACTGATGGAAGTCGAGGATCACGATCTCCTTGGCGTTGGCCGGGTCCTTGAAGAACTGCTTGAGCTGGTTGAGCACGTCGCCGAACAGGTTGCGACCTGAGCTGGTCATGTGGAACAGCTGGTAGCGATAGGCCTGATCCGGGGTGTATTCGTGGTAGGCCCTGACACGCAGGTCCAGCACACGAATGCCGCCGCGGACCTGGTCGATGCACGGCACGTCCTGGGTAAGCTCCTGGGCGACGACGCCTTCGACCTGTGTGTCCATGCCCGAGTCGTGACTGCCTGGCAGAATCAGCTCATGGATGCGCAAACGTCCAAGCTCCGGTGTCGCGCCCATCCAACATGCTTTGTTCATGATCGTGCACTCCTGTGGTGAGAGTGCACGATGGTGCTTGGCCAGGCGCGGAGGCTGCAGCGGGAACCGGTGCAGGGTCAGGGCTGGATCGTACGCTGATGCGATTGCAGGCCGTCGTTGAGCGCCATTTCCAGTGCCGTCTTGTGCTGCAGCAGGGTGATGGTCGAGCTCGGCCGCTCGCCATCGGGGCCCGAGAGATCCAGGTCTGTCAGGTAGCAGCGGTAGTGACCGGCGCTGCGGCGCTGTTCGACGATCTGCCGGGCGACCACGGCATACAGCTGATCCCCGTACTCCAGCTCAGAGAACTCCAGTTGGTCGCAATACAGGGTGACATGGCTGCCCTGGGCCGCATCGGCCTGGACGATGGCCTGCACCTCGTAGCCGGGCTGAGCCTGGTCGACCGCCGGGGCCGGGCGTGGCTCCAGGCTGCGTGCCTTGCCCGGCCCGTCGGGCAGCAGTTGCTGATAGCGTACCTCCAGCTCCGCCTGCTGCTGGCCATCGACCGGCAAACGAGCCTTGCGACGCGTGGCCAAGGCGTCGAAAAAGCGCTGCAAAGGCAGCAGCAGATGGCTTTCGTCCTGCCCTGGCACCTGCTGCTGCCACAGCGCGTCGTGTTCATCGAGGACATAGAGGTCGGCCCGGCTTTCGTGCAGGCGATAAAACACCTGGATGCACCCTGGGCGTCCCTCGGCCAGTACCAGCGCCAGGTCATGATCGGTGAGGGCCCCAGGGTCCAGGTGCAACGGGCTGTAGCGATGGCGTTCCTGGCCGAGGTAGGCGAGCACCGCCTCGTGCTGCTCCAGGGTGGTCAGGCAGACCTGGTCCGGGGCGAACTCGAGCACATGGGTGTGATGGGCCACCTGCAGCAAGTAGCGGTGCCCCAGGTCCTGTTCCAGCAGGCCCTGGGCCGTGTCGAACAGCGCCTCGACCCGCTGGGCGATGGCCTGGGCGCGGTTGTGGCAGAAACACCGCACGCTCAGGCGCGGACGCGGGGCGCGGCGGCTGCGGCTGCCGAGAAAGTCGCGCAGGCAGCGCATCAGCGCGTGTTCGCCGTCATAGCGCTGTACCAGCACTTCGTTCCAGCTGTTGAGGGTCACCTGATCGAGGGTCAGCACCAGGTTGTCGCGCACGCCGGCGTAGCTCAGCGAATCGGTGCGCTCGGTGGTCATGAGGATGTTCAGGTCGCGGTGCTGGCGCAGCGGATCCAGGCCGACGTTCACCAGCAGCAATACTTCATCGGCCACGCTCGGTTGCAGGAGGTCGATGTCGCTGGGGTTCGGCAGCGGCAGGGGCAGGCTCTGCTGCAGGCTGCCCAGCAGGTTGAACAGCTCGAACTCGCTCAGGTCGCTGACACCTGGGTGCAAGGCCAGGCGGGTAGTGGTGTCGATCACGCCATTGCGGTGCGCCCAGGCCAGCAGCTCGACCAGCTCGCGGCAGCGCTTGATCGGGGTGAACTGTTCCCACTCATGCACGGCCAGATTGCCTGTGTACAAGGCCCACAGGAAGGTGCCAGGCTCCTTGCGATTGGCTGACTGGACCAGGGTGAGGGTATCTTCGGCGATATCCGGCGCGATGCCGGGGTTGATCGCTTCGATCTTCCCGGCGCGGCGCTCGAAGGCGGCGTGCAGGCGGCGACCGAGTACGTTGAGGTCGCGCTGCTCGGCCCGGCTGCCGCCCCCCAGGTCGCGGGCGAAGCGGCTGATGAAGCGGTAGCTGAAGGTCAGTTCGGCCACCAGCTCGCGACGCTCCAGCGCGACCTGGCGGACTTTCCACTCGCTGCGGGCGTCGAGCAGGGCCAACTGCCGCTCGGTCCACCCCCATTCCTGCACCAGGCCGGCGAGCAGGCGCTGCCGCCAGCCGTCACGCGTGGTGCGGCTGAGCTTGCCGTTCACCTTCAGGTACAGGCTGCGCCGCACCCGCTCCAGGCGGGTCTGTTCGCCACGCTGTTGCAGGTAGTGCTCGATGCGCCGGTAGACCATCACGTAGGGGTCCAGCTGGTCCAGGTCCAGGCAGTTGGCGAATATCGCCCGTTTGTAATCCAGGCTCAGGCAGCGCACCTGCGGGTGCTCGCTGGCATAGACCTCGGTCAGCAGCAGCTTGAGCAGCGACTTGTAGGGCGAGTCGATGGCCTTGAACAGTTGCCACAGCCCTGCACCGATGAACTCGCGGGCCGGGATCTGCGCCAGATGGCCCAGGTCCAGCTGGCCCTGGGCGGCGATGAAGCGCTTGGCCAGCAGGGTGCGGGTGTAGTCCCGGTAGTTGCACTCTTCGTAGATCGGCACCAGCCACCAGAGGGGTGTGCGCCCGGCCAGCCAGATCGCCGTGCGGTAGAACTCGTCGAGCAGCAGATAATGCTGAGTGGTGCCGCAGTCATCGGAACCGAGCACGCCGTCGCGCTCGCCCTGGGCGAAGCGCTGCGGCTCGATCAGAAACAGATGCGCCTCGCTGCCCTGGGTTCGCGCCCAGGCTTCGATCAGCTGGCACTTGCGGCGCAACTCGCCCAGGGCCTCATCGGCCAGGTCCGGCGCATGACAGACCCACAGGTCCATGTCGCTCTGCTCGGCCTGGGCCAGGGTGCCCAGGCTACCCATCAGAAACAGCCCGTGGATCGGCTGCGGCGCGCTGGCCGTGCGCGCCTTGCAGGCGAAGGCGCGCGCCAGGCGCTGCGCCTCGGCGAGCACGTCGGCGTCTGGTTCGAAGCCGGCCACGCCCGCAGGGGTGGTGCCCGAGACATAGCCCGGCAGCAGCGGATGGTTGACGTGCAGGAGCAGGGGCAGGAGCTTGAGCACCCCCTGCTGACGGCCGGACAGGCCCTCCAGGGCCCGCGCCAGACGACCCTGATTGACGTGCAGGAAACGTTTGCGCAGGGTCGCGAGCACCTTGCGGTCGATACCTTGGTCCAGGTCGGGGCGGATTTCGTGGGGCGGGTGCATGACGGGCTCGGGCGTCGGTGTGCGCCGGCGAGTGTAACCTGAGCCACGGCAATGGTTAAGGCTGCTGGCGTGGAATTGGCGTCATTGCGCTGGCGTCGGCGCGCGGGCTGTAGCGGGGTGGGGCTCCTTCACGATGGGGCATGAAGGAGCCAGGCCATTTTCAGGCTGGCTGCGGGGCCTTGAGGATGTTCAGCAGCAGTTGCACGCTCTCGACCGCATCGTGGCCGAGGCTGGTCAGGTAACCGCCATCCGGCTGGTCGGTGAGCTGCTTGTCGTGAAGGCGTCGGGCGGCGGCGATGAGCGAGGGCGAAGCGTTGGCGTGAATCTTGATGCCTTCCTGGCTGCTGTCCAGGTTGAACAGGGCGAGCACTTCCAGTTCGGCGATCAGATCGGGGGTGAAGGACATGGGCGACTCCTGACTTCCAGACGAGGATGGAAGTCAGGAGTGTAGTCAGACTTGTTCGTCGTCGCCTTGATTTGCCTCAGGTGGCAGCTCCGGCAGGGCGCGCAGGGCGTCTTCGTACCACTGGGTATCGAATGCGCGATCTTCGCCGAGCAGTGCGTCGATCTCGATGGCCAGCACGTGGGCCATGAGGTTGAGGATGTCCTCGCGAGCGTAGCCCACCAGGCTCAGCTTGTTGTAGGTGGCCTTGGCAGCCGGTGGATTGCCGCTTTCGATCTGGTTCTCGATGGCCTGGGTCAGGGTCGCTTCGGCGAAGTCTTCGTCGTCGTTGTCGAGGTCGGTGGGTTCGCTCATGGCGCTGCTCCTGTGGGCTCTGGTGAACGGGGCGCACAGTGTGACACGCCTGCACGGGCAATGTCCGGTCATCGACCGGCCCGATGATGCTGGTCAGTGCGGGCGAGTACGGCTATAACAGCCGGGCCATCCCCTCACACGGCCTGGAGGCTGTCATCCCATGCTCAAGCTTTACGGATTCGCGGTCAGCAACTACTACAACATGGTCAAGCTGGCCCTGATGGAAAAAGGCGTGCCGTTCGAAGAGGTCCTGTTCGTTTCCGGGCAGACCCCGCAGGTGCTGGCGGTCAGCCCGCGCGGCAAGGTGCCGGTGCTGGAGACCGAGCATGGCTTTATCAGCGAGACCAGCGTGATTCTCGACTACATCGAGCAGACCCACCCCGAGCACCCCCTGCTGCCGCGCGAGCCGTTCGCCTGCGCCAAGGTGCGCGAGCTGCTCAAGGAGATCGAGCTGTACATCGAGCTGCCGGCCCGGACCTGCTATGCCGAGGCATTCTTCGGCCAAGCGGTGGAGCCGCTGGTCAAGGAAAAGGCGCGCGCCGACCTGCTGGCCGGCTTCGCCACGCTCAAGCGCAATGGCGCGTTCGCCCCGTACGTGGCGGGGGAGCGCATGACCCTGGCAGACCTGATGTTCTGCTTCTCGGTGGACCTGGCCTGTGCGGTGGGCAAGAAAGTGCTTGGCATCGATTTCCTCGCCGACTTCCCCCAGGCGGCGGCCCTGCTCGCGCAACTGCAGGGCAATGCGCACGTGGTGAAGATCGCCGCCGACAAGAACGCGGCCATGCCGGCGTTCCAGGAAATGATCAGGAACAAGCGCTGAGTCGAACGGGGCCGCTGGCCGGCCCCGCCTGCCCGCCGCTTAGCGTGCCGCGAGCAAGGCCCTGCCGCGGGCTACCGCAGCGCGCACCTGGGCCGGTGCCGTACCGCCGATGTGGTCGCGGGCGTTCACCGAGCCTTCCAGGGTGAGTACCGCGAAGACGTCCTGCTCGATCTGGTCGCTGAAACGACGCAGTTCTTCCAGGCTCATCTCGGCCAGGTCCTTGCCCGAGTCCACGCCGTACTTCACCGCATGGCCAACGATCTCGTGGCAGTCACGGAAAGGCAGGCCGCGGCGCACCAGGTAATCGGCCAGGTCGGTGGCGGTGGAGAAGCCGCGCAGCGCCGCCTCGCGCATGATCGCATGGCGTGGCTTGATCGCCGGGATCATGTCGGCGAAGGCGCGCAGCGAGTCGCGCAGAGTGTCGGCGGCGTCGAACAGCGGCTCCTTGTCTTCCTGGTTGTCCTTGTTGTAGGCCAGCGGCTGGCCCTTCATCAGGGTCAGCAGGCCGGTCAGCGCGCCGAACACCCGGCCGGTCTTGCCGCGCACCAGCTCGGGCACGTCCGGGTTCTTCTTCTGCGGCATGATCGAGCTGCCGGTGCAGAAGCGGTCGGGCAGGTCGATGAACTGGAACTGGGCGCTGGTCCACAGCACCAGCTCTTCGGAGAAGCGCGACAGGTGCATCATCGCCACGCTGGCGGCAGCGCAGAATTCGATGGCGAAGTCGCGGTCGGACACGCCGTCCAGCGAGTTGCCGGACACCGCTTCGAAGCCCAGCAGCTTGCAGGTCAGCTCGCGGTCGATCGGGTAGGTGGTGCCGGCCAGCGCGGCGCTGCCAAGGGGCATGCGGTTGGCACGCTTGCGGCAGTCGACCAGACGCTCGTGATCGCGGCTGAGCATTTCGAACCAGGCCAGCAGGTGATGCCCGAAGGTGACCGGCTGGGCCGTCTGCAGGTGGGTGAAGCCGGGCATGATGGTCTCGGCTTCGCGCTCGGCCTGCTCCAGCAGCCCCTGCTGCAGGCGGGTGATCTCGTCCAGGATCAGGTCGATCTCATCGCGCAGCCACAGGCGGATATCGGTGGCCACCTGATCGTTGCGGCTACGGCCGGTGTGCAGTTTCTTGCCGATCACGCCAATGCGGTCGGTGAGGCGCGCCTCGATGTTCATGTGCACGTCTTCCAGGTCGACGCGCCAGTCGAACTGGCCGGCCTCGATTTCGCCCTGGATGGTGTTCAGCCCTTCGATGATCGCGTCGCGCTCGGCCTCGGTCAGCACGCCGACCTGCGCCAGCATGCTGGCGTGGGCGATGGAACCCATGATGTCATGACGATACAGGCGCTTGTCGAAATCGACCGAGGCGGTGAAGCGGGCGACGAAAGCGTCGACGGGCTCGCTGAAGCGGCCGCCCCAGGACTGGTTGGTCTTGTCGGTGCTCATGGATCCACTCATTGAAGGCGTGAATGAAAAAGGGGTGCCGATCATAGCAGGGTTGGGCGGCCCTTCGCTGGACGACGGTCGCCGCGATGGCCGTTATGCGGTACGTGAAGGGCGCTTCAGGATATTCAGCGATTGAACGGCAGCGTTCCACGGACCGTCTACAGTTGCACAGAGGGCTGGCAGCGTTTGTGCCGGTCCAGTGAATCTTTGGCCTTCGCATGGGTCTTTAGCGTGACCGCGACCACGGTCCACCGACTCCTGTCACGCACTTCCACCTTGCGAGACTTACTCAGGAATCCAGCGCAATTATGAATGTCCTGATCGTTGACGATGAACCCCAGGCACGTGAACGCCTGAGCCGCCTGCTTGGCGAGCTGGAAGGCTACAAGGTGCTGGAACCCAGTGCCACCAATGGCGAGGAAGCCCTGGCACTGATCGACAGCCACAAGCCGGACGTCGTGCTGCTCGACACGCGCATGCCAGGCCTGGATGGCCTCCAGGTGGCGGGCCGTCTGTGCGAGCGCGAGACGCCACCGGCGGTGGTGTTCTGCCTGGACGACGATGAACTGGAAGCGTTCGGCCATAGCACCCTGAGCCATATCGGCCGGGCACCGGAACCCCAGGCGCTGCGCGAGGCCTTGCGTCGGGCGGAGAAACCCAATCGCGCCCAGTTGGCCGCGCTTACCCGGCCTGCCGTGGAAGCGGGCGGTGGTCCGCGCAGCCACATCAGTGCGCGCACGCGCAAAGGCATCGAGCTGATCCCACTGAGCCAGGTGGTCTACTTCACCGCCGACCAGAAGTACGTCACCCTGCGTCACGAGTCGGGCGAGGTGCTGCTGGACGAGCCGCTCAAGTCGCTGGAGCACGAGTTCGGTGATCGTTTCGTGCGCATCCATCGCAACGCGCTGGTGGCCCGCGAACGCATGGAGCGCTTGCAGCGCAACCCACTGGGGCACTTCCAGCTGTTTCTCAAGGGTTACGACGGTGACCCGCTGACCATCAGCCGTCGGCACGTGGCCGGCATCCGCAAGATGATGCAAGAGCGCTGAGCACCCTCCCGCGTACCGGCCGCAGCCAGGGATGGCCAGGCCTTGCGATGATCTGGATCTGCTAGGCACCGCGGCCAAGCTGTTATCATCGACAGCATTTCCCCGCTTCGGTGCGTCAGATGTCCACTCGCGAAATTCGCATTGCCACCCGAAAAAGTGCCTTGGCCCTGTGGCAGGCCGAATACGTCAAAGCTCGCCTGGAACAGGCTCACCCAGGCCTGGTGGTGACCTTGGTGCCCATGGTGAGCCGTGGCGACAAGCTGCTGGATTCGCCGCTGGCGAAAATCGGTGGCAAGGGGCTGTTCGTCAAGGAGCTGGAAACCGCCTTGCTCGACCATGAGGCCGACATCGCCGTGCATTCGATGAAGGATGTGCCCATGGACTTCCCCGAAGGCCTGGGCCTGTACTGCATCTGCGAGCGCGAGGACCCGCGCGATGCCTTCGTTTCCAATACCTTCGCCAGTCTCGAGGCACTGCCGCCGGGCAGCGTCGTGGGCACCTCCAGCCTGCGCCGCCAGGCCCAGCTGCTGGCGCGTCGCCCTGACCTGCAGATCCGCTTTCTGCGCGGCAACGTCAACACCCGCCTGGCCAAGCTCGATGCCGGCGAGTACGACGCGATCATCCTGGCCGCCGCTGGCTTGCTGCGCCTGGGCTTCGAGGGTCGCATCACCTCCAGCATCGGCATCGAAGACAGCCTGCCGGCAGGGGGCCAGGGCGCCGTGGGCATCGAATGCCGCAGCGCCGATCATGAGATCCATGCGCTGCTGACCCCGCTCGATCATGCCGATACGGCCGACCGGGTCAGGGCCGAGCGCGCCATGAACAAACGCCTCAACGGTGGCTGCCAGGTGCCGATCGCCTGCTATGCGGTGCTCGAGGACGACCAATTGTGGTTGCGCGGGCTGGTCGGTCAGCCCGATGGCGGTGCCTTGCTCACGGCCGAGGCCCGGGCTCCCCGTGCGCACGCCGAGCACCTGGGCGTGCAGGTGGCCGAGGCACTGCTGGCCAAGGGAGCCGGGGCGATCCTGGAGCAGGTCTACGGCGAGGCCGGTCATCCGTGAAACACTGGCGCCTGCTGCTCACTCGGCCTGCCGAGGAGTGCGCGGCGCTCGCCCAGGTGCTGGGCGATGCCGGGGTGTTCAGCAGCAGCCTGCCGTTGCTGTCGATCGTCCCCCTGGCCGTGACCGAGGTCGCGCTGCAGCGGCTGGGCGACATCGCGGGCTATCAGGCGATCATCGTGGTCAGCAAGCCGGCGGCGCGTCTGTTGCTGCAGCGGCTGGGCGAACTGCAGCTCGCCGCCCCTCGGCACGGCTGGTTCACGGTCGGGGAAGCGACGGCACGGGTGCTTCAGCACGCGGGGCTACAGGTGAGTTTCCCTACAGCAGGTGATGACAGCGAAGCCTTGCTAGGTGTATCAGTCCTGCGCGAGGCTATCGCGCTTCCTACGCCACGTGTCCTCATCGTCCGTGGCAAGGGAGGTCGTGAACTGCTTGCCGAGCGTCTTGGCGAGCGAGGTGCTAGTGTCGATTATCTGGAACTGTATGAGCGCTGCCTGCCGCACTACCCGCCCGGCAGCCTGTTGCAACGGATCGAAGCGGAACGCCTGAACGGCCTGGTGGTCAGCAGTGGGCAGGGTTTCGAACACCTTCGCTCGCTCGCCGGCGCGCACTGGCCGCAGCTGGCAGCGATGCCCCTGTTCGTGCCGAGCCCGCGGGTCGCCGAGCAGGCCAGGGCGGCAGGCGCCCGACAGGTTGTGGATTGCCGTGGCGCCAGCGCCACGGCCCTGCTGGCAGCCGTGCAGCGCAGCGCTGCACCTGCCCCATAAGGCGCCCGGGCACTGGGCAGGGCGCCCCCATGCAAAGGATGGATACGTGAGCGAGACTGTCTTGTCCAACAACGAACACGCATCGGCGCCCGACGCGCCGCACACACCGGTCGAGCGGCCAGCCCGGCGTGCCGGCAACGGTGTCGCCGTGCTGGCGCTGCTGATCGGCGCGGCCGGCCTGGGCGTCGGCGGCTGGGGTGCCTGGCAGGTGCATCAGTTGCAAGGCAATGAACAGGGCCAAGGTGAGCACCTCGAAGCGCTGAACCAGCGTGCCGAGGCGTTGCAGCAGCGCCAGCAGCAGCTCGGCTCGCAGGTGGCCGGCCTGCCGGCGGCCAGCGAGCTGGAAGATCGTCGCCGTCTGGTGGCGCAATTGCAGGGCGATCAGCAGCGGCTGAGCCAGCGTCTGGAAACCGTGCTGGGGGAAAGTCGCAAGGAGTGGCGCCTGGCCGAGGCCGAGCACCTGCTGCGCCTGGCCACCCTGCGCCTGTCGGCGCTACAGGACATCGCCAGTGCCAGGGCGCTGGTCGAGGGTGCTGATCAGATCCTGCGCGAGCAGAGCGATCCGGGCGCCTTCGCTGCGCGGGAACAGCTGGCGCGCAGCCTGACCGTGCTGGACAGCATCGAGCAACCTGACCGCACCGGCCTGTTCCTCAAGCTGGCCGCCCAACGTGAGCAGGTGCAGCAACTGAACGCGCTCACGCCGGAGTTCGACAGCCAGGCGAACGCCGTCCATGCGTTGGCCGAGGAGGGCGACTTCAGCACCCGGCTGTCACGCTGGTGGACGGAAATCTCCAAGTACTTCCAGATCGACTTCAACGCCGATCAGAACGTGCGCCCCTTGCTGGCCGGCCAGTCGCTCAACCAGGTGCGCCTGGCCCTGAGCCTGACCCTGGAGCAGGCGCAGTGGGCCGCGCTCAATGGCCAGCAGGCGGTCTATACCCGGGCATTGGACGAGGCGCGCAGCGTGTTGCTGGCCAACTTCAATGCCGACAATCCGCAGAGCAAAGCCATGCTCGAAGGTCTGAACGCCCTGGCCGAGCAGCCGGTGTCGGTGAAAGTGCCGGACCTGGCCGAAAGCCTGGCGGCGGTGCAGGCCTACATCCAGCGTCGGCACCTGCCGGTCGATGGTGAGGAGGCCAAGCCATGAAGCGCGTCTACCTGCTGGCTGTAGTGGCGATCGCCGTCGCCGCGGCACTGGGCGTCGCCATCGCCAAGCACAGTGGCTACGTGCTGATCGCCTACGGTGGATTCCGCTATCAGTCTGGCCTGTGGGCAGCGCTGGCAGCGTTGCTGGTCCTGGTGCTGGCGCTGCTGCTGCTGCGCTGGCTGGTGGGGTTGGTGCTGACGTCCAGTGGCGTGGTCAATCCCTGGTCGCGGCGTAACCGCAGCCGGCGCGTGCGCGTCGCCATCGAGCAGGGGCAACTGGACCTGGCCGAGGGGCGCTGGGCCAGTGCCCAGCGTCACCTGCACCGCGCGGCCGAGGCCGAGCGGCAACCCTTGCTGTATTACCTCGGTGCCGCCCGCGCGGCCAACGAGCAGGGCCGCAGCGAAGAGAGCGACAACCTGCTCGAGCGCGCGCTGGAGCGCCAGCCCCAGGCCGAGCTGGCGATCGCCCTGACCCATGCGCAATTGCAGATGGACCGTGGCGACAGCGATGGAGCGCTGGATACCCTGCTGGTGATGCACGAGCGCCATCCCCACAACGTGCAGGTGCTGCGTCTGTTGCAGCGTCTGTACCGTGAGCGCGGCGATTGGCCGGCCCTGATTCGGCTGCTGCCGGATCTGCGCAAGGGCAAGGTGCTCGCGCCGCCCGAGCTGGCCGAGCTGGAGCAGCGCGCCTGGGGACAGAACCTGGGACTGGCCGCGACCCGCGGCGAAGACGCACAGACTGCACGCCAATCCCTGGAACGTGCCTGGCAGCAACTGACCTCCGCCCAGCGCCATGAGCCGCGCCTGGTGCTGGCCTATGCCGAGCAGTTGCGCCAGGTCGGTGCCGAGGGGGAGGCCGAGCAGGTGCTGCGCAGCGCGCTGAAACGCCAGTACGAGAGCCATCTGGCGCGCCTGTATGGCCTGGTGCGCGGCGAGGATCCCCTGCGCCAGTTGCAGACGGCCGAGGGTTGGCTCAAGGACCATCCGCAGGATCCAAGCCTGTTGCTGACCCTGGGGCGGCTGAGTCAGCAGAACAGTCTGTGGGGCAAGGCGCGCGACTATTTCGAGAGCAGCCTGCGCATGCAGCGCAATCCGGAGACCTGTGCCGAACTGGCGCGTCTGCTGGCCGGGCTGGGCGAAACCGAGCGCAGCAACCAGCTATTCCAGGAAGGCCTGGGACTGCTCGACGAACGCCTGCTGGCGCTACCGCTGCCCCAGGCTGTGCAGGCCTGAGGCGCTGTTGACGGTGCAACCGCTGAGCGCACTCGGTGGTTGCGTCCGTCGCTGGGTGATCGAACCCGTGGGGTGCCGATCCCTGGGCTTTGTCATCTGCATTGATAAGATATTTCTTCGTTTTGCCCAAAACCTGGAATTGTCCTACTCGACATCAGAAATTATTCCCTCTCAATGAGCGAGTTCTCCCCCCTGTAGCAACTTGAAACAGCGCTCGTCTTTCCTCTACCGTTTCAAACCACTACAAACGCTCCGGGATTCGCACCGCTCATGTCGCAGGCTCGCTCGCGCCCATTGTTCATCTTCGGCTTGCTCGGTGCCCTGTCGGCGCTGGCGGCGGCATTCGTCCTCGAGCACTGGCTCGGGCTGGTGCCATGCCCGCTGTGCCTGAGCCAGCGCCTGTCGCTCGGCGCCTATGCGGCTCTCTGCCTGGGTGCCCTTCTGCAGGTGCCGGGGAGGCGAGGGGCGCGTCTGTATGCGGGAGCGCTGGTACTGGTGGCCCTGTGCGGGCTGGCACTGGCTGCCCGGCATGTCTGGTTGCAAGGCGCCTGGCTGGCGCCTTCCCCAGAGCCCGCCGAGCACGCCCTGCAAGGTTCCTGGGCCGCAGCACTGGCACGCCAACTGGTCGGAAGCCCCGAGTGCATGTCGATCAGCTGGAGTTTTCTCGACCTTACGCTGCCGGAGTGGAGCCTGCTGGCCTTTGTGCTGCTGTCGGCATTGCCGGGTGGCTATCTCCTGGCGGGCAGGCTACGTGATGCCAGGAAGTGAGGGCGACCAGCGGTTCGCCATCAGTGGCATCGAACACTTGTATGAACTTAGTCCACTGCGTACCTTGATGGTCAGCACGCGCGGGAATAATCTCCCCTGCACGCCTACCGAAAATACACGGTTGGATGCCTACTGCTGATGTCACCGTCATATCGCCCGCTTGAGGCGCCCGGTGCAGCGGCATCTGCCCCGCTAGGGAAGAGACTGCCATGCTCGAAAGTTGCCAGAACGCCCAGGAACGATGGGGAGGGGTCCACAAGCTGATCGACCGTTGGCTCGAGGACCGTCAGGAGCTGGTGCAGGCGTTTCGCGCACTGCGCGATGCCAGGCCGGCGTTCGCCGACAAGGACAAGAGCCGCGACTTCTGCGCGATCCTGGTCGACTACGTCTCGGCCTGGCATTTCGAAGTGAGCGAGCAACTGGTCAGCGAGGCCAAGGCCTTTGGCGATACCCGGGGCCTGGAGCTGGCCACTCGCATCAACCCGCGAATCGACGACAGCACGCAGATCGCGCTGGCCTTCAATGACAAGTGCGAAAAGGGCGAATGCACCGACCCCGAGCGATTCGCCGAAAAGCTCGGCAAGCTGGGTGGCCTGCTGCGCGAGCGTTTCGAACTGGAAGACTGCCTGATCGAAGTGCTGCACACCGCGCACAAGGTCGATGAAGCGGCAGTGCAGGCCTGATTCAGGAACGCACGGCCAGCAACTCGATTTCAAAGACCAGTGGGGTATAGGGTGCGATCAGGTCGCCTGCCCCATCGGCTCCGTAGGCTTGGGCCGACGGAATCACCACGCGCCATTTGGCGCCCACCTTCATCTGCGTCAGCGCCACCTGCCAGCCGGCGATCACCGAGTTCAGGCCGAACCACTGCGGCTGCTGGCTCTGATCGAAGACCGAACCGTCGGGCAACCTCCCCACATAGCGGACCTGCACCTGTTGACCGGCCTTGGGTTGCGTACCGTTGCCAGCGGCCAGTTCGCTGTACAACACGCCATCGGCCAGTTCGCGAGTGCCGGTGCGCCCGCGCTCGCTGGCCAGGAAGCGTTGCTCGGCCGCCCGTTGTCGGTCGGTGGAGGCCTGGAGGGCATCGGCTTCAGCCTGCGCTTCGTGTTGCTGGACGATGGCCTGCATGCGCGTCTTGTCGATGCGCGGCGGTTGGCCCAGGTAGGCCTGGCGCAGCCCTTCGATGAGCGCTTCGAGCTGCAGGTCGGGCATTTCCTGGTGCAGGCGCTCGCCCAGGCTCGCGCCAAGGCTATAGGCCAGGTCCTGATCACTGGCCGGTGGCGGTGGCGTGGCAGCCATGACCGGGGCGGCCAACAGACTCAGGATCAAGAGTGGAAGACAGTGCACGTGCAACTCCTGCGGCAGTGAAGGCGAAGTGGAACAGTCTTGATAAGTGGACCGATGCCAATATCATCGATCCGGCGAGTGAACCTCAGAGGCACTCGTTGCTGCAAGTTCCAAAGAGGGCCCAGCCATGCAACGCGGCGTCGACAATACTGTCAACATGGCCTAGCGGCATCAGCAGCAGAAGCATAGTATGAGCCGCACTCTCGTCAGCCAGGAGGTAAGCCATGTCGGCCAAGAAGAAGCCCGTTAGTACGCCGCTGCACCTGCTCCAGCAACTTTCCGGTAGCCTGCTCGAACATCTGGAAGAGGCTTGCTCGCAAGCGCTGGCGGATGCGGAGAAACTGCTCGCGAAGTTGGAAAAACAGCGCGGCAAAGCGCAGGAGAAACTGCACGATTCGCGCCTGAAGTTGCAGAGCGCGGCGCAGGCTGGCAAAGCCAAAGCCCAGGGCAAGGCCCAGGGCGCCGTGGGTGACCTGGAAAAACTGCTCGATTCGCTGAAGGATCGCCAGACCCAGACCCGTACCTACATTCAGCAACTCAAGCGCGATGCACAGGAAAGCCTGAAGCTGGCCCAGGGTGTGGGCAAGGTGCGCGAGGCGGCTGGCAAGGCTCTGGACCAGCGTGCTGCCAAGGCGCCTGCTGCGAAGACCGCTACGGCCAAACCGGCTGCGAAGGCCACTGCGGCCAAACCGGCTGCCAAGGCGCCTGCTGCGAAGGCCGCTGCAGCCAAACCGGCTGCCAAGGCGCCCGCTGCGAAGACCGCTGCAGCCAAACCGGCTGCCAAGGCGCCTGCTGCGAAGACTGCAGCGGCCAAACCGGCTGCCAAGGCGCCCGCTGTGAAGACTGCTGCAGCCAAACCGGCTGCCAAGGCGCCCGCCGCGAAGACCGCTGCGGCCAAACCAGTCGCAGCCAAACCGGCCGCCGCCCAAGCGTCGACCAAGCCTGCCGCCGCCAAGGGCGTCGCTGCCAAACCCGCAGTGGCCAAGTCGACTGCCGCCAAGCCCGCCGCGACCAAGGCCACCGCTTCCAGGCCTGCTGCTGCGAAAGCCGCGGCCAAGCCTGCTGCCGCCAAGCCTGCCGAAGGCACTGCGTCGAATGCCGCTACCGCTTCGACTACCTCCGGCACTGCAGGCAACGCCACCGCTCAGTCCTCCTCCGCGGAGGCTTGAAGCCCTACGGCTGCGGCGCGCAATTGCTCCAGTGCGCCGTGGTCGATGGCTGGCGTCGGTGCCAGCCAGTTCAGCCAATCGCCGGCCTGTCCGTCAGGGCCAGCCGGCCATTCGCTCGCCAGTGCCTGCAAGCGTCCCAGCAGGGTCCGCTCGGCGTCCAGTTCCAGTGCCTTGACCTGTTCACGCAGGGTTGCCAACTGCGCGTCTTCCCGTGCCGCTTCGCGCCAGGCCTGGCGCAGCGCGCGCAATGGTGACAGCACATCCCGCTGCCACGACAGGCTGATGTCGCGCAGTGCCTGCACCCGCATGGCATCCGGTACCACCCTGCGGGCCTGCAGCCAGGTGCCGCACAGCAACAGGCAGACATCCCCGCCCAGCGCCTGCAAGGCGAGACACGCGTGCTCGACGCCCGGCCGCGCATAAAGGCCAAGGGCATGGTCCCATAGATCGGTGTGCATGATTCCACTCGCGCCAGTGATCGAGCGCCCTGTGTGGGCCTCTCGGAAGCTGATAGACTCCGCGACCATCATGATCAGACTATCCAACCTCACTTTACAGCGTGGTCCGCAGCGCTTGCTAGAAGGCGCCGAGATGACCCTGCACACCGGTCACAAGGCCGGCCTCATCGGCGCCAACGGTGCCGGCAAATCCAGCCTGTTCGCCTTGCTGCGCGGCGAGCTGTCGCCCGATGCCGGCGACTGCCAGATCCCTGCCGACTGGCGCATCGCCCACATGCGCCAGGAGGTCGATACGCTCGACCGCCTGGCGGTGGACTATGTGCTCGACGGCGACCTGCGCCTGCGCAAGGTGCAGGCGGATCTGGCGGTCGCCGAGCAGGCCCACGACGGCACCGCGCTGGCGCGCCTGCACAGTGAGCTGGACAGCGCCGATGGCTACACCGCCGACGCCCGCGCGCGCAAGCTGCTCGCCGGCCTGGGGTTCACCAGCGAGCAGATGGACCGGCGCGTCGGCGACTTTTCCGGCGGCTGGCGCATGCGCCTGAACCTGGCTCAGGCGCTGATGTGCCCGTCCGACCTGCTGCTGCTCGACGAGCCCACCAACCACCTGGACCTCGATGCCATCCTCTGGCTCGAAGACTGGCTCAAGGGCTACCCCGGCACCCTGCTGCTGATCTCCCACGACCGCGACTTCCTCGATGCGGTGGTCGATCACGTGCTGCACGTCGAACAGCGCAAGCTGAACCTGTACAAGGGCGGCTACAGCGCGTTCGAGCGCACCCGTGCCGAGCGCCTGGCGCAACAGCAGCAAGCCTACGAGAAGCAGCAGGCACAGCGTGCGCACATGGAAAAGTACATCGCCCGCTTCAAGGCCCAGGCGACCAAGGCGCGTCAGGCGCAGAGCCGGATCAAGGCCCTGGAACGCATGGAGGAGCTGTCGGCGGCGCATGTCGACTCGCCCTTCGACTTCGTCTTTCGCGAATCGCAGAAGATCTCCAGCCCGCTGCTCGACCTGTCCGACGGGCGCCTGGGCTATGGCGACAAGACCGTCCTGGAGAAGGTCAAGCTGCAACTCACCCCAGGCGCGCGCATCGGCCTGCTCGGCCCCAATGGCGCGGGCAAGTCCACCCTGATCAAGAACCTGGCTGCCGAACTGGAGCCGCTGGGCGGGCGCCTGGTGCGTGGCGAGAACCTGGCCGTCGGCTACTTCGCCCAGCACCAGCTCGACTCGCTGGACGACAAGGCCAGCCCGCTGCTGCACTTGCAGCGCCTGGCCCCGAGCGAGCGCGAGCAGACCCTGCGCGACTTCCTCGGCGGCTTCGATTTCCGCGGCGATCGCATCGACGAGCCGGTGGTGAATTTCTCCGGCGGTGAAAAGGCGCGTCTGGCTTTGGCGCTGATCGCCTGGGAGCGGCCGAACCTGCTGCTGCTCGACGAACCGACCAACCACCTCGACCTGGAAATGCGCCTGGCCCTGACCATGGCCTTGCAGGAATTCGCCGGCGCCGTGGTGGTGGTGTCCCACGACCGTCACCTGCTCAAGAGCACCACCGACGATTTCCTGCTGGTGGCCGACGGCAAGGTCGAGGCGTTCGATGGCGACCTGGACGACTACAGCCGCTGGCTGATCGACTACCGCCAGCGCACGGCACCGGTCGGCACCGCGCCGGCCAACCCGGACAAGACCGACAAGAAGGCCCAGCGCCAGGCGGCCGCCGCCCTGCGCCAGCAACTGGCCCCGCACAAGAAGGCTGCCGACAAGCTGGAAACCGAGCTCGGGCAGGTACACACGCAACTGGGCCAGATCGAAACCGCCCTGGGCGATGCCGGGCTGTACGAAGCTGCCCGCAAGGATGAGCTGCGTGAGCTGCTGGCGCGTCAGACCAGCCTCAAGCAGCGCGAGGGCGAGCTGGAAGAAGCCTGGATGCAGGCACTGGAAACCCTGGAGAACATGCAGGCCGAGCTCGAAGCGCTGTCCTGAGCGAGTAGCGGAGTGCACGTGATGCAGAAATCGCTGGTTCTTTCTCCGGCGGGATCGTAGCTTAGCGGTTTGCAGCAATAGCTCGAGTGAGGTGTGCGATGTCCATGGAAACCTGGTTGGCCTTCTTCGCCGCGTGCTGGGTGATCAGCCTGTCGCCGGGTGCCGGGGCCATCGCCTCGATGTCCAGCGGGTTGCAATACGGTTTCTGGCGCGGTTACTGGAATGCGCTGGGGCTGCAGCTGGGGCTGATCGTGCAGATCGCGATCATCGCCGCCGGGGTCGGCGCCATTCTCGCGGCGTCCGCCACCGCGTTCCAGGTGATCAAGTGGTTTGGTGTCGCCTACCTGGTGTACCTGGCCTACCGCCAATGGCGCGCGCTGCCCATGGACATGAGCGATACCTCCGGCGTGCGCCCGATCGGCAAGCCGCTGAGCCTGGTGTTTCGCGGTTTCCTGGTCAACGTGAGCAACCCCAAGGCGCTGATCTTCATGCTGGCGGTGCTGCCGCAGTTCATCGACCCGCATGCGCCGCTGCTGCCTCAGTACCTCACCATCACCGCGACCATGATCAGCGTCGACCTGCTGGTGATGGCCGGCTACACGGGCCTCGCCGCCCGGGTGCTGCGCCTGATGCGCACGCCCCGGCAGCAGAAGCGCCTGAACCGCACCTTCGCCGGCCTGTTCATCGGCGCCGCCACCTTCCTAGCGACGCTGCGCCGCGCGCCTTTGTAGGCTGCCCAGCCGGGCGGCTCGGCGGTTTTTCACCGCCATCGCTGCATCGGATCGAGTCGAGGGGACCTGTGTGCTGTCTAGTGCTAGGCACCCCCCTTGGACCTACCCGGAGGCACGCACCATGGACGCACCCACTCACGAATTCTCGGAAATCTTCAAACAGCTGGGGCTGGATGACGACCCCGTCGAGATCGACCGCTTCATCACTACCCACTCGCCGCTGGACGAGGATGTGAAACTGGTGGACGCGCCGTTCTGGAGCGATGGGCAGCGCGCCTTCCTCAAGGAAAGCTACGTCGCCGACTCCGACTGGATCGTGATGATCGACCGACTCAACCAGGTCCTGCACGAGCCCAAGGGCTGAGGGGCGCGCCGCGGCGACTTCACTCGCCGCGGATGTACTGTTCCAGCTGCAGGATCAGGTTGGCCTGCTCGGCGATGGTTTCCTTGACCAGGTCGCCGATCGACAGCAGGCCCAGCAACTGGCCGTTGTCCACGACCGGCAGGTGCCGCAGATGCCGGTTGGTCACTAGGTTCATGCAGTATTCCAGATTGTGCTTGGGCTCCACGGTGACCACCGGCGCGCTCATGATTTCGCGCACAGGTGTCGCCGCTGACGAGCGCCCTTTGAGCACCAGCTTGCGTGCATAGTCGCGTTCGCTGACGATCCCCACCACCTCGCCGCCCTCTACCACCGGCAGCGCGCCGATATTCACTTCCGCCAGCAGCTTCAGCGCATCGAGCACCGAGTCGTCGGGACCGATGGTGTAGACGGTCTGATGCTGGGATTTGCTCTTGAGGATCTGTTCGACGTTTTTCATGAAGGCCTCGGCAGGAGAAAGGAGCTGTGCGGCAAAGCTCAAGCATCAGCCAGCCGGCGTCACCGAGCAATGCAGGAAACGGCATGGAGACGATTGAAAAACGTCATTGGCGAGCCAAGCCGAGGGGCGGCGAGCCCCCCGGCCAGGGCTTCAGAGCGTGGGCATCTGGCCGATGCGCGCGACCATTTCGCTGACGATCTGCAAGTCCAGCATGAACTGTTCGACGGTCTTGAACTCGTTGTCGTTGTGACCGGTGTACTTCACACCGGGCATCGCCAGGCCGAACTGCACACCATTGGGCAGCTTGTGTACCGAGGTGGCGCCAGCGGAGGTGCCGAACTCGTGGGGCAGGCCAAGATTCTGGCTGGCCACGTCGAGCAGGGCCTTGACCCATTCGCCCTCGGGGTTGCGATACATCGGCTCGTCCAGGGTGTAGTCCAGGGCGACCGAGGTATGGCTGTTGCGTGCCCAGTCGCCCAGCTTGCTGGCCAATTCGTCCTTGAGCGTCTGCACCGGTTTGCCTTTGGGTATGCGCAGGTTCACCGCCAGTTTCAGGCCCTTGTCATCGACGCCGACGAAGGTCGGAGAGGCGGTCAGTGGGCCCATGAAATCATCCTTGAAGCCGATGCCCAGCTTGGCTCCCAGGTAATCCAGCCCCCAGTTGTCGGCCGCGTAACGGGCGGCATCGGTGAACTGGTTGTGCTTGAGGGGCACGCGCTCGCCCAGGCCATTGAGGAAGTCGAGCATCCGCGCCACTGGGTTGACCCCGGACTGCGGCGCCGAAGAGTGGGCCGACACGCCGGTCACGGTAAGGATCACGTTCTTGCCCGACACCACGCTGTCGATCTGGAAGTCCTTGCCATGGGCCTTGCGGTACTCGTTGCCGGCTTTCTTCAGGCGGCGGGCCAGGTCGACCGGATGCTCGCCCACCAGGGTCGCCACCGAGGTGGTCGGAATCTGGTTGGTGGCCAGGCCGCCAGTCAGGTCGATCACTTCAGCGCCCTTGCCTTCGGCTGTGCGCTTGGCGAAGGTGGCCATGACCGTGCCGTAGCCTTTCTCGGCGATCACCACCGGATAACCGCCGTCCAGCGCCAGGTTATAGTCCGGGGTGGCGTTGCGGGCGAAGTAGTAGGGAATGGCGTCGCCGGACGTTTCCTCGGTGGTGTCCACCAGCAGCTTGAACTGACGGGCCAGGGGCAGCTTCTCGTCCTTGGCCACCTTCAGCGCATAGAGCGCCACCACGATACCGTTCTTGTCGTCCTCGGTGCCGCGCCCGTACATGCGGTCGCCCACCAGGGTGACCTTGAACGGGTCCAGGCGGGTGCCGTCGGCCAGTTTCCAGTTGTCCGGATTGACCTGCACCACGTCGGCGTGAGCGTGCAGGCCGACCACTTCCTTGCCTTCGCCCAGGGTGATTTCGTAGACCCGGTTGTCGATGTTGCGGAAGGTCAGGCCGAAGCCTTCGGCCAAGGCCTGGATCTTCGCGGCGATCTTGTGGAACTGGGGATTGTCGTGCTGGGGCAGGCCCTCGACCTGGAAGGTCGGGATCTCCACCAGTTCGCGCAGGGTTTCGGTGGCGGCCTTGCCGTACTTGATCCGGGTGTACAGGCCCAGCAGGCGGTTGATCTCGTTCTGCTGCTCTGCGCTCAGCGGCTTGCCGGCCTTGAAGGCCTGAAGCGTCGAGGCGAGGTCATCGACCTTGGCCGCTTCGCCGCTGGCCAGCTCGCTGACGAACTGCTTGAAGTCGGCAGGCTGGCGGCCGTCGAAGGCCTTGAGAATGACCGCTGACTGCTGGGGATCGAGGTTGGCCTGGGCGGGCTGGCTGAGCAGGGCGAGGCTGGCCAGCAGCAGGCTGGCAGCGGGAAGTTTGGGCAGGGACATGATCGAGCGCATTCCTTCGCGAAGGGGTGAAATGAGAGGTTCATATTGTAGGAACCTTCCCACGCTACCACCATTGAGCGCCGTGAGGGGAGGGGGCTGCCGCGACCTGGCGCACAAACAGGCGACGCGCCGCAATGCCCGCTAGCGAAATGAGGCGGGTCGCGCGCTCAAGGTGTGTTCAGCAGCTCGCACGCCGTACCAGACGAGGCTCGATGACCCGTGTGCAGGGTGCGTCCTCGTCGAATCGCAGAAGCAACTCGATGGCCGACCGTGCCATCACATCGGTGTTCTGGTCGAAGCTGGTCAACGCGAAGCGCGACCAGGCCGCAGAGGGCATGTTGTCGTAGCCTATGATGCGAAAGTCCCGTGGCGCGTAAAGCCCGGCTTCGGCCCAGCGATCGACCAGGCCGAATGCGATGAGGTCGTTGCCACAGAAGATACCGTCGGGCCGTTCGGCCAGGCCCAGCAATCGAGTGCCTTCCTGCCGACCCCATTCGTAGTCGTAGCCGCCGTGGCTGACCTGCAGTGATGATTCGCCAAAGGTCTGTACCCTGGTCGCGAAACCCAGGGCACGGGCACTGTGGCTCAGCGTGTCGGCCGGCCCCAGAATGCCCGCGAAATGCCTGCTGCCTGTGGCGTGCAGCAACTGCGCCGCGTGTCGGCCGGCCTCTGCGTTGTCCGAGTTGACCGCGCGTATCCAGCGGCTTTGCACGGACGAGTTCAGCGTGACGATGGGCAGGCGGTAGCGATCCAGTTCATGGGCTGCCAGGGCCGATGACACGGAGAGGGCGCTGAGTACCCCGTCGACCTTCAACGACACCAGCTCGCCCAATGCCTCGTCGAGGTCGCGGTCGTTGTCCACCCGGACCACCAGCGTCTGCTTGCCGGCCGCGGCCAGCGCCAGGGTGAAGGACTCCAGCGTCATGGTGTGAAAAGGGTTGTAGAGCCCGCCGATGACCACGGCGACGATGTCGCTCTTGCCCGATCGCATGATTGCCGGCAGCCGGCTCGGGCGATAACCCAGGCGGGCTGCAGCCGCTTCGACCCGAGCGCGCATGGCGGGCGACACGCTCGCACCTTCGGCGAACACGCGCGAGACCGCAGATTGAGAAACCCCTGCTTCGCGAGCGACATCGTGCGAGGTGGGCGGGCGTTCACTCATGGTGGGCTGATCGGCACGCGTGCGACGAGGTAGGGCGGTTGGCGGCGGTCGACGCCATCGTGGTATTGCGGCAGACGTGTCCACTGTCCCAGCACGACATACACATAGTGTTCATCAGCAAAAATTCCATCGGGCCATATGAAGCGAGGATCTTGAGCGACTTGCTCGAAATTGCCATCCAGGTTGCGCCGGAAGATGGCGTCGTGATCCGCTGCGGTAGTATACAGGCGCCCCCAGGAGTCGGTCGCCATTCCATCCGCGGCGCCTTTCTCGCCCAGATCGACGATCGCATCGGCCAAGGCGCTGTCGCTCTGGGCGAAGTCGGCCAACAGCGCGGTCGGCAACGAATAGAGCCTGCGACTCGATAGCGCTGCGAAATACAAGGTGCTGCTGTCGGCCGACAGCGCTACGCCATCCACCCCGCCACCCGGAAAGGCAGGCGGCTTTGCGGACTGTCGCAGCACACGACCTTCCAGCACGGTCTGGTAGCCGGGGTCGGCCTTGATGCGCGCATCGTTCGCCAGGACTCGGCGTTGCCTGGCGCTGGCGAGATCGACCACGATCAGCGCCGGATGGCCGTCGAACGAGCTGTCGGCGATATAGGCGGTACCTTCCTTGCCATGGGTCAGGTCGATGCGCAGATCGTTCAGGTGGCTGTCCGGCAGCAACGCCGATGTGATCAGTACCTTGGCCACGACTCGCCCCGTGGCGGGATCGAAGCCCACCAGCTTGGCCCCTCCAGGCGCGATGGCCTGGCCGTGGACCTTGCCGTCGTCGACCACCCACAGCCGGCCCCGTGCATCGGTGGTGATGCCATGCACCGAGACCAGCCTTTGCGCAGGATCTGCAGTGGTGCTGCTGGCCATCGCCGCGTCTGGGAACGGCACCAGGCGACCATCGCGCCATTCGCCCAGCACGGGCCCGTCGTGATCGGCGTCGTGCTTTGGAAAGCTCAGGAACAACCGATTGCCGATCACGGCGATGCCCGATGGGTCGAGGTCTGGGAGGCGGGCGACGATCTCGACGTTCGCCGGGCTCGAGTGAGCCTGATCCGTTGGGTGGACATCGAGGAACAGGGCACCGTTGGCCAAGGCTGCGGTACTCATCAACGACAGGGCGATACAGGCAAATACACGCACGGGGACGGCCTTCGAGTGTGGAGTTCGCTCGATCATAGGCACCGGAACCGATCGGTTTCAAATGATTTTGCATCGCGATGCAAATTTAATGAATCGCGATGCAACCAAATCTTTTCAGCTCGCTCTCTATGCAATGTCAGGGCATCGAACGCCCAGCGTCGTGCCCTTCAGTGGCGAGATTCGAGGCGCAGCTCTCAAGGCGCGAGCGGCTCTCGGTGTTTCGTTCGAATCCGTACTCTTCGAGGAAAACGCTCATGTTCACACCACTACCCCAGTCGCAGGATCGCATGCCCGGCCGCGAGTCCGAACTCAATCCGCCTGCCCAGCACATTCGTCCGAGCTATCGAGGCAGCGGACGTCTGGCGGGCAAGAGAGCGATCGTCACAGGGGGGGACAGTGGGATCGGACGTGCTGTCGCCTTGCACTTTGCACGCGAGGGCGCTCATGTCGCGATCGTCCATCTGCCCATGGAAGCGGAAGACGGCCAGCGGACGCTGGCCCTGCTTGAGGCCGAAGGCGTCCGATCCCTGGCGATCGTCGGCGACTTGCGGGAGCCGGAATTCTGCCGCCAGGTCATCGACGAGACGGTCTCGGCCTTCGGTGGCGTGGATATCCTGGTGAATAACGCCGGTATTCAGAAAGTCGCCGACGACTTGACCGCCATCAGCGACGAAGATTGGGCGTGGCACTTCGATACCAACGTGCACCCCATGTTTCGCCTCAGCCGCGCAGCGCTGCCTCACTTCGGTCCGGGTGCCTCCATCATCAATACCACCTCGGTCAACGCCTACGTGGGTAATGACAGCCTGGTGGCGTACTCCAGCACCAAGGCTGCGCAGGTGGGCTTCACCCGTGCATTGGCGCTACAGCTGGCCAGCCGAGGGATTCGTGTCAACGAAGTGGCGCCTGGCCCCATCTGGACCTCGATCCAACCGGCCGGCTTTGGTCCGATCGATCCGCAACTGGTCGCCGACATGGGCAAATCCGTTCCCCTGGGGCGCATTGGCCAGCCCAGCGAGGTCGCGCCGGCCTACGTGTACCTGGCCAGTGAAGAGGCGTCCTATGTCACCGGCCAGACGATTCATGTGAACGGGGGGATGGCGGTCAATGGATAGCGCCCTTCCAGCTGTCGACTGGCTCGATGGCCCTCTGCACCAGCGATGGCTCGACGACCAGGGCCAATGGCTATTGGATTTCTCCAAGCGTGCGCGCGTCGAGGACGGCTTCGCAGCGCTGGACGATGCGGGTCGTTTGGCTGGAGGCCCGGCGCAGACGCTCATCACGGCGCGCATGACCCACGCCTACGCCTTGGCCTTCGCACGCGGCCTGCCTGGCTGCCGACCCTTGGCCGTGCACGGCGTGGCCACGCTATTGGACATTCTGCACGACGCCGAGCATGGCGGCTGGTTGCCTGCCGCGGGTGACCGGACCGGACGCAAGCAGGCGTATGTCCATGCGTTCGTGGCCTTGGCCGCCTCGACGGCGGTGGTCACCGGGTTGCCGGGTGGCACGGCGTTGCTGGAGCGGGCACTGACGCCGATCGAGCGGCATTTCTGGTCGGAAGAAGAGGGAGTGATGCGCGAGAGCTTCGCCGTCGACTGGAGCGATGAAGAGGACTACCGCGGCGCCAACAGCAACATGCACAGCCTGGAAATGGCCCTGGCTGTCGCCGACGCACTGGACGCGCCCCTCTGGCGGTCGCGGGCGCTGCGGATCGCGGAGCGTTTCGTGGAGCAGTTGGCCCGCGCGCAAGGTTATCGCCTGGCCGAGCACTTCGACCGCCGATGGCGACCGCTCCCCGACTACCACGCAGATCGACCCGCCGACGACCTGCGGCCCTTCGGCTTGACCCCTGGCCACTTCCTGGAATGGTCCTTCCTGTTGCTCAAGCTCGAGGCCGCGCTGGAGGCGCAAGACGGTTCGGCGCCCGCGTGGCTGTTGGAGAGCGCGGTGAAGCTGTTCGAGACAGGCACTCGCATCGGCTGGGCCGTGGACGGATCTGCAGGCATGGTTTACACCGTCGACTGGCAGGACCGGCCTGTGGTGCACAATCGACCGCATTGGGTCATGGCCGAAGCCATCAAGGCGGCCCACGCGCTGTACGTGCGCACCGGCGATGCGGCCTATGCGGGCTGGTATGGACGCTTTTGGGATTATGCGGACTTGCACCTGATCGATCGTGTGAATGGCGGCTGGCATCATGAAGTCGACCGGGCGGGCATGCCGTCCGCTCGTGTGTATCAGGGCAAGGCTGACCTTTATCATGCGTACCAGGCGACCTTGACTGCGCTGGTTCCGTTGCATCGTTCGGTTGCTACTGCTCTGGTCCATCAGCAGCAGGCCCAGCGGGTGCGAGGCATTTAGCACCATGGGCGACGGCAGGATGGGTTCGTGCAGAGGCGGTCGTCGGTTGCTGCATCGTGAATCAGCAGGCTCATCTGGCCCCTTCGGGGGCTCGATGGGGCGGGCTGGCCAGCTTTCCAGCGCTCGTCCTTCGCAGCTATCTGGCAAATGCAGTCGGCTTTGATTTCGAAGGTTCTGCGCTGGACTGGATAGCCTTGCGGCGAATTTGCGCTTTGCGCTGATACTCGCCGCGATTTCTGATCGTGTCGTTTCGACCCTTCTTGCCACGGGCCAATGAGTGGCAGAACGACGTTCAGGACGAGGAGAGGTTTTCAGCAGAGGGGCTGACTCCCTGAGATACAGGGAAGGAAGATGGCGCACTCGGCGGGATTCGAACCCACGACCCCTGCCTTCGGAGGGCAGTACTCTATCCAGCTGAGCTACGAGTGCAACGCGGCGCAATGATACCCATCTGCGTCGGCCGCGTCCATCGCCTTGATCTGTAGCTGTTTTTACCGGCCTCTCGAAGCCCTCGGCCAAGGCGCAGGCGGCGAAGATGCTGATACCGCCTCGTCCAGGCGCAGCGGCGTTCTCATCGAAGCTCATCGCCAAGGAGCTTGCCATGACCATCGACCTGCAGCATTACGCCGCCAGCCTGGCGTCGTTGAAAGACGCCCGCGCCGTGACCGAGAAGGCGCGCGATTACCTCCAGCACTGGCCCGACCTGTACGCCCTGGCGCGGCGCACGGCGGCTGATTACCTGCGCCGGCATAGCGGTCAATGGCTGGATCCGGACCGGGTCTGGTGGAATGTCTTCGACGGGGCGGTGGGCGCGCCGACCTTCACCGGCTGGCGCCACGCCGGGCCACCGCGCGAGTCGATACGCTTCACCGATCTGCTGATCCAGCGCTTCGACGGTGGCTTCCAGGCGGCGCCGGATGTGCTGCCGTTGTATGGCGGCTTCTACACGCAAGGCCGCGGGGCCTCGCAATACGGCGCGCACAACGAGGTCAAGCTGGACCCGCAGAAGGTCATGGATGACCTCTGGGCGCTGGATTTCGCCAGCCAAGTCAGGCAACGCAGCGAGCGCTTCTGGAGCGAGCAGGGCCGGGATTTCCCGTTGCTGGCCCGCGTGCGGCTGCTGGCCAGTATCGAGACCGGCGTCGCCGAAGGACGCTTGCAGGACCTGGATCGCCGCCGCCTGAAGGCGTATCTGCGGGCACCGGGGCATGAACGTCCTACGCTGGATGACCTGGTCAAGCCGCTGGATCTGGCGGCCTTCGTCGTCCGTCATCACCTGCTCGAGGGAGGTGGCCATTTGCTGACGCTGACGGCGAGCGATGGTCGGGTGATTCTCTATTGCCCCACGACGTCCTGGCCGCCCCAGGCCTTCGCCGATCGGCCGGCGCTGCTGGCCTGGGTTCATGGGCAGTTGTCGGCGCCACTGGCCCACGACTGGCTGCGCGCCTTGTATCGGGTCGATCAGCAAGCCAGTACCGACGAGCTGCAAAAAGCGCTGGCGCACCTGCGCGCACGCAGCGGCAGCGCCGAAGCGCCCCAATGGCCATTCGGCGAAGGTCGCCCGCTCGATACCGACCTGTTCGAGGAGCTGCAGGCGTGGGCCAAGGCGGACCTGCAGGTGAGCCAGCAGGCGCTGGTCAGCAACGGTGATCTGCGCAAAGGCCTGTGGCGCGGTTACCTCGGCGCGTTCCTGCAGATCGTCGCGCCCATCGCGCCAGCCGCCTGGCCGCTGGGGTTGCTGGTGCTGGGGGCAGGCGTGGCACGGCTGGTGCTCGACAGCCAGGCGCTGGCCAGCGCCCATTCCACCCGTGAACGTCAGGAGGCGATCCTGGCCGTGGTCGCCGATGCGGTCATGGTGGTGTTCTCGCTCATCGACGTCGGCCTGAGCGGCCGTTCACTGACCTACCGGGCACCGCCCCATGAGCGGCTGGCCCAGCCAGACAGCTGGGCGCCAGTCGAGGGGCGCAGCGACGAACTGGACGATCTGGAGGCCAACCGGCTGGTCGAGCCACCCGTGGAAACCGATGGGCTGTTGCGCAATGTCAGTGTCGATGAGCAAGGCGCTACCTGGATCGAGCTGCAGGACCAGACCCTGCGGGTGCGCTATAGCCCGGAAAGCGACGGCTGGCTGGCGGTGGACGAGGACGACCCCTTCGCTTTTCTGCCCGGCTATCCCTTGAGAGTGGTCGAAGAAGGCAGTTTTCAGCTGTTCGACGTACCGCAGCCCTCCGGCGTGTTGACCGATGGCATGGAGCAACTGGCGTCCAGCTTCTGGGACACCTACATGCGCGACAACCCGCTGCTGTATTGGGAAATGTCGCAGACGCTCTTGCAAGCGCAGCGCACCACCCTGGCCAAGGCCGCCCTGCCTCGCATCGAGCCGGGTGCGGCCCTGCAGACCGACGAGCTGGGGTACGAATGCGTCGAGGCAGGCGGTCAGCGTCACTACACCTGGCGTGAAGGCGATGAATACCAGAGCCAGCTGCTGCGCATCTACAGCAGCGAGAATTCCCAGGTCAACAACCTGTTCCGCCATGGCGTCAAAGGCAGTATCGGCGAAGGCGATGGCGACGTACCGGGCTACCTGCACAGGCTGTTCGACAGCCTGGACGCCCTGCCTTCCAGCGAGGCGGTGCGCCTATGGCGTGGCGGCAGCAACTATCGCCTGACCGGCGGCGTGCACTACCGTAACGGCGACCTCAATCCGGGCGACGTGCTGGTCAGTACCGATATCACCTCGTTCACCGAGAACCCCTATGCGTTGCGTGCCTTCGTCGCGCCCAGCATGGCCACCGGCGAGGACCGCTTCGAGTCGGTGTTCAATGAAACCTCGGTGGTCTATGAACTGGTCGGCAAAGGCCTGCGCAACGGCAAGCCGATCGCGCCGATGTCGCTGCACCCGATCGAGTCCGAGGTCATCTATGCACCTGGGCATTTTTTCAAGATCGACAGCATTCGCCAGGTGCGCGGCGACCATTACCACTTCGTCAAAGTGCGCCTGCGCGAGGTGGAAAAGCCGATGGACGAGCCCATCTACGACATGCGCACCGGGCAACCCTTCGAGCGTCTCGCCTTCCTGGAAAGGGTCGGTGAAGAGGCCCTGGTCGAGCGCTTGTTCCCCGCCGAGCAATGGCCTACAGCGCGATGAACTCTGGGCGTAGCCCCTCGACCTGCCGCCCCGCTGGCGCCGGCGGCTGATCGAGGCCGGTGATATGGTGCAGCACCTGCGCGCGCACGCTGTGCAGGGCGGCTGCACTGCGCAGCCGCGGATGGGGCAGGTCCACGTCGACCACCGCCTTGATGCGTCCGGGACGTGGCTCCAGCACCACCACTCGGTCCGCCAGGTAGGTGGCCTCTTCGGCATCGTGGGTCACCAGCAGTACGGTGACCCCGGAGCGTGCCCTGATCACCAGCAGTTCGTCCTGCAACTGCTGGCGGGTCAGGGCGTCCAGCGCGCCGAACGGCTCGTCCAGCAGCAGCAAGCGCGGGCTGGCCACCAGTCCGCGGGCGATCGCCACGCGTTGCGCCATGCCACCGGACAGTTGGTGCGGGTAGGCGCTCTCGAACCCCGACAGCCCCACCAACTGCACGAATTCATGGACCTTGCGCGCCCGGTCGCCCTCGCTCAGCTTGTCATTGATCAGGCCCAGGGCGATGTTCTGCTCGACGCTCAGCCACGGAAACAGGCGGTGCTCCTGGAAGACGATGCCCCGCTCGCTGCCGATGCCCGTGACGAGCTGGCCGTCGATGTGGATGCTGCCGCTGTAGTCGCCGTCCAGCCCGACCAGCAAGCGCAGCAGGGTGGATTTGCCGCAGCCCGAAGCGCCGACGATGGCGATGAGCTCGCCTTCTTCGATCGACAGGTCGAAGCCACGCAGGGCCTCGAACGGCTGGCCGTCGACGTGGAAGACCTTGCCGACATCGTCGAAGCGGACCAGTGGCGTGGCGGCCTGCGTCGAAGTGCTCGAGGCGGGCGTGGCAGTGAAGGCGTTCATGCGGTTCTCCAGCGCGTGGCGCGCGATTCGAGGTGTTGTCCAAGGCTGCCGAGCAGGGCGCCGACCAGGCCGATCAACACCATGGCGGCCATCACCTGGTCCATGCGGAACAATTGCTGGGCCCCGAGCATGAGGCTGGCGATGCCGCCATCCGATGGCATGAAGTACTCGGCGCCGAGGGTGCCGAGCCAGGCGTAGATCAGCGCCAGGCGCAGGCCGGCGAAGATCGCTGGTGCTGCGCCTGGCAGCACCAGCAGGCGCAGGCGCTGGGGCAGGTTCAGCCGCAGCGCGCGCGCGGCTTCGCCCAGTTGCGGCGACAGGCCGCAGACGCCGCGCTGGGTGGCGATCATCAGCGGGAAGAACGCGGCCAGGCCGACGAACACCAGTTTCGAGGCTTCGCCCAGGCCGAACCAGGCGGTGAGCAGCGGCACCCAGGCGAACAGCGCCACCTGCCGCACGGCCGACAGGCTCGGCCCGAGCAGGCGCTCGCCGGTGCGCGACAGCCCCAGCAGCAGCCCGGTGGCCAGGCCAGCGCAGCCGCCGAACAGCAGCCCGGCCAGGGTGCGCTGCAAGCTGCTGGCCATGGCCTGAGGCAGCGAGCCGTCCAGCAGGCCGGCGAACAGGCTGTGCACCACCTGCAGCGGTGAAGTGAGGACCGCGCTGTCCACCCAACCGAAGCTATTGCCCGCCTGCCACAGGGCCAGCAGCGCCAGCGGCAGCAGCAGGGACTGCCAGCGGCGCGTCGGGAGGCTGCGCCGATGCTCTGCCGTGGCGGGCTGCGGCCAGAACAGGCAGCGACGCTCCAGGCGCGAGAAGCCGTGCTCCAGAGTGGCGCCCACCCCGCCGATCAGCACGATGCAGACGAAGACCAGATCGAGCATGAACAGCTGGCGGCCCCACACCATCAGGTAGCCGATCCCTTCGCTGGAGGCCAGCAGTTCGACTGCCAGCAGGGCACTCCAGCCGGTGGCCAGGGCCTGGCGAACGCCCGCCAGGAACGCGGGCAGGGCAGCCGGCACCAGCAGCTGCCGAAACCGCACGGCGGGCGGCAGGCGCAGCACGGCGGCGGCCTCGCGCAACTTGGGTTGCGCATCGCGTACCCCGACCAGCGTGTGCAGCGTGACCGGCACGATCACCGCCTTGAGCAGCACCACCAGCTTGAGCCATTCGCCGATGCCGAAGAACAGCATGAACAGGGGAATCCAGGCCAGGGTCGGGATCTGCGCCAGGGCCAGGAAGGTGGGCAGCACCAGCGCCTGCGCACGGCGGGAACCACCGAGCCAGATGCCGAGCAGCAGGCCGCTGGCGATGCCCGTGAGCAGGCCCCAGAACAGGCGTTGCAGACTTATCCACAGATGGCCCCAGAGTTCGCCTGCGCCGTACTCCAGCGCCGTCTGCCAGACCAGCGTGGGGGGTGGCAGGATCTGCTCGCTCATCCAGTGCCGCTCACTGGCCAGCCACCACAGCAGTGCCACCGTGATAGGGACCAGCCAGGGCAGGGCGCGGTCCACCTGGGCTCGGGCGAATGGGCGCAGGTCGACACGCTGAGTGGAGTGACGCGTCGCGATCAGGCTATGGGTCATGGCGCCCTCGATTAAAATGCGCAGTGATTATTTCTTTAAGGAATAACAAATATCTGTATTCGTATATGTAGAAATAAGAGCACGTCTCTGGCAGCGCCGGAAGTGCCTGAACATTGCGTTTCGCTCATATTTTTCATGCGCTCGATGCATGCCGGTGGCTAAGCCCCGTCCTTAGCGATTTATAGCTATTTGTTATCTGCAAATGAGTTTTAAGTCTTTGCTGGTTATAGCGGACTTTGCCTAGCTTCCGATCACCGCGCCGGCCAACGACATCGCTGGCGGCCTGTCGAGGAGCTTTGTCATGAATACCGTATTGCGCCGCCTGCTCAGTCCATTGCTGGTGACCCTGCTGGGTGGTTTGCCCCTGGCCGCACCGGCCGCGGAGCCGGCGCCGCCGGAGGTGATCCGCATCGCCGTGCCGGACCTCAGCGCCGGCAATACGCCTAGCGGCGGCGGGGTCGTCGATGTGTTGCGCCACCAGCGACTGCTGGAGAACGCCTTCGCCAAGGATGGCATTCGTATCGACTGGCATTTCTTCAAAGGGGCGGGGCCGGCGGTCAACGAGGCCCTGGCCAACGGTCAGGCCGACTTCGCCTACCTGGGCGACCTGGCAGCGATCATCGGCAAGGCCAGCGGCCTGGACACCCACGTGCTGTCGGCCGGCGTGCGCGGTGTGAAGAGTTATCTGGGTGTGGTGCCAGGTTCGGGCATCCACCGTCTGGAGGACCTCAAGGGCAAGCGCGTGGCGGTGTTCCGCGGCACCGCCAACCAGCTGTCGTTCGCCAGCGCGCTGGCCAGCCAGGGGCTTTCCGAGCGCGACCTGAAGGTCATCAACCTGGATTTCAATGCCTCCAACGCGGCCCTGGCCGCCAGGCAGATCGACGCCACCTGGGGCCTGTCGAACCTGCTGTCGTTGCGTGAGCGTGGCCTGGTGGAGCTGCCGGTGAACTCGCGTGATCTGCAAGGCGCCGGCAGTACCCAAGCCGTGCTGGTGGGCACGGGCGAGTTCATCGGCAAGTACCCTGAGCTGGTGCAGCGACTGGTCAGCGCCCAGCAACAGGCCGTGAACTGGCTGCGCGACGAGCGCAACCGCGACGCCTACGTGGACCTCGTCGCCAGCACCGCCAGCTGGCCGCGCAGCGTGTTGCGCGACGATCTGGCCCAGGAAAACCTGTCCCACTATTTCGATCCGCGCCTGGACAGCGAGTTCGTCGGCCTGCTGCAGCAGGGGGTCGACCTGGCTGCCCGCGAGCGGCTCATCCGGCGCAGCTTCCAGGTCTCTGACTGGATCGAGCCTCGGTTCATCGATACCGCCCTGCAACAGCAACAGGCCACCCAGGCCGCCCGCTGACCTCATCCCCAAGGAGTGACTCCATGAGCAATGCCGCATTGGCCGATGTGCCGCACACCGTCGAGCTGGATATCCAGCCGGTCGCCGGGCGTATCGGCGCCGAGATTCGCCACCTGAAGCTGTCCGCCGATCTGGACCCTGCCACCGTGGACGCGTTGCAGGCGGCCCTGGTGCAGTACAAGGTGATTTTCCTGCGTGGTCAGACACACCTGGACGACCAGGCCCAGGAGGCGTTCGCCAAGCTGCTCGGCGAGCCGGTCGCCCACCCGACGGTGCCGGTGGTGGACGGTACGCGCTACCTGATGCAACTCGATGGCGCTGAAGGGCAGCGCGCCAATTCCTGGCACACCGACGTGACCTTCGTCGACGCCTACCCCAAGGCCTCCATTCTGCGTAGCGTGATCGCGCCGGCCTTCGGCGGCGATACGGTCTGGGCCAACACCGCCCGCGCCTACGAGGAACTGCCGCAGCCTCTGCGCGAACTGGCCGACAAGCTCTGGGCGGTGCACAGCAACGAGTACGACTATGCCGCCATCAAGCCGGACGTCGACCCGCAGCGCCTGGAACGTTACCGCCAGGTGTTCACCTCGACGGTGTACGAAACCGAGCACCCCGTGGTGCGGGTGCACCCGATCAGCGGCGAACGGGTGTTGCAGCTAGGGCATTTCGTCAAGCGCATCAAAGGCTATTCGCAAGCCGACTCCCATCATCTGTTCAATCTGCTGCAGGGGCATGTCACGCGCCTGGAGAACACCGTGCGCTGGCGCTGGCAGGCCGGTGACGTGGCGATCTGGGACAATCGCGCGACCCAGCACTACGCGGTGGACGACTACGGCACCCAGCCCAGGGTGGTGCGTCGGGTCACGCTGGCCGGTGAAGTACCGCAAGGGGTGGACGGGCAGCTGAGCCGAACCACGCGAAAGGGCTAGCGCCCACCCCGCAGGCGCGGCGGTTCATACACGGGACCTCCAGCGCTACAACTCGGCGTCACAGGCGATCAGTTGGCGGACCAGGCCCTGGGCCAGCGGGGACAAGCCGTACCCCACCCGGCTGACGATGCCGTAGCGGGTATGGCAGGCCTGGCGCTGCTCGGGCGTCAGGTCGACCGGCTCCAACGCCACCAGGCGGCCTTGCGCCTGATAGGGCTGCAGGTTGGCGCTGCAGGCGATGCCCAGCGTGTTCGACTGCATCACCACATTGAGCAACGCATAGCCGTGCTCGCATTCGACGCTGGGGACGAAGTCCTGGCGCTCGCTCATTTCACTGAGCACCTTGCGGATGTTCGGTGGGCGCAGGGTGGTCGCCATCGGGTAGTCGAACAGGTCGCGTGCATGCACGGCTTCTTGCTGCGTCAGGGGATGCCCGACACGGCAGCAGAAATACCAGCGCTGGGGCGTCAACAAATGCACGCGGTAGTCCGGGTCTGCCTCGAATTGACGCGTGTCGGCCACGAAGAATTCGATCTCCTCGGCCATCAGCCGATGGTTCAAGGCCTGCCAGTTATCCACTTGAAAGCAGGTCCGCGCTGCCGGGAACTCGCTGACGAAGCGCGCCACTGCGCGGGGGACCAGTCCTCCGGCCGGCGCTGGCCCGGAGCCGAAGCGCACGGTGCCGGTGGTCGCGCCGTTGAACTGGTTGATCTCGTTGACCAGATTGCGTGCGCCATGCACCAGCCGCCGCGAGTGGTCCAGCACCAACTGGCCCTGACGGGTGGGCGCCAGCTCCTTGCTGGCGCGATCCACCAGACGGCAGCCGACGTTGTGCTCAAGGGTCTGGATGCTGCGGCTGAAGGCCGACTGCGACAGGTTCACCGCGGCCGCCGCGGCGACGAAGCTGCGGTGCTCGATGAGTGCGATGAAGTGCCGCAGCTGACGCAGATCGATATGCATTTTCTACATTGAAACCTTCGGTTAAATGCAATTGCCGACAAGAGCTGGGGACTTTATAAAGGCTCTTACTTATTCCACAAAATATAAAATTAAAATATTTATATTTCCTAAAAGAATATAAGCCCCGCTCATCGCGATTCGCTTCCGCCAACGGAAATGCTCGCCAGGGTCCATGCCTCAAGGAGCCTTTGCATGTCGCGAATTTCACGCTGGTCAGCGCGCACCTCGCTGTTCACCCTCCAACCCCTGGCCGCGAGCATGCTGCTGGCGACCAGTGGCCCGACCTGGGCCGACCCGGTCGCCGTCGGGGACGCCACCAGCGCCCAGGCCGATGCCAGGCTCGGCACCGTCACGGTCAATGCCCGACGTCGCGAGGAAACCTCCCAGGACGTGCCGACGCCCATCAGCGTGCTGGACAGCCAGACCCTGGAAACCCAGCGCATCTACCGCATCCAGGATCTGCAGCAGTTGGTGCCCAGTACCAACGTGGCCTATGTGCATGCGCGCCAGTCGAGCATCTCGATCCGCGGGCTGGGCAACAACCCTGCCAGCGATGGCCTGGAGGGCAGCGTCGGGGTGTACCTGGACAACGTCTACCTGGGCCGTCCCGGCATGGCCGTGTTCGACCTGCTCGATGTCGAGCAACTCGAAGTGCTGCGTGGCCCGCAGGGCACGCTGTTCGGCAAGAACACCACCGCCGGGGTGCTGAACATCACCACGCGCAAACCGACCTTCCAGCGCGAGGGCAGCGTGCAGTCGTCCCTGGGCGAGGACGGCTACTGGCAGACCCAGGGCAGCTTTTCCGGACCCCTCACCGACACCCTCGCCGGACGTATCAGCGCCTACCGCACCGAGGACGATGGCTACGTGAAGAACATCCACGACGGGCACGATCTCAACGGCGGCAAGCGCCAGGGCTTTCGCACGCAGCTGCTGTTCAAGCCCAGCGACACCTTCAACCTGCGCTGGATCGGGGAATACAACGAGGAAGACTCCGACAACGGCATTCTCAGCCTGTACAGCACCGGTCCGACCATCAACGGCGTCAATCGCTACGAGACCCTGGCGCGCCAGGCGGGTGCGACCCTGGTGTCGGGCAAGAAGCGCAAGGTCAATTTCGATGCCGACCAGATGGTCAAGGTGTTCCAGGGCGGCAGTTCGGTGGAGGCCAACTGGATCCTGCCCAACGACTTCACCCTCACCTCGATCACCGCCTACCGCTGGTGGGACTTCACCCCGCGCAACGACGACGGTCTGAACGTGCCAGCGGCCTACAACGCCGGCGTCTCGGTGCGTGACAAGCAGTATTCACAGGAACTGCGTCTGGCCTCGCCCACCGGTGGCGCGTTCGATTACGTACTGGGCGCCTATTACTTCAAGCAGGACCTGGACAACCGCTCCTTCACCTATTACGGCCCGCAGGCCGATATCTGGAACGCCACCCCCAGTGGCGCGCTGGCCGACGTCACCACCCTGGGCGATGGCCACATCGACACCGACAGCTATGCCCTGTTCGCCCAAGGCACCTGGCACCTGACCGACCGCCTGGACTTCACCGCAGGGGTGCGTGGCACTTATGAAGAGAAGAACGCCTGGGTCACCCGCGATGCCCCGCTGGGCGGCGCGACGGTGACCGGTGCCGCCGCCACCGCTCGCCAGGGGCGGGTAGGGGCTTACGACTCGGGTGACCTGAGCCAGTACAGCTTCGCACCCTCCGGCCTGCTGAGCCTGAGCTACCGCTTCAACGACCAGGTGCTCGGCTACGCCAGCCTCTCCCATGGCGAGAAGTCCGGCGGGGTCAACCTGACCGTCGGCGCGGCGCCGCGTCTGGGCACCGACTCGCTGCAAGTGGGCACCGAGCGCATCAACAATGCCGAAATCGGGGTCAAGAGCACGCTGCTCGACGCGCGCCTGCTGCTCAACGCCAACCTGTTCTGGGCCCAGGTGCATGGCTACCAGGCCAACGTCTACGACCAGGTGAACCGCGTGCAATACCTGGCCAACGCCGGCAGCGTTCGCTCGCGGGGCCTGGAGCTGGAGGCCACGGCCCTGCCGTTGCGTGGATTGACCTTGAACCTCAACGGCTCGTGGAACGACGTGCGCTACACCGAGTACGACGACGCCCCGTGCGCCCCCGAGGTGAGCCTGGTCAATGCCGCAGCGACCTGCGACCTGTCCGGCCATCAAGTGGTCGGCGCCTCCAAGTACATCGCCAACTTCAACGCGCAGTACGCCTGGCAACTGGCCGAGCGTGTCGAGCCCTATGTCACCGCCAGCTACGCCTTCCGCTCCCGGGCCGTGGGCACCATCGACGACTCGGCCTATGGGCAGATTCCCAGCTACGCCCTGGTCAACCTGAGCGCCGGTGTGCGCCTGGACCAGGGAGACGGCGTGCTCGACCTGTCGCTGTGGGTGAAGAACGCCGGGGACAAGACCTACTTCACCAGCCTGTGGAATTCCGCCAACGGCGGCTATGCCGGCGTGTTGGGCACACCCCGCACCGTGGGCGCCACTGCCCGTTACGATTTCTGAAAAAGAAGGAGCTCTGCCATGAATGCCAACACACAACCCGCAGCGCTGCCCGAAGGCGCCTGCATCACTGCCCGCGTGCCGGAGACGAACCAGGCGCTGCTCGGCGACATCGTGGTCAACCCCTACAAGCTGGCGCCGCTGACCGCGATCATCCGTGACGGTGGCCGCACCCTGAGCGGGGTGCATGTGCGTGTCCTGGGCCGGGGCGAGCGCGGCGTGGACATCGACTACCCGGTGTCCGAGCGGGCGCTGTGGACCTACGGCGGCATCCCGGTGTTCGGCCTCTACCCCGACCACGTCAACCAGGTCGAGGTCAGCTACAAGCTCGACGGTGAGCGCCTGCGCGAGCGCTATGAGATCTATGCGCCCGCCGTGCGCCTGCCGGTGGTGGCCCGGCAGACAGCGGCCCTGCCGCACGTGGAGCCGGTCACGGTGGCGCCGGGCTTCGAGAAGCGTCTGTACCTGTTCAATCACCTGCTGGGCGATATCCCGGGGGGCCGGGCGTTCAAGTGGAATGGCCTGGGCGGGGCGGCCGAGTGGGACCAGGTGGGCAACAACTGGATCGCCGACAGCAATGGCGACGTGCGCTGGTACCTGGACATCGAGCAGATTCACGACTCCAACCGCCGCGACGGCCTGGGCGGCACCATGGGCTTCCAGCAGACCCGTGACGGCAAGCTGATCTGGGGCCAGGGCCAGACCTATTCCAAGTTCGACCTGCTGGGGCGGCGGGTCTGGCAGCGCAATCTGCCGGACAAGTTCGCCGACTTCTCCCACGAGATTCGCGAAACCAGCCACGGCACCTACCTGCTGCGCGTGGGCACCAGCGACTACCGTCGTCCGGATGGCAAACGCGTGCGCTCGATCCGCGACCACATCATCGAAGTCGACGAGTCGGGTGATGTCCTGGACTTCTGGGACCTCAACCAGATCCTCGACCCTTATCGCGGCGAGCTGCTGGAAACCCTGGGTAGAGCGGCGCTGCAACTGCCCGAGGGCGTGCGCAAGGCCGACGACCGCCTGGCCAACGAGCTGGCCGAAGGCGACCTGCCCTTCGGCGATACGCCGGGGGTGGGCACCGGACGCAACTGGGCGCACGTCAACGCCATCGATCACGACGCCAGCGACGACAGCATCATCGTTTCAGCACGCCATCAGGGTGTGGTCAAGATCGGCCGCGACAAGCAGGTGAAATGGATTCTCGCCTCGCCCAAGGGCTGGCCGAGCCACCTCAAGGCCAAGGTGCTCACCCCGGTTGCCAGCGAGGAGTTCGACTGGTCCTGGACCCAGCACACGGCCTGGCTCACTGGGCAGGGCACCCTGACCGTGTTCGACAACGGTTGGGGACGGGATTTCGCCCCGACCCGGCTCGAAGGCAACTACAGCCGCGCCGTGGAATACCGGATCGACGAAGCCAAGCTCACGGTGGAGCAGGTGTGGGCCTACGGCAAGGCGCGCGGTGACGAATGGTACAGCCCGATCACCTCGGTGGTGGCCTACCAGCCGCAGACTGATACCCAGCTGATCTATTCAGCCTCGGTGGGCTACCTGACCCCTGAAAAGCTCACCACCTCGGTCCTCAACGAAGTCCGCCGAGGCACCCAGCAAGTGCTGGTGGAACTGAAGGTGCACAGCCGTCAGCCCGGCAGCGTGGGCTATCGGGCGCTGGTGATCGACGTGGCCAAGGCATTCTGAGCCGGTCACTCCCTTCCCCCTCCCGCCATCCGGTCAGAAGCCAGGCTCCGTCCCGCCTCAGCGTGAGACGGGGCCCGGCCTGTGCGCGCCCGTCGTTCTTTTTTTCGAACAGGCTATTGTCCAACCCCCTGGCGGACGCTTAGCATTCGTTTGAGATTTCAAACGCGCGATGCTCAAATCGAACACCGGTTCGATCGAGCGCCGGCATTCATGAAGGCCGCCTGCCTGGCGCCTGAAGCACACTCAACCATTCGCGCCGCGCGTGTACGGCGCGGTCAAGGGAAGCCGACATGCAGCTCAAAGACGCTCAGTTGTTCCGCCAGCAGGCCTACATCAACGGTGAATGGCTGGACGCGGACAGCGGCCAGACCATCCAGGTGACCAACCCGGCCACCGGCGAAGTGATCGGCAGCGTGCCGAAGATGGGCGTCGCGGAAACCCGCCGCGCGGTCGAAGCGGCCGACAAGGCGCTGCCGGCCTGGCGTGCACTGACCGCCAAGGAGCGCTCGGGCAAGCTGCGTCGCTGGTTCGAGCTGATGATCGAGCACCAGGACGACCTGGCCCGCCTGATGACCACCGAGCAGGGCAAGCCACTGGCCGAAGCCAAGGGCGAGATCGCCTATGCCGCCTCGTTCATCGAGTGGTTCGCCGAGGAAGCCAAGCGTGTCTACGGCGACACCATCCCTGGCCACCAGGCCGACAAGCGCCTGATCGTGATCAAGCAGCCGATCGGTGTCACCGCGGCCATCACCCCGTGGAACTTCCCGGCGGCGATGATCACCCGTAAAGCCGGCCCGGCCCTGGCCGCTGGCTGCACCATGGTGCTCAAGCCTGCCTCGCAGACCCCGTATTCGGCCTTGGCCCTGGTCGAGCTGGCCACCCGTGCCGGCATTCCGGCCGGTGTCCTGAGCGTGGTCACCGGCAGCGCCGGCGAAGTGGGCGGCGAGCTGACCGGCAACTCGCTGGTGCGCAAGCTGTCGTTCACCGGCTCCACCGAAATCGGTCGCCAACTGATGCAGGAATGCGCCAAGGACATCAAGAAAGTGTCCCTGGAGCTCGGCGGCAACGCCCCGTTCATCGTGTTCGATGACGCCGACCTGGACAAGGCGGTCGAGGGCGCGATCATTTCCAAGTACCGCAACAATGGCCAGACCTGCGTCTGCGCCAACCGTATCTACGTGCAGGATGGCGTCTACGAAGCCTTCGCCGAGAAGCTCAAGGCGGCCGTGGCCAAGCTCAAGATCGGTAACGGCCTGGAAGAGGGCACCACCACCGGCCCGCTGATCGACCACAAGGCCGTGGCCAAGGTCCAGGAGCACATCGAGGACGCCGTATCCAAGGGCGCCAAGGTGCTGTCCGGCGGCAAGCTGATCGAAGGCAACTTCTTCGAGCCGACCATTCTGGTCGACGTGCCGAAAACCGCCGCCGTGGCCAAGGAAGAGACCTTCGGCCCGCTGGCGCCGCTGTTCCGCTTCAAGGACGAGGCCGAAGTCATCGCCTTGTCCAACGACACCGAGTTCGGCCTGGCCTCGTACTTCTATGCCCGCGACATGAGCCGCGTGTTCCGCGTCGCCGAGGCTCTGGAATACGGCATGGTCGGCATCAACACCGGGCTGATCTCCAACGAAGTCGCGCCGTTCGGCGGCATCAAGGCCTCGGGCCTGGGCCGCGAAGGTTCCAAGTACGGCATCGAGGACTACCTCGAAATCAAATACCTGTGCATCAGCGTCTGATGTACTAAGGGCTTTACCTCGCCAGCGGGGCGCGAGAGCGACGTTCCGCTGGTTTTTTTGACAGTGCAGCACCTGGTGGCCAGGGCACGGGCGGCAGTCGATCAACGAATACTGTTCGCCGGCGCAGCCAGCCACCCCCGAATAACAGCGCCAAGCGTCTTGGCGCGAATGAGGGCATTATGAGCAAGACCAACGAATCCTTGATGCAACGCCGTGTCGCCGCCGTCCCCCGTGGCGTCGGCCAGATTCACCCGATCTTCGTCGAGTCGGCGAAGAACTCCACGGTGATCGACGTTGAAGGCCGCGAACTGATCGACTTCGCCGGCGGCATCGCAGTGCTCAACACCGGTCACCTGCACCCGAAAGTGGTCGCGGCCGTGCAGCAACAGCTGACCAAGGTCAGCCACACCTGCTTCCAGGTCCTGGCCTACGAGCCCTACGTGGAACTGGCCGAGAAGATCAACAGCCTGGTGCCTGGCGACTTCGCCAAGAAGACCCTGCTGGTCACCTCCGGCTCCGAAGCGGTGGAAAACGCCGTGAAGATCGCCCGCGCCGCCACTGGCCGTGCCGGCGTGATCGCCTTCACCGGCGGCTACCACGGCCGCACCATGATGACCCTGGGCCTGACCGGCAAAGTGGTGCCGTACTCCGCGGGCATGGGCCTGATGCCCGGTGGCATCTTCCGCGCCCAGTTCCCTAGCGAGCTGCACGGTGTCAGCGTCGATGACGCCATCGCCTCGGTAGAGCGCATCTTCAAGAACGATGCCGAGCCGCGCGACATCGCCGCGATCATCCTCGAGCCGGTCCAGGGCGAAGGCGGTTTCCTGCCGGCGCCCAAAGAGCTGATGCAGCGCCTGCGCGCCCTGTGCGACCAGCACGGCATCCTGCTGATCGCCGACGAAGTGCAGACGGGCGCTGGTCGTACCGGCACCTTCTTCGCCATGGAGCAGATGGGCGTCGCACCTGACCTCACCACCTTCGCCAAGTCCATCGCCGGTGGCTTCCCGCTGGCCGGTGTGTGCGGCAAGGCCGAGTACATGGATGCCATCGCGCCGGGTGGCCTGGGTGGCACCTACGCCGGTTCGCCGATCGCCTGCGCTGCCGCCCTGGCGGTGATCCAGGTGTTCGAGGAAGAGAAGCTGCTCGACCGCAGCAAGGCCGTGGGCGAGCGCCTGACTGCCGGCCTGCGCGAGATCCAGCAGAAGCATTCGATCATCGGCGACGTCCGTGGCCTGGGCTCGATGATCGCGGTGGAAGTGTTCGAGAAGGGCACCCACACGCCGAACGCGGCCGCTGTCGCGCAAGTGGTGGCCAAGGCCCGTGACAAGGGTCTGATCCTGCTGTCCTGCGGCACCTACGGCAACGTGCTGCGCATCCTGGTGCCGCTGACCGCCGAAGACGCGCTGCTGGACAAAGGCCTGGCCATCATCGAAGAGTGCTTCGCCGAACTGGCGTGATAGAGCGTTCGTCGCTGTGAAAAAACCCGCTTCGGCGGGTTTTTTCATGCCCAAATGCCACCAAGGACGCTAAGGTGGTTGAAGGAGGTTCGTTCGCCAGCCTTTCGAAGGACCGTGCTTTACCGATTGCAAGGAGTTGCCCATGACCGCTGCCGACCCCCTCGCGCCCCGCGTGCTGATCGCCGAAAGCGACCCTTCCATACGCGACGCGCTGCGCCGGATGCTGCTGGAGCTGTGCAGCGACGCTCGGCTCGAAGTGTGCGCCGACGGCTCGCAAGCCTTGAGCGCGTTGTCGAGCCAGCCCGACCTGATCATCGCGGCCCGCGAGCTGATCGGCCTGGACGGTCTCGATCTGCTGCGCAAGGTGCGCGGCGCGAGCGCACGGCCCGGCCTGCCGTTCATCCTGATGAGCGAGCGCAGCGACAGTGCCAGCGTCAAGGAGGCCCTGCCGCTGCACCCCACCGCTTACCTGAGCAAACCGCTGAACCTGGACAACCTGCGCCAGCGACTGGGCAACCTGCTGGCCGGCGCCGGTGATCAGGCGAGCACTGCGCTGCCGCCCTTGCCGGCCGGTGCCCGTCTGCCCGCGTATCTGGAGCAGCGCCGAGCCACGGCCGATGGCGGCCCGCTGTTCGCCGACGTGCGCGCCGCGGTCAAGCGTGCGCTGGATCCCCACGGCCTGGACCTGCGCAAGCTGGAAGAGCAGGTGCACCAGGACCCGCAGATCACCGGCGTGCTGATCGCGGCGGCGAACAGCGCCGCAGTGCATCGCCAGGTGCCCGTACAGACCCTGCACCAGGCGCTGGACACGCTCGGCAGCACGCAGAGCATGAACCTGCTGCTGGGCCTGACCCTCAAGCGCAGTGCACGCCTGAGCGATCCGCTGCTGGCACGGCATGCCGCGCATTACTGGCAGTTGTCGCTGCGCACCGCCGACCATGGCCGCACACTGGCACGTCTGCTCGATGTCGACCCGGAGCGCTGCTACTGCGCCGGTCTGCTGCATCGCCTGGGCGAGCTGGCGGTGCTGCGGACCCTCGAGGAGTGGCGCCTGGCTGGTGGCGCCCTCGACGAAGACCAGGTGCAGTTGTCGCTCAACGCCTTCGGCGCGCCGTTCGGCTCGGCACTGCGCACCCGCTGGCGGCTGCCGCTGGACCTGCGCGAACTGATCGCCGCGGTGTACCAACTGGGCGGCGGCGTGTATTCGCGGGACATCCTGGCGATGAACCTGGCGGGGCAGTTGTCGCGCTTGTCGGCTGCGCAGAACAACGCGGCGGTGGCCAGCAGTAAGCCGGCGCGGTTGCTCAAGCTCGGCATGGCGGACCTGGATCGCCTGCGCCCGCCCCCGGCTGTGCCGGTCGAGGAGTCGGAGCAAGAGTCGGCGATGGTCAGCGCAGCTGCGGGCGATGGGGACTTACCGGCAGAAACGGACCCTGCGCAGCAAACCAACACCAGCGAGCCGCCCAGGCCCTGATGGGGGTGAACGGGCGACGCAATATGTCGCAGCTTTAGCGATTCCGTTCACATTTTAAGCGGCTGTCAGACATTTCCTACGAACGGTCGCAACTTTCTGAACATCGACCCGTCTTAGCGCTCGGTTGACCGCGCCCGGTATGGGGCGTGGTGGAGCCCATTCCCCCTCGATCATCGGCCCACAAGGATGTGCCATGCAGCCTGTTGCCCGTCGTCCGGCACCGGTCGCGCGCGCCTCGCGCACCACCGCTGTTCGCTGTCTTTCCACCGCCTGGCTACTGTTGGCCGGGCTCGCCTGTGCCCAAGCCAGCCTGGCGGCGGGCCCCGAAGAGGAACTGCAACGCCAGCGTGAGCGCGAGCGTGTATTGCGCGAGCAGCTCGACACCCGTCCTGACGTGCGCCTGGAGGCCGAGTCCGCCCTAGGGGCTGACGCACGCCTGCCGCAGAATGAAGCGCCGTGTTTTCGCATCGAGCAGATCCGCCTGATCGGCGAGGCCGCCGAGCGTTTCCAATGGGCCTTGCGCGCCGCCAATCCGGCCCACGATCCCGCCATCGGCCAGTGCCTCGGCGCGGGCGGTCTGAACCTGACCATGAAGCGCGTGCAGAACGCGATCATCGAGAAAGGCTTCGTCACCACCCGCGTGCTGGCCGAAGCCCAGGACCTGAAGAGCGGCATCCTGGTGCTGACCCTGCTGCCCGGCCGTATCGGCCAGATCCGCTTCGACGCCGCCACCAGCGACCGCGCCAACGCCTGGACCGCCCTGCCGGCGCGTTCGGGCGACCTGCTCAACCTGCGCGACATCGAGCAGGGCCTGGAAAACTTCAAGCGCGTGCCCACCGCCGATGCCGACATTCGCATCGCGCCGGCCAGCGCCACCGACGCCAAGCCCGGCGAGAGCGACGTGATCATCGCCTGGCGCCAGCGTTTCCCGGCGCGGGTGAGCCTGTCGGTGGACAACAGCGGGAGCAAGACCACCGGCAAGTACCAGGGCTCGGTGGCGCTGTCGCTGGACAACCCGCTGTCGCTCAACGACCTGTTCTACGCCAGCTTCAACCACGACCTGGGCGGCGGCGAATCTGGCAGCAAGGGCACCAAGGGCCACACCCTGCATTACTCGCTGCCGTTCGGCTACTGGCAGCTGGCGTTCACCAGCAGCGAGTACGACTACCACCAGACCGTGGTCGGCGCGAACCAGAACTTCACCTACCGGGGCGAGAGCCGCAACAACGAGCTGCGCCTGTCACGGCTGGTATACCGCGATGCGGTGCGCAAGACCACCCTCTGGGGCAGCCTGTGGACGCGCTCTTCGGACAACTTCATCGACGACGCCCAGATCGAGCAGCAGCACCGGCGCATGGCCGGCTGGCAGGCCGGCATCGGCCACCGCGAGTTCATCGGCGCCTCCACCCTGGACCTGGGCCTGAGTTATCGCCGCGGTACCGGCGCCCATGACGCCCTGGCCGCCCCCGAAGAAGTCTCGGGCGACGGCAGCGCCCGCGCCAAGATCATCCTCGCCGATGCCCAGTGGCTGGTGCCCTTCACCCTGGCCGAGCAGCGCCTGCGTTACATCGGCACCTGGCGCGCCCAGTGGAACCGTACCGAGTTGGTCCCCCAGGACCGTTTCACCCTCGGTACCCGCTACTCGGTGCGCGGCTTCGACGGCGAGAACATCCTGTCCGGCGACCGTGGCTGGACCCTGAGCAACGAAGTGGGCCTGGCGCTGGGCAACAGCGGCCAGGAAGCCTACGCCGGCATCGACTATGGCGAGGTGGGCGGCAATGCCGCCGACTACCTGGTGGGCCGCCGCCTGGCCGGGGCCGTGGTGGGCATTCGCGGCGGCTACCGCAACCTCACCTACGACTGGTCGTGGGGTACGCCGCTGAAGAAGCCCGATGGCTTCGACACCAGCCACTTCAACAGCGCCTTCACCGTCGCCCTGTCGTTCTGAGGACACGCCCATGCGCCTGGACACCTTCGACATCACCGCCCCGGCCGTCTTCGACGAGCCCTGGAACGAAGCCACCGCGCTGGGCAGCGCCACCTGGCTGTGGATGCAGTCCGCCGCGCACCGCGATGCGCCGCTGCACGCGCTCTCCACCCTGCTGCTGCCGGCGCTCAAGCAGCGCCAGTTCGTGCTTGGCAGCGAGCACGGTCGCCCGGTGTTCTACCTGTCGTGGCTGAGCCTGAGCGAGGACGCGGAGCGCCGTTACCTGACCCGCTCGCCCATGGAGATGGACCCGGACGACTGGCACAGCGGCGAGCGGCTGTGGGTCAACGACTGGATCGCGCCGTTCGGCCACACCGCCGTGCTCAGCCGCCTGCTGCTCAGCCGGGTATTCCCCGACCGCTGCGCACGCGCGCTGTATCACAAGGGCGAACAGCGCGGCTTGAGGATCAAGACATTCCACGGCATCGGTGTGATCCCCGAACAGGCGCGTGCCTGGTTCGCCGCTCATCCATTGGTCACCGGCGTTTGAGTCGCCAGCAAAGGGACTTGCATGAACAAGCATCTGCATCGCGTCATCTTCAACAAAGCCCGCGGCCAGCTCATGGTGGTGGCCGAGAACGTCAGCGGCCAGGGCAAGGCGCCGGGCACCCGTGAGGCTGCCAGCCTTGGCCCGCGTCGCTGTGTGGCCACCCTGGGCGGGCTGCGGTTCGCCTTGATGGCGGCGCTGGGGCTGGTCAGCCTCGGCATCACCCCGGCCTGGGCCGGCGGCATCGTCGCCGACCCCGGTGCGCCAGGCGGGCAGCGGCCGATGGTCATCGACAGCGCCAATGGCACGCCGCAGGTGAACATCCAGGCGCCCAGCGCGGCGGGGGTGTCGCGCAACCAGTACAGCCAGTTCGACGTGGACTCGCGTGGCGCTATTCTCAACAATGCCAGCACCAATGCCCAGACCCAGCTCGGCGGCTGGATACAGGGCAACCCGAACCTGGCCAACGGCAGTGCGCGGGTGATCCTCAACGAGGTCAATGCCAGCAACCCCAGCCAGTTGCGCGGCTATGTCGAGGTCGCCGGCCAGCGCGCCGAGGTGGTGATCGCCAACCCGGCCGGTATCACCTGCGATGGCTGCGGTTTCATCAACGCCGACCGCTCCACCCTGACCACCGGTCGTGCCCAGCTCGAAGACGCGCGCATCGTCGGCTATCGGGTCGAAGGCGGCACCCTGACCATCACCGGCAAGGGCCTGGATGCCCGCGACAGCGACTACACCGACCTGATCGCGCGCAGCGTGAAGGTCAACGCCGGGGTCTGGGCCAAGGACCTCAAGGTGACCACCGGACGCAACCAGGTCACCGCCGACAACAGCCAGGCCACGGCGCTGGACGACGACGGCAGCGCCAAACCCGAGGTGGCCATCGACGTCGCCGACCTGGGCGGCATGTACGCGGGCAAGATCAAGCTGGTGGGCACCGAGGCGGGTGTGGGCGTGCGCAACGCCGGGCAGATCGGCGCCATGGCCGGCGAGGTGAGCGTCACCGCCGATGGTCGTTTGGTGAACCAGGGCGCCATCAGCAGCGCCGGCGATACCCGTATCGCCACCGGCAGTGGTGTGGATAACAGCGGCAGCGTCTATGCCAAGGGCGCGGTGCAGGTCAGCAGTGCGGGCACTGTGGATAACTCGGGCACCGTGGCTGCCCAGGGCGATGTCGCCCTCCAGGCAGGGAAGCTGAACAGCTCGCGCGACGCGTTGCTGGCGGCCGGCGTGGATTCGTTGGGGGTGTCCAGTGGCCAGGCGGCGTTGCGGGTGGACGCGCAGCAGATCGTCGACCAGGGGCAGAACCACGCCAGCGGCGCGGTCACGTTCAAGGGCGAATCGGTCGACCTCAGCCATGGCAAGACCCAGGGCGCGAGCCTGTCGCTGAGCGCCGGCAGCGGCGACCTGGACCTGCGCGACGCCACGCTCGACAGCGCCGGCACCTTGCAGGCGAATACCCGTGCTACGCTGCGCAGCGACCGCAGCAAGGTCAACGTCGGCCAGTTGCAGGTCGATGCCGCGAGCATGAGCAACGTCGCGGGCGACCTGGTGCAGACCGGCACTGGCGACAGCCGCATTGGCGTGCGCGACAACCTCGACAATAGCAATGGCCGTATCGCCAGCAATGCCGGCAACCTGACCCTGGACAGCGGCACCTTTAACAACCGGCAAGGTACGGTCGAGCACGCCGGCAGCGGCCAGCTGGCCATCGACACGCGCGTGCTCGACAGCACCGCCGGCACCCTGGCCAGCAATGGCGCGCTCGCGCTCACCACGCAGCAGGCGCTGCTCGCCGACAGCCAGGTGCAGGGCCGCAACGTGTCGCTCGACAGCCCAGAGCTCGACACCCGCAACGCCAACGTCATCGCCACACAGGGCGGCAACCTGAGCGTGCGCAACGCCCAGCGCCTGGACAACCGCGGCGGCACCCTGGCAGCCGGCGGCAACCTGGACATCAGCGCCGAGCAGGTACGCAACGACGGCGGCCGGCTCAGTGCAGGCGCCGCCCTGAACCTGCGCGCCGAGCGGCTGGACAACCTCGCCGGCACCGTCGCCGCGACCCAGGCCATGCAGGTCATCGCCGCTCGCCTGGACAACACCGACGGTACCCTTGGCTCGGTACAGGGCGGGGTGCGGCTGGACATCGCCGACGACGCCCTGCTCAACCAGCGGGGGCGGATCGAAGCCGCGGGGCTGGTTCAGGTCAGTGCCAAGGGTATCGACAACCGCCAGGGCACCCTCAGTGGCGGCCAGCTGCTGCTCGACAGCCGTGGCCAGACGTTCGACAACGACGCCGGGACCCTCGACGCCGGGGCCACCCTCGACCTGCGCAGTGGCGAGCTGCGCAACAGCGCCGGCCTGATCCAGGCCGGTGGCCGACTGTTCGTCGACACCGGCAGCCAGGTCTTGCGCAACACCGCCTCCGGCATCGACAAGGGCATCGTCGGCCAGGACGCCGTGGAACTGCGCAGCGGTCAATTGCTCAATGACGACGGTTTCATCGCCGGCAAGGGCGACGTGCTGCTGGTCGCCCAGCAGGTGCAGAACCAGGGTGAAGTGGTCGGCGAGCGTCAGGTGCAGGTGCAGGGCCAGCGCCTGGACAACCAGGGCGGCAAGATCCAGGCCCGTGGCGACCTGCAACTGGCCCTGAGCCAGGCCCTCGACAACCGCGACGGCCTGCTGCGCAGTGCCGGGCAGTTGAGCGTGCAGACCGCCAGCCTGGACAACCGCAGCACGGCTGCCACCGGCAAGGGCATCGAGGGCCAGTCGCTGCTGCTGCGCGCCGATGCCCTGGACAACGGCAACGGCGCCCTGCGCGCGGACCAGGGCATCGACCTGGGAGTCGCCGGCACGCTGAACAACGACCAGGGCCTGATCTCGGCAGGCGGCGAATTGCGCCTGGCCGATCGCGACCCGGCGCAGGCGCGGCTGCGGGTGGACAACGGCAGTGGCACGCTGATCGCCGGTCGCCTGCTGGCGATCAACGCTGCCTATTTCAGCGGCAGCGGCCGAGGGCTGAGCCTGGGTGACCTGCAACTGCGCCAGCAGGGCGACCTGGTCCTGGCCGGGCAGCTGCAGGCCAACGGCACGCTGGACCTGGAGGTGGGCGGCCAACTGAGCAACAGCGGCCAACTGTTGGCCAGCAAGGCCCTGACCCTGCGCGCCACTCACCTGGACAACAGCGCCCAGGGCGAACTGTCGGCAACCCGGGTGGACCTGCGCCTGAGTGGCCAACTGACCAACCGTGGCCTGATCGACGGCCAGCAGGTGCGCCTGCAAGCCGACGAACTGTTCAACCTCGGCACTGGCCGTATCTATGGCGATCGCCTGGCCATCGCCAGCCGCCACCTGGTCAACCGCGACGAGAACGACCGCGCCGCCACCCTCGCTGCCCGCGAGCAGCTGGACATCGGCACCCAGCGCCTGGACAACCGCGAGCAGGCGCTGATCTTCAGCGCCGGCGACCTGGCCATCGGGGGGGCGCTGGATGGCGACGACCATGCCACTGGCCGGGCCACCCAGTTGAGCAACGCCAGTGCCACCGTCGAGTCCCTGGGCGACCTGCGCCTGGCGGTCGCCGAGCTGCGCAACACCAACGAGCATTTCAGCACCACCGAAGTCCAGGTCAGCGACGAACAGTTGCGCGAATACCAGATCAGCGGCTCGCCCAATCGCTACCGACCGGACGAGATCTCCGTCTACAACGACGAGGTCGACCACCTGCGCACCCCCGAAGGCGTGCGTGACAACTTCAACCGCTACGACTACACCCGCAGCGTCACCGAAACCCGTATCGCCACCTCCGCACCTGGGCAGATCCTCGCTGGCGGCGACCTCAGCTTCAGCGGCGACACGGTGTTCAACGACAAGAGCCGCATCCTGGCCGGGGGCGTGCTGCAGGCCGGCGCCGCCCAGGTGACCAACACCGAGGTGGATGGGCGCCGCGTCACCACCGATGTGGGCACCGCCACCAACTTCTACCGCATCCAGCGCAAGGGCCGTGACCGCCAGGGCAGCAACATCGCCGCCTACCGTCCGGCGCCGCTGATCCAGGACATCGACCTCACGCCCACCGAATATGGCGAGCACGCCACCATCAACGGCAGCGGCACGCAGATCGCCGGGCGCGCTCAGCAGCAGGTCGGCCAACAGGTGGCCACGGTGGGCGCGGTCGACACCCAGGTCGCCCAGCAGAACCGTGTCGGCGCGGTGGTATCGGTCAAGCTGGCCGACGGCAAGGGCGTGGCCGACCAGGTGCGCAGCGGCGGGCTGAACCTGGCGCTGCCCAGCAACAGCCTGTTCCAGACCAACCCCGAGACCACTCGCGGCTACCTGATCGAGACCGACCCGCGCTTCACCAGCTACCGCACCTGGCTGTCGTCGGACTACATGCTCGATCGGTTGCAGCTCGATCCGGCGCTGACTCAGCAGCGCCTGGGCGACGGCTTCTACGAGCAGCGTCTGATCCGCGAGCAGGTGGCCCAGCTCACCGGGCGGCGCTTCATCGACGGCTTCGCCAACGACGAGTCCCAGTACCGTGCGCTGATCGACAACGCCGTCACCGTCGCCAGTTCCTGGAACCTGGTACCGGGGGTCGCATTGACGTCCGAGCAGATGGCCCAGCTGACCAGCGATATCGTCTGGCTGGTCTCGCGCGACGTCACCCTGCCCAACGGCCAGACGCGCCAGGTCCTGGTACCGCAGGTGTACGTACGCGTGCGCGACGGCGACCTGGATGGCAACGGCGCGCTGATCGCCGGCCAGCAACTGCGCCTGGACCTCTCCGGCGACCTGCTCAACAGCGGCAGCCTGGGCGGGCGCAGCGTGGTGGCGCTGACCGCGCAGAACATCGACAACCTCGGCGGACGCATCCAGGGCAACAACGTCGCGCTGCAAATCCGTGACAACCTCAACAACCTGGGCGGCCTGATCGGCGCCAGCGACAGCCTGGCGCTCAAGGCCGGGCAGGACATCAACGTCCGCTCGCTGACCCAGGACAGCGTCAGCGAGCAGGGCAGCCGCACCGCAGTGTCCCGCGTCGCCGGGTTGTTCGTCAGTGGCGAGGGCGGGACCATGCGCGTGGCCGCCGGCCGCGACCTCAACCTGGCGGGCGCGCAGGTGGTCAATGCCGGCGCGGGCGGTGTCAGCCAGCTCGAAGCCGGGCGTGACGTCAACCTGGGCACCGTGGCCGAACAGCACCAGCAGGCGATCAGCTGGAACTCCAGCAACTGGCGCAACGAGGCCAGCCGTGGCGAAGTCGGCAGCACCGTGCAGAGCACGGGCGACCTGCATATCCAGGCCGGCCAGGACATCGCCGCGCGCGGCGCGACGGTTGCCAGCGACCAGGGCATGGTGATGGCCCAGGCCGGTCGCGACATCGCACTCAGCGCAGCCGAGCAATATCAATTCGCCGACGAAGCCCACAAGTTCAAGGGCAAGAGCGGCCTGCTCTCCAGCAAGACCACCACCCTGCGCGACACCGTCAGCCAGACCCAGGCCCAGGGCAGCACCGTCAGCGCCGAGCAGACCTACCTGCAGGCGGGGCGTGATATCGGGGTGCGCGGCAGCGACGTGGTCTCCACCCAGCAGACCGTACTGGCGGCCGACCGCGACATCAATGTCGAAGCCGCCAGCCAGAGCGCCAGCGAGCGCCACGACAAGTCGGTGAAAAAGAGCGGCCTGTTCAGCGGTGGCGGCCTGGCCCTGACCATCGGCACCCAGCAGCAGAGCGTCAAGGACCTCACCACCCGCGAAACTGCCCGCGCCAGCACGGTCGGCAGCACCGAAGGCGACGTGTTGATCGACGCCGGGCGCCAGTACCGCCAGGTGGGCAGCGACGTCATGGCGCCGAAGGGCGATGTGGATATCCTCGCCCAGCAGATCGCCATCACCGAGGCGCGGGAGCTCACCGACCGCACCCACGAGACGCGCTTCAAGCAGACCGGCTTCACCGTGACCATCACCAACCCGGTGATCAGCGCGATCCAGACCACCCAGCAGATGCAGCGCGCCGCCGGCAAGACCGAGGACGGCCGCATGCAGGCGCTGGCCGCCTCCACCGCAGCGCTGGCGGTGAACAACGCCGCCACGTCGGTGGCACAGGACCCGGGCGCGGCCGGTGGGGTGAACATCAGCCTGTCGCTGGGCACCAAGCAGCAGGAAAGCACCACGGTCCAGCACAACGACACCGCAGCCGGTTCCAAGGTGGTCGCCGGCAACGATGTGCGCCTGCGCGCCACCGGTGCCGGTCGTGACAGCGACATCACCGTACAAGGCAGCGAAGTACGTGCAGGCCGCGACGCCACCTTGGCCGCCGATGGCGACATCAACCTGCTGGCCGCACGCAACACCAGCCAGCAGGACAGCGACAGCAAGGGCAGCAGCGCCAGCGTCGGCATCGGCCTGTCGCTGGGTGGCTCGCGCAACGGCTTCACCCTGGACCTGGGCGTGAGCGGCAACCGCGGCGAAGCCGACGGCGACACCCTGACCCACAGCAATGCCCGGGTCGAGGCCGGCAATCGCGCCACCTTGATCTCCGGCGGCGACAGCAACCTGCGCGGCGCGGTGGTCAGTGGTCGCGAAGTGCTCGCGGATGTCGGCGGCGACCTCAACATCGAAAGCCTGCAAGACACCGACACCTTCAAGGTCGACGAGAAGAGCATGGGCTTCGGCCTGAGCCTGTGCATTCCGCCGTTCTGCTATGGCATGAGCTCGGTCAGCGGCGGCAGCGCCAACCTGGGCGGCACCGACATGGACTCGGACTTCGCCAGCGTCACCGAGCAGTCCGGGATCAAGGCCGGCGACGGCGGGTTCGATGTGCGCGTGGCCGGCAACACCGATCTCAAGGGCGCTGTGATCGCCAGCAGTGACAAGGCCGTGGCCGAAGGCAAGAACCGCCTGGAGACTGGCAGCCTGACCACCAGCGACATCCGCAACAAGGCCGAGTACGACGCCAGCACCTTCAACATCGGCGGCGGCTACAGCGAGATCGGCAAGGACCAGGACGGCAAGGTGCAGACCGGCGGCGCGATCACCCCCGGCACCGAGATCCCGACCAACGACAAGCAGATCGGCGCCAGCCTGCCGATCGCCATCAGTGCCAGCGACAGCGCCAGCAGCGTGACCCGCAGCGGCATCAGTGGTGCCAGCCTCCTCATCACCGATGCCGCCGCCCAGCGCGAGCGCACCGGCCAGAGCGTCGAGCAGACGCTGGCCGGGCTCAACCGCGAGGTATCCAGCGACCGCGACGACACCAACGCACTCAAGCCGATCTTCGACGAAGAGCAGATCCGCTCGGGCTTCGAGATCGTCAACGCCTTCGCCAACGAGGCCGGCACCCTGCTCGCCAACAAGGCCAAGGAGGTCGACGACAAGCGCAAAGAGGCCGATGCAGCCGACGCCAAGGCCCTCGAAACCAGCGACGCAGAGCTCAGCCAGGCCCTGCGCGACCAGGCCATCCGGCTGCGCAACGAAGCCGATGGCGTGGCCGGCAACTGGGGCGCCGGCGGCACCTACCGGCAGATCACCACCGCCCTGGTCGCCGCCGCCAGCGGCAACATCAGTGCCGGCAACGGCGCGTTCCTGCAAGGCATGGTGGTCAACTACGTGCAGCAGCAAGGCGCCGGTTACCTCGGTGACCTGGTCGCCGACGGCACCCTGGTCGAAGGCACGCCGATGCACGCCGCCCTGCACGGCATCCTCGCCTGCGCCGGTGCCGCCGCCAGCAGCCAGAGCTGCGGCAGTGGCGCTGCCGGCGCGGCGGCGTCGAGCCTGCTCACCGGGCTGTTCTCCGAAGCCAGCCCGACTGAGAGCGAACGCGAGCGCGAGGCCAAGCGAAACCTCATCGTCAGCCTGGTCACCGGCCTCGCCGCCACCACCAGCCTCGACGCCGCCACCGCTACGGCGGCGGCCTCCGGGGCGGTGGATAACAACTGGCTGGCGACTCAGCAGTACGTGCAGGCGCGCAAGGAGCTCAAGGAAGCCGAAGGACGCATCGACGAACTCAAGGTGCTGGCTAAGTGGGCGTACATCAGCAAAAAGCAGGATCTGTTGACCCAAAGCGGGGTTGGCCAGGGCTTGATCAAGGCCGGCTTTGACGATATCTCGGGGCTGGCGCAGATGCTTTTGCATCCGGTCGAGACGGTCAAGGCCATCGGCGGCTTGATCGACGATCCGAGTGCATTGGCCGGTTACCCGGCAGAGGTCAAACAGAACATCAAAGACAAGGTCGCCCGTATCGAGAACGCGCTTACCGTCGGCGGTGATGCCAATGCCGAGCAGATGGGTTACGACATTGGCGAACTGGTGTGGGACGTTGGCGGCCTCGTCACCGGGGTTGGCGGGGTTGCCAAAGGCGGCGTCAAGCTGGCCTCGGTGGGTATCAAGCTGAGTACCAAAAAGCTTGAGCAGATGGCTGAACGACAGATTGTCAAGAACCTTGAGTGGCAGGCGGGTAAAGGCGAGTACACCGCTAAGCTTGGCGGGGGCTACGGCTCGCCGTCGACCGTGACCCACAATGGTCAGGTGGTCGAGAATGCAGGAGACTTCTCAGGTTCGCTGCCCAAGCCTGCGGGCAAGGGGGAAGGTGGTGCTGGGGCGAAGGAGCCGGGGCAAGCCAACCCCGATATCGTCGATCCGCCCAAGTTCAGCTCGATTGAAGACCTGTTTGGTCAAACGTTTGAAAGCATTCCATTGTCACACCTTCCCAATTGGAAGACCGGTTCCCTGGTAAATGATGGCAAACTCGGGGAGCAACTGGCCGTGCAGGTCCTGAACGAGAAAACCGGCCTCAATTTCAAACCTCTGCAAAACAGTAGCAACCACGGTTGCGATGGCTGCGCGGTTGCGATCAATGGGGATACGATCACAGTGGTGGTGATGGATGCGAAGTCTTCGGTGAATGGCGTGAATAAGGCCGCTACGCCGCATGGAGATCCGGCGACGAGGTTGAGAGGGTGGCTGGGTAATAGCTCGATTGCCGATTCAGACCCAGCGTTACGCGATGCTTTGCGAGCAGCGTTGCTTTCTGAAAATGCCAAGGTCCAAGGCGTGACCGTCAAAGTGGGTGTTCCTGCCGCCGGCAGAACAGGTGTAGCAGAATTTAAGGTGGAACCATGGTCCAAGAAATAATTCAGTGCGAGCGCTCGGGCGTAAACCCGAAATGGCCCTCCTACAAAAGTGTGCTGGGGCGCATAGCCAAGGGGCCACATGTCTCGGATGAATATGAGATAGCCGGTATTCGCGAGTACGCTACTCGCGAGGATGCTTCGCCGAAGCCTTCAATGATGGTTCCAAACAGAAACAATGCAACAGATGCTCGTGCAGAATGGATGTCGGTGACAAGGGCTCACAAAGTACTTGCCACTGCAACGGGAAACCCGCGATGGCTTTCTGAATTGGCACACTGGATGCGTTACTACCAAGTAGGCATTTGGCAGTTGTTTTTTTGGGCGGGGCAGTTTGACGTTTTGGCTAAAGCTGTAGGTAATGACAGACGCCAAGAAAACTACAGCTTCCAAACCGCCACCAACATGATGGGCGCAATGGCGATTTTGGGTTGGAAGGATGCCGTCATCCATCAGGGCTATCTCACTCATGCGGCGCTTAATCGCAGGCATCAGTTGGTAATCGAGTACGAAGAGGAGCACCGCCGCGCTCAAGCCTTTATGCTGCGCGTGTTTGCCGATTGGGTGGGCGATGTTTCACACCAGTGGCCGGCTTATGCGTATGACGAGCCCATCTACGAAGTTCTTTTGGCTAACTGGCGCACTCCCAATCCCGAGGACTTGCTGCCCTGTCTGCTCGCTGCTTGTGATCGCCATACCTGGCAAACCGGCAGAGACAGCCAGAAGAACTCCTATGATTTCAATCAGGATTGGCACTTGGAGCGCGTGCCGGTGGAAATTCTCTACCTACTGCGTCTGCGCCAATGGGAAGGCTTGCCCAATCCGCAGGAAATCGATCATCCCCTGATGGCCGCGCCCTTTGACAAATTGCCGCCCGAGCAACCAGTGCCTGAATTCGACGAGCTGATGCAGGGTGTGCTCAAGCGCGCAAGAGAGGACTGGCCACAGTACGATGAGGTGCTGTCTTTGACAGAGTTGAAGCGTTGAACAGAGGCAGGATCCATCTTGGGTTCTGCCAACCAGGCAGTGTCTAGTGTGGAGCTGATGAGTACAGATCAGGAAATTTATCAGCGCTTGGGTGAAATACTTTCGGCGGTCGTGCCCCAGCAGGCTCAGTGGGTTTCTGTTGAGGTCGAGCTGTCGCCGACCGGCGACCATGCCAAGCTGTTTTATGACTATCAGGCTGAGGGAAGCGAGCCGCAGTGGTTCGTGCCCGAACCTGCGCGTGTTGATCATGACATCCGGCTCCTGTTGATACAGCTGCGTGAGTATTTTGCGGGAAGCAATCTGTTCGAGCGAGACAAACCGTGGGCGCGCTGCATGATCAAACTGGATCTGCAGACCGGCAAGTTAGCGGCAGACTTCAAATACGAATGATGGATGGCGGCTGGTATGTCATCTGGAAACGGATCAAGGGGCTTAATCGGTGCGGGATGAGTTTTTCCAGTCAATGATCGATAACCTTGGTGAAGCCACCTCGCGTCGTGAGGTGCCTGAAGCGAGTATCGACAGATACCAGTCAAAACTGCCTGGTGCACTGATGGGCTACTGGCGCGAAGAAGGCTGGTGTTCTTATGCCGATGGTTTGTTCTGGATCGTCGATCCGGATCCGTACAAAGCCACGCTTGATAGGTGGTTGCACGGTAGCGGCCTGGTCGAGATCGACAACTACCATGTAATCGCCAGGGATGCCTTCGGTTCGCTTTATGCCTGGGGCGAGCGTTATCAGCGCAGTATTACCGTGTCGAGCTTGGCCGGCGGCATCGTCGCGCTGAAGAGCCAGCTGCAACAACGCCAGAAAAATCCTGATCTTGCGCTGAGCATCTTTTTCGCAACGGCTACCAAAGATGACTTCGACTTCGAAGACCGTATGGGCAACCCTTTGTTCGAGCGCGCGCTTGCCAAGCTAGGGCCTTTATCGGAGAGCGAAATGTACGCTTTTGAGCCCGCGCTGAGTCTGGGGGGGCGGGCGGATCTTGATGGTCTGGTGAAGGTCGACATGGATGTCCATCTAACACTGCTTGACCAATTCAGGCGTTGAGTTGCCTGACGCTGTGTTGGTCCGTGCGCCTTAGGCTTCAATGACAGCGTCTGCTTGGGGTGCGGCCACCATCCAGCTTCATCCCTAAGCGCGAAGCTGCCATCCACCGCGCGACGAGGGTTCTGGTCGCGCTTACTGAATCGATGAGCAGCGTAGACGCCTATGCAGCTGCAGATAATGATGAATATGCTCGTATCGCCGCATGATGAAAACATTCGAAACGGCTGAAGCACCATCGCGAATAGCTGCCTGACTCGAAGGGGTTGGTTGAACAGGAGCTTCAATCTCTCGAAGAAGATATGGCCGACCAGTCGTTGGCAGGGGGGTGACCGACTCGCTCTCGATAGTCGCCTCGTTTCATGGCATCAATGGATAAGTTGCCCTCTACAGCGGCAACAACGATGTGGGTTGGAATTCCGTAGGCAGCGCCATTTCATATCATTGCTGGGCACTGAAGATTCGGATTCAGTCGTTCTCCACCCCTCGCTTTCTTCACCCACTTGTCAATCAACCGTAAGCGTCTGCCCAACTCACCTTGCGTAAGTCTTGCCGATCTCCACTGATGCGGCAGCACCTGCCCGATCTCACTCGCGCGCTGGGCCGGCAAGTGCGTCGACACATCTTTGAGATAGTATACGGATCATGCCCATTCATGCACGCCGATTGAATCAGGCTCACGATAGCCGCCGCCCGATTACCACTGCGCAGCGACCCGACAAACAGTCAGCTCGAGCGCCCGAGTGCCCATGGCCGTAACCTCAATACTCGGAATTGCCGAGACTGAGGCAAGAGCCTTGGGCAGTTAAAATCTGACTTATGTCGGGGGAGGCCTAATGGAAAGCCTGCGGCGCAGGAGTTTCATGAGGGTACCAATGGCGCTTTTACTGATTGAGCCACAGGTAAAGGATGGGTGCCGGCGCCGCGCTATACCAACCCCAATGAAAAAGGCGTAAATTTTGTTAAGTTTGACGGAATTGAAACGGCAGCTGAGGGTTCGTCTGTTATGTTAATTGACGCAAAGACAAAGTTGGCCATGTGGCGCCCCTCGACGCAAAAATCGGTTTTGGATACCTTGCAGCGTGTGAAAGCTGCCGTTGACCAGAGTTCCGGATGTAAAGTTGTATATGAATTTCCGAATCAAAAAGTTAAGGCTCAGGCTAAGGCTTTCATTCTGATGGATATACGTGGCATCATCATCATGATAGCGGGCGAATGCAACTAGTTCCCGAGCTAATTCATCAGAAAACTGGACATATTGGTGGCGAAGCCATGGGGGGTGGGAAGTGAACGGTATTGATCTTCATGGTTTTAATGACGAGTTATTGGCTTTTGTGATCACATGTTTATTTTGCTCTGCTATCAGCAGGGATGAGCTAAATATCTGGAGCGCTCAAGCCTTGGCGCTAAATAATGCCCCAAGCTATTTATATGATTTGATGGATTTTCAAGATGAGATTTTTAAGATTTATAAGGTGACTGGCTACGTACCTCATTGGGAGCATGCAGAAGGTGACGAGTATGCACTATACGGTATCGCCGCCCGTCGAGGTTTCAAACCTTATGATATGCCTGTTACCACCAACGAAGCGCTTATCCACCTCGAGGCCTCTCCGCGTATTGAAAATTTATTCAGAGAGGTTTTTCCCTTCATCAAATTTTAGACTGTTTTGAAAGAACTTCTACGCGAGTTAGGTAGAGCTGATTGTGGGGGCTGTATGGTGGCAAGCCCGATAGCGATAATTCTGCGACGCGCGCTATCTGGTCGATGGCCGATCACTCTGGGGGATGTTGGTGGGGAGCTCAAGGGCTAGGTCGGACAGTGGACCTCTGCTTCGGGTACGAAGTATTGCTGGTCTGACCTTGGGCGCGTAATCGACTGATGGGGCGTACCAGAATGAAAAAAATGGAAAGAATCCTTGAGCAGCAGCGGCACTGGCTATCTCAGTCGGCTGGTATGGTGGCTCAAGAGCTTGAGCACCTTGAAGAGGATCTTGCCTGTGAATCCTTGGAAGGTTTGAGCAATGTGTGTGACTCATTGGGCATACTTTCAGTTTGTAACGGTATACAGGGAGAGGTTTCTATTCGTGCCGGTGATACCTCTGGCTGGGAGGACGTATCACGCGCGATGATGTACCGCTATTGGGTGCTAATACTCAGAGCTAAGATTTTTTCGAATACGAGCTTTCTTCAAAACATTAGAAGCGCACCGAATCTGACCAGTCAGTTGAGCAATGCAGGTTGTTTACTTGCAGGTTTCATCGCTGCGGATAGGCATGATCTAGCGGAGTCGGTCGCCAATGTGCTTGTCGGGATGATAAGTGTTGATGGAGCTGTTGATCCCGACTATCTCAAAGAACGTCGATTCGAACCGTTCATGCTGTGGCTCTATTCTGTCTATTCGGGTGAAAGTGCACCTGCCCTGATCGAGTCAATGGATCTCGGCGTTTACAAGCAAGTGATAGACAGTTGGGTAGATGAGCAAAAGCTTGCCGGTGTGCTGGACGCGGTATGCCAATATCATTTAGCTAACTCCGAAGATAAGGGCGGGGCTTGGGATCCTGAGTTCAAAAACCCGCCTTTTGATTTGTTGCCTGTAGAGATTTTCGCAATTTTTAAGGTTCGCCAACAGTGCGGGTTGAAGTCACCTGCAGTTGCGAATCCTTTGTTATCTGCTGAAGTGGCTGCATTCGAGAACCTGGCTTTCAAGCCTGATGACATTTCTCTAATGACTGAGACGGCGTATAAAAATTTCTTCGGTTGAAGGACAGAAAGAAAATCGGGAACTGAACCGGCGCTGTGTATCAGCGGCAAAGCCGACCTGGAGCACATGGTGAAGTTGAACACGGAGGTTCACCTGATTATTCTGGATCAGTTACGTCGGTGAGGTGATGGCTGGAAGCGGAAGGATCACGGCCGCTTCCAAGTTGTTAGGGAGCAAATGATGACCAAACGCGCGCCGTTGGGTAATCCGGCCTATTGGTCAGAATGGGTCGCTTTTGGTGACGAATCCATAGCCCTCGGCTGGGACACGGCAAGTCGTCCATTCGGCGACCCAAGTTATGCGCCTCAGTATCTGTTCGAGTTGGCCCAGGATCATTGGCATCAGATGCTGCGTCGCTATTCTGCGGGCCTGCCGGTGGCAGATCTGGCAGGGTACTTTCCCGGTTTGCTTGATGCCTGGGAGCGGTCACAGCGCTTGGGTGCGCAGCAGTGGACTGCGCAGCAGGTGGCAAGCCGCACGCTGTGGGCGCTCAACTACGATCATTACATTGTGTGTTTCTGGCTCGTCGGCTTGGCGTTGACGCTCGATATTCCCGACGAGCAGTGGCTGCGTCTGTTGGCATTGATCGACAACGAGGGCGAGGACATCTTGCTAGACCGCATTATCGCTGCTCGGTCCCCGCATCGTCGGATCGGTACTGCGTTGCTGTATCCCAAACCGTACGCTCGGTTGCTGGCCGCAATCGATGCGCCTCCTGGCCAGCAAAGCGTGCTCCTTCAGGGGTTCGTCGGGCACTGGTATGCCGAAGTTGGCAGCGGTGCCCGTTCGGGCAGTCAGCAGCAAGCAGCGCCTTTCAAGCATCCTTACTGGTACCGTTATGGCGACGAGAATTTCGCAGGTGGTGCTTACTTTGGTCGCTGGTGCATTGAGGCGGTTGCTGCGGTCAAGGCGTTCGGTGTGGACGATTCGCTGTGTCATGGCCTCGAGCACTATCCTGAGGCGCTGCTTCATCCCGAGGCGCGGCAAGCGCAGCCGAGCGTGGAGTCGCCATCCACCGCGCGACGAGGGTTCTGGTCGCGGTTACTGAATCGATGAGCAGCTTAGACGCCATGGCAGCTGGAGATAACGATGAATACTCTGTTGTCGCCTGATGAATCTGGATCAGTCGAGTCGGTGAGTTGAAGCCCGCAATGCGGGCCCACCGGTATCAGCGGCCAAGGTGAAGTTTGTGACCGCTACGCGGCCCTCTCGCGACACCAGGCCGCTTCTACAGGGGATGTGCCTGGCGAGAGTGTTGTAGCTGTCTGCGTAAGACCTTTCCGAACTTGAAACCAGATGCTTCTAATCAGGGCTGATTGGGAACTATCCTACGCGACTTGCGGAAGCAGCGCTGTTTCGGGGGAAATGCCTCGGGGATAACGTCACAGAGTCGCCAGGTTGGTGACCGGGCGTGAGAAACCCGGCCAGTACTGTTAAGGCATTGCCTCACGGCAGCCGTGCGCGGGCAGACTTCGGTCTGGCCGGGTTTCCAGTACCTCGGTTTTCTCACCCCGTGTACGGCTGCCACCCAAATCCGTGAGAAAGGTTCGAGTGGTCGCTTCCATTTACGTACTGGAAATCGACTATGAAAAAGATCGTCCCTGACCCCCCTAATTTCCTACTTTTCAGTTATCAACGACTTGAGCCGCAAAATGGCTCTTGCTCAAGTTCACGAACCGATGAACCGCACCCTCGAAGTTTATCTCGGCACCGAGCCCTTAGCCGTCGACAGCTACCTGCTGGAACAGGGCGAAATCCTCAACCCGCTGATCGCCCACGCGGTGGCTAAGGAGGTGGCGCCATGACGGACGAACCCATTCAACCCACCAATGCTGAAAGCCTGTGCTGCGATCTGTGCAGGAGCGGCCTTGTGTCGCGAAAGGTCAGCGTAGCTGGCCCGTCAGTTCCATGGTGCTGCACAAGTCCTGGAGCTGCTACGCGCCCCTTTCCAATCAATCCGGCGCCTCCGGCAAGGCCGCTCCTGCAGGGCGATGCGAAAGACGAGTGCCCGGCGTTGTTTGCCGTGCAGAAAGACGTGCCGTTCGAGCAGGCGTTTTCGGAGTTGTCGGTCATGCTTGGCTGCATTCGCCATCTCACCATCGAGGCGGAAATGGAGAACGACCGGCAGGCGGGGAGTGCGGCGCGCATTCTCAGCGGTTTGGCCAAGGCGCTGATCGACGACTTGGAATCAGGGCTGCACGAGGCGATGGCCACACGCTGACTGGATTGGCAGAGGGTCAGATCAGCCGCTGACGATCTGATTCTTGCCCATGCGCTTGGCCTCATACATCGCCGCGTCGGCGCGGGCGAACAGGCTGTCCAGGCTTGTGTCTTCGTTACGCAGGCTGGTCAGGCCCTGGCTTACGGTCACGCCGAAACGCTCCTGGCCATGGCTGAAGCTCAAGCGCTGAATCTCGCGTTGCAGGCGTTCGGCGATCTGCTCGGCCACCTCGGCCTCGCATCCAGGAAACACGGCGGCGAATTCCTCGCCGCCGATGCGCCCGAACAGGTCGCCGCGGCGCAGGATGGTCTTGCCGCTGTCGGCGATGCGTTGCAGCACCTGGTCGCCCTCGGGGTGGCCATAGCTGTCGTTGATCAGCTTGAAATCGTCGATGTCCAGCAGCAGGAACGACAGCGGCGTGCCGTTTTCCCGTGCGCGATCGAACGCATGGTGGGCGCATTCGAAGAAGTGCCGACGGTTGCTGCTCTGGGTCAGTACGTCGGTGGTGGCCAGGCGCTTGAGCTCGCCTTCGAGGTGCTTCTTGTCGGTGATGTCTTCGGCAATGCCGACGATGATCACCCGCTCGCCCTTGCGCCGCTGGTTGATGTAGCACTTGTCGCTGAGCCAGCGCACCTGGCCATCGGCGTTGATGATGCGGTATTCGCGATCTTCGACGGTGCCCTTGACCAGCACCTGGGCCAGGCTGCGCTCGGCGTGGTCGAGGTCGTCGGGATGGATCGCGTCGCGCCACTGGTTGAAGTCGGCCATCAGCAGGCTGGCGGAGCGGCCATAGATGCGCTCGTAGGCCGGGCTCACGTACAGCACCTGGCGGGTTTCCCAGTCGAAGGCCCAGAGCACGGCGTTGACGCTGTCGAGCAGCGAGCTGAACAACTGGTCGCGCTCGCTCAGGCGCGCCACTTCGCCTTGGGCATGCAGCAGGGCCAGCAATGTCTGGGCTGCCTCGGGACGCTGAGGGATCGGCTGAAGCGGCGAGCGTTCTTTGGCCATGAGCACGGATCGATTCTCTACGAAGGCGCATGCGGCCAGCTGGCGGCCCGCCACGCGGGCGATAATCCGCTTTCGAGTCGAGTCGGGGAGCTAAGTTCCTGATCGGCATGCCCCAGGGCAGGGCATGCCGATCAACGGCGGTCAGGCGCCGACGGGGCGCAGGGAGTAGGTCTTGAGCTGGGCGGCGAAGTCGCGCAGGGACTGGATACCGCTGGCTTCGGCCTCGTGCACCCAGTCCTTCATGGCGGCGAGCATGTCGTGACCGTTGGCGCTGGTGCGTGCCCAGATCTGCTGCAGGGCCAGGCGTTTTTCGTAGATGGTCTTGAGCACCTGGCTGTGGTCGAGCATCGACTCGATGCGCAGGTGATGGCGGTCCTGCAGTAGGCTGGTTTCCCGTGACAACAGGCGCTTGGCGCGGCGGAACTGATGGCGCATGGAGGCATCCACGGCGTCCAGTTCCTGCTTGACCAGTGGCGCGATCACCAGCTTGCGGTACTGCGCCATGATCTGGAAGCGGTTGTTGAGGATCGCCATGGCCGTGTCCATGTCCAGCGAAGCCTTGCCTTCGACCCGGTGGGCGATGGGCGCCACGCGCTGCACCTTGGCCAAGCGCAACAGGCACAGCAGGCGAATCCACATCCAGCCCATGTCGAATTCCCAGCGGCGCACGGACAGCTTGGCCGAGTTGGGGTAGGTATGGTGGTTGTTGTGCAGCTCCTCGCCGCCGATGATGATGCCCCAGGGCACCAGGTTGGTGGCCGCGTCGCGGCACTCGAAGTTGCGGTAGCCCACGGCATGGCCCAGGCCGTTGACCACACCCGCGGCCCAGAACGGGATCCACATCATCTGCACGGCCCAGACGGTGATGCCCAGGGTGCCGAACAGCAGCAGGTCGATCACCGCCATCAAGGCGATGCCGCCCAGCTTGTAGCGCGAATAGACCTTGCGCTCCAGCCAGTCGTCCGGGCAGTTCTTGCCGTAGATGCGCAGGGTGTCCTCGTTGCGTGCCTCTTCCCGGTACAGTTCCGCGCCCTTGCGCAGGACCGTGCCCAGGCCCTTGTACACCGGGCTGTGCGGGTCGTCGGGGGTTTCGCACTTGGCGTGGTGCTTGCGGTGGACGGCCGTCCACTCGCGGGTGTTCTGCGCGGTGGTCAGCCACAGCCAGAAGCGGAAGAAGTGCTTGAGCCCGGCGTTGAGCTCCAGGGAGCGGTGCGCCGAATAGCGATGCAGGTAGATGGTGACGCTGATGATGGTCACGTGGGTCATCAGCAAGGTGACCGCGACCACTTGCCAGGCCGACAGGTCGAGCAGACCGTTATGCCACATGGTGGGAATAGCCCTCGGTAAAACAGGATGGACAACGGGCGCATTATCCCTTTGCAGGGAAATAAAACCAGTCGGGCGTGCCTCTGGTACAGCGCCATCGGTCGCTTCCAGGCCCTGCGCCAGGCAGGGAGGGCAGGCTGGGCGGGCGATGGCGGCAGCCCCTGAGACTTATTTATGAGCCGGGAATTAAAGTCACGGCATGTTTCAGCATTTATACTGCGCCCTTCTTTTTCCAGGACCGATGCGCCCGACATGTCTGTTTCCGTTCGCGACGCCTTGCGCATGGCTGCGCTCTACGTTGTGTTGTCGTTCCTCTGGCTGGTGGCGTCGGAGGTGGTGTTGCGTGGCATGACCGACGACGACCTGGCTCTCACGGTCGGGCGACAGATCAATGTGGTGGTCTGGGTGCTGCTCAGCGCCGGCCTGATCTTCGTGTCGCGGGCACGGCTGCTGAACTTCATCGGCGTCGGCGCGCGGTTGCGCAGCGAAGACCGCGAGCGCCTGCGCATGGCGGCGGCGGTGTTCGACAGCACCCTGGAGGGTGTGCTGGTCACCGACCGCAATGGCCTGATCGTGCACGTGAACCGCGCCTTCATGCGCATCACCGGCTACGGCCAGGACGAAGTCCTCGGTCAGCGTCCGAGCAAGTTCAAGTCCGGCCGCCATGGCGCGGCGTTCTATCGGGATATCTACCGCACCCTCAAGGAGCGCGGCGAGTGGAGCGGGGAAATCTGGAACCGGCGCAAGAGTGGCGAGATCTACCCGCAGTGGCAGACCATCTGCGCCATTCGCGACGAGGCCGGCGCGCTGAGCCACTACGTGGCGGTGTTCAGCGACATCAGCGCGATCAAGCATTCCGAGCAGGAACTGGCCTACCTGGCGCACCACGACCCGCTGACCGGGCTGCCCAACCGCCTGCTGTTCAGCGACCGCGCCGAACAGGCCCTGGCCGCCGCCGAGTCGAACAAACGCGGCTGCGCCCTGTTGCTGCTCGACCTCGATCACTTCCAGAGCATCAACGACAGCCTGGGTCACCCGGTGGGCGATCAGCTGCTCAAGCTGGTCGGCGAACGTCTGCGCGAGCAGGTGGGCAGCGGCGTGACCCTGGCGCGGCTGGGGGGCGATGAGTTCGCCGTGCTGCTCGAAGGCGGCCAGCAGATGACCCAGGCCGCGAGCACCGCGCAACGCCTGATCGAGCGCCTGCACGAGCCGTTCATGGTCGAAGACCAGCGCCTGTTCATCAGCGCCAGCATCGGCATCAGCCTGTTCCCCAGCGATGCGCAGAGCGCCGAGCAGCTGCTGCGCAACGCCGATTCGGCGCTGTTCAAGGCCAAGAGCAATGGCCGTGCCTGCTACGCGCTGTACACCGAGGAGCTGACGGCGCATGCCCAGCACCGGGTGGAGACCGCCGGCGAGTTGCGCCGCGCCCTGGCGCAAGAAGAACTGCGGGTGTTCTACCAGCCCGTGCACGATTTGCTCAGCGGCGCCATGGTCGGCGTCGAGGCCCTGGTGCGCTGGCAGCATCCCGAGCGCGGCCTGGTGCCGCCAGGCGAATTCATTCCCATCGCCGAGCGCACCGGCCTGATCGCCGACATCGATGCCTGGGTGCTGCGCCAGGCCTGTACGCAGATGGTTCGCTGGCAAGCCCAGGGCCGTGGCCTGCGCTTCGTCGCGGTGAACCTGTCGAGCCGTCTGTTCGGCCAGCGCGAGCTGTACCGCCAGGTCGACCAGGTGCTGCACGACACGGGGCTGGACCCCGCCTTGCTGGAGCTGGAGGTCACCGAGAGCGCGGTGATGGAGGATCCGGAGGTGGCCATGCAGCAACTGCATCGTCTGCGCGAGCTGGGCGTGTGCCTGGCGATCGACGATTTCGGCACTGGCTATTCCTCGCTGCTGCGACTCAAGCGTCTGCCGGTGCAGAAGCTCAAGATCGACCAGGGCTTCGTCGCCGGCCTGCCCCAGGACAAGGAAGACGTGGCCATCGTCCGGGTGATCATCGCCCTGGCGCGCAGCCTGGGCATGCAGGTGCACGCCGAGGGCATCGAGCAGGCCGAACAGGCGCGCTTCCTGCTGGAGCAGCAGTGCGACCTGGGGCAGGGCTACTGGTTTGGCCGTCCGCTGCCGGCGCACAGCCTGGGCGAGTGACCAGGCGCATGAGGTCGCTGCACCGGCGGGCTTGAGTGCCTGCACCGCTCAGCGCTTGTCCAGGCCTCTGGCCAGTCGATCCCCGCCCAGCTGGATCACCGCCACCAGCGCCACCAGCATGACGATCACCGTCAGCATGATCTGGCTGTCGAAACGCTGGTAGCCATAGCGGTAGGCGATGTCGCCCAGCCCGCCCGCGCCGATGGCCCCGGCCATGGCCGAGGAATTGATCAGGGTCACCAGGGTGATGGTGAAACCCCCGACGATCCCCGGCAGGGCCTCGGGCAGCAGCACGTGCCAGACAATGTGCCAGCGCCGGCAGCCCATGGCCTGGGCGGCTTCGATCAGGCCGTGATCCACCTCGCGCAGGCTCACTTCGGCGATCCGCGCGAAGAACGGCGTGGCAGCGATGGTCAGCGGCACCACCGCGGCCCACACCCCATAGGTCGTGCCGACGATCAGGCGGGTGAAGGGGATCAGCGCCACCATCAGGATCAGGAACGGCACCGAGCGGAACAGGTTGACGAAGGCGCCCAGCACCCGGTTCAGCACGGGCGCCTGGTAGATGCCGCCCTTGTCGCTGGTCACCAGCAGCACGGCCAGGGGGATGCCCACCAGCAGCGCGATCGCCGAGGACACGCCGACCATCAGCAGGGTGTCGAGCAGGCCTTGCAGCAAGCGTTCAGTCCACATGGCCCAGTACCTCCACGTCGGCGGCCCGGCTGCGGGCGCGCTCGAGCAGTTGCGTCAGATTCAGCGGCGAACCCCGCACGGCCAGCACCAGCTGACCCAAGGTCCGCGTGCCCAGCGTATCGATGCCGCCATGCAGCAGGTGCACCTGCCCGCCCAGCTCGCGGCTCAGCGCGGCAAGGTCCGGCTCGCCGAGAAACTGCAGGCGCAGCACCACAGCCGCCCCTGGATGGCTCGGCTGTGCGCTCAGCGCCGCCTGCAACGTGGCCGGCAGGCGCGCTTGCAAGGGTGCCAGGAGGCTGCGGGTGACGGCGTGTTTGGGTGAACCGAACACCTCCCAGACTTCGCCTTGCTCCACTGCCTCTCCGCCTTCGAGCACCACCACCCGGTGGCAGATGTCGCGGATCACCGCCATCTCGTGGGTGATCAGCACGATGGTCAGGCCCAGGCGGGCATTGATGTCGCGCAGCAGGGCCAGGATCGACTGGGTGGTTTCAGGGTCCAGGGCCGAGGTCGCTTCGTCGCACAGCAGGATCTGCGGGTCGTGGACCAGCGCCCGGGCGATGCCCACGCGCTGCTTCTGGCCACCGGAGAGCTGCGCCGGATACACCTTGTGCTTGTTCTCCAGCCCCACCAGCGCCAGCAGCTCGCTGACCTTGCGCCGCCGTTCGGCCTTGCCTGCGCCGGCCACCCTCAGCGGCAGTTCGACGTTCTCGAACACGGTCTTGGCCGACATCAGGTTGAAGTGCTGGAAGATCATGCCGATGCGTCGGCGCAGCGCTACCAGCTGCGTGTCGTCCAGCGGCGCGATGTCGCTCTGGTCGATCAGCACGCGACCACTGCTGGGCCGCTCCAGGCGGTTGATGGTGCGCAGCAGCGACGACTTGCCGGCGCCGCTGCGGCCGATGATGCCGAAGATCTCGCCACGGCGAATGTTCAGGTCGATGCCGTGCAGTGCCGGCTGGGGCTGGCCGGGGTAGGTCTTGCCCAGGCCGATGAAGCGCACGTGGGCCGTGTTCACCTCCGGGCGCAATACCTGCTCGCGGGCAGGTGTCGGCTCTGCCGTGGGGATGGGCGCCCTGAGGGCGCTGGCGCTGCTCATCTCAGCCCTCCCAACCGGCTTGGTACAGGCTGCCATGGGCCTTGTCCAGGGCCGCGCGCACGGCTGGCGAATGCTGGTAGATGTCGACGAAGCGAGCCAGGCGCGGGTCGTCCTTGCTCTGTGGGCGGATGACGAACTGGATCACGTATTCCTTGTTCTCCAGGCCGTCGAACAGCAGCGCCGAGGTGGCGTCGAACGTGTTGGCCAGGCGGATATAGGCCGGGTAGCCCTGCACCAGGTCGGCGTCATCGTAGGCGCGAACCAGCTGCACCGCTTCCACCTGGATGATCTTCAGGCGCTTGGGGTTGGCGACGATATCGGCCTCGGTAGCCTTGTAGCCCACTCCCGGCTTGAGCTCGATCAGCCCGGCCTTGGCCAGCAGCTGCAAGCCGCGACCGCTGTTGATGGGGTCGTTGGCGATGGCCACGCTGGCCCCTTCGGGCAATTCGGCGAACGACTTGTAGCGTTTGGAGTACAGGCCCACGTTGTTGATGATGCCCGGGGCGTAGGGCACCAGGTCGAATCCGGCGGCGGCCTTGGCGTTCTCCAGGAACGGGATGTGCTGGAAGTAGTTCACGTCGATGTCACCGCTGTTGAGGCTGACATTCGGCGCGATCCAGTCACTGAACTCGATCAGCTTCACCTCCAGGCCCTGCTTGTGCGCCTCCTCCACCGCGGCTTCCAGCGGGATGGCGAAGGCCGCGGTGGTGCCGACCTTCAACGGCTCCTCGGCCAGCGCTGCGCTGCACAGGCCCAGGCCGAGGAGCAGGGCGGCCAAGGGACGGATGAATTTCTCACGCATGGTGCACGGCTCCGGTAGGGACAGGTTGTGGGAAGCGATGGCGGCTGCCGGGATGGTCGGCCGGCAGGTGGGCGTCGGGGCTGGCGAAGAGTTTCTGGCGCAGGGTGCCTTCGGCGTAGGCGGTCTTGTAGCGGCCGCGGCGTTGCAGCTCGGGGATGACCAGCTCGATGAAGTCCTCGTAGCTTTCCGGGGTGACGGTACGGGTCAGGTTGAAGCCGTCCAGGCCGGTCTGGTCGATCCAGTCGATCAGTTGCTGGGCGACCTGCTCGGGCGAGCCGACCAGGGTCACGTAGCGCCCGCCCAGGGCGTGCTGCTGCAACAGGCGACGACGGGTCCAGGTGCTGTCCTGCAGGATCCTGTTGGCCGACTGGATGGCATTGCCGTCACCGGCCTGGATCGGCTCGTCCAGCTCGAAGGCCGCGAAGTCGATGCCGGTGGAGGCGGCGAAGTGCGCCACCCCGGCCTCGGCGCTGGCGTAGCGCAGGTACTCGGCATGCTTGGTGCGTGCCTGCTGCTCGGTGGCCGCGACGATCACGCTGATGCCCATGAACACCTTCACGGCGTGCGGATCGCGCCCGGCCGCCTGGGCGGCGGCGCGTACCTTGTCCACCTGGGCACGGGTGCCGGCGTGGGTCTGCCCGCCGATGAACACGCATTCGGCATGCTGCCCGGCGAAGGCCAGGCCCCGGCTGGAGCTGCCGGCCTGGAACAGCACCGGCGTGCGCTGCGGCGAAGGCTCGCACAGGTGATAGCCCTCGACCTTGTAGAACTCGCCGCGATGTTCGACCTTGCGCACCCGGTCCGGGCGCGCATAGACGCGCTGGGCGCGGTCGGCGATCACCGCGTCATCGGCCCAGCTGCCTTCGAGCAGTTGATACAGCACATCGAGGTACTCGTCGGCCTGGTCGTAGCGCCGGTCGTGCTCGGGTTGCTGGTCCAGGCCCATGGCCCGCGCGGCGCTGTCCAGGTAGCCGGTGACGATGTTCCAGCCCACCCGGCCCTGGCTCAGGTGGTCGAGGGTCGAAAGCCTGCGGGCGAACAGGTAGGGCGCTTCGTAGGTGAGGTTGGCGGTCAGGCCGAAGCCCAGGTGGCGAGTCACCGCGGCCATGGCCGAGACCAGCAGCAGCGGGTCGTTGACCGGCAGCTGGATCGACTCCTTCAACGTCACGTCCACCGATTGGCCGTAGACATCGTAGGTGCCGACGATGTCGGCGATGAACAGCCCGTCGAACAGCCCGCGTTCGAGCAGGCGAGCCAGGTCGGTCCAGTAGGCCAGTGTCTTGTACTGGGTGGAGGTGTCGCGCGGATGGGTCCACAGGCCGTGATTGATGTGGCCGACGCAGTTCATGTTGAAGGCGTTGAGCAGGATCTGGCGGGGCATCAGAGGGTCCCCCGCAGCGGTGGGTTTTCGCGATTGAGGTAGTAGTTGCCGATGGCGTGGTATTTCCAGCGCACCGGGTCGTGCAGCGTGTGTACGCGAGCGTTGCGCCAGTGCCGGTCGAGGTTGTGCTCGGCCAGGGTGGCGCGGCTGCCGGCCAGCTCGAACAGGGTGCTGCCGGCAGCCAGGGAAATCTCGGTGCTGATCGCCCGTGCCTCGGCCACGGCGATGGAGGCGGCGGCCACCGAATCGGCGTCGGTGTCGCGCTGGGCGCGGTCCAGCGCTTCGCCCGCGCGTTCGAGCAGGGCTTCGGCGGCGTGCAGTCGAATGGTCAGGCGACCGAAGGCGTTGAGCGTGAGCGGGTCGGCCGAGGCGCGATCGACGCCCGAATCGATCCAGGGCCGACTGTGCTGGCGCACGAAGGCCAGGGCATCCTCGACCGCGGCGCGGGCGATGCCGGTATCGATGGCGGCATGGAGAATCTGCGCCAACGGCCCCACCGGCGTCGGGCGCTCGAAGGCAGACTGGAACGGCACCACGTCGCGGGCTTCGACACGCACATCCTCGAACAGCACCGAGCCGCTGCCCGTGGTGCGCTGGCCGAAGCCGCTCCAATCGTCGATCACCTGCACGCCCGGGGTGTCGGCGGGCACGAAGGCCAACTGCTGGATGCCGTCGTCGTCGATCACCGAGGTGGGGATGCGCTGGGCGTAGATCGCCCCGGTGGCGTAGAACTTGCGTCCGTTGATGCGATAGCCGTCGCCCTCGCGGCTCAGGCGCGTGGTGCGGTCGTGGGCGGTGCGTGTCCCCAGTTCGGCCAGGGCGTTGCCGAAACGCCTGCCGCCGAGCACCTCGGCATACAGGCGCTGCTGCTGTTCGGCCGTGCCGTTCACCCGCAGCACCTCCAGCGCGTAGAAATGGTTCTGCGGAATCTGCCCGAGCGAGGCATCCGCCTGGGCGATACGGGCGATGACCTTGGCCAGGGTGACATTGGACACCTGGGCGCCGCCGAAGGCCTTGGGCACACTGATGCCCCACAGGCCGGAGCGGGTGAACAGTTCCAGTTCCGCATGGGGCAGCCGCCGCTCGCGGTCGCGCAGCGCGCTGTCGGTGTGCAACTGAAGGGCGAGGTCTTCGGCGACGGCCAGGGCCTGGGCATCGTCGCGAATGAGTGTCGAAGTCATGGTGTCTCCAAAGTGGGCCGCCACGCCCTGCTGGCGCGGGTCATCCGCGAGCGGGCAGGGCAGCGGCCTCACACAGCGATTCAGATCCAGGAATGCCGCGCAGGCAGCGTGCCGTTGAGGTGGTAGGCGCCCACCGCGTGATACTTCCAGCGCACCGGATCGTGCAGCGTGTGCACCCGGGCATTGCGCCAATGGCGGTCGAGGTTGAATTCGGCCAGGCTGGCGCGGCTGCCGGCCAGCTCCAGCAGCTTCTCGCCAGCCTGCAAGGCGATCTCGGTGGTGAGCGCCTTGGCCTCGGCCACGGCGATCGAGGCGCGCGCCGCCGCGGCGGCATCGATCGGCGCCGCGTCGACCGCGTCGAGCACTTGGGCGGCCCTGCGCAGCAGCGCTTCGGCGGCGTGCAGCTCGAGCTTGAGACGGCCGATGTCGGCGATCACATAGGGGTCGTCGCTGGCGCGCTCGACCTTGGCATCGATCCACGGCCGTGCCTTGTGACGCACGAAGTCGATGGCATCCTCGATGGCCGCCTCGGCGATACCGGCGTCGATGGCTGCCTGGATCAACTGCGAGACCGCTCCCTGAATGTTCGGGCGCTCGGCCTGGCGCCAGTTGTCGATCACCAGCTCCGCATCCACCGCTACCCGGTCGAGCAGCACGGTGCCACTGGCGGTGGTGCGCTGGCCGAAGCCGGACCAGTCATCGACGATGCGCAGCCCCGCGCTGCCCCGGCGCACGAAGGCCAGGCGCTGACGACCTTCGTCGTCCAGCGCCTTGACCGCCACCCAATGGGCGAACAGCGCGCCGGTGGAGTAGAACTTCTCGCCCGTCACCCGATAACCGTCGCCTTCGCGGGTCAGGCGTGCCTTGAGCGTCAGGGTGTCCTTGGTGCCGCGCTCGGGTCCGGCATTGCCGATGCGCCAGCCGTCGAGCACCGAGCGGTAGAGGCGTGCCTGCTGCGCCTGGGTGGCGGTGTCGCGCAGCAGATGCAGCAGGCCGAACTGATTCTGCGGGATTTGTCCCAGGGCGGGGTCGGCGGCGCTGATCAGGCGAAACACTTCGGCCAGCGTGACGAAGGACACGCCGGGGCCGCCGAAAGCCTTGGGCACGGTGATGCTGCCCAGACCCGATTGGGTGAAGCGTTCGATCTCAGCCCAGGGTAACTGGCGCTGCTGGTCGCGCTGCGAAGCCTGGGCTCGGGCAACGTCGGCCAGCTCGCGGGCGGCCTGCAGCGCCTGGGCGTCATCGCGCAGGACCGCGGCGGGCAGCAGCGCGGGGGAGTGATCGTTGATGGAGCGCGATGGGCTGTTGGCTTGACTGGACATCAGTGCCGCTCCCTGGCGGCACTCGACGCCCCGAGCGGGGAGAGGGTGTGACTGACCATACCTGAACCTCACGAAGTGATTGCGTCGCGCCGCGGGTAGCGGTAGACGAGTGCGGGTCCGGTGGTCCGGTGTTTATACCTTATGTGCTTATAACGAGTTTATGAACTAACCTTTTGGAATATGCATAGAAGGTCGGTGAACGGCCTCAAAGACCTTTTTCGCCAATGGCTAGAGGCCGCCAGGCTTACGCCCTGGCCCCTATTCCTGTACCGCTGCCGTGCCGAGAAACTTGCGCAGGAACTGGCGGGTACGCTCATGCTGCGGCGCGGCGAACAGCGCCTTGGCCTCGCCCTGTTCCACGATCACCCCCTGGTCGAAGAACACCACGCGATTGGCCACCTCACGGGCGAAGCTCATCTCGTGGGTGACGATGATCATGGTGCGCTTTTCCTCGGCCAGGCTGCGGATGGTTTCCAGCACCTCGCCTACCAGCTCCGGGTCCAGCGCCGAGGTGGGTTCGTCGAGCAGGATCACCTGGGGCTCCATGGCCAGCGCCCGGGCGATGGCCACGCGCTGCTGCTGACCGCCGGACAGGCGTCGAGGGTAGGCGTCTTCCTTGCCGGCCAGGCCGACCTTGGCCAGCAGTCGACGGCCAAGGGCTTCGGCCTGCTCGCGCGGGGTCTTCTTGACGATCACCGGTCCTTCGATGACGTTCTCCAACGCCGTGCGATGGGGAAACAGGTTGAAGCTCTGGAACACGAAGCCGGCCTGTTGGCGCAGCCGGCGAATCGCGCTTTGCTGGCCCCCCAGCGACCGCCCGGCGTCGATGTCGACATCGCCGATGCGAATGCGACCGGCGTCGGGCGTCTCGAGCAGGTTCAGGCAGCGCAGGAAGGTGGTCTTGCCCGAACCGCTCGGCCCGATGATGGCCACCACTTCACCCGGCGCGACGTTCAGGTCGATGCCCTTGAGCACTGTCTGACCCTTGAACCGTTTGGTCAGGCCTTCCACGACGATCATCTTCAGGGCTCCTGGTCATGCTGGTTGACCCGCGCTTCCATGCGGTTCTGGAAATACGCCAGGATGCTGCACAGTATCCAGTAGATCACTGCGACGGCCAGGTACATGGTGAACACTTCGAAGGTGCGCGCGGTGATCAGCTGGGCCTGGCGGAACAGCTCCGGCACCTGGATGGTGGCCGCCAGCGCGGTGTCCTTGACCAGCGAGATGAAGCTGTTGCCCAGCGGCGGCAGGGCGGTGCGCATGGCCTGGGGCAGGATCGCCCGGCGCATGGCCTGGGTGCGGGTCATGCCGATGCTGGCCGCCGCTTCCCACTGGCCTCGGTCGATGGAGGCGATGGCCGCACGCAGGATCTCGCAGACATAGGCCGCCATGTTCAGCGACAGGCCGATCAGCGAAGCAGGGATCGGCTCCAGTTCGATGCCCACCTGCGGCAGGCCGAAATAGATCACGAACAGCTGCACCAGCAGTGGCGTGCCGCGAAAGAACGACACGTACAGCCGCGCCAGCCAGTCCAGCGGCCTGATCTTCGACAGGCGCATCAAGGCCAGGACGAAGCCCAGCACCAGCCCGAAGAACATGCCGCCGACGCTGAGCAGCACCGTGTAGCCTGCGCCCTTGAGCAGAAAGGGCGCAGAGTCGATCACCAGTTGCAGGGTCTCGGGCATCATCGAGTGACGTCGGCACCGAAGTATTTTTCCGACAGCTTGGCCAGCGTGCCATCGGCTTTGAGTTTATCCAGCGCCTTGTCGATGGCCGCGTGCAGCTCCGGCTCGTCCTTGCGCAGGGCCACACCGGACTCCAGCCGCGAGAACGGCTCGCCCGCGAGCTGGGTGTCCGGGGCTTTCTTCGCATAGCCCAGTGCTGCCAGACGGTCGATCAGGATGGCGTCGATGCGGCCATTGCGCAGGTCGGCGAACTTGCTTGGGTCGTCTTCGTAGGTGCGTACATCGGCCTTGGGCACGTCCTGCTTGACCCACTGCTCGTAGTTGGTGCCCAAGCCTACGCCGACCTTCTTGCCGGCCAGGTCCTGGGCGCTTTTGATGTTCAGTTCGTCGGCCTTCTTCTTCAGCACCAGGGCCTGGATACCGGACACGGTGTAGGGTTCGGAGAAGTCGTATTTCTTCTTGCGCTTCTCGGAAATGGTCACCTGGTTGATCACCACGTCCAGGCGCTTGGACTCCAGCGCAGCCAGGATGCCGTCCCACTTGGTGGTCTGGATCTTGGCTTTGACGCCCAACTGCTGGGCGATCAGATTGGCCAGTTCCACTTCGAATCCGTCCAGCTTGCCGTTCTCGTCGACGAAGCTGAAGGGTGGGTAGGTGCCCTCCAGGCCAACGGTGATGACGCCTTTGTGCTGGATGGACTCGAGCGCCTGGCCGGCGAAGGCGTGGCCGATCAGGCCGCTGCTCAGCGCGAGGGCCAGGGTGGCGCGAACGAAGGGCTTGGTGAATAGGGTCATGGGTGCTCCCGCGCGTTCATGGGTGGAATGGGTGGCGACTATAAGGTGAGCTTTTTAGCTCAGGAAATACTCAAAAAATTTCCTTTATTCCATTGCGCTATTACTCATCCGCCACGGCGTCGAGGCGATGGCGCAGAATGGAATAAAGCGGTGTTTTTTCCAAGGGAAGAATTGCCGTAGAGTTGATCCGCTATCATCCGCGCCGATTCACCCGAACGCCGCCAGCCAGGAGACCACCGTGAGCGAACATCCTTCCACCGGCCATTGGCAATTGCCGTCCATCGTCAGCGAGCTGCGTCAGGCGCGCGACCAGTGGCGCACGCGCAACGGCCGCTGCAGCAACAAGCAAGGTGGGCGTGAGCTGCCGTCGCGCGAAGCGGTTCGCGAAATCCTCGAGCAACTGTGTGGTGCATTGTTTCCCATGCGCCTGGGCCCGGTGGACCTGCGTGAGGAAAGCGAGGACTTCTACGTCGGGCACACCCTGGATGCGGCGCTCACCTCGCTGCTGACCCAGGCGCGCCTGGAGCTGCGCTATGCCGCGCGGCACGGCAATGTCCAGGTCGACGACGTCGATGCCCATGCGCTGGGGCTGATCCAGGGCTTCGCCGCCGCGCTGCCACAGATGCGCGTGCTGCTCGACACCGACGTGCTGGCTGCCTACCACGGCGATCCGGCGGCGCGCAGCGTCGATGAAGTGCTGCTGTGCTATCCCGGTATCCTGGCGATCATCCACCATCGCCTGGCCCATCATCTGTACAAGGCCGGCCTGCCGTTGCTGGCGCGGATCAGCTCGGAACTCGCACACTCGGCCACCGGGATCGATATCCATCCCGGTGCGCAGATCGGCCCGAGCTTCTTCATCGACCATGGTACGGGCGTGGTCATCGGCGAGACGGCGATCATCGGTGAGCGGGTGCGCATCTACCAGGCCGTGACCCTGGGCGCCAAGCGCTTCCCCAGCGACGAGTCGGGCACCTTGCACAAGGGCCTGGCACGCCACCCAATCGTCGAGGACGACGTGGTGATCTATGCCGGCGCCACCATCCTGGGCCGTATCACCATCGGCAAGGGATCGACCATCGGCGGTAATGTCTGGCTGACCCGCAGCGTGCCGGCCGAGAGCAACATCACCCAGGCCAATCTGCAGCTCGACTGCCAGGATCGGCAGTAGCCGGTCGCGGGGGGGGGGGGCCCCCCCCCGGGGGGGGGGGGGGGGGGGGGGGGGGGGGGGGGGGGGGGGGGGGGGGGGGGGGGGGGGGGGGGGGGGGGGGGGGGGGGGGGCGGCCCGCCCCCCCCCCCCCCCCCCCCCGCCTCCGCAGACTGGAACCGGCAGGCAAGCGCAACGGTCAACTGGTCGCCCACCGGCGGCTTCAGGTCGCATCGAAATCCGATCCATGTTTAACTTGAACGTTCGTTCAACTTAAAACGCTGGTCCGCTGCCGGTGTTCAACAGGAGGATTTCCTTTGCTGAACCCGTTCCATTCGTACCCCATCTCCGTTGCCGAGGTGCGCCATCCATGAGTGCACCGTCCGCTTCGCTTGCCCCTGGCAAGGTCCGCATGAACCCTCCGGTGTTCTATTTCGCGGCAAGCTTCATTCTCATCTTCGGCCTGGTGGTCATCAGCAATCCACAGGCTGCCGGGGACTGGCTGCTGGCGGCGCAGAACTGGGCGGCCAACACGGTCGGCTGGTACTACATGCTGGCTATGACCCTGTACCTGGTGTTCGTGGTGGTCACGGCCGTGTCCGGCTACGGCAAGATCAAGCTGGGCGCCGACCATGACGAGCCGGAGTTCAGCTACCTGTCCTGGGCCGGCATGCTGTTCGCCGCCGGTATCAGCATCACGCTGTTCTTCTTCTGCGTCTCCGAACCCCTCACCCACATGCTCCAGCCGCCCCAGGGCGAGGGCGGTACGGTGGAGGCCGGGCGCCAGGCGATGCAGATCCTGTTCCTGCACTGGGGCCTGCACGGCTGGGGCGTGTTCGCCTTCGTCGGCATGGCCCTGGCGTATTTCGCCTACCGCCACAACCTGCCCCTGGCGTTGCGCTCGGCGCTGTACCCGCTGATCGGCAAACGCATCAACGGCCCCATCGGCTACGCCGTGGACGGTTTCGGCATCATCGCCACGGTATTCGGCCTGGGCGCCGATATGGGCTTTGGCGTGCTGCACCTGAACTCCGGCCTGGACTACCTGTTCGGCGTGGCCCACAGCCAGTGGGTGCAGGTGGCGCTGATCGCCTTGATGATGGGCGCGGCGGTGGCCGTGGCGGTGGCGGGGGTGGAGAAGGGCGTGCGGGTGATGAGCGACATCAACCTGTTCCTGGCCTGCGCGCTGTTGCTGTTCGTGCTGTTCGCCGGCCCCACCCAGCACCTGTTCAACACCTTGATCCAGAACCTGGGTGATTACCTGGGCGCCTTGTCGCGCAAGAGCTTCGACGTCTATGCCTACGGCGAGAACCGCGACTGGCTGGGTGGCTGGACCGTGTTCTACTGGGCCTGGTGGATCGCCTGGGCGCCCTTCGTGGGGCTGTTCATCGCGCGCATTTCGCGCGGTCGCACCATCCGCGAGTTCGTCTTTGGCGTGCTGCTGATTCCGCTGGGCTTCACCCTGGCGTGGATGTCGATCTTCGGCAACAGCGCGCTGGACCAGGTGATCAACCACGGCATGACCGCCCTGGGCCAGTCCGCCCTGGACAACCCGTCGATGAGCCTGTACCTGCTGCTGGAGACCTATCCCTGGAGCAAGACGGTGATCGCGGTCACGGTGTTCATCAGCTTCGTGTTCTTCGTCACCTCCGCCGACTCCGGCACCGTGGTCCTGGCCACGCTGTCGTCCAAGGGCGGCGACACCGACGAGGACGGTCCGAACTGGCTGCGCATCTTCTGGGGCGCGATGACCGCGCTGGTCACCAGTGCCTTGCTGTTCGCCGGCAGCATCGATTCGCTGAAGTCGGCGGTGGTGCTGACCTCCCTGCCGTTCTCGCTGATCCTGCTGTGCATGATGTGGGGGCTGCACAAGGCCTTCCATCTGGAGAGCCAGCGGCGCATCGCACAGATGCATTCGCTGGCGCCGTTCGCCCAGACCCGGCGCGGACGCGGCGGCTGGCGCAACCGCCTGAGCCAGGCCGTGCACTTCCCGTCGCGCGACGAGGTGTACCGCTTCATGGACGACGTGGTGCGCCCGGCGATCGCCGACGTCACCGAGGTGTTCGAGCAGAAAGGCCTGACCCTGATCACCCAGGACGACCCGAGCCACGACAACGTCAGCCTCAAGGTCGGCCATGGCGAGGAGCAGCCGTTCATCTACCAGGTGCAGATGCGCGGCTACTTCACCCCCTCCTTCGCCTTGGGGGGCGTGGGTGCGCAGGAGTTGAAGAACCGCCGCTATTACCGCGCCGAGGTGCACCTGGCCGAGGGCAGCCAGAACTACGATCTGGTCGGCTACAGCAAGGAGCAGATCATCAACGACATCCTCGACCAGTACGAACGGCACATGCAGTTCCTGCACCTGGTCAGGTGATGGACTCGGGGCCGCTGATGCGGCCCCGTTTCGTTCAGAACGGGGCGTCCCCCAGGATCGTCGCGCGGTGCATCACCCGCCGCTGCGGGCGGTAGTCGTCCACGGCGAAATGCTGGGTCACGCGGTTGTCCCAGAACGCCACGTCGTTGGCCTGCCAGCGCCAGCGCAGGGTGAATTCCGGCCGCGTCGCATGGGCGAACAGCAATTTGAGCAGCGCTTGGCTCTCGTGCTCGGCCAACTCGTTGATGCGCGTGGTGAACCCCTCGTTGACGAACAGCGCCTTGCGCCCGCTCACTGGATGAGTGCGTACCACCGGATGCGACAGCGGTGGATGATTGCGCCGCGTCGCCTCCCAGCGCGCCAGGTCCTCGGCGGTGGTGCCGAAGCGCTCCAGGGGAAACGAGCGGGTGAAGTCATGGGTGGCGGTGAGGCCGTCCAGCATCAGGCGCAGCGGCGCCGACAGCGCTTCGAATGCGGCGATCCCGCTGGCCCACAAGGTGTCGCCGCCAAACGCCGGCACCTGCTTGGCGCTGAGTACCGCACCCAGCGCCGGGGTCGGCAGGAAGGTCACGTCAGTGTGCCAGGTGGCATTGTCGCGCACGTCGGTCACTGCGGTGTCGAGCACTAGCACCTGCGGGGTCTGCGGCACGTTGGGGTAGATCGGATGGATGTGCAGGTCGCCGAACTGCGCGGCGAAGGCCGCTTGCTGGGCCGGGGTGATGGCTTGCTCGCGAAAGAACAGCACCTGGTGGTCGAGCAAGGTCTGCTCGATGGTGTCGCGTTGCTCGGGGCTGAGCGGGCGCGCCAGATCGATGCCGTCCAGTTGGGCGCCCAGCGCGGGGCTGAGGGGCGTGATGTTCAGGCTCATGTCGGATCTCTACAGAACTTTGGCCAGGACTTCGACCAGCAATTGGAGTGCGGTCGGGCGTGGTCAGTGGCTGTGCCCGTGCCAGGGCACCAGCCGCCGTTGCAGGGCGCGCAGGCCCATTTCCAGGGCGAAGGCGATCAGGGCGATCAGCAGGATGCCCAGCACCACCACGTCGGTGACCAGAAATTGCGCCGCCGACTGCACCATGAAGCCCAGGCCTCGGGTGGCCGCGATCAGCTCGGCGGCCACCAGCGTCGACCAGCCCACGCCCAGGCCGATACGCACCCCGGTGAGAATGTCGGGCAGTGCGCTGGGCAGGATCACGTGCCGGATCTGCTGCGCCCGGCTGGCCCCCAGCGACTGCGCCGCGCGCAGCTTGGCCGGGTCGACGGTGCGCACGCCAGTGGCGGTGGCGATGGCGATGGGGGCGAAGATTGCGAGGTAGATCAGCAGCACCTTGGACAGCTCGCCGATGCCGCACCAGATCACGATCAGCGGCAGGTAGGCCAGCGGCGGGATGGGACGGTAGAACTCGATCAACGGGTCGAGCACCCCCCGTGCCACGCGATTGCTGCCAATCGCCAGTCCGACCGGAATCGCCGTCAGCGTCGCGGCCAGCAATGCCGCGCCGATACGCCCCAGGCTGGCGCCCAGGTGCTGCCACAGGCTCACGTCCATGTAGCCCTGGGTCAGCAGCACCCAGGCCCTGCTGAGGATATCGCCGGGCGCAGGCAGGAACAGCGGCTCGACCCAGCCGGCAGCGGTGACCAGCCACCACACCAGCAGCAGGCTGGCGAGCGTCAGTGCGCTGATCCAGCGGGTCGGCAGCGGACGGCGCGGTGAGCGCTGCGCGCGTGCGCCCGGGGTCGCGTCGCCGACCACCGGCAGGTTCAGGCTGCTCATGCGGTCACCTGCTGGTCATCGGTACGTTGAGCGAACACCCGCGACAGCACATGCTCGCGGGTCTCGATGAAGCGTGGATCGGACTTGATCGCCCGCGCCGACTCGCCGGCGGCGAAGCGGCGGCCGAACTCCAGCGGCAAGCGCTCGACGATGCGCCCAGGGTTCGGTGCCAGCAGTATCAGTTCACTGGCCAGGAACACGGCTTCTTCGATGTCGTGGGTGATCAGCAGGACCGGTTTGGCGGTGCGTTTCCACACGGTCAGCAACAGGGTCTGCATCTGCTCGCGGGTGAACGCGTCGAGGGCGCCGAACGGCTCGTCCATCAGCAGCACCTGCGGGTCGGCGGCCAGCGCGCGCGCCAGGCCCACGCGCTGCTTCTGGCCACCGGACAATTGCCAGGTCCGGCGCTCGCCGAAGCCTGCCAGGTCCACCAGCGCCAGCATGTCCCTGGCCTTGGCCCGGCGTTCGTCGCGGGGCACGCCCGCCAGTTCCAGGCCGAAGGCGACGTTGTCGAGCACGTTCTGCCAGGGCAGCAGGGCGTCGTCCTGGAACACCACGCCGCGATCGGCGCCCGGGCCGCGCACCGCTTCGCCGTCCAGCGTGATGCGTCCGCCGCTGGGCGCGGTGAAGCCGGCGATCAGGTTCAGCAGCGAGGTCTTGCCGCTGCCCGAGGGGCCGAGGGCGACCAGCAGTTGATCCGGTGCCAGGGTCAGGTTGATGTCGTCCAGCACAGGGGTCGCGGCGCCGGGGTAGTGCGCGCTGATGCGCTGCAGTTCGAGCAAGGCCATGGTGGGCTCCAGCGGCGCGGTGTGCGCGCCGTTATCCGGTCATTGGGGCAGGTAGTTCGGCGTGACGTAGGGGCCATAGTCGGGCAATACCGCCTCGACCTTGCCCTGGGCCTTGAGGAAGGCCGCCGTGTCGCCGAGGGCCTGGGTGGTAGGCGCTGCGAGCAGCGCGCGCTGCTCGTCGGCCAGTGGATAGCTGTTGCCTTCCAGCAAGGCCGGGATGTCGGCCGGCTTGGCGCCGGAGAGCTTGGCCAGCTTGGCGACATGCTGCGGATCGGCCAGCCAGGCCTTGGGGTCCTTGCGGTAGTCGGCGTAGGCGTCGAGGGTGACCTTGGCGAACGCCTTGACCCATTCGGGATGCCGCTCGGCGAAGTCCTTGCGCACGATCCAGGCATCGAAGGTCGGCGCGCCTTTTTTCGCCAGTTCCGCGGAGGTGATCAGCACCTTGCCCGTTTCCTTGGCAACGCCCAGGGCGGGGTCCCATACATAGGTGGCATCGATGTCGCCGCGTTTCCATGCCGCGGTGATGGCCGGTGGCGCCAGGTTCAGGATGGTCACTTTGCCGGGATCGATGTTCCAGGCCTTGAGGGCTGCCAGCAGGCTGTAGTGCCCGGTGGAGACGAAGGGCACCGCGATTTTCTTGCCGACCAGGTCCTGGGGCGTGTCGATGCCCTTGCGCACGACCAGTGCTTCACCGGCGCCGATCTGGGTCGCGATCAGGAAGGTCTGTACCGGCACCTTGCGGGTGATCGCCGCGGCCAGTGGACTCGAGCCGAGGTAGCCGATCTGCACGTCGCCGGAGGCCACGGCGGCGATGATGTCGGGGCCATTGTCGAACTTGCGCCAATCGATGCTGGCGTGGCTGGCCTGTTCGTAGCGACCATCGGCCTGGGCCACCTTGGCGGGGTCCACGGTGGTCTGGTAGGCGACGGTCAGGTCGGCAGCCTGGGCGAGGCCGCTCAGGCCAGCCAGCAGCAGGGTGGCCAGAAGGCGGCGGGGCGCAGCATCGATCATCGGAAAGCCTCATGTCAGTGGTAGTCACTGTGGAGAAGGCTAAATGATCTAAGAATCTACATATAAATAACTTTTTAGAATTAGCTTAGCGAGTTCCCTCACTTCGATAAATCCTGTCGTCAGGCCCTTGTGAAATTTTCGTGAAAGGCTAAGCTCTGACCACTTTCGCTCGAACGGGGGTTGGCGAGATTCGCAGATAACCTTCAGCTATGAGCAGGGATGCCGATACAACAAATGACGCTCAAGGTTCCGTCGTTATTCCGTAATAATCTGACCAATTCACGAAACGGTCATTTTGGATTTATAGGATTGTCATTATCCTGTAGCGCAGGAAGCCTTAGACCAAAGTCGTGTAACACTCGGTAATGATTGACTTACCAGTCACGCTTTGGTGCTAAATCGCTTACCCGGGGGAGTGGGGCATCAGATCCCGCCCTCTGGAGAGTACAAAAATTAGAACGTAGAGGAGCAAAGCATGTACAAGTCCAGCCTGGCCCTGGCCGTGGCAGTGGGTGTTCTCGCCCAACAAGCAGGCGCTGCCGGCTTCATCGAGGACAGCAAGCTGTCCCTCAGCTCGCGCACCATGTACTTCAACAACGACAACCGTGATGGTGGTGCCGACAACCGTGAATCGGGTCAGGGCTTCAAGCTCGACTACATCTCCGGTTTCACCCAGGGCACCATCGGCTTCGGTGTCGACGCCCAGGCGCTGTGGGGTATTCACCTCGACGGCGGTCGCGGCAAGCACCCGGACAACAGCAGCTTCTTCCCCAGCGACAGCGACGGCTCGGCCGTGGACCAGTGGGCTCGTCTGGGCGCCAACGCCAAGGCCCGCTTCTCCAAGACCGAAGTGCACTTCGGTAGCGCGCTGACCCCGAACCTGCCGATTCTGGTCTCCAACGACGGTCGTCTGCTGCCACAAAGCTTCGAGGGTGGCACCATCCAGTCGAAGGAAATCGACAACCTGACCATCAACGCCGGTCAGCTGACCCACGCCATGGGTCGTGCGTCGAGCAACCGCACCGGTCTGTCGGTCAACGGCGCCACTGCCGACAGCAACCAGTTCCGCTTCGGTGGTCTGGACTACAAGCTCACGCCTGACCTGACCCTGCAGTACTACTACTCGAACCTGGAAGACTTCTACAAGCAGCACTTCCTGGGCGCGACCCACGTGTTCAAGATCGCTGACGACCAGTCGTTCAAGACCGACCTGCGCTACTTCGACAGCAGCAGCGACGGCCGCAACGGCAGCGGCGGCGGCTACAACTTCAACAACAACGGCGGCTACGCCAAGACCCCGGGCGAGGTCGACAACAAGACCTGGTCGGCGATCTTCACCTACACCCTGGGTGGCCATGCCTTCCTGCTGGGTCACCAGCGCGTCAACGACGACGGCGGTTTCGTCTGGCTGAACCAGGGCAGCGTGCGCGACGGCAACGGTCGTCCCGAAGGCGCCGGCGGTGCCAGCTTCTACCTGTTCACCGACAGCATGATCAACCAGTTCGCCAAAGCCGGTGAGAACACCACCTTCGGTCAGTATTCCTACGACTTCGCACGTCTGGGCGTACCGGGCCTGAAGGCGTCGATCTCGTACCTGCGCGGCGAAGACGGCAAGAACGCCAACGGCAATGGCACCTTCAGCGAGTGGGAGCGCGACGCACGCGTCGACTACGTGATCCAGCAAGGTACCTTCAAAGGCCTGGGCGCTACCCTGCGTCACGGCGTGTACCGTGGGTCGGGCACCAGCTCGCTGGCCGACCAGGATCAGACTCGCTTCCTGATCAACTACACTTACAGCTTCATGTAAGCGGTAGCCGTCATGAAAAAAACCTCGCCTCCCGCGTAATGCTGTTCACTTAAGCGGAGCAGCCTTACGATCCACCGGATACCGG
>NZ_JACVTO010000001.1 GCF_016518545.1 Pseudomonas sp. S30
CCCCCCCCCCGGCCGCCGCCACCCCCGGCCCCCCAAGACGGTGCAACGGCAACTGCGGCGCGTCCAGCAATTGCCCAAGCAACTGCAGGAAGGCCGGAATGAATGCCTGCACTGTGTCGCGGCGGTACAGGTCGCTGGCGAACGTCATCTGGCCATGGATCAGTTGCCCATCGTCGGTGATGTCCAGCGCCAGGTCGAAATGGGTGCCTGCCTTGTCCAGCGGATACTCGGCGACGCTCAGCCCTGGCAAGGCAAGGGTACGCTGGCGCTGCATGCCGACGTTCTGGTTGAACTTGACCTGGAACAGAGGATTGTGGCCGAGGGTGCGCTCGGGCACCAGCGCGTCCACCAGTTGCTCGAACGGCAGCTCCTGGTGCGCCTGGGCACCGAGCACGGCTTCGCGCACCTGGCCCAGCAGCGCATCGAAACTCAGGCGCTCGTCCACCTGGCAGCGCAGCACCTGGGTGTTGACGAAAAAGCCGATCAGCCCCTCGGCCTCGGCGCGGCTGCGGTTGGCATTGGGCACGCCGATGCGGATGTCACGCTGGCCCGACAGCCGCGAGACGAACAGCGAGAAACCGGCCAGCACCAGCATGAACAGCGTCAGGCCCTGGGCGCGTGCGCAGGCGCTCAGGCGCCGGGACAGCTCGGGGCCGAAGTCGAAGCTCAGGGTCTGGCCCTCGAAGCTCTGGGTCAATGGCCGGGCGAAGTCGCTGGCCACCTCCAGCAGCGGTTGTTCTTCACCCAATTGCTGGCGCCAGTAGTCGAGCTGACGCTCGCCCTCCCCGGCCTCGAGCCAGCGACGCTGCCAGATGGCGTAGTCGGCGTACTGAACCGGCAAGGCCGGCAGCGCTGGCGTGAGGCCCTGGCTGAAAGCCTGGTAGCCTTGCACGAACTCCCTGACCATCACATCCATCGACCAGCCATCGGACACGATGTGGTGCATGCACACCAGCAACACGTGCTCCTCGCCCCCCAGGCGATACAGGCTGGCGCGCAGCAACGGGCCGTGCAGCAGGTCGAAAGGTCGCTCGCTGGCCAGGTCGACCTGCGCCGCCAGGTCGGCTTCACGTCGCTCGCCGGGCACCTGGCTCAAATCGACCCGTTCCAGCGCCATCGGCTGGGCCGGGAGGATGACCTGGCGCGGCTGATCGGCATCGGTGGCGAACACCGTGCGCAGCACCTCGTGACGCTCCAGCAAGTGATCGAAGGCCCGTTGCAAGGCCTGCTCGTCCAGGCGCCCGCGCAGGCGCAGCGCCGCGGCCATGTTGTAAGCCGGACTGTGCGGCTCCAGTTGCCAGAGGAAGAACAGGCGCTGCTGGGCGAACGACAAGGGAATGCTGGCCACGTCATGACGCGACTCGACCACTGGCAGGAGGCTGAAGTCCTTGCCGTCCGCGCGCAGCTTGGCCAGGAATTGACGCCGTTGCTCGAGCGGCAAGCCGACGAAGCGTTGCGCGATACGTGCTGCCATGCTGCCACTCATGCCTGAACTCCTTCCAACGAACCCATGAACGCGTCCATATCCGACCAGTCGTCGGCTCCAGCCTCGCCCTGCGCCAGCCGCTCGACCTCGGCCGCCAGCTCACCAAGGGTCGGCAACTCGAACAGGCTGCGCAGCGCCAGCACCACCCCCAGCCGATCCTTGACCCTGGCCAGCACCTGAGCGGCGAGCAACGAATGCCCACCCAGCTCGAAGAAGTGATCGTCCAGCCCTACGGCGTCCACCTGCAGCACCTCGCTCCAGATCTGCGCCAGTTGCTGCTGCGGCGCGGTCTGCGGCGCACGGTACTGGGCTTGCACCAGGCTCGGATCCGGCGCCGGCAACGCCTTGCGGTCGAGCTTGCCGCTGACCGTCAACGGCAGGCGCGGCAGCAGCACCAGGTGACTGGGCACCATGTATTCGGGCAGGCGCGCCTTTAGCAGGCTACGCACCTGCTGACGCAGTCGCGCTTGCTCGGCCTCGTCCTCCATCACCGCCCCTTCGGGCACCACGTAGGCCACCAGTTGCTGCCCGCCTTGCAGCGGCACGGCCAGCACCACGGCCTCGCGCACCCCCGGGCACTGCTGCAGGCGCGCCTCGATCTCACCCAGCTCGATGCGGAAACCACGAATCTTCACCTGATGGTCGACCCGACCGATGTACTCGATCGCGCCGCCAGGGCCTACTCGCGCCCGGTCGCCGGTACGGTACAGGCGCTGGCCCTCGCGGAACGGGTCGGCGACGAAACGTTGCGCCGTCAGCGCCGCCTGGCCGTGGTAACCCCGCGCCAGTCCAGGGCCGCCGATGTACAGCTCACCGATGGCGCCGGGTGGCAGCAGGCCAAGCTGATCGTCGAGCACATACAGCGGCCGCCCGGCCAGGCCGTGGCCGATGGGAATGCCGCGCCAGGACACCGCATCGTGGTGCAGGTCGCTGCAATCATGCACGGTCGAGACCACCGTGGCCTCGGTCGGGCCGTAGGTGTTGAGCAGGCGCACATGCCCCAGGCCCGCCAAGCGCCACAGGCGCAGGCCATCGACGGCCATCGCCTCGCCGCCGACGTGGATCTGGCGCAACGCCCCGTAGCTGGCCGGTGGCCGGGCCGCGAAGTCTTGCACCAGCCAGTGCCAGTAGGCGGCTGGCAGATCCGCCAGGGTCACGCCGTGGTCGATCAAGACCTGATGCAGAGCCGCGCTGTCCCACAGACGGTCGTCACGCAGCACCACGCAAGCGCCATGGCACAGCGGCGGGAAGAACTGCTCGACGAATCCATCGAAGCTGCTGGTGGCGAACTGCAGCACGCGGTCGCCTTCACGCAGGTCGCTGTAGTCGATGGCCCGCGCGATGAATTCGCTCAGCGCCCCATGGCTGATGGCCACGCCCTTGGGTCGCCCGGTGGAGCCGGAGGTGTAGATGACATAGGCCAGGTGCTCTGGCGCCACGGTGATGGGCAACGGCTCGGCGGGCCACTCATCCAGCGCCAGGCGGTCCAGGCACAGGCAGGTGACGCCCTCCTGGCTTGGCAGGCCCGGCAACTGCGCAGTTTCGGTCAGCAGCCAGTACAGGCCGCTGTCGCCCAGCACCTGGGACACCCGCTCGGCCGGCGCCTGCACATCCAGCGGCACGTAGGCACCTCCGGCCTTGAGCACGCCGAGCAGGGCCACGGCCAGCTCCAGCGAGCGCTGCAGCGCTACGCCCACCAGCTTGTCAGGCCCTACGCCTTGCTCGCGCAGGTAGTGAGCCAGGCGGTTGCTGCGCGCCTCGAGCTCGGCATAGGACATCGATGGCGATTCTACGGCCCCGGCCAGCACCAGCGCCTGGGCCTGGGGGGTGCGCAGGGCCTGGGCCTGGAACAGCGCCTGCACGGGCTGCAAGGCGTGCTCAGGCTGGGGCGGATACTGCAACAACGCCTGCTGCTCGGACTCACCGAGCAACGCCAACTGTCCCAGAGGTTGCTGCACATCGCGACACACTGCCTGCAACAGCTGCTGCCAGTGGGTGGCCAGGGCGGCGATGGTGTCGCGCTCGAACAGGTCGGTGGCGTAGGTGAAGGCGGCGAACAGTTGCTCGCCTTCTTCGCGCGTGTCGAGCATCAGGTCACTGGTGGCGGCATGCCGACGGCCAGCGCCCGCCAGTTGCTGTTCGCTCAGGTAGCCGACCCGGAGGCCGGACTGCAACTGCACGCTGTGCAGGTCGGTGACCAGCGGCTGGTGATTGAACATCACCTGGAACAGCGGCGTATGGCTCTGGCTACGGGTAGGCTGCAAGGTTTCGATCAGCGCATCGAATGGCAGGTCCTGATGCGCCTGGGCGCCGATCACGGCCTGGTGCAGCCGCGCCAGCAGCGTGGCGAAGGATTGCTGGGCGTCGAGCTGGCTGCGCAGCACCTGGGTGTTGACGAAAAAGCCCACCACGCCCTCGGTCTCGCTGCGGGTGCGGTTGGCGATCAACCCGCCGACGCGGATGTCGGTCTGGCCGCTGTAGCGCATCAGCAGGGCCTTGAAAGCGGCCAGCAGGACCGTGGAGAGGGTCACGCCCTGGGCCTGCGCCAGCTGCTTGAGGGCCTGGCGCAGATCCGGGTCGAGCACCAGCTCCAGGCGCTCGCCCTGGTGGCTGGGCTGGGCGGGATGCGGGCGATCGGTTGGCAACTCCAGCAGCGGATGCTCCTCGCCGAGCTGCTCGCGCCAGTAGTCCAGCTGGCGTTCGCGCTCACCCGCCTGCAACCAGCTGCGCTGCCACAGGGCATAGTCGCGGTAATGCACCTTGAGCGCCGGCAGCGACGGCGCCTGGCCGGCGACCAGGGCATCGTAGCTGCGCATGAATTCGTCGATCAGGATGTTCATCGACCAGCCATCGGCGATGATGTGGTGCAGCGTCAGCAACAGCACATGCTCCTGCGCCGCCAGGCGCAGCAGGACGATGCTCAGCAGCGGCCCGCGCTCCAGGTCGAAGGCCTGGTTGGCCTGGGCCGCCATCTGCTGTTGCGCCTGCTCCCAGCGCGTGGCCTGGGGCCAGTCGCTGAGGTCGATCAGCTGGATCTTGACCGGCGCGGCCGGCGACACCCGCTGCACGGCACGCTCGCCTTCCTGGGCGAAGGTGGTACGCAGGCACTCATGCCGCTCGACCAGCACGCTGAACGCCTGCTCCAGCGCCCAGGCCTGCAACTCACCATCCAGGCGCACGGCCATCGGCAGGTTGTAAGCCGCGCTGTGTGGCTCCAGCTGCCACAGGAACCACATGCGCTGCTGCGCATAGGACAGCCCGTCGCGTTCGGCAAGACCTTCACAGGACGGCATGGGCAGTTGCGCGAAGTCGATGCCCTCGCGTCGCATCCCTTCGAGGAACAGGCGGCGCTTGTCCTCGGGCAGCTCGATGAAACGGCGGGAAAGGGTCTGGGCGTCTGCGGCATTCATGTCTGGGGTCCTTGCTGATCGGCGGCGCGATCGGAAGGTCCGGTCGCATCAACAAGAACGAATGGCCACAAGGCTGATTTAGCGGCGATCGGCGCCTGCTCGCAGGCGGCAGGGCACCCAGCCAGGCGCGCCGCGGCCCGAGACCTGAGGCTCGGGCCGCGGCACCGCGCAACGGGTCAGGCGAGATCGGCCGAGTGACCTTCGGCCATGGCCACGATCACCTTGCGGCTGCCCTCGAACGGCGCGCGAGCGTGGGCTGCCAGCATGTTGTCGAGCATCAGCACGTCGCCTTCGTGCCAGGGGAAGCTGATCATGCACTGGTCCAGTACGCCGCGAATCTGCGCCAGCACTTCGTCCTCGATCGGCGAGCCGTCACCGTAGTAGACATTGCGCGGCAAGTCCTCCTCGTCGACGATGTCGAGCAGGCTCTCACGCACCTCGGGCGGCAGGTTGGAGATGTGGAACAGGTGCGCCTGGTTGAACCAGACCATGTCGCCGGTGGTGGGATGACGGGCCACGGCCTGGCACACCTGGCGCGTGCGCAGCTCGCCGTCGTCCTTCCATTCGCAGGTGATGCCGTGGGCGCGGCAGTAGGCCTCGACTTCTTGCTGGTCTTCGGTGTTGAACACCTGCTCCCAGGACACGTCCAGGCCGTTGCCGAAGTTGCGCACGTACATCAGCCCCTTGCTGACGAAGCGCTCGCGGATGTGCTCGGGAATGCGTCGATACACCTCACGGCTGTCGGCGATCGGCGTTTCACCCCCGGAGCGGGCGGCGATCATGCTGTAGAACCAGATCTTCATCGGCCAGTCGCGCGAGTAGGCCTGCTCGTTGTGCAGCGGGATGCTCTGGTGCGCGGGATACTCGGTGGAGGTATAGACGCCCTGGGTCACGTTGGTGCGCGGTGTGGAACCGAACTCGTAGTTGAGCAGGGGATGACCGAAGCGCGCGGCGAACTGACGGAAGGCCTCGGCGCCGTCCAGCTCGAAACCTCGGAACAGGATGCCGCCGTCTCGCAGCAGGTGCTCGTCCACCAGGTCCTTGAGTGCCTCGAACACCTCGAGCAGACCAGTGCCCTCCTCGGTCGCCTCGACCAGCAGCGGCAAACGCCCCTGGGCCGGCAGCAACGGACGCACGTTGAATCCCACGGCAACACCCATGACGGGCCTCCTTGTTCACACTTTCATGGCAGGGTCACGCAGGTCGACTGGCCCGCGGATCGGTATTGCTGTAGAGGACGGATCGCGCGGGACGCAAATTAGTCGTGCCGGCGTGGCGCTCTCGACCACGGCCTGGGCTGCGCCGACTGTGGCCCAAGGTGTATGCTGCCCGCCTCGTCTGCACGGAGCCGACCATGAAGATCGCCGCGGCACAGATCGCCTCGATCCCCGGGCCCATCGACGCCAACCTCGCCTGGCACCTGTCGGTCGCACGCCAGGCGGCGGCCGAGGGCGTCGACGCCCTGTTCTTTCCCGAACTGTCCCTGACCGGCTACCAGACCGCCACGATCCGCGCGCTGGCGATCCAGACGCAGGACGCTCGGTTGGCCAGCTTGCAGACGCTGAGCGATGACTCCGGCATGCTGATTGCAGCGGGGGCGCCTCTGAGCGGACCGAACGGCGTTGAGATCGCACTCTTGGTGTTTCGACCCAACGCCGTGCTGACCCCATACTCCAAGCGGCTCCTGCACCCGGACGAACAGCCCTTCTTCACACCTGGGCAGACCCAGCGGATCTATCCGTGCGCCGGCCAGATGATCGCGCCGGCCATCTGCTTCGAGTCCCTGCAACCGACCCATGCCCGCGAGGCCGCCGAGGCCGGCGCCACGCTGTACATGGCCAGCGTGGCCAAGTCCGCCGCCGGCATGGACGCGGCCTGGCGTCACTACGCCGAGGTGGCACAGGCATTCGGCATGACCGTGGTGATGGCCAACTGCATAGGCCCTGCCGACGACTATCTTGGGGCTGGTGGCTCGGGCATCTGGCGTGCCGACGGCGAGCTGCTCGCACAGGCGCCGTCCCAGGAGCAGTTCCTGGTGATTCATGATTCGAGCACGGGTGAGGCTTCAGTGGTGAAATTGCAGACGCGGGGAGACGCCTAAGGTTAGAAAGCGCTGGATGCCGGATGCTGTGCCCCCCCCGGAATGGCACGAATGAATCGGACTCGACGCCCCCACCGGGAACACCAAGGTCTGGTCGCGATCATCCGAGTTCGAATTTACGACACCTCGCCATCAGCCCAGCGCCAACGCCTACCGCTATGACCGACACATATCCAGCATCCAACCCGCACCATTGCGCATCGCCTGCGATGAGGCTGCCCATGCTACCAAGCACTACCAGCGAAGCACCGACACACAAGCGCTGGCGGCGGGCGCGTATCGATCGATCGAAGAACACAGCCAGAACCAGAGCGCCTGCGAGATGGCCTAGAGCGGACATACCGGGACCTATACGTTGATAATGAGCGATTGATTCGCGCGCTGCGGGCCTATGCCACCGCTCACTTGGGCTTCTATACCAAGACAGGGCTCGGATCAGGGTGACGGATGTCGTGGCGTGTACCCTATTCGATCTTGCCCATACCTAGCTGCCAGCCTATTCATCTCCAACGGTAATCCGTTTCATCGATATTCCAATCCAGGCCAACTATCATGGTCCCCGCGGCCAGAACATCTCCATCGGCCAACCCAATCTCCGGACGCCACGTGCCATGCCCCTCTCACCCCCTCGCCCGCCGGTCTCGGACTGGGTCATTCGCAGCGCACAGCCCAGCGGGGTGGAACGCATCGAGGCGTGGTTCGGCAGCCACGGCTACGACTCGCATCGGCATGACACCTACTCCATCGGTCGCACCCTCACCGGCGTGCAGAGTTTCCACTACAAGGGTGCCCTGCGCCACGGCCTGCCGGGCAATACCCTGGTGCTGCACCCGGACGAGGTGCATGACGGCATGGCGGGCACCGACGCCGGCTTCGGCTACCGCATGGCCTACATCGATCCGGCGCTGATCCAGAACGTGCTCAAGGGCGCGCCGTTGCCTTACATCGGCGGCGGGCTGTCGGAGGATCCTCGGCTGTACCGAGCCAGCGAAGCCTTCGTGCAGGCGCTCGACCACCCGCTCGATGCCCTGGAAGAACAGGACGCCCTGTACGACCTGGCCACCGCCCTGCGCGCCGTCGCCGGCAAGCCACGCGGACGCAAGTGCCTGGACTATGTGGCAGCCGAACGTGCCCGCGCGTTCATCCTCGAGCATCTGCACCACGACATCACCCTGGGGATGCTCGAACAGGCCAGTGGCCGCGAACGCTGGAGCCTGTCCCGGGATTTTCGCACGCTCTACGGAACCAGCCCGTATCGCTTCGTCACCCTGCGCCGGCTCGACGGCTTCAGGCGGCTGATTCTCGATGGTTTCAGCCTGGTCGATGCCGCGCTGGCCGCCGGATTTCACGACCAGAGCCACATGACCCGGCACTTCACCCGCTGCTACGGGGTGCCGCCCATGCGCTGGCTGGAGCGCCTGCACGCCTCGCGCCGAGTTGCAGGATCGTACAAGAAGCCCACTGACGAGGAGCGATAGGCTGAGGACTCCAATCAACGAGGAATCGCCATGTCCACATCGTCCACGTCGCCCACCCCACGCCCGGTGAACCTGCTGCACAAGGTGGGCCTGATCGAGCAGCCCTGGAGCCCGAGGGTGGTGGCGCAGATGAACGACTACCAGTTCAAGGTGGTACGCATCGAGGGTGAGTTCATCTGGCATTCGCACCCGGAAACCGATGAAGCCTTCATCGTGCTCGAAGGCACCCTGCGCATCGATCTGCCGCAGGGCCCGGTGTACGTCGCACCGGGCGAGCTGTACGTGGTGCCGCGCGGCGTGCAGCACCGTACCGCCGCCGAGGGCGAGGCCAAACTGATGATGATCGAGCCGGAGGGGGTATTGAATACCGGGCAGGAAGGCGGCGAGCGTACCGCCCTGAACGACGTGTGGATCTGAGCCCGCAGCCACGCAGACACTGACGCGTCGACGATGACGGTGTTCAGGCACGCCACCGAGGCAATGGTAACCATCCTTGTCATGATCAGCCCCGGGCATTCCCCGCTGGTATGATGGAGCACATTTTCGTGACATCTTCATGGCAAGGACTATCCGTTCGTGAACACTCTGCTCGGCCACCCCCGCGCCCGGCTCGCCACGCTGGCCGTGCTGGTGGTGGCGCTGCCACTGGCCATCCGCGCATCGCTTGGCTGGTCCGCCCCGCAAGGCTACCTTTCCGACCTGGTGGTCGGCAGCCTGTTGCTGTTCGTGCTGCAGCGCAGTCCCTGGTGGCTGGCGCTGCCTGTGCTGCTCGCCTGGGCCGGCTTGCTGGTGGCGTCTGCCGAACTGGTCAATGCGGTTGGCCGCCTGCCCGACAGCGGCGACCTGGCCTACCTGTTCGATCCGCAATTCATGGAGAACTCCACCTCGGGCGTATTGGCCCATCCCTGGCTGCCATGGCTTCTGGGCGGGGGTATCGGCCTGTGGTCGTTGAGCCACTGGCGCGCCAGACGCCTACCGTCAACCGGCCTGCCGCGCCACGCTTGGGCGGCGCCAGCCCTGCTGCTGTGCCTGCACTGGGGCAGTGAGCAGCTGTTGCCCAGCGACAGCGAGCCGTGGCGCCAGTACAGTCTTGGCCATCAGTTGCTCAGCGCCGCCGGCAGCGACCTGCAGCTCAAGGCCCGGCAATGGCTGGGCCACGACCTCAGCGTCACGCCACTGCCCAGCTCTGGCCTCACCCAGAGCGACCTGGACGGGCGCAAGTTGCTGGATGCGCCGGGACGTGCCCGCAACCTGCTGCTGATCACCCTCGAGGGGATCCCGGGGGCCTACCTGCGTGCCAACCGGGAAGCCCTGCACAGCCGTTTCAACGCGGAGCCGATGCCCAACCTCAGCCGCTGGGCCGAGCGCGGCATGAACACGCCGGACTACGTCCTGCACACCCACCAGACCATTCGCGGCCTGTACGCCATGCTCTGCGGCGACTACGACAAGCTCGCCAACGGCACGCCCAAGGGCGTCGAGCTGCTCACCCAGGACCAGCGCAACCAGGCCTGCCTGCCCGCCCAGTTGCGCCAGGCCGGCTTCAGCACGCACTACCTGCAAGGCGCCGGTCTGCGCTTCATGGCCAAGGACCGGATCATGCCCCACGTGGGCTTCGATGCCGTGCACGGTGTGGAATGGTTCCGCAATCCGAATCACCTGGAGTTTCCTTGGGGCAAGGACGACCGGGCCTTCTTCGAGGGCGCGGCGGACTACGTGGAGCACCTGCGGCAAAGCGACCAACCATGGATGCTCACCCTGCTCACGGTCGGCACCCACCAGCCCTACTCCGCCCCGGACGATTACCTGCAACGCCATGCCACGCCGAAACAGGCGGCAGTGGCGTATCTGGACGACGCGCTTGGCGCGTTCCTCGACAAGCTGGCGCACCAGGGCGTGCTGGAAGACACGCTGGTGGTCATCACCTCGGATGAATCCCACGGCATCGACGGGGTACGTCTGGCGTCGGCCTGGGGGTTCAACCTGACCCTTGCACCCGAACAGCGCCAACTGCCACGACTCAAGGCGGGCACCTACGGCCATGTCGACCTGGCCACTTCCCTGCTCGACTATTTCACCCTGCCGATACCGGCAGCCCTCGCCGGCCGCTCACTGTTCCGCGACTATGAAACCGGGCGGGAGATGATCTCCTTTACCAACGGCCTGCTGCGTTATCACGACGGTCGCGGCACCTTGAGCGAGTGCGATTTCCAGCAGCGTTGCCGGCGCTACGCCAGCGACGGCTTCATTGCCGACCAGGCACGGGCGCTCGGTCGTGGCGACGCTGCGCTGGGTCGACAGATCGACGCCCTGGCCGAGGTGCTGGACCAGTCGCTGCAGCGCACGCCGCTGAACCTGCGCTATCAGTTCGGCGGCCCCACGGCGATCGCCCTGCGTCAGGCCATCCGCGATGACTGGGCCGACAACCTCATCGGCGCCCAATACCTGGAAATGCCGGAAGGTTCGCATACCCGGGTCAGGGTCAAGGTTCGCGCGCTGGACACGGCTCACGGCGCGCACCTGCAGCTCAAGGCCAAACAGCAGGAGCAGGACGTGCCGCTGGGCCTGCCGGACGAAATCCTGGTCACGGCCGACCGTCCGCTGGAGCTGGAATTCGGCTTCGACAACCCGCAGCAGCGCAAGGCGTTTTCCTTCCACCTGCTCGGTTATGGCGCAGGCGAGGTGGAAGTGAGCGACTTCAGTGTGATTACCGCCCTGCCCGGCGAGGACGAGGCGCTGGAAGATGGCCCGAACGACAGCGACATCGCCCAGTCGAGCTGATCGGGCGAAGCCGCTCGCCCTGGCTCAACGGATCCGATGCTTGTGCAGCAAGCGGTAGAAGGTGGGGCGGGAGATGCCCAGCACCTTGGCGGCGATGCTCATGTTGTCGCTGTGGCGGTTGAGCACATCGCACAGTGCCTGGCGCTCGGCGCGGTGCTTGTAGTCTTCTAGAGTACCCAAGGGGGCGTGCGCCTCGTCCAGTGCCGGCAAGCCCAGGTCCTGAGCTCCGATATGTCGACCTTCGGCCAGAACCAGTCCCCGGCGCACGCGAATGGCCAACTCACGTACATTGCCTGGCCAGTCATGACGCCCCATCGCAGCCAGCGCCTCGTCGCTGAAGGCACGTGGTCGGCGCCCGGTTTGGCGGCTGTAGAAGCGTGCGAAGTGGTTGGCCAGGATGGCCAGGTCACCGTGGCGTTCACGCAGCGGTGCAATGACCACCGCCACGGCGTCGAGGCGATGACGCAGCGCCTCGGACATCCGCCCTTGCGCGGGATCTAGCTGGGTCGCGGCCAGCACCCGGATATCCGCGGGCGAACCCGGCATGCCGAGCGCTCGCCCTTCAAGCGCTCGCAGCAGTTCGGCCTGAGCCTCCAAGGATAGGTCACACAGCTCGTCGATGAACAGCGTTCCGCCCTGGGCCGCCGCCAGAAGGCCGGCCACGGCCTGCGGCGGTTGCGCAGCGCAATTCATGACGACGAACGGCTGGTCGTGTCGAGGCGACTGCCGGTGCAGCAGCCTCGCGACCAACTCCTTGCCCGTACCGCTTTCGCCACGGATCAGCACGGTTGCCTCGGTCGGCGCCAATTCGGCCAACAGTTGGCGTAGTTCACGTACGGGCCGGCTGTCCCCCAGCAGTTCGTGCTCGGTCGGCGCCGCCGGCAGTACTGGCCGGCCACGCAAGCGCGCCATGCCATAGGCGCGTGCCAGGGTGACCTGAACGCGGGAAAGATCCAGAGGCAGTGTGTGGAAATCGAAGAACCATTCACTGACGAAATCGCCGACATCCTGCAAGCGCAACTCTTGCACGCTCAGCACCGCGATCCACTCGGTATCGCTGCGTGCGATCAGGTCCTCGATCGCTTGCCGTTGCTGCAGATGCGAGGCCTGCAGGCGCAACACGCCGATGTCGCATGCCTGTTGCATTGCAGCGTCCAGGGTGCTGCTGCGCACGGTCCAGCCAGCGCTCGCGAGCACGGGCAGCAGGCGCTGACAGTCGTCGCAGGGGTCGACGACGAGCAAACGGCGTTGCATGGCGGATCCGGGCATGACCTGTCCTTGGCGCCAAATATCCGTTTTCAGAAGAGAAACAGTAACTTGCGGCGGCCGAACTAACAGTAGCAATGAACTTGACGCAGGCCATGACCGTTTGTCTGCCAAATCGAGAGATGCTGTACGCCGTGGGGAATTAATTGCATGGGCTGTCGTCACACGCGGCGTACGTCATGGACGACTGCGAGGTCTTGAATAATTTTTTTCAACGACCTTGTGACTTCACCGGCAACTTGGAGCATCAGTACCCATAACCCCGCGCTGCAATCATTCATTCAGGCAGCGCGGATCGTCATCTAGCTGTTTGGGACCAAAGAGAGACCGAACCATGAATGCCCCGCTCCGTGTCAACGAAGCACTGCTGATCGCCGACCACGCCTTCGAACCTTTCCAGTGCGTTGCCTGGGATGCACCCAACGGTACTGGTGAGCTGAGCCTGGCAGTGATCGACCGGACCAGTACCCGCATTGGCAGCAAACAGGTTTCCTCACGCATCTATTCCGACCGTAAGCAATGGGTGAGTCTGATCCAGGAAGTTCGCGCCGAATTGTGCGACAAGGGCTATGACTTGCAACCCTGGTCGATGCCGAAATGATCGTACGCACTCGCTGCGCGCATTAACTCCCGCTGTGCCCCCGCCCCCGCGCGGGCAACTTTCTGCTGCTAACATGGCAACTTGCAAGTCCTGCGTCCGATTGCCGCAGCCACGCCCAATTCATAGTACTTTGAACTGCTCGATATGCTGGTAGTGCGCATTGAGTTCATTGGCAAGTTGTGCAGCGCGCCCCAGACGCACCGGCGCAGTCTCGATATCCACCAGTTCGCAAGGGCATGGCAAGGGCCGTACCGGCTGCCAGCGCTGCAAACGTCCATCGGTCACTACCAGACACCGCTGTATTTCATGGGGATAGGCCTTGGCGCGCCTTAGCAGCCACTGACGGGCCTGCTCCAGGGCAGCCAGCAAAGGTGTTCCCCCGCCAGCCCCGAGCAGGCGCAGCCACGGTTGCAGCGCCGCCGAGGCTTTCAACCCGTGCCGCTGCCACTGAGGAGCGCTGCCGCTGGCAGTGAGCAGCGTGAGGCGGGCGCGTTGGCGATAGGCCTGGTCGAACACGCTCGCCAGTAAACCCTTGGCCTGGGCCAGCGCGCCGTGGCGACGCGTCGAGGCAGACGCATCGACGATCACCAGCCACAGTTCAGGCGCCTGTCCACGCTGCTGCTGCCAGCAGAGTTGATCGAGCCGGGTCGGCCGGCCCTTGAGCAGCGTCCTGGCCCAGGCCGGACGTCCCCGCGCAGCACTCTGCGTGTGGCCACGGCGGGCGCCGATGCGCGTGCCAGCCTTGGGGGTGGCATCCGCAGCCGAAGCAGCGCGGATGCTCAGGGCTTTTTTGCCCAGTTCGGCACCTCGCGACGTGCCTGGGCGATCACCGGCTGCGCCGGCAGCGCGCCCCAGTCCCCTGCTCCGCTCTGAGGCTGTTCCGCTTGCTGCTGAGCCTGGCCTGCGGCAGGCGGCGGCTGCTGACCCTGGGCTGACGCGTCCGGCCGACGTCGATGACGCAAGGCGAATTCGGCCACCGCCTGCACGTCCTCCTGCGCAATCATGGTGACGCCGCGCCAGGCAGCGTGGGCACGGGCCGCGCGCAGCCAGACCAGATCCGCACGCACACCGTCCACAGCGGCTGCGAAGCAGCGCTCGCTGATCCAATCCAGGGCCTGATCGTCCAGAGCGATGGCGGACAATCGCTCGCGTGCCTGCTGGCATCGCTCGCGCAGCTGCGACTGGGCCGCCGCCCACTGTGCACAGAACCCCTGCGGGTCGCTGTCGAAGGCCAGACGGCGCCGCACGATCTGCTGCCGATCGGCCGGCGTCGGCATCCCTTGCAAGGCGACGTTCAAGCCGAAACGGTCCAGCAGTTGCGGGCGCAGCTCGCCCTCTTCCGGGTTCATGGTGCCGATGAGCACGAAGCGCGCGGCATGCCGATGGGAAATGCCGTCACGCTCGATGCGGTTGGTGCCGCTGGCAGCCACGTCCAGCAGCAAGTCCACCAGCGGATCGGGTAACAGGTTGACTTCATCGACATACAGCACGCCGCCATCGGCCTGGGCCAGCACACCCGGCGAAAAGCGCGCCTGGCCCTGGCCGAGCGCGGCCTCCAGGTCCAGGGTGCCGACCAGGCGTTCCTCGGTCGCACCCAGCGGCAAGGTCACGAACGGCCCGTCGCCGAGCAGGTCGGCCAGGCCACGCGCCAGGGTGCTCTTGGCCATGCCACGCGGCCCTTCGATGAGCACACCGCCGATCTTCGGGTCGATGGCGTTCAGGCACAAGGCCAGCTTCAGGTCGTCGGCGCCCACCACGGCGGCCAGGGGGAATTGCAGGGGTTCGGTCATCTCAGGCCTGTTCCTCACCGTCGAGCAACTGCTGCTCGAGGGCCTCGCGGTAGTCGTCCGGCGCTTGCCACAGACCGCGCTGCTGGGCTTCGAGCAGGCGTTCGGTCAGGTCGTGCAAGGCGTGCGGGTTGTGTTCGCGCATGAAGTCGCGGGTGGCGGGATCGAGCACGTAGGCATCGGTCAGCGCCTGGTAGTGATGGTCATCGATCAGCTGCGTGGTGGCGTCGAAGGCGAACAGGTTGTCGACGGTGGCCGCCAGCTCGAAAGCGCCCTTGTAGCCATGGCGCTTCACGCCGTCTATCCACTTCGGATTGAGCGCCCGGGCACGGATCACGCGGTTGAGTTCTTCCTTGAGGGTGCGGATGCGCGGCCGGTCGAGCTGGCTATGATCGCCGTGATAACCGGCCACGGTGGCGCCGGACAGGGTCTCGGACGCGGCCAGCATGCCACCCTGGAACTGGTAGTAATCGTTGGAATCGAGCAGGTCGTGCTCGTGGTTGTCCTGGTTCTGCAAGACCGCCTGCATCTGCCCCAGGCGCTGGGCGAACTGCGCGCGGGCCGGGGTGCCGTCATCGGCACCCCCGTAGGCGTATCCGCCGTGGTTGAGGTACACCTCGGCCAGGTCGGCACGCGTCTGCCAGAGGCGGCCATCGATCGCGTTCTGCACGCCGGCGCCATAGGCACCCGGTTTGGCACCGAACACCCGCCAACCGGCCTGGCGGGCGGCCTGCTCGGCCTCCATGCCCTGGGCCAGCAGCGCCTCGCGCTCACCGCGCACCCGTGCAGCCAGCGGATTGAGATCTTCCGGCTCGTCCAGGCCTGCCACGGCTTGCACGGCGGCGTCGAACAAGCGGATCAGGTTGCCGAAGGCATCACGGAAGAAACCCGAAACGCGCAGGGTGACATCCACCCGGGGGCGGTCCAGCAGGCTCAATGGCAGGATCTCGAAGTCGTCGACCCGCTGGCTGCCGGTGGCCCACACCGGCCGCACGCCCATCAGCGCCATGGCCTGGGCGATGTCGTCGCCCCCGGTGCGCATGGTCGCGGTGCCCCATACCGATAGCCCCAGCTGGCGCAGGTGGTCGCCGTGCTCCTGAAGGTGGCGTTCCAGAATCAGATTGGCCGAGGCGAAGCCCAGGCGCCAGGCGGTGGTGGTGGGCAGATTGCGCACGTCCACGGTGTAGAAGTTGCGCCCGGTAGGCAGGACGTCCAGCCGCCCACGGCTCGGCGCGCCGCTGGGCCCGGCCGGCACGAAGCGGCCGGCCAGGGCGGCCAGCAGACCCTCGATCTCGGCCCGCCCGCAGGCATCCAGACTGGGCGCCACCTGCTCGCGCAAAGCGTGCAGTACCGCGCGTACGCCCTGCCACGGCAGGTCGTCGGCCGCTACCTGGCGCCCTTCGATCAGTGCCAAGGCCAGCAGCTCGAGACGCTCGCGGGTGTCGCCATGGGTGCGCCAGGCGGCGGCGTCCATCGACGTCAGCAGCGCAGGACGTGGGCCGTGCCACGGCAGACCCAGGTCACAGTCCAGCGGGTCGAATGCCAGGTCCAGCGCGTGCGCCAGCGCCCGCAGCAGGCTGGCATTGCCGTCGCGGCCATCGCCGCGCTCGACCCGCAACAATGCCAGCAGGGTGTCGCTGCGCAGCCGACCCTGGGGTGACTGGCCGAACACGTGCAGACCGTCACGGATCTGCGACTCCTTCAGGTCGCACAGGTAGGTGTCCAGGCGCGGCAGCCAGACGGCGGCATCGTCCAGTTGCCCCTCCAGTTGCAGGTCACGGTCGATGTGGTTGGCCTTGACCAGCTCGAGAATGTCGCGCTGCAACTCTCGGGCGCGGCGCGGATCGAGCAGCTGCGCTTCGTAGTACTCGTCGGCCAGCTGTTCCAGGTGACGCAGCGGTCCGTAGGTTTCGGCGCGGGTCAGCGGCGGCATGAGGTGGTCGATGATCACCGCCTGGGTGCGGCGCTTGGCCTGGGCGCCCTCGCCGGGGTCATTGACGATGAACGGGTAGATGTTCGGCAGTGGCCCCAGCAATGCATCCGGCCAGCATTCGGCGGACAGGCCCACGCCCTTGCCCGGCAGCCATTCCAGATTGCCGTGCTTGCCCACATGGATCACCGCGTCGGCGGCGAAGGCATGGCGCAGCCAGAAGTGGAAGGCCAGGTAAGCGTGCGGTGGCACCAGGTCCGGGTCGTGATAGACGGCGCTTGGGTCCACCTGGTAGCCACGTGCGGGCTGGATGCCGACGAAGGTCATGCCGAAGCGCAGGCCGGCCACCATCATCCGTCCACTGCGGAACATCGGGTCCTGTTCGGGGCGGCCCCAGCGTTCGATCACTGCGCGCTGGTTGGCCTCGGGCAGGCCGGCGAAGGCGTGCAGGTAGTCGTCCAGGGCCAGGCTCTGGGCGCAGGGTCGCTGGTCGAGGTGCGCCAGGTCGTTGGTCACGCCGCCCAGCAACGCCTGGATCAGTGCCGTTCCGGTCGCGGGCAGGCCCTCCAGCGGATAACCCTCCGCCTGCAACGCCTGCAAAATGTTCAAGGCTGCCGCGGGTGTATCCAGGCCCACGCCATTGCCGATACGCCCATCACGGGTGGGATAGTTGGCCAGCACCAGCGCCACGCGCTTGTGCGCATTGGGCAGGCGCGCCAGCTCGACCCAGCGCCGCGCCAGCTCGGCGACGAAGTCCATGCGTTCGGGGTGGGCCTTGTAGCACACCACGTCCGACTGGCTGCGCTCGCTGCGCCAGGCCAGGTCCTTGAAGCTCACCGGACGGGTGATGATGCGTCCATCGAGTTCCGGCAGCGCAATGTGCATCGCCAGGTCACGCGCACCCAGGCCTTGCTCGCTGGCCTGCCAGGCCGGCTGATTGTCCTGGGCGCAGATGGCCTGCAGCACCGGTACGTCGCGGCGCAGCGGCCGCAGGTTGGGTCGCTCGGGACTGGACAGGGCGAAGCCGGTGGTGTTGATCACCACCTCGGCATCGACCTCGTCCAGCCACGCCTCGACCTGCTCCAGACACCCGGCCTCCTTGAGGCTGGCCACCGCGATGGGCAACGGATTCAACCCCGCCGCCTGCAAGCGCTGGCAGAACACGTCGATGAACGCCGTATTGGCCGCCTGCAAGTGCGAGCGGTAGAACAGGACAGGCGCCACCGGATGCTCGGGCTGCCATTGGCCGTACCAGTCTTCGAGCCGCGCCGTCGGCCTGGCTGGATGGTAGACGCTGGTGCGTGGCAGCGGCTGCGGGGCCTCCCAGGCGTAGGTCCGGCCCAACCACTGGCTGGCCAGGCAGTTGAACAGGTTCAGGGCGTTGGCCCTCCCGCCCTGGCGCAGGAAATGCCAGAGCCGCTCGGCCTGCTCGCGTGGCACGGTGCTCAGCCCCGTCAGTTCAGGGTCGGGCCGATCGTCGCCGGGCACCAGGATCAGTTGCACCCCGCTGGCGGACAGCGCCACCAGTTGCTCGACGCCATAGCGCCAGTAACCGACACCGCCGTGCAGCGAGACCAGTATGACCTTGGCATGTCGCAGCACCTGGTCGATGTAGAGGTCGACCGAGGCGTGGTTCTGCACCTGCATGGGGTTGGCCAGGCGCAGGCTGGGGAAGTCGGCCGGCAGCTGTTCGGCGGTGTCGGCGAGCAGCGCCAGGTGCGAATCGCCGCTGCACAGGATCACCAGCTCGGCCGGCGTCTGGCCGAGGTCGGCGATGCTGTCGTCCGGCACGAAGCCGCCGGGCTGGGTGCGCAGCAGGTGCATGGATCAGGCGTCCAGGGCGTGGCGCAGGCGCGCCTCCAGTTGCACCGCGTCCAGGTCCTGGCCGATCAGCACCAGGCGCGTGATGCGCGGCTCGTCGGCACGCCAGGCGCGGTCGAAGTGCTTGTCGAAACGGGTGCCGACGCCCTGGATCAGCAGGCGCATCGGTTTGCCGGGGATCGCCGCGAAACCCTTGGCGCGCAGGATGCCGAATTCGCTCACCAGCTGGCTCAGTGCATCGAGCAGGCGACGCTCGTCGGCTTCGGGCAGGTCGATGGAAATGGAATCGAAGGCGTCGTGATCGTGGTCGTCCTCGCCTTCGCCGTCGTGGTGCGAATCGTGGTGGGTGCGGCGGGCGTCGATGTGCACTTCCGACTCGGCGCCCAGGCCGATCAGCACCTCGAGCGGCAGCCGACCGCTGCTGGCCTCGATCACCTTGACCGCAGGCGGCAATTCCTCGGCCACTTCGGCGCGGACCTTGGCCAGGCCGTCGGCGTCGATCAGGTCGGCCTTGTTCAGCACCACCAGGTCGGCACTGGCCAGCTGGTCGGCGAACAGTTCGTGCAGGGGCGATTCGTGGTCCAGGTTGGGGTCGAGCTTGCGCTGGGCGTCGACCTGGTCGGGGTAGGCGGCGAAGGTGCCCGCCGCCACGGCCGGGCTGTCCACCACGGTGATCACCGCATCGACCGTGCAGGCGTTGCGGATTTCCGGCCACTGGAAGGCTTGCACCAGCGGCTTGGGCAAGGCCAGGCCACTGGTCTCGATGAGGATATGGTCCAGGTCGCCGCGCCGCGCCACCAGCTCGCGCATGACCGGGAAGAACTCTTCCTGCACGGTGCAGCACAGGCAGCCGTTGGCCAGCTCGTAGACCCGGCCGTTGGCCTCTTCCTCGGTACAGCCGATGCTGCACTGCTTGAGGATTTCGCCGTCGATGCCCAGTTCGCCGAATTCGTTGACGATCACCGCGATGCGCCGACCCTGGGCGTTGTCGAGCATGTGCCGAAGCAAGGTGGTCTTGCCCGAGCCGAGGAAGCCGGTGACGATGGTGACCGGAAGTTTGGCCAGTGTTTTCATGTGGCGATGCCCTTGGCTGCTATGGTGCGGGCATGCGGGACGACAGCCGCGACCGCTCGGTCTGGCCCGTTCGCCACCGGATCACCCCGCCCGGTTGAAGGTCGAAAACGTTGCGAGGCAGGTCTCCTGGCTCGCACTGTACGGCGCGGGGCCGTGAGCAGGACGCCTTCCCGCACGCGCAGTGGCTCTGTCCTGCCTTCAGTGCTTACAGTTGCGGGGGCAGCTGCGGCTCGACCGCATTCCCGTCTTAGCTCCGACCTGGCCGGAGAACCTCGAAGCGGCAAGGCTACGCAGTGGTGCGCAGGTGGTCAACCGCTACGCGCCAGGCTGTCGCGCGCTAGTGTGGCGTTACACAAGTAACGCTGATAAAGGCCTGGTGATGTTCATGCTCAGGCAGGGCGCCGCGACGAGTCGTACCCCAGCTACGGCGAGAAGCCGCATCGCCGCCTGAGCATGAAAAGCGCCGGTATTCATAGCCTTTACGTGTGACACACCACACTAGAGCCCTTCGCCGGCCAGCAAGTGTTTCAGGGCCTCGGCCAGCGCCGTGACCATGGCATCGGCCGTGGGCCGGTGGACCACGACGATTTCATAGCTGTCGACCTCCGGTAGCCCTTGGGCAGCCCCCAGCACACGATGTTCGCCGGTGGCCGCGCGCGGCGGCAACAGGCTGACGCCCATGCCATCGGCCACCGCCGCCTGTATACCCGACAGACTGGAGCTGGTGAAACTGATGCGCCAGCGCCGCCCCATGCTTTCGATGGCCTGGATGATGTCCTCGCGGTACAGCCCGCGTGGCGGAAAGGTCACCAACGGCACCGGGTCCAGCTCGAAGGCCGGGGTTCGCAGGCTGTCGATCCATTGCAGGCGCTCGGGCCAGCAGGCCATGCCCTCGCGACTGTTGCGCCGCTGCTTGAGCAGCACCAGGTCCAGCTCGCCGTTGTCGTAGGCCTGGCTCAGATCACGACACAGGCCGCTGGTGACCTCCAGCTTGACCTGCCGATGCTGCCGGCTGAACGCCGCCAGTGCCGTGGTGGTGCGTCCACCGACGAAATCCTCGGGCACGCCCAGGCGTACGGTGACACCGACCAGCGCGCCAGCCATCGCCTCGATCATCTGGTCGTTGAGGGCCAGCATGTGCCGGGCATAGCCCAGCAGGGTCTGGCCGGCATCGGTGGGTAGCACGTCGCGATGCCCGCGCACCAGCAGGCGGTGGCCGACCATGTCTTCGAGGCGCCGCACTTTCTGGCTGATGGTCGACTGGGTCGAATGCAGGCGTGACGCAGCCGTGGTGAAGCTGCCGCAGTCGGCGACCACGACGATCGCGCGCAACAGGTCGAGGTCGAACAAGGCTCTATTCGGTTTGGCGCTAGGGGGCATGAAGGTATTGAGTCAATGAATGACGGTCCTGCGTTCTAGCACGCTGCCGCCACCCCGGCAATGTGCAGGTATTCGTAATCCCACTGCCGGTCATCCAGATAAATCGTTTCCAGGGCACCGGCCCACTCTTCTAGGATCGAGCCCTGCACCCAGGGAGATCGACCCATGCGCCCGTCCCTCGCCGCCTGCCTGCTGGTCGCGCTCGCCTGCCTTGCCGCCCACGCCGAGACCTCATCCATGGACACCCGCCTGCTGTATGCCGCCCAGCGCGGCGATGCCCCAGCCATCGGTCGCCTGCTCAAGGAACCGGTGGACCTCGATCCCCGCGACGCCCAGGGTCGCACCCCGTTGATGCTGGCGACCCTGGGCAATCATCTGGAGGCGGCCAGGGTGCTCATCGAGGCCGGCGCCGACGTCAATGCCAAGGACGCCCGCCAGGACAGTCCCTACCTGTATGCCGGTGCCAGCGGCCTGAACGAGATCCTGCGCCTGACGCTGGCCCATGGCGCCGACCTCACCAGCACCAACCGCTATGGCGGTACCGCACTGATCCCCGCTGCCGAGCGCGGCCACGTGCAGACGGTGCAGCTGTTGATCCAGGCCGGTGTGGATGTGAACCACCTCAACAGGCTGCACTGGACGGCCCTGCTGGAAGCGGTGATCCTCGGCGACGGTGGGCCGCGTCATGTACAGATCGTGCGCGCGCTGCTCGATGCGGGAGCGGACCCAGCCATCGCCGACAAGGAGGGCGTCACCGCGCTCGAACACGCCAAGGCCCGAGGTTTCAGCGAGATGGCCGCACTGCTCGAGGGCGACATGGGCCGGCGCTGAAGGGCGGCGCTGCGTCGACGCCATGGCCCCTCGCCCTCCATCGCGCTGGCGTAGCCTGGCGCCTACACCGTCTCGAACGGCAAGCCAACGTAGTTTTCGGCGATATTCACCTGCCCGGCCACCGAGTTCAGGAAATAGTCCCGATCGGCTTCCTGCATCTTGCGATCCCAGGCGTCTTGCTCATCGCCGAAATCATGCAGCAGCTGGGTCATGAACCAGCTGAAGCGCTCGCCCTTCCACACCCGGCGCAGCGCCAGTTGCGAATAGCGCTCCAGCAACTCGTGGCGCCCTTCCCGGTACACCTTGAGCAGGATCCGGTAGAGGTAGTTGACGTCCGATGCCGCCAGGTTGAGGCCCTTGGCACCGGTCGGCGGCACGATATGCGCCGCATCACCCACCAGGAACAGCCGGCCATACTGCATCGGCTCGACCACCAGGCTGCGCAGCGGCGCGACGCTCTTCTCCAGCGCAGGCCCGGTGACCAGCCGGCTGGCCACGTCCTGGGGCAGACGCGCCTTGAGTTCATCCCAGAAACGCGCATCCGACCAGTCCTCCACGCGCTCGTTCGCCGGCACCTGCAGGTAGTAGCGGCTGCGGGTGGCAGAGCGCTGGCTGCACAGCACGAAGCCCCGCGGATGGTGAGCATAGATCAGCTCATGGTTGACCGGGGGGGTATCGGCCAGCAGCCCGAGCCAGCCGAAGGGGTACACGCGTTCGAACTGTTTCAGTACACCCTGCGGGATGCTCTGGCGCGACACGCCGTGGAAGCCATCGCACCCTGCGATGAAGTCGCAGTCCACGCGCTGCAGATGGCCGTCCTTGATGAAGGTGACATAGGGGCGTTCCCGTTCGAGATCGTGCAGTTCCACCTCACTGACGCCATACACAATCGGTGCCCCGCTCTGCTGGCGCGCCTGCATCAGGTCGCGGGTGACTTCGGTCTGACCGTAGACCGTCACCGTCTTGCCGCCGGTCAGGGCCTTGAGGTCCAGGCGCTGGCGGCGGCCACCGACCAGCAACTCGACCCCTTCGTGAATCAGGCCTTCACGGTCCATGCGCGCCGATACGCCCGCTTCGCGCAGCAGGTCGACGGTGCCCTGCTCCAGTACGCCAGCGCGGATCCGCCCCAGCACATAGTCCGGGGTCTGGCGTTCGAGAATCAGTGTGTCGATACCGGCCTGGTTCAACAGTTGACCGAGCAGTAGGCCGGAAGGGCCGGCACCGATGATTGCAACCTGGGTTTTCATTGTTGTTGTCTCGCCTTGTCGATGCCGGGCTGGCAGCGGCCGGCACGAATGAGTAGGGTATGCGCTTGCATTTTTACTGGCCGAACAAGGCTCGTAATTGCGATATCCGATGAAAGAACTGCACTTTCGAAAATCGTGTGCGATCAACGAACAGGCTCGGACGATGACATCCCCCCTCCCCGGCATTCCGCTGTTTCAGCTCTACGGCGAGCACCACGGCTGGCCCGACACCGACCTGCTGCACTGCGAGTCGATTCAGGCACGCAGCCGCCTGCACCATTGGGAGATTCGTGCGCATCGTCACCCCGAGCTGTTCCAGTTGCTCTACGTGCAGCGTGGCCAGGCGTCGGTGGAGATCGAAGGTGAGCGCCGGGAAATTCGCGAGGCGGCCATCCAGGTGGTGCCGCCGATGACGGTGCATGGCTTTCGCTTCAGTGCCGACATCCAGGGCCATGTGCTCAGCTTCGGCCCGGCGCTGGTCGCCGCCCTCGAACAGCGACTGGGCGCGCCGCTGGCCGTGCTGACCGCTCCAGGCTGCTATCCGGTAGGCCGGGATCGGTCGTCCCTGCGTGCGCTGGTCGAGACGCTGCAGCACGAATATGCCGGCAACGCACCAGGCCGTGCGGCCATGCTCGAAGCACTGGTCAGTGCGCTGATGGTATGGATCGGCCGCCGCCAGCAACTCGGCGTGGCGCCGCGCACTCGCGACGAGCGCGACCGCCATTTGCTGGGGCGCTACCTGCGCCTCGTGGAAGCGCATTACCCCGATCACCTGTCGATCGACGCCTACGCGACGCGCCTGGGTGTCACCAGCCTGCAACTGAACCAGCTGTGCCGCGCACTCAGCGCCCAGAGCGCCCTGCAGGTGATCCATCAACGGCTGCTGCTCGAAGCCCGGCGCAACCTGATCTATACGCGGATGAGCGTCGCCCAGGTGTCCGATCGCCTGGGCTTCAGCGATCCGACCTACTTCACCCGCTTCTTCAAACGGCTTACCGGACAGACGCCCAAGGATTACAGGCGCACCGCCAGCGCCGCCTCTGCTTGACGTATACGTAAAGCTGGCGGTAGCGTGGTGCACCGTTCCAGCGAGCCCGAGCATGAGTACCCCCACCTACAGCATCTCCGACCTGTCCCGCGAGCTGGACATCACCACCCGCGCGATCCGTTTCTACGAAGAGCAAGGCTTGCTCAGGCCCGAGCGGCGTGGCCTGGAACGCATCTATTCGGCGCGTGACAAGGTCACCCTGAAGCTCATCCTGCGCGGTAAGCGCATCGGCTTCTCGCTGGCCGAGTGCCGCGAGCTGATCGAGCTGTACGACCCCAGCGGCGGCAATCACAAGCAGCTCAACAGCATGCTGGCGAAAATCGCCGAGCGCCGCGCGCAACTCGAGCAGCAGATGCTCGACATCCAGCAGATGCACCTGGAGCTGGACACCGCCCAGGAGCGCTGCGAACAGGCCCTGGCCGCCACGCCGCCCACCTCCCATTGAATCGCTACAGGAGCCTCGCCATGTCATTGCCCGCACAGGTCCGTCTGGTCGAAGTCGGCCCCCGCGACGGCCTGCAGAACGAAGCACAGCCCATCAGCGTCATCGACAAGGTGCGCCTGGTCGACGACCTGACCGAAGCCGGCATGTCCTATATCGAAGTCGGCAGCTTCGTTTCGCCCAAATGGGTACCGCAGATGGGCGGGTCGGCCGAGGTGTTCGCCGGCATCGCACAACGCGCAGGAGTGACCTACGCAGCCCTGGCGCCGAACCTGCGCGGGTTCGAGGACGCGCTGGCGGCAGGCGTCAGGGAGGTGGCGGTGTTCGCCGCCGCCTCGGAGGCTTTCTCCCAGCGCAACATCAACTGCTCGATCGCCCAGAGCCTGGAACGTTTCGAACCGATCATGGATGCTGCCCGGCAGCATGGCGTCAGGGTGCGTGGCTACGTGTCCTGTGTGTTGGGTTGCCCATACGAAGGTCAGGTCGATCCCCAGCAAGTGGCCAGGGTCGCACGTGCACTCCACGACATGGGCTGCTACGAGGTCTCTCTGGGCGATACCCTCGGCACCGGCACCGCCGGCGACACCCGCCGCCTGTTCGACACGGTGTCGGCGCAGGTCCCCCGCGAGCGCCTGGCCGGCCATTTCCACGACACCTACGGGCAGGCCCTGGCCAACGTCTATGCCGGCTTGCTCGAGGGGATCCAGGTGTTCGACAGCTCGGTGGCCGGGCTGGGCGGCTGTCCCTACGCCAAGGGCGCCACGGGCAACGTCGCCACCGAGGATGTGCTGTACCTCATGCAGGGTTTAGGCATCGAGACGGGCGTCGACCTGGACCGACTGGTCGCCGCAGGCCAACGCATCAGTGACGTGCTGGGACGCCAGAACGGCTCGCGGGTGGCACGCGCGCGCCTCGCCGCGAAGGGCTAAGATGCCGGATTCAGGCGGCCCAGGCCGACAAGGCCGGAATGCCCAGGGCCAGCAGCGACCTTGCCGTCGGGTTCAGCGGCGCCTGTTGCAGGGCTCGGCGCGCGACCCATTTGCAGGCGACGATTTCACTGCGGGCAATGGGCTTGTCGCCTGGATATTGATGCGTCGTGAACAGGTGATGGCACACCCCGGCGATTTCCACGGTACACAGGTGCAGCAACTGCTTGTCGCCTAGCCCTGTCTCTTCGTAGAGCTCCCGCGCCGCGGCGGCGTGGGGCGACTCGCCAGGCTCGACGGTGCCGCCTGGAAAATTCCATCGCCCGCCCTTCTTGCGCACGAGCAGCACCCGCCCTTCATGAAAGCAAATGACGGTGGCTCGGTACTTCTCGGGGGGACTGGCGTGGGGCATCGGACCTGCTCGTTAACGCAATGGCTGCTGTATGACAGTTTCATTACAAAATGGACCGGCAGGTCTGACGTCAAGTTCCCGGGTCCAGGACACATCGGGCGTGCCGACTGGCAGCTCCCGGCCAGTCGGGACGCCCCGTCGGCCTAGCCAGCTGCGCGCGCCCGCGCCGCGTGCAGCTTGCGGTAGCTGTCGAGCAGGCGTTGATGCCGCTCCAGACCCGCAAGGTCCAGGCCGGTCGGCGTAAGGCCGTAAAAGCGCACGCTGCCGTCGACAGAGCCCAGGGCGGCGTCCATGCGTGCGTCGCCGAACATGCGTCGGAAGTTGGCCTCGAAGTCGGCCATTTCCAGGTCGTCGTCCAGCACCACCTCCAGCACGACGTTGAGTGCCTGGTAGAACAGGCCGCGCTCGACGCTGTTGTCGTTGAACTGCAGGAACATCTCCACCAGCTCCTTGGCCTCCTCGAAGCGCTGCAAGGCCAGTTGGATCAGCAGTTTGAGCTCCAGGATGGTCAACTGGCCCCACACCGTGTTGTCGTCGAACTCGACCCCGATCAGCGTGGTGATGGTGGTGTATTCGTCCACCTCCAGCTGGTCGAGGCGCTTGTACAGCAGCTTGAGGGCGCGACTGTCGAGGGTATGCAGGTTGAGGACGTCGGCGCGCACGCCCAGGGCGCGGTTGGTGTTGTCCCAGATCAGGTCTTCCACCGGATAGATTTCCGAGTAGCCCGGCACCAGAATCCGGCAGGCCGTGGCGCCCAGGTCGTCATATACCGCCATGTAGACTTCCTTGTCGAGGTCGTGCAGCAGGTCGAACAGGGTTTGCGCCTGCTGCTCGTTGCTGTGCTGCCCCTGACCGGAGAAGTCCCATTCGACGAAGGCGAAGTCCGCCTTGGCACTGAAGAAGCGCCAGGACACCACGCCGCTGGAGTCGATGAAGTGCTCGACGAAGTTGTTCGGCTCGGTCAGCGCGTGGCTTTCGAAGGTCGGCTGCGGCAGGTCGTTCAGGCCCTCGAAGCTGCGGCCCTGGAGCAGCTCGGTGAGGCTGCGCTCCAACGCCACCTCGAAACTCGGGTGCGCTCCGAAGGAGGCGAACACCCCGCCGGTGCGCGGGTTCATCAAGGTCACGCACATCACCGGGAACTCGCCGCCCAGCGAGGCATCCTTGACCAGCACCGGAAAGCCCTGCTCCTCCAGGCCCTGGATACCGGCGACGATACCCGGATACCGCGCCAGGACCTGCGCCGGCACGTCGGGCAGACACAGCTCGCCTTCGAGAATTTCGCGCTTGACCGCCCGCTCGAAGATTTCCGAGAGACACTGCACCTGTGCTTCAGCCAGGGTATTGCCGGCGCTCATGCCATTGCTCAGGTACAGGTTCTCGATCAGGTTGGAGGGGAAGAACACGGTCTGGCCATCGGACTGGCGCACGAACGGCAGCGAGCAGATGCCACGGGCCTTGTTGCCCGAGTTGGTATCGTACAGGTGCGAACCGCGCAGCTCGCCGTCCGGATCGAAGATCGCCCGGCAGTGGTCGTCGAGGATCTCTTCGGGCAGCGCGTCCTTGGGGCCCGGCTTGAACCACTGCTCGTTCGGGTAGTGCACGAACGGCGCCTCGGCGAATTCAGCGCTCCAGAACTGGTCGTTGTAGAAGAAGTTGCAGTTCAGTCGTTCGATGAACTCGCCCAGCGCCGAGGCCAGTGCCGCTTCCTTCGTGGCGCCCTTGCCATTGGTGAAGCACATCGGCGAATGGGCGTCGCGCAGGTGCAGCGACCAGACGTTGGGGACGATGTTGCGCCACGAGGCGATCTCGATCTTCATCCCCAGATCTGCCAGCAGCCCCGACAGGTTGGCGATGGTGCGCTCCAGCGGCAGGTCCTTGCCGGCGATGCGGGTGCTGCTGTCCGCCACCGGCATCAGCAGTCCCTGGGCGTCGGCATCGAGGTTGGCCACCTGTTCGATGACGAACTGCGGACCGGCCTGGACCACCTTCTTCACCGTGCAGCGGTCGATGGAGCGCAGGATGCCCTGGCGGTCCTTTTCACTGATGTCCTCGGGCAGCTCCACCTGGATCTTGAAGATCTGCTGGTAGCGGTTCTGCGGGTCGACGATGTTGTTCTGCGACAGGCGAATGTTCTCGGTAGGAATGTCGCGGGTCTGGCAATAGAGCTTGACGAAGTACGCCGCGCACAGCGCCGAAGAGGCCAGGAAGTAGTCGAACGGACCAGGGGCCGAGCCATCGCCTTTGTAGCGGATCGGCTGATCGGCGATCACCGTGAAGTCGTCGAATTTGGCTTCGAGTCGAAGGTTGTCGAGAAAATTGACCTTGATTTCCATGCGGGGTACCGGCGCGTAAAACGAAATGGGCGCCATTATCCGGGATTTGTTTCGCGAAGTCTTGCCAAGGGCCGTCCAGTTTCCGGATCCAGATTCAGTGCGTCTGCGCGCTGGCCTGCTGGGCTTTCCAGCGCTGCAGGTTCTCGGTCACCAGTCGCTGAGGCAGATCGCTGGCGAGGATCTGCTCCATCTTCGCCGCCAACCGGGCGCGCAGCGGCGGCTGATTGCACGGGGAATCCTGCGATATCGCCAGGTACAGGCCCTCGCTGGAAATGGGTGGCTCCAGGCTCTGCACCTGGGTGTCGATGCCCAGCACCTGTACCAGGGCCATCCCCGGAAAGCGCTCGAACACCACGTAGTCGCTGCGCTTGTGCAGCAGCTTCTCGAAGGCCTGGCGCGCACCCGGTACGGCCTCCAGGTTGAGGTTGGTGCGTGCGAATTCGTCGAAGCGCTCGCCATGGCTGTTGTTGACCAGTACACCACCCTTCAGGCCGCGCAGATCGTCCCAGCTCTGGTAGGCGATGGGCGAGTCACTGCGCACCCAGACCACGCTTGGCGTGTGCAGGAAGGCCGGCTGGATGAAGTCCACCTCGGTTTCGCGCGCCCGAGTGAAAAAGTAGCCGGCCAGGAGGTCGATGCGGCCCATGCGCACTTCTTCCTGGGCGCGGGCCCAAGGGCCTGCGTAGGTGATTTCCAGCTGCAATCCGAGTTCTTCGGCCAGGTGCTGGAGCAGATCGGCATTGGCGCCGATCAGGTGCTGGGGATCCTGCGGGTCGCGCCACAGATACGGCGGGTACTCGGGATTGCCGGTGGCGGTCAGGTGCACGCATTCGTCTGCGGCGCACGCCAGGCCCGGCGACAGGATGGCGGCCAGCGACAGCAACAGCACACTGCAAAAACGGCGCTCGATCATCAGGCGTTCCTCGTCTGGTCTCAACGGCGACAAACAGTGATCTCAACTGTGTAGGCGCTTGCAGCGGACACTTGGTTCAGCGTTTTCCTCTTCTCCTGTCTTGCGTTCTGCCAGAGACTACAGGCCGGCAGGCAAGCAGCAGCCGGCGCAGAGCATGCCACTTCCTGTGTCGCGCGACAGTGACGATGGTCATGTCCGGTCGCGGCGGCCCTGGGCCGGATCAGCCCCGCGTGGTCGATGATGGCTGGCGATAGCCATGGTCGATAGTCGTGGTCGATAGTGACTATCGAGCATGACGATTTCCGGCCAGCAAGACTGCCCGATACAGTGGACTCATCGGCCCGCCAGCCTTCTGCTATCCCGGAACACTCGCATGAACAATGCTATCCGCCTGTCGATGTCCATCACCGCCGCCCTGGTCATCGCGGTGCTCGCCGGCTGCGCCAGCCCCCCGCAAACCCATGCTCCGAGCGTCGAAGACAGTCGCCAGCTCCAACTTGAGGCCCTGCAACGCCGCGGCCTTTCGCTTCAGGACTACGAACGCCAGCGTGCCGCTATCCTGCGTGCCGGGCAAGCGGTGGAAGTGGCGACCGACGCGGTCCATCCGGACGACGCCACCAGCGGCTGAACACGCCCATATCCCTCAGGGCAATGGCTCATGACAATCCGGCCACCACCTGGTCGGCGGTGATCACCTGAGCGAAATGGTGGGTCCACAGCGAAATGCCGAGTTGCCCCGAGCGGTCCAGGGACGAGCCGACCGTCAGGTCGGTCACCAGCGTGGGCGTCAGGCCCGCGTCGAACAGGGCGAACCCCGCCGCCAGCACACAGGTGTCGGTCTGCAGACCGCACACCAGCACACGCTCCACGCCCAGTTCCAGGAGATAGTCGATCGCCTCGCGGGGCTGCCCGTAACCATGCTTGACGAACACCTCGTCGGCCTCGATCAGGCACTCGTCCTCGGCGGCCGGGTGCCAGCCGAGCTGGCGCTGAAACGGCGTGACCCGCTCGTCATGCAGTTCGACCGAAGCGATGGCGGGCAGTCGCGCGGCCAGGGCACGGATGCCATCGACCAGCCACTCGGGCGGGCTGAAGGTGGACTGCACATCGACGATCAGCAAGGCCTGCCGCATAAGAGGGCTCCGGGGTGTGACAAAGGGCGCGCAGTATAGCGTCGTTGCCCAGGGCGTTCAGCCCTGATCGAGCAGGCAGTGCATGTGCGTGGTGCGCCACAGCGGATCGTGCTCGACATCGACGAGGGTGAAGCCTTGTCGCTCCCAGAAGGCGATGGCGCCCGGCAGGAACGGGTGCGTATGCAGGTACAGGCACTGCACGCCCGCTTCGCGGGCCTGATCGTGCAGCGCCTGGTACAGAGCCTTCGCCACCCCCTGCTGACGATGGTCGGGGTGAACGAACAGCCGCACCACCTCGACCGTCCTCAGCCCTCGATAGTCCAGTTGAGCGAAGCGGTGGTCGTAGGGCAGGTAGCCGATCGCTCCGATCAATCGGCCATGGGCACGCGCGACCAGAAAGCGGCCTTCGCCGTGCAGGTAGCGCTGTGCGAAGTGTGACAGGTCGTCGGGCAGCGGCGACTGGGCGAGCAGAGGGAACAGCGCACGGCGGGCCTGGTCGACGAAGGCGACCACCTCGTCGACGGACGCTGGACAGACAGGGTGAAGGGACCAATCGGGCATGTGGACCTGCGCGTCGTGGCAATGGACACTGCGTACTGTAGCCTGACTCGACGCCCTGCGCTTGATGCAGGGCAACCCTGGACCGAAGACGCTGAATGATGCACGCCGAAGGACCTGTGGCGCCACCCGCTGGTCCTAGGTACTGTCCGCACGCCACTCGTACCGACCAGGCTGCCGCGCAACGGCCTGGCCTCCCGACAAGGAACGCTCATGTCCAAGACCCCCGCCCCCGCCACCAATGGCTTCGTCCGCGTTCGCGGCGCCCGTGAACACAACCTGCGCAACGTCGACGTCGACATCCCGCGCGATGCGCTGGTGGTGTTCACCGGCGTGTCCGGTTCGGGCAAGTCGTCGCTGGCGTTCTCGACCCTGTATGCCGAAGCGCAGCGGCGCTATTTCGAATCGGTCGCGCCCTACGCACGGCGGTTGATCGACCAGGTCGGCGTGCCGGACGTCGATGCCATCGACGGGCTGCCGCCAGCGGTCGCCTTGCAGCAGCAGCGTGGCACCCCCAGCGCACGGTCGTCGGTGGGCAGCGTCACGACCTTGTCCAGTTCGATCCGCATGCTTTACTCGCGCGCCGGCAGCTATCCAGCCGGGCAACCCATGCTCTACGCTGAAGATTTCTCGCCCAATACCCCACAGGGCGCCTGTTCCGAGTGCCACGGCATTGGCAGGGTCTTCGAGGTCAGCGAGGCGACCCTGGTTCCAGACCCTTCGCTGAGCATCCGCGAGCGGGCCGTCGCAGCCTGGCCGATGGCCTGGCAAGGACAGAACCTGCGCGATATCCTCGTGACCCTCGGCTACGATGTCGACGTGCCGTGGCAGGACCTGCCACAAGCCCAGCGCGACTGGATCCTGTTCACCGAGGAAACGCCCACTGTCCCGGTCTATGCCGGACTCACGCCGGCGCAGACGCGCAAGGCTCTCAAGCAGCAGCTCGAGCCCAGCTACCAGGGCACCTTCAGCGGCGCACGGCGCTATGTGCTGCACACCTTCATGCATTCGCAGAGCGCGCAGATGCGCAAGCGCGTGGCCCAGTACATGCGCCCCAGCCCCTGCCCGGTCTGCGCCGGCAAGCGCCTGAAGGCCGAGGCCCTGAGCGTGACCTTCGCCGGGCTGGACATCGCCGAACTGTCGCGCCTGCCCCTTCAGGACCTGGCCGAGGTGCTGCGCGAGGTAGCGGCGCCGCACTACCTGCGGCAGGCCAGCGAGGACAACGACACCCTCACCCATGCCCAGGCCCGTGACGCGCGACAGCAACGGGCAGCGCGCGGCGACAGTCCACACACCGGTGGCCAGGATGTGCGCCACACCCCCAACCTGTCCCTGGAAAAACGCCTGGCCGCGCAACGTATCGCCCAGGAACTGCTGGAGCGCATCGACACGCTGCTCGGCCTGGGCCTGGGGTACCTGGCGCTGGAGCGCAGCACGCCCACGCTGTCCTCTGGCGAGCTGCAGCGACTGCGCCTGGCCACCCAGCTCAACTCGCAGTTGTTCGGGGTGATCTATGTGCTCGACGAACCCTCGGCGGGCCTGCACCCGGCCGACAGCGAAGCGCTGTTCGAGGCTTTGCTGCGTCTCAAGCAGGCCGGCAACTCGGTGTACGTGGTCGAGCACGACATGGACACCATGCGCCGCGCCGACTGGCTGGTGGACGTCGGGCCGGCGGCCGGCGAGCACGGTGGGCGCGTGCTCTACAGCGGCCCGCCCGCAGGTCTGGCGCAGGTCAGCGAGTCGCGCACCGGCGCGTACCTGTTCGCCGAGCAGGCGCCCGCCCAGCGCGAGCCTCGGGCTGCGCAGCACTGGCTGAGCCTGGACGGCATCAGTCGCAACAATCTTCACCAGCTCAAAGCGGATTTTCCCCTGGGGTGCTTCACCGCTGTGACCGGCATTTCCGGATCAGGCAAATCGAGCCTGGTCAGCCAGGCCCTGCTGGAGCTGGTAGCGGCCCACCTGGGCCACCAGACCTCCACCGAGGAACCGGCCGAGCAGAACCTGGAAGACGAGCCCGTGCAGGGTGGCACGGGCCGCATCAGCGCAGGCATCGAGCACCTCAAGCGTCTCGTGCAGGTAGACCAGAAGCCCATCGGCCGCACGCCGCGCTCGAACCTGGCCACCTACACCGGCCTGTTCGATCACGTGCGCAAGCTGTTCGCCGCCACCGAGCAGGCCCAGGCAGCCGGCTTCGACGCCGGGCGCTTCTCCTTCAACGTCGCCAAGGGCCGCTGCCCTACCTGCGAAGGCGAAGGCTTCGTGAGCGTGGAATTGCTGTTCATGCCCAGCGTCTATGCGCCCTGCCCCACCTGCCACGGCGACCGCTACAATCCGCAGACCCTGGCGGTGACCTGGCAGGGCCTGAACATCGCTCAGGTATTGCGCCTGACCGTCGACCAGGCCCTGGAGGTCTTCGCCGAGCATCCGGCACCGCGGCGCAGCCTGCAGGTGCTGGCCGACATCGGCCTGGGCTACCTGCGACTGGGGCAACCGGCCACCGAGCTGTCCGGTGGCGAGGCGCAACGCATCAAGCTGGCCACCGAGCTGCAACGCAACGCCCGTGGGTCCACCCTCTACGTGCTGGACGAACCCACCAACGGGCTGCATCCGCAGGATGTGGACCGCCTTCTGGTGCAGTTGAATCGCCTGGTGGACCAGGGCCACAGCGTGGTGGTGGTCGAACATGACATGCGCGTGGTCGCTCAGAGCGACTGGGTGATCGACATCGGCCCAGGTGCAGGCACCGCAGGCGGACAGATCGTGACCAGTGGCAAGCCCGCAGCCGTGGCGGCCTGCGGGCACAGCCGCACCGCGCCGTTTCTCGCCCGCGCGCTGGCGGCCAGCGAGGCGCCAGGATGCTGAACCCACTGCCGCCGCTCAACGCCCTGCGGGTGTTCGAAGTGGTCGCGCGCCAGCTGAATTTCCGCCTCGCCGCCGACGAGCTGGAGGTGACGCAAGCGGCGGTGGCCCAGCAGATCCGCGGCCTGGAGGCGCACCTGGGCGTGCCCTTGTTCGAACGCCTGCCGCGCGGTCTGCGGCTGACCGACGCGGGCCTTGGCTACAGCCACAGCATCCGCAGCGCGCTGGCGCTGATCGGCGAGGCCACGGCTGCGCTACGCCCGGACGATCGTCACCTGACCGTCAGCGTCACCCCCAGTTTCGCGTCGCGGTGGCTGATTCCACGCCTGGGCGCCTTCACCGCGCTGCACGGCGATATCGACTTGCGGGTGCTGGCCAGCGAGCGGCTGTCGCGCTTCCAGGCCGACGGCGTCGACCTGGCAGTGCGCTATGGTGTAGCGCCCTTCGGGCCGGGCCTGAACGCGCAGTTGCTGGCGCATCAGCAGTTGATCGCAGTGGCCAGCCCGGCGCTGCTCGCTCGAACAGGCCCACCCCGTGACCTGGACGGGCTGCAACGTTACGTGCTGCTGCACGACGCGCACAACGTCTGGCCGCGCTACATTGCCGAACTGTTCGGCCAGGCGCTGCCCAACATGCGCAAAAACCTGCGCTTCAACCAGACATCACTGGCCATCGAGGCCGCACTCGCCGGGCAAGGGCTGGCGCTGTGCAGTGAGCTGTTCGTGGAAGACGACCTGCGCAGCGGCCGGCTGGTCAAGGTGTTCGAGCAGGCACTGGCCATGGACAAGCATCTGTACCTCGTATGGCCACGCAAGGAGCGATCCGCGGCGACACTCGAACGCGTGCGCGCTTGGTTGATCGACCAGGCCAGCAACGCCTGAGACGATAGATTTTCTATCGCCAGAGACCTGTCGCGATGTCTCCCTCCGGTCCCTGTGCCTTGCTAGGCTGTGCCCTTGTTCTTCTCCACACAGCCTCGGAGGCCTCGCATGTCTGAAGAAAAAGTTGCCATCATCACCGCCGCCGGCAGCGGCATGGGCGCCGCTGCGGCGCGTCGGCTCGCCGCGGACGGTTTCAGGGTGGCCATCCTCTCGTCCTCGGGCAAGGGCGAAGCCCTGGCCAATGAACTGGGTGGCATCGGCGTGACGGGCAGCAATCAGCGCAACGACGATCTGCAGCGCCTGGTCGACGCCGTGCTGCAGCGCTGGGGCCGCATCGACGTGCTGGTCAACAGCGCCGGCCACGGCCCTCGCGCACCGATTCTGCAGATCAGCGACGAAGACTGGCACCTGGGCCTGGATACCTACCTGCTCAACGTGGTGCGTCCCACCCGCCTGGTCACCCCGATCATGCAGCAACGCCAGCAGGGCGTGATCATCAACATCTCCAGCGCCTGGACGTTCGAGCCCAGCGACCTGTTCCCCACCTCGGCCGTGTTCCGGGCAGGCCTTGCCGCCTTCACCAAACTCTTCGCCGACACCTACGCCAAGGACAACCTGCGCATGAACAATGTGCTGCCTGGCTGGATCGACAGCCTGCCGGGCACCGATCAACGCCGTGACAGCGTGCCGCTGCAGCGCTACGGCAAGGCCGAGGAAATCGCCGCCACCATCGCCTTTCTGGCCAGCGAAGGTGCGGGCTACATCACCGGGCAGAATCTGCGCGTGGATGGCGGCCTCACCCGCAGCGTCTGAGCCGGCCTGCAGGCAAAAAGGCAAATCCGGTTAAACCCTCGGCGCCCTCTCCCTTCTAAACAGACTGTGCCTCGACGGCACAGCCTGTCTACACCACCATCTCGGAGGGAGAACCGATGGACGAACGATTGCTGCAGTTGCTGACCACCACCACGGTATTCGGCATCTCCATCCTCAACCTGCTGCTGGCGCTGACCGTCACGGTCGTCACCTTCCTGGTGACGCGCTGGGGCCTGAGCTTTCTCAAGCGCCGCGCCCACCAGTGGTCCAGCCATGAAGGCCAGTTCAGCCTGCTGGTCACCGAAGTGCTCGAAGGCACCAGCAACGTCCTGCTGATGCTGGCTTCGCTGCTGGTCGGCCTGGGCGTGCTCGACCTGCCCGAGCGCTGGCTCGACCGCGTCGGCAGTCTGTGGTTCGTGGTCGCGGCGTTGCAGATCGGCCTGTGGGCCAACCGCGCCATCGCGATCGGCCTGAGCCGTTACTTCACCCGCCATGACGCCGGCAACGCCTACCGTGGCAGCGCCCTGGCCACGCTGTCGGGCTGGGGCGCGCGCGTACTGCTGTGGTCGGTGGTGCTGCTGGCGATGCTGTCGAACCTGGGCGTGAACATCACCGCCTTCGTCGCCAGCCTGGGCGTCGGTGGCATCGCCGTGGCACTGGCGGTACAGAATGTGCTGGGCGACCTGTTCGCATCCTTGTCGATCGCCGTGGACAAGCCGTTCGAGGTAGGCGACTTCATCGTCATCGGCGCGCTGGCCGGCACGGTGGAGAACATCGGCCTGAAGACCACACGTATCCGCAGCCTGGGCGGCGAGCAGATCGTCATGGCCAACGCCGGCATGATCAGCAGCACCATCCAGAACTACAAGCGCCTGCAGGAGCGACGCATCGTCTTCGAGTTCGGCCTGTCCTACGACACGCCGACCGAAGCCGTGAAACAGGCTCCAGCGATCGTCGAGGAAGCGATCAAGGCACAGAACCAGGTGCGCTTCGACCGCGCCCACCTGCGCGGTTTTGGCAAGGAGGCGCTGGAGTTCGAGGCGGTGTACATCGTGCTCGATCCTGGCTACAACCTGTACATGGACATCCAGCAGGCGATCAACTTCCAGCTGCTGGAGCGGTTTTCCAAAGTGGGGGCCAAGTTCGCCGTGGGTGCTCGTTCGATCAAGGTCACCGGTCTGCCGGAAGCCTCGAACCAGCTCGCCACACTCGACGATCGGCAATCGCGGCGCCAGTGAGCGTCGACTGGCAGCAGTCAGGGTGCAGGTTCAGCGCGCATCCTGCCGCCGGGGGCGCCGGTGGATGCAGGGTCCAGCGCCAGGTCGAGGGCGCGATGCATGTCCAGGCGCAGCCACTCCACGCGCTCGGAGCGCCGCACCCTGCTGCAGCCAGGCTGGGGCCCGCAGGGGGTCCAAGCCTGCGTGCCGGGTCCAGGTAACGCGGCGAAAGGCAATGCCCCCTCACGAAGCAGGCGCCTGACCTGCTCTGGTTTCAAGTGCGGGTCCACCGACAGCATCGCCGCGACCGTGCCCGTCACCAGTGCCGCAGCATAGGAGGTTCCACAGCCGCCGCCGCGCCCGACCTTAGGCGCGGTCGATGCCGAGGCATGAGGGCATGCAGCGGCGACGATGTCCAGGCGTTGCCCCCGGTTGGAGTTGTCGCGCCAGCGAACAGCACGTGCATCGCTCAGCGGGCCGGCCCAGCGGTTGCGCTGATGGGCGCCCACTACCAGCAACTGACGCGCGTACAGACCCGATGGCAGATGGTCTTCGGTGTCCGACCCGCTGTTGCCGGAGGAGTTGATGACTATCACCCCCGGGTGCTCGCGCTCCAGCCACACGAAGAACCGCCCGAGCAGCGCTTCATAGCCGTCCAGGGCCAGCGCAGAGCGCACATTGGCCTGCACCGGTTCACCGCTGCGGTCACGTGCGCCGAGGCGGTGCACCCCCCAGCTCCAGTTCAGCACCTGCGCACCCGCCTCGACCAGATTGACCGAACTGGCCACGCGCGCTGTCACGCCCGAGCCCGTTTGCAGATCCACCCGCAACTCAAAGCCATTGCCGACCTTGGCCAGCCGGCTGAGCAGCGCCAGGTTTCCGCCCGGATAGAGCGCCGACGCCAGGATGCCGGTGACGATCGAACCATGCTGGCTGGATACGCCGCTTTGCGCGGCATAGATGCACACACCTGCCGTACCCCTGCAGGGCTGTGCGAAGCGAGCGAAATCGCGTGAACGAAAATTCACTCCGCTTTCGACGATACCGATGCGCACACGCGGACCATGGGGCGTGGCGGGATCGGCGAGCCGGCGCTGGTACAGTTCCACGGCTGCGGTGAATCGGTTGGCTTCCCAACCGCGTCGATCGGCCAACTCCACCTGAGGGGCCGGGTCATCGGGCAGCAGTGAATTGTCGTCCTCCACCAGGACATGTTCCACGGACGGATCCTGTCTCAATCGAGCGATCCATTCATCGCGCGACAGGTAAGTGGAGGCCGGCAGGCGAAACTGGTACAGGCCGAGCGCGGCAATGGCGCCGACGATCTTCAGGTCGTGTCGCTGGGCGATGCGGCGGGCCTGCGCCTCCCCTTCATCCTCGTGCAGCAGCAGGCTCAACAGGTCGAGCGCAGTGACCAACCCAGGGGCGATGGTTTCGACGCGTTCCTGCTTGATGGCCACCACCTGAGCGCCCATCGGATTCCACCACACCGCATTGCTGAGGCGCCCATCGTCATCCAGCCACACGGGGCCACTGGCTTGCAGTGTCGAAGGGATGGTCAACCGCAGCCCTGCCGAGGTGACGGCCACGAACGCCTCGGCCAGTGCCTGACCGTCGATCATGACCTTAGGCTTGACTGTAGAGAGCCCTTGGACCGTCGTACACCAGGCTGCCACAGGCGGCATCTGCCACTCGCCGCACGGTGCCAGGCTGCCGATCAGCAGCCTGTTTGCAGCACAGGCGCAGGCGCTCTCACAGCACAGCAACCCAACCAGCAAGAGTGTGGACAGGACCTTCATGGGCGCGGAACCGGCTCGGCGAACATGCCTGCCTGGCGAGAAACCAGGCCACAAAGCTGGACCCTAGCCAGAACGCTGCGCCGCGCCTACTGACAGAAATGACAGGGCGCGCCTGCCCGGCTACGGTAGCCCCCTCAAGGCATGACCGGCGGCACGTAGGCCAGGGTCGCGCCCAGCGCCCAGAGCAGCACCAGCACCAACGGCACGTGCACCAGCAGTTGCACGAAGGAAAACCCGATCAGATCGCGTGCCTTCAGACCCAGCACCCCGAGCAGCGGCAACATGTAGAAGGGGTTGATCAGGTTGGGCAACGCCTCGGCCGCGTTGTAGATCTGCACCGCCCAGCCCAAGTGGTATTGCAGGTCATTGGCCACCAGCATGACGTAGGGCGCCTCGATGATCCACTTGCCGCCGCCAGATGGGATGAAGAAGCCGAGCACCGCCGAATACACCCCCATCAGCAAGGCATAGGTGTCGTGGGTGGCGATCTGGGTGAAGAACACCGAAATATGGTGCGCCAGGGTCTGGGCATCGCTGCCCTGCACCTGGGTGAGGATGGCAGCGATCGAGCCGTACAGCGGGAACTGGATCAGCACCCCGGTAGTGGTCGGCACGGCACGGGCCACCGCATCGAGGAAGCTGCGCGGTCGCCAGTGCAGCAACGCACCGAGCATGATGAACAGCAGGTTGTAGGTGTTCAGCCCGGAGATGGCGGTGATGGCCGGCTTGGTGGCGAACTCCTGGTAGAGCCAGCCGGCGGCCAGGGCCACCAGCAACAGGATCAGAATGGGGCTATGCTCCAGCCACTCGCCAGGGCGGGTTCGCTGCGCCGGCGGCGGCGCGGTGAAGCTGGGATCGACGCCGCAGTCCTGGGCGCTGCGGGCGCTGGCTGGTCCGGGGGCAGTGGCATAGGCGATGACCAGCGAGACGATCACCAGCGCCGCCAGCATGACCCCGGACTGCCACAGGAAGATGGTTTCGGTGAACGGAATCACCCCGGTGATGGCCAGGATCGACGGCGGCAGGCTGGCCGGGTTGGCCTGCAGCTGCGCGGCCGACGACGACAGCCCCAGGGCCCAGACCGCGCCCAGTCCCAAGTAGGCGGCAGCGCCAGCGGCGCGGTAATCCATCTTCAATTCCTGGCGCCGGGCCAGGGCACGCACCAGCAGGCCGCCGAACACCAGTGACAGGCCCCAGTTGAGCAGTGACGCAAGCATCGAGATCAACGCCACCCAGCACACCGCCGAGCGGCCGTTTTTCGGCAGCTGGGCCAGGCGGTCGATCAGTTTGGCTGCGGGCGGCGAGCTGGCCACTACATAGCCGCCGATGACCACGAAGGCCATCTGCATGGTGAAGGGAATCAGGCTCCAGAAGCCATCGCCGAATGCCTTGGCGGTAGCGGTGGGTTTGCCGCCCATGGCCAGCGCGCCCAGGCATACCAGCATCACGGCGAGGGCGGCGAACACCCAGGAGTCGGGGAACCAGCGTTCGGCCCAGTTGGAGCAGCGAAGGGCAAAGCGGGCGGAACGGCTGTCTTGGATTTCAGCGGCCAAGGCGTTTTCCTTTCTTGGTTTTATTAGTGGAGGGTGTGGGGCGGCGATTAGCCGTCGCCCCTATAGCAGTGCGGTGCAGCCGTCAGTCAGAAGGTCATTTCCTTGACATCGTCCGGGACGATCAGCTTGCCGGCAGTCTTGTCGACGATTTCCTGCACGCTGACCCCAGGGGCCGTTTCACGCAGGATGAAGGCGCCGTCGTCGATTTCCAGATAGGCCAGGTCGGTCAGCACCTTGCGAATGCAGCCGGCACCGGTCAGGGGCAGGCTGCAACGCGGCAGCAGCTTGGATTCGCCGTCCTTGGACGCGTGGGTCATGGTGACGATGATGTTCTCGGCGCCGGCCACCAGGTCCATGGCCCCGCCCATGCCCTTGACCAGCTTGCCGGGGATCATCCAGGAAGCGATATTGCCCTGCACATCTACCTCGAAAGCGCCCAGTACCGTGAGATCCACATGGCCCCCGCGGATCATGGCGAAGGACTGCGCCGAATCGAAGATTGAGGCGCCGATGCGCGCCGTGACGGTCTGCTTGCCGGCGTTGATCATGTCGGCGTCGACGGTGCTGTCGGTGGGGAACTCGCCCATGCCCAGCAGGCCATTCTCCGATTGCAGCATCACGTCCATGTCGGCCGGCACGTAGTTAGCCACCAGGGTGGGAATGCCGATGCCGAGGTTGACGTAGTAGCCATCCTTCAGTTCACGGGCGACGCGTTGAGCCATCTGTTCGCGGGTCAGTGCCATGGTCTGGATCTCTTCGTTGTTCTTCTGTCGTTCTGGGGAGGGCGCTCAGGCCTTGACGGTGCGCTTTTCGATACGCTTCTCGAAGGTGCCGACGATGACCCGGTCGACGAAGATCCCGGGTGTATGAATCTCGCTGGGTGCGAGTACTCCCGGCTCGACGATCTCCTCGACCTCCACCACCGTGATGCGCCCGGCCGTGGCGGCCAGCGGGTTGAAATTCTGCGCGGTGTTGCGATAGACCACGTTGCCGTAGTGATCGGCCTTCCAGCCCTTGACGATGGCGAAGTCGCCGGTGATCGAACGCTCGAGGATGTAGTGGCGTCCGTCGAACTCGCGCACCTCCTTGCCCTCGGCTACGGGCGTGCCGTAGCCGGTGGCCGTGAAGAAGGCGGGGATGCCCGCGCCACCGGCGCGCATCTTCTCGGCCAGGGTCCCCTGGGGCGTCAGCTCGACCTCGAGCTCGCCACTGAGCAACTGACGCTCGAACTCGGCGTTCTCGCCCACGTAGGAAGCGATCATCTTGCGGATCTGCCGGTCCTCGAGCAGCACCCCCAGGCCGAAGCCATCGACGCCGCAATTGTTGGACACCACGGTCAGGCCCTTGACGCCACGCCGCCTGATCTCGGCGATGAGGTTTTCCGGGATGCCGCACAGCCCGAAGCCGCCAGCCAGCACGGTCATGTCGTCGGTCAGGCCTTCGAGTGCCTGCTCATAGGTTGCTACACGCTTGTCCAGTCCGGCCATGCTGATCCGCCTTTGTCGTTATTTGAGCCAGTGCTGCCATCTTCACCGCTGGCCACTGATTTGTTAATTTTGTTTTAGTCATCGATTGATAACTTTTGCAAAACAACCAGGCCACTGCCATGAACGTCAAACAGCTGCGTGCCTTCATCACCGTAGCCAAGTATCAGAGCTTCGCCCAGGCGGGCGAGCATTTGCACATTTCCCAGCCCGCGCTGAGCCTGACCATCAAGGGCCTGGAGGAGAACCTCGGCGGCGCCCTGCTCACTCGTACCACCCGCAGCGTCGCGCTGACCGCCGAGGGCGAGGTGCTGCTGCCGCTGGCCCAGCGCCTGCTGGCCGACTGGGACGATACCGAAGAGATGCTGCGCCAGCGCTTCACCTTGCAACTGGGACGCGTCTCGGTGGCCGCCATGCCGGCGTTCGCCGGCAACCTGCTGCCGCGCTCGCTCAAGGTGTTTCGTCAGCGCTATCCGAAGGTCAACGTCACCGTGCACGACGTGATCAACGAGCAGGTGCTGGAGCTGGTGCGTCATCGCCGCGTCGAGCTGGGCATCGGGTTCGAGCCCCAGCGCAGCGATGCGTTGCAGTTCCATCCTCTGTACCTGGATCGGTTCGTCGCGGTGGTACCCGCCGATTCACCCTTGGCCCAACGCTCGCAAGTGAGCTGGCGCCTGTTGCTGGGCGAGGACTTCATCGCCCTGCAGCGCCCTTCGGCGGTACGCCTGCTGCTCGAGCAGCACCTGGCAGCCGAACACGGGCGATTGACGGTGGCATTCGAGAGTCACCAGCTGTCGACAGTGGGCCGCATGGTCGCGAACGGGCTGGGGGTGAGCGCTGTCCCTGCCTTGTGCATCAACCAGATGCAGGAGCTCGGAGCACGCTGCGTGGCGTTGGTGGAGCCGACGGTGGAGCGACGCATCGGCGTCATCACCCTGAGCGACCATACGCTGTCCACGGCCGCACAGGCGCTGCTGGACGTACTGTTGAATCACACTCATCCTCCGGAGGTGACATGCGATACATGAAGTTGGCAGGCGTGGAGGTCCCGGTCATCGGCCAGGGTACCTGGTACATGGGCGAATCCAGCGGGTCCCGGGCTGCCGAAGTGGCGGCCCTGCAGCAGGGTATCGACCTGGGCATGACGCTGATCGACACCGCCGAAATGTACGCCGAGGGCGGCGCCGAAACGGTGGTCGGGGCCGCCATCGCGGGGCGTCGAGACGAGGTGTTCCTGACCAGCAAGGTCTATCCGCACAACGCCAGCCGTCGCGGTGTTGCCCAGGCGTGCGAACGTAGCCTGAGACGCCTGGGCACCGAGCGCATCGACCTGTACCTGCTGCACTGGCGCGGGCAGTACCCCCTGGAAGAAACGGTGGAAGCCTTCGAGCGCCTGGTCGATGAGGGCAAGATCCGCCGTTGGGGAGTTTCCAACTTCGACGTGGACGATCTGCAGGAACTGGACGACTCGCGCTGCGCGGTCAACCAGGTGATGTACAACCCCGCCGAGCGCGGCATCGAGTTCGATCTGCTGCCGTGGAGCCAGGCCCAGCGCCTGCCGACCATGGCCTACTGTCCGCTCGCCCAGGCTGGGCGGTTGCTGGGCCACCCCGTACTGCAGACGGTCGCCGAACGTCATGGCGTCACGCCCGCCCAGGTAAGCCTGGCCTGGGTAACGCGCAACGACGGTGTGATCGCCATTCCCAAGGCCGTTAGCCCGCAGCACGTGCGTCTGAATGCCGAGGCCGCGGATCTGGCGCTGACCGACGAGGACCTGAGCGACATCGACCAGGCCTTCGCTCCGCCGAGCCGCAAGCAGCGCCTGGCCATGCAGTAAGTGAGCAGCGCCTGCGCCTCAGCCGCTGGCCAGATAGTCACGCAGGCGCAGCAGCAGGGTATCGCAGCCGCGCAGTTGCTCGACGCTGACGAACTCGTCCGGCTTGTGCCCCTGTTCCATGCTGCCCGGTCCGCACACCACGGTCGGGATGCCGGCCTGGTCGAACAGCCCGCCTTCGGTACCGAACGCCACTGTGCCGAAGGCGCGCGAGCCACTGATCAGCGCCAGCACCTTAGCAGCCGGGCTATCCTCTGGGGTGGCCAGCCCGGGATAGGCGCTCAAGGGTTCGAGGGTGATGGCGCTGCCCTTGCTGACCGCCTGCATGCGCGGCAGCAACTGGCCGTCGGCGTAGGCCCGAAGCCGCTCGGCCACGCTCGACGCCTCGAAGCCAGGCAAGGCGCGCACTTCGAAATCGAAGCGGCAATGCTCGGGCACGATGTTCAACGCCTGGCCCCCACTGATCACGCCGGTCTGTACGGTGGAGAACGGCGGGTCGAAGCGCGGGTCGTGAAGTTCGGGCTGCGCCAGCGCGGCGCCGATCTCGCCCAGTTGGCCGATCAATCGCGCGGCATACTCGATGGCGTTCACCCCATGCGGCGCATAGGCCGAATGGCAGGCGGCGCCGTGCACATGGCAGCGCATCGCCAACTTGCCCTTGTGGCCCAGCACCGGCTTGAGTTCGGTCGGCTCGCCGATCAGGCACAGCAGCGGTCGGTGAGGTCGCTGGGCCAGTGCCTCCAGCATCGAGCGCACGCCCAGGCAACCGACCTCTTCGTCATAGGAGAACGCCAGGTGCACCGGCAAGGCCAGGGGCTCGGCGAGGAACGCCGGAACCGCCGCCAGCACCGAGGCGATGAAGCCCTTCATGTCGGCTGTGCCGCGGCCGTACAGCCTGCCCTCGCGTTCGCTCAGCGCGAAGGGATCGACGGTCCAGGCCTGCCTATCCACCGGCACCACGTCGGTGTGGCCGGACAGGACCACCCCGCCGCGCTCCTGCGGCCCCAGCGTGGCGAACAGGTTGGCCTTGGTGCCTTCGGCATTGAAGAACAGTTCGCTGGATACGCCCTGTTCGGCCAGATAATCGCGAATGAAGTGGATCAGTGCCAGGTTGGAATCGCGGCTGACGGTGGGAAAACCCACCAGGCGACGCAGCAGCTCGCGGCTGGCGAACTCACTCATCGCCCGCCACTCCATAGCTCGGCGCCGTGGTCGGGTCCAGTGCGCGGGTGACGTAGTCCTGCATTTGCGGCCGGTAGGCCTGCCAGAGCCGATCCAGTTCAGCGATGGGGTCGTGTTCGGCCCAGTCCACACGCAGATCCACCAGCGGCCAGGTCAGCTCGCCAGCGATCTTCAACGCCGCCGAATGCACCGGTCCTGCCTCGCCTCCCGCGGCCACGGCCGCCTGCATCGCGGCCAGCAGACGATCGGCAAGGTGCCCATCGGCCGCCTCGAAGGCCTGCACCATCGCCTCGATCACCTCAGGCGCGGACAGCAGATTGCCCGCCGCCGCGCACTGCTGGCCGGCCACGGCATGGTGCACGCCCAGTGCCTGACGACCGGTGAACAAGGCGACCTGACCGTGGTTGTCGATCACCGTCACCTGGCGGTACTCGCTCCAGCCATTGGCCCTGAGCACCTGGTCCAGCGCAGCGGCCGGTGGCTGCTGGCCCTGCTCCAGCGCATCGAGAATCTGCGGGCCGAGTGCCGGCAAGGTGATGTTCTGTGTCGCCACGGCGCCCACGCCGCCGCGCACCCAAGGGCAACGAGCGCCCACGGCGATGCTGGATGAACTGATGGCGATGCCGACCTGGCCGGTGTCCGGGCAACGGCCGAGGATGGAGAAAGTCATGGTGCGACTCCTTGCAGGGTTTGCCGGCATTCTCGGCAAGCCCCCGTCGCGACGAAACAAGCATTTTCCTCGGCAGTGGCCAGCAAAAAACGGGCCTCACGGGCACGCCCGGTACCCTGTTCCCACGCTTGCTGCCCCTTCGCCGTTTTATCGCCAAAGCCCAGCTAAATACTATTTTCGTCGGATTTACCGCGTCCCTAGGCTGGTGGCGAACAACGACGGTCGTGCCAACGGCCTCAATACAATCGCCTGAGCAAGGGCTGGGACATGACACTGAACACTCTCGAAATCGACACCCTGGTAGTCGGCGCCGGCCAGGCCGGCGTGGCCATCAGCGAACACCTGAGCGCGCAGGGCGTACCGCACCTGGTGCTGGAGCGCCGGCGCATCGCCGAGGCCTGGCGCAGCGGCCGTTGGGATTCGCTGGTGGCCAACGGCCCGGCCTGGCACGACCGCTTTCCGGGGCTGGCTTTCGAGATGGACGCCGACGCATTCGCCGGCAAGGACCAGGTCGCCGACTATTTCGAACGCTATGTGCGCACGTATGATCTGCCGGTGCGCACTGGTGTCGAGGTGACCCGCGTGGAGCGCAACGCCCACCGTCCGGGATTCACCGTGCACACCAGCGACGGCGTGATCAGCGCCAATCGAGTGGTGGCCGCCACCGGGCCTTTCCAGCGGCCGGTGATTCCGCCCATCGCGCCGAAGGATGCGCGCTTGCACCAGATCCATTCCGCGGACTACCGCAACCCTGGCCAGCTGCCGGAGGGCGCCGTGCTGGTGGTCGGTGCCGGGTCGTCGGGCGTGCAGATCGCCGAAGAGCTGATGCGCGCCGGGCGACAGGTCTACCTCTCGGTCGGCGCCCATGATCGCCCACCTCGCAGCTACCGTGGTCGCGATTTCTGCTGGTGGCTGGGCGTACTGGGCGAATGGGACGCGGAAGTCGCCAGCCCCGGCCGCGAACACGTGACCATCGCCGTCAGCGGCGCGCGCGGCGGGCACACCGTCGACTTCCGCGCCTTGGCCCACCAAGGCATGACCCTGGTCGGTCTGACCCAGTCGTTCAGCGATGGGATGGCCAGGTTCCAGGACAATCTGGCCGACAACATCCGCCGTGGCGATGAAAGCTACCTGGCCCTGCTCGACGCTGCCGATGCCTATGTCGAACGCAACGGCCTGGACCTGCCCCCGGAGCCCCAGGCGCGCGCACACCTGGCCGACCCGCAATGCCTCAGCCAGCCACTGCTGCAACTGGACCTGCACAAGGCCGGGGTAACCAGCATCATCTGGGCCACCGGTTATGGCGTGGATTTCAGCTGGCTGCAGGTCGACACCTTCGACGCCAACGGCAAGCCCCAGCACCAGCGCGGAGTCGGCCGTGAGCCTGGCATTTATTTTCTCGGCCTGCCCTGGCTGTCGCGCCGCGGCTCGTCGTTCATCTGGGGCGTCTGGCACGACGCCAAGCACGTGGCCGGTCACATCGCCACGCAACGCACCTACCTGGCCTACCGCGACCGCGGGCAGCGCCATGCCGACCAGCCCCACAGCGACAACCTCAGCCCCCTAGGAGCCTTGTGATGCCAACCCATACCCGTATACGCATGTTCAACACCCAGGTCACCTACCCCAACCAGACCCTGGACAACGACCTGTGCCAGGCAGTGCGCGCCGGCAATACCATCTACGTGCGCGGTCAGGTCGGCACCGACTTCGAGGGCCGATTGGTCGGCCTGGGCGACCCGCGCGCGCAAGCCGAACAGGCGATGAAGAACGTCAAGCAGTTGCTCGAAGAGGCCGGCTCGGACCTCTCGCACATCGTCAAGACCACCACCTACATCACCGACCCGCGCTTTCGCGAAGCGGTGTACCGGGAGGTTGGCCAATGGCTCAAAGGCGTCTTCCCGATCTCCACCGGGCTGGTGGTCGCCGGGCTGGCGCAACCTGAGTGGCTGATGGAGATCGACGTGATCGCGGTGGTGCCCGAGCCAGCCTGATCCCCTTCTGCACGCGCAGCCGCCGCTGCTGCGCTATGCCGACAGCCTGGCCAGCTCTTCCCTGCAGAAGGCCACGAACAACTGCGCGGGCTTGGTCAACTGCACACGTTTCAAGTGCGCCGCCGCCAGCCCCGACAACGTCACCGGCTCGCTGATGTCGAGCATCGCCAGGCGCTGGCCGTCATAGGTGTACGGCGAATGTGGGCGAGTCACCAGCAGCGAGAAGCCGAACCCCTGCCCCACCATGCCGCGCACCATCTCGATCGAGGGGGAACTGAAAACGATGTTTGGCGTGAGCCCCAGCTCGTTGAACAGACTCACGAAATAGGTGCGGCTGGGCGCTACGTCCAGCAGGATCATCGGCTCCGGGCACAGGTCTCGCAGGGAAACCTCGGATTGGCCCGCGAAGCGATGCCCCTGCGGCAACAGCACGTAGGGCTTTTGTGGCGGCATCAGCGACTGCGCCTCGATAGTGCCGTCCAGATCGTGATCGTAGAGAAACGCCAGGTCGAAGCTGCCGGCGGTAAGTCCCTGGATCAGCTCCTGCTGATCGCCATCGCGCAGGCGGATGTCGACACCCGGATAACGCTGGCGAAAACCGGCGATCAGCCGAGGCAGATACAGGGGCGCCACGGTCTCGAAACAGCCGATGTCGATCTGCCCGGCAACGGTGTCGTTGTCGGCCAGGGCGTTCTGCTCGAACTCGTGGGACATCTGCAACAGGGCCTTGGTCTTGGCATAGAAACGCTTGCCACTGGGGGTCAGGGATACCCCTTGGGCGTGATGGCGGATGAACAGTTGCACACCGAAGCTTTCTTCCAGGCTCTTGATGGCGGTGGAAATGGAGGGCTGGGCGATGTACAGCTGACGAGACGCCTCGGCTACGCTGCCAGCCTCCACGGTGGTGACGAAGTACTTGAGTTGACGCAAGGTGTAGGAAGCCATCAGGCACCTCGGTAGGATCTTTTCCTGCACCTTACCTCAGCGCCCGTTCGCCCGCAGGCGCCGCGAACCCAACATTTACCTATGGCTTGACCCTATTTTGCCTGGGCCGTGCCCGGTCTCACGGCTGCTCCCAGGCGATCTGCGCCGGATCGGCATGACTGTGGGTACTCTGGACGAAGCTTCCCCGTTGCGGGGGAATGTTCTGGTCTTCATGGCTCAGCGCCTGCTGTTCGAACACCTGGCGGCGACTGTCGAACCGCAGGTCGTGACGCGCCACGTTGCCCCCCCAGTCGTCGGACGGCAGGGACAGGTAGCTGATGGCGTAGAACGCATCGGTCATCTTGCCCATGACCAGGTACACCCCATAGTGATCCTCACCTGGGGAGACGATCTTGTAGAGGCCATTGTCGTAGTAGTAGATGGTCGCCAGCTCGAAGGGCTTTTCGCTGTACATCACTTCATAGCGCAGCTGGTGAACGAAGGTCGGTTTGCCTACGGTGACGCTGATATGCGCCGCAGGCGCGTCCTGGGCATCGGCCGATGCGGCCAGTCCCAGGGCGAGTGCAGCGCTCAACAGGGTGGTTCGGGTGTCCATGGCGGGTCTCCTCTGATTGCGCGTGAACAGCCCCGAGCCTAGGGTGCCCAACACGTGAATGCGCGCTGCGCGGCAATAGGGAGGCTTTTCTGACGCGCATCAAGGAAGACGCCTACCTCGCAACGCAGGTCCGCACCTGCGTTGCAAGGGCTTGCATCAATCGATGCGGGGATGCTGCTGAACCAGGGTCTTGCGTTTTTCCTCGAGCTCGGCAATTTGCTGATCGATGTCCTCGATCTTCTGCTCGATGGTATCGTGATGTTCCCGCAGCAGTTCCCGGGCCTCTTCGAGATCGGATGCGGCAGGTGCGGCGCCACGCAGCGGCTTGTTGGCGGTTTCCTTCATGGTCAGGCCGGTGACCAGGCCGATCAGGGCGATGACCATCAGGTAGTAGGCCGGCATGTACAGGTTATCGGTGGTTTCCACCAACCAGGCGGCGATGGTCGGAGTCAGGCCAGCGATCAGTACGGAAATGTTGAAGGCGCTCGCCAGGGCACTGTAGCGAATATGCGTGGGGAACATCGCCGGCAAGGTCGAGGCCATCACCCCGATGAAGAAGTTGAGCAGGATTGCCAGCATCAGCAGGCCGGCGAAGATCACGCCGAGGCTGCCGCTGTTGATCAGCGAAAACGCCGGAATCGCCAGCACGAACAGCCCGATGCTGCCCACCAGGATGAACGGACGACGGCCGACCTTGTCGCTGAGGAAGCCGATCACCGGCTGCACGAACAGCATGCCGACCATGATCGCGATGATGATCAGCACGCCATGGTCTTCGCTGTAGTGCAGGTTGTGCGACAGGTAGCTGGGCATGTAGGTCAGCAGCATGTAGTAGGTGACGTTGGTCGCGATCACCACCCCGATGCAGGTCAGCAGGCTGCGCCAGTGCTTGGTCGCGACCTCCTTGAACGACACTTTCGGCCCTGAGGCCAGGCCTTCGCGGTCACCCTGCTCGAGCTTGTCGACGTGTTGCTGGAAGGCTGGCGTCTCTTCCAGCGCATGGCGCAGGTAGAGGCCGATTATTCCCAGTGGCAAGGCCAGCAGGAAGGGCAGTCGCCAGCCCCAGTCGAGGAATTTCTCTTCCCCGACGATCGTCGAGATCATCACCACCATACCGGCGCCCAGCACGAAGCCTGCGATCGAGCCGAAGTCCAGCCAACTGCCGAGGAAGCCGCGCTTGCGATCCGGTGCATATTCGGCGACGAAGATCGAGGCGCCGGTATACTCGCCACCGACGGAGAAGCCCTGGGCCATTTTTGCCAGCAGCAGCAGGATCGGCGCCCAGATACCGATCGAGGCATAGGACGGTATGAGACCGATGGCAAAGGTGCTGAGCGACATGATGACGATGGTCGCCGCAAGCACTTTCTGGCGCCCGTAGCGGTCGCCGAGTGCGCCGAAGAACAAGCCGCCCAGGGGGCGAATCAGGAACGGTACCGAGAAGGTCGCCAGGGCTGCGATCATCTGCACGCTCGGCGAAGCGTTGGGGAAGAACACCTTGCCCAGCGCGTAGGCGACGAAACCGTACACGCCGAAGTCGAACCATTCCATGGCATTGCCCAGGGCAGCGGCCGTAATGGCCTTGCGCATCTTGGCGTCGTCGACGATGGTGATGTCCTTCAAGCCGATTGGCTTGACTCTCTTGCGTGATTTCATAGGCAAATACTCTGTAACTGACAGATCATGACAATCCGCTGGCCTGGAGGCCGACGCAGCGGAAAAAGGCTGGGCGACCCGTCGCCACGTCCATGGTGGCAACAGGCCCTACCGGTCAGATACAAGTGGACACTAAATAATTCCACGCTCAAGGCTTTTTTTGAATATGGCTACGCCAGCCGCGCCGCGCTCATTGCACAGCCGGCAGCACCAGCTCTCCCCTGCTGAAGCGCTCGACCATGTCCAGGGTACGCGCCAGGATCAGCGCTCGCTCGGCACCGTCACGCTCCGAGGCCAGGGTGTCAATGGCTTCCAGCAGAGCCTGCGACGTGTCCTGGGTGTTCTCCATGAGCCTCTCCAGCCGCTGGTGATACGGCGCATTCAAGGCTTCGAACGCCTGGGGATCGCGCTGGCGCAGGTACGTCTGCCAGAATTCGCGTTGAGACAGCGAAGCGGCGACTCGCGCATCGCTCTCTTCGCGCAGCACTCGGCTGGCAGCTGCGGTCAACTGGTCCTGGGTGACGTTGGCGAAGGTGCGATAGTACATGTAGCGTGACTGTGCAGGCAGACTAAGCGCGGTCACCAGCCCGGCCCGGTAGACCAGGTAGATTTCCACGTCGTCGAAGGTGGCGTTCGGCCCCAACGCCGCGATGTGCTCACCCGCGATGCGATCCACTTCGTCCAGCCGGTACAGATCCCGCCCCAGTCGCACCAGGGCCGCGTCCGCGGCGTTCGGGTCGAGCCCGGCAGTGCGCACTGCAGCCAGAACACGTACCTCGATCAGGCTGAGCGTCAGCAGCAGACGATCGGAACAGCTTCGCGGCCCGGCCGCCTGCTGGAACACCAGTTCGCGCAGTTCACTGTTCTGCACACAGGCTTCGATGATCTCCCAGACCCTTCGCCGCAAGTCGATGCCTTGATACTGGTAGTCATCGGAAGCCCCCAGGTCGTACAGAAACTGCATGAAGGCCGCGCTATCGGGCTCCAGCGAAAGTGCCATCCAGTGACCGATCAGTGTCTGGCGCTCGTCTCTGCCCATGCCCGTCAGCCAGAGCTCCATCGATGCCTGGCCGCCAGCACCATGCCGGCGCAACGGCAAGCTCGCCGCGGCCTGCGCCTGATCCAGGTTCGCCCGTGCCTGTTGCCTGACTGGCCCGGGCAATGGATTGTCGTGCAGGCTCAGCCTGGCCAGGGCTCGCCGGGATTGCACCAGCGCAGGGTCCAGCGTCTCGACCCGGTTGCTGCGCAGGTCGATGTCTTCCAGCGACCAGTGGGTATAAAGCTCCAGCGGCACCTCGGTCAGCCCCGTGTTGCGCAGCAGCAGGCGCTGCAGCTGCGGCATGTTGGCGACCGGCGGCAGCTGGCCCACCGGATTGCCCGAAAGATCCAGCTCTACCAGGCCATTGAGTCCACTCAGGCGATTCAGGCCGGCATCGTCGATGACGATGCGGTTGCCGGACAACTGCAGGTGGGTGAGCCGGGTGAGCCCTTGCAGGCCATCGGGGATGCGCTGCAGACGGTTATCGCGCAGGTCCAGGCTGCGCAGGTTGGCGAAATGCGCCAGAAACTCGGCTGGAACATCCTGCAGGCCGGCACCGCGCAAGGTCAAGAGGCTGACGTGATCGAAACGCACCTCGGCGGCGAAGCTGGGCAGGTCAGGCATCGGCTCGCGGTCGATCACCAACTGGTACTGACCGTCGGGCTGTGCACGCTTGCGTCGCCAGCATCGACGCAGGCGTGTGGCGATCTGCCGCCGCTGCTCCCGCTCGAAGGTGCTGGTCGCGCGCTCACGCCATGCCACCAGTCCTTCATTGAGTCTGGCGTACTGGTCGTGCAGCGCCCTGAGATGATCCCAAGGCGCTTCACCACGCAGACGCACAGTCTCCAGGTAGACCTCGATTTCCACATCGCTCAAGGTCGGGAAAACCTGCTGGTAGCCGTTGAACAGCGCGTGCCGCGACCCCTCGCCGCGCCCGCTCAACGGATAACCGATGCGCCCGTCGCCCAATCGCTGTGGAGGGCGCACGTCGAGCCGCGGCGGCGTCATGCCGATCAGCAGGGCCGCCCGATCACGATCGGCGAAGGCGCGGTCAGCCAAAGCATCGGCCAACCCCGCCGCTGACTCGCCTGGCTGCCCCAGCGACTGCCGCTGAACCTCGTCCATCAGCCACAGCAGACCCTGGAACAGGTCGTCATCAGCCTGCGCGCCGGCCACGGCCACGCCCTGGCCATCGACCGCCAGGTAACCGCTGCGTGTGAGCAGCAGTGCGCGGTGGTCCGCTGCGGTCTGCGATCCGATCTGCGCGCGGACCCGGCCCGGCGCAGTGGACTCGCGCACTTCGATGCGCACGTCCTGGGGCCACGACGACCAGCCGTCGATGAGCCCAAGTGCCAACTGCTCGGTATCGGCGATCACAGCAGCACGCTGCTCGAAGCCCGCGCACGCTCTGTCCAGGCGCGCATCGCGCAGCATCCAGCGCGCCTGCTCGGCGAGCGCCAACGGTACGCGGGTCCGCTCACGCAGGGTCGTCAACTGCGCGCTGTTGGCCAGCGCCACGATCTCGCTGCAGGCTCGCGCGGTCAGGGCAGGAAAGTCACGTTGCAGCGGCCCTGCCGCTGGCGCGGGCATCGCCTGGGCAACCTGCACTTGGGCCTCGAACAGCTCGTCGCGCAGCCTGGGGTACCACTGGTGCAGGCGGTAGCGCTGGGCAGCGTCGTACAGGCGTGCCGGTATCGGCGCATTCTCCAGGTGCAGACGGCGCAGATGCCCCTCGTCCATGCCTACCGTGCGCAGCAGCGCGACAGCGGCCTGATCGCTCACGCTGGCAAGCGCGGTGCCGAGCCGACGCAGCATCTGCCCCGCGCCCTGCCACCGCGCAGCCCCTTCCAGCGCATGGCGCACGCCACCGTCGCCATTGTGCTCCAGGCCGATGACGGGCGCCTCGGGACGCTGCGGGTGGACCACCGCCAACGCCTCGACACCCCCGTGCACCTGGTAGGTTTGCCCGTTGACACCTGCGTGCCAGACGCCTTCGATGACGCCCCGTTGTCCCTCTGCCAGCGTATGCGGCTGCACGGCATAGCCTGGCAAGCGCGGGTCGATCAATCGAAGTTGGGCGTCATCGCCCCTGACGGGGACGAGTCCATCGACCCGGGTGCTGCGTTCCAGGGTCTGGAACGCAGCACCCGTGGCGCCGTCGATACCCAACTGCGCCAGGTTGATCGCAACCCCAGCCAGATGCCCCAGCGCTGCCTCACGGTCGCCCAAGGTCCAGGCGTGGTAGCCCTCGAACACCTCCTCGGTCATCTGCGTGGCCGCGATGGCCAGCACGGGCAGACCCAGTTGCGGCACATAGAAGCTGGCCAGGCCCAGCAGGTCCAGGCCCAAGTCCTTCAGCCAGCGCAGGCGTCGGTCGCGCTCGGCGCTGTCGACCGACCGGGTAGGTACCGCCAGTACCTGCGCATCGTCCAGCAAGGTCTCGATCTGCACCTGCCGCAAGTGCTCCATGACGGGACCACCGATCGCTTCGAGACGTCCATCCAGCCCGACGCTGTCACCCGTGGCCGCCGCCCGGTCCAGCCGCTCGAAGGTACGGGCGAAGGCCAGGCGATCGCGCTGACTGACGAAGCGCTGGAAGAAGCGCCGGTAACCGGCGTCGCGCAAGCGCCGACCCAGCGTGTGAAACAGCGCCGAAGCGCTGGCGTGCAGGCTCAGCGCGCCCTCTGGATCGCCGGGTATCCAGGCGATCACCCCAGCGCTGGAGGGCTGCCCGTTGGCCCTCGGCCGTTGCAGCAGCAGCGCTCCGCGTATCCGGTGACCCAACAGGCGCATGTCCATGGCTGCCAGGTCGCAGGCCTGAGGCGGGGATAGCGTCAGTGGTTGCAACTGGGCCGCCGCCGCCTCCTCGAAACCGCTGCGGGTGCGCGCCAGTTCCAGCGCGGCCCCCAGGCTGGTGCGCCAAGCCTGCTCGAGTATCGACTCGGTGGCACGGCGCCGGGCCTCGTCGGCCAGCAGGACTGCCTGCAGATGCTGCTGATACGAGCCCCCCACATCCAGCGTCCGACAGGCGGCGGCAAACACGTGCGGTTGCAGGTCGAGGGTATTGCCCTGGGCATCGAGCAGCGTGGCCCGATCCGGCCAGCCGTCACCCGAAGCTTCTCGTGCGGCGAAATTGTGCAATGCGCACTCCAGCAGACTCTGGCTCACGACATGGCGGCTGATGCCATCGGGAACCCAACCTACCGCCGACGGGCTGCGCACCAGCACCTCTCGACGCATCACACTGCCTCGCACGTCGATCGAGGATTCGACCAGCGCATCCAGCGCCTCGGTCAGTCGTGCACTGGCAAACTCCTCGAGCGGTCGCAGGCCCGCGAACAATCGCGCCACGGCGTCCTGGGCGGTCTGTTGTTCGCTCAACGCGCGGTGCAGCGCCGCGATGCGGGCAGCGCTGGCGGACTTCAACCAAACGGGCAGGCGCTTGGCGATTAAGGTGTCGACGGACACATCGGTGGTGGTATCGAAAGCCATGACCTACTCCAGTGCGGGAACAGCCACATGGAATCGAGTTTTCGGCGATCGACCGTGGTAGATATGTGTGAAACTGCGAACGCCGTCTTCGCTCGGGCATGGCAACTTCACATCGCCTTCGCCAAGGGCCACTTACAGCACCAGGAGCCCCTATGCCACTTGCCCCCGCCATACCCGTACTGCGAATCTTCTGCGTCGACAAAGCGAAGGAGTTCTATCTGGAATTTCTGGGCTTCACGCTCGACTGGGAGCACCGCTTCGCCCCCGACCTGCCGCTCTATGCGCAGATTCATCGCGACGACTTGATTTTGCACCTGTCCGAGCACCACGGGGACGCTACGCCTGGCTCGACCGTGTTCATTCGCCTGACCGACCTGCGAGAGCTGGAAACTCAGCTCCAGGCCAAGCGCTATGGTTACGCCCGCCCCGAGGCCGAGCCGGTCGACTGGGGCCTGCAGATGCAGATTCACGACCCGTTCGGCAACCGCCTGAGGTTCTGCGAGCAGATTGACGACCCGGCGTAAAGGCCAATTAGTGACTGGACGTTTCCCATCCCGCGCGGATGTATTATCGTGACCAGGTGCGCATTCACGAGCAGCCCGACCGATCGGGCCATTGCAAGACGATAGAGGGTGTCATGAGCAACGAGATCAACTGGGACAAGCTGGGCTTCGACTACATCAAGACCGACAAGCGCTTCCTGTCCGTGTGGCGCGATGGCCAGTGGGACAACGGCACCCTGACCGACGATAACGTGCTGCACATCAGCGAAGGCTCGACCGCCCTGCACTACGGCCAACAGTGCTTCGAAGGGCTGAAAGCCTATCGCTGCAAGGACGGCTCGATCAACCTGTTCCGCCCGGACCAGAATGCTGCGCGCATGCAGCGCAGCTGCGCCCGCTTGCTGATGCCGCACGTGCCGACCGACGCCTTCATCGAAGCGTGCAAGCAGGTGGCCAAGGCCAACGAGAGGTTCATTCCCCCGTACGGCAAGGGTTCGCTCTACCTGCGGCCGTTCGTGATCGGCACGGGCGACAATATCGGCGTACGCACCGCGCCGGAATTCATCTTCTCGGTGTTCGCCATTCCGGTCGGTTCGTATTTCAAAGGCGGGATGAAGCCGCACAATTTCCAGATTTCCAGCTTCGACCGCGCCGCTCCCCAGGGCACGGGCGCTGCCAAGGTCGGTGGCAACTATGCCGCCAGCCTGCAACCCGGCGCCGAGGCCAAGAAGGCCAACTTCGCCGATGCCATCTACCTGGATCCGCTGACCCACAGCAAGATCGAGGAAGTGGGCTCGGCGAACTTCTTCGGCATCACCGCCAACAACGAGTTCGTCACGCCCAAATCGGCCTCGGTACTGCCGGGCATCACTCGCCTGTCGCTGATGGAGCTGGCTCAGTCGCGCCTGGGCCTGACGGTGATCGAGGGCGACGTCGAGATCGCCAAGCTCGATCGTTTCATCGAGGCCGGTGCCTGCGGTACGGCTGCGGTCATCACGCCGATCGGCGGCATCGAGTACAACGGCAACCTGCACGTGTTCCATGACCTGGAAAAGGTCGGCCCCGTGACCCAGAAGCTCTACAACGAGCTGACCGGCATCCAGAGCGGTGATGTGGAAGCGCCAGCTGGGTGGATCGTAAAAGTCGCCTGACTGCCAGCCAGCGCCTGAAAAAACGGGGCGTTCCCAGCAGGAACGCCCCGTTTTTCATGATGCCAAGCACCACATCGAAGCGCCCGGGCCACGGCGCCGGGTCGCACCCAGCGGCCCCGCCGTGACACGGATCACGCCTCAGTCGGCCAGTCGCCAGGTTGTGGTACCCTTGCTGTCTTCCAGCACCACGCCCATGGCGGTGAGCTGATCGCGAATCCGGTCGGATTCACCCCAGTTCTTGTCCGCACGCGCTTGCAGGCGAGCCTGGATCAAGGCCTCGACCTGGGCGGCATCGACCTTGCCTTCGGCGCCGGCGCGCAGGAAGTCGTCGGCGTCGAGTTGCAGCACGCCAAGCACGTCACCCAACTCGCGCAGCCTACCGGCCAGACCCGCGGCGGCCTCGACATCGCTATCGCGCAGGCGGTTGATTTCGCGCACCAGGTCGAACAGCACGGCGCAGGCTTCAGGTGTTCCGAAGTCATCGTTCATCGCGGCGCCGAAACGCTCGACGAAGGCCTCGCCGCCCTTGGCATCAACCCGCGGCAAGCCGCGCAGGCCATGATAGAAGCGCTCCAGCGCCCCCTTGGCGTCACGCAGGCTGTCTTCGGAGTAGTTGATGGCGCTGCGGTAGTGGCTGGCCACCAGCAGGTAGCGCACCACTTCCGGGTGATACTTGCGCAACACGTCGCGAATGGTGAAGAAGTTGTTCAGCGACTTCGACATCTTCTCGCCATTGATGCGAATCATGCCGCAGTGCATCCATGCCGCCGCATAGGGCTTGCCGGTGGCCGCTTCGCTCTGGGCGATCTCGTTCTCGTGATGCGGGAATTCCAGGTCACTGCCACCGCCGTGAATATCGAAGCTCTCGCCCAGGCAGCAGGTGGACATCACCGAGCACTCGATGTGCCAGCCCGGACGGCCCGGCCCCCAGGGCGACTCCCAACTCGGTTCGCCAGGCTTGGCGCCTTTCCACAGCACGAAGTCCAGCGGGTCCTGCTTGGCCTCGCCCACTTCGATACGCGCGCCGATACGCAGGTCCTCGATCTTGCGCCGCGACAGCTTGCCGTAGCCGACGAACTTGCCGACCCGGTAGTACACGTCGCCATTGCCTGGGGCATAGGCATAGCCTTTGTCGATCAGGGTCTGGATCATCGTGTGCATGCCAGCGATGTGGTCGGTGGCGCGTGGCTCCTGATCCGGCGGCAGAATGTTCAGACGCCGCTCGTCCTCGTGCATGGCCTCGATCATGCGCGCGGTGAGGGCGTCGAAGGGTTCGCCGTTCTCGATCGCGCGGTTGATGATCTTGTCGTCGATGTCGGTGATGTTGCGCACGTAGGTGAGCTCATACCCACTCTTGCGCAGCCAGCGGGTGATGAGGTCGAACGCCACCATGCTGCGACCATGGCCCAGGTGGCAGTAGTCGTACACGGTCATGCCGCAGACGTACATGCGGACCTTGTTGCCGTCCAGCGGCTTGAACGCTTCCTTGGTCTTGCTCAGGGTGTTGTAGATGCTAAGCACGAAGGTTTTCCTCAGCTGCTCCACGAATCGCGCAGGGTCACGGTGCGGTTGAACACCGGGCGCCCTGGCTGGCTGTCTTTCAGGTCGGCGCAGAAGTAGCCTTCGCGCTCGAACTGGAAGCGATCCTCGGGCTGGGCATGGCCCAGCGAAGGTTCGGCACGACAACCGGTCAGCACCTGCAGCGAGTGGGGGTTGATGTTGTCCAGGAAGCTGCCGCCTTCTTCGGCCTTTTCCGGGTTGGCCGAGCGGAACAGGCGATCATACAGGCGCACCTCGCACTCGACGCTGGCCTCGGCCGGCACCCAGTGGATCACGCCCTTGACCTTGCGACCTTCGGGATTCTTGCCCAGGGTGTCCGGATCGTACGAGCAGCGCAGCTCGACGATGTGGCCCTCGGCGTCCTTGATGGCTTCGTCGGCACGGATCACGTAGCAGCCGCGCAGGCGCACCTCGCCGGCCGGCTCCAGGCGCTTGTAGCCCTTGGGCGGCTCCTCCATGAAATCATCGCGGTCGATGTACAGCTCACGGGCGAACGGCAGCACGCGCACGCCCATGTCTTCCTTGGGATGACGGGCCAGCTCCAGTTGCTCGGCCTGGCCTTCCGGGTAGTTGGTGATCACCACCTTCAGCGGGCGCAGCACGCACATCGCACGCGGCGCGGTGCGATCGAGGTCGTCACGGATGCTGAATTCGAGCATGGACATGTCGACCACGCCGTCGGAGCGGTTGGTGCCGACCATCTCGCAGAAGTTGCGAATGGAGGCCGGCGTGTAGCCGCGGCGGCGGTATCCGGACAAGGTGGACATACGCGGATCGTCCCAGCCGTCGACGTGCTGCTCGTCCACCAACTGCTTGAGCTTGCGCTTGGAGGTGATGGTGTAGTTCAGGTTCAGGCGGCTGAACTCGTACTGACGCGGGTGCGCCGGTACGGGCAGGTTGTCGAGGAACCAGTCGTACAGCGGACGGTGACCTTCGAATTCCAGGGTGCAGATCGAATGGGTGATGCCTTCGATGGCGTCCGACTGACCATGGGTGAAGTCGTAGTTGGGGTAGATGCACCAGGCGTCACCGGTCTGGTGGTGATGGGCATGACGGATGCGATAGAGGATCGGGTCGCGCAGGTTCATGTTCGGCGACGCCATGTCGATCCTGGCGCGCAGCACGCGCTCGCCGTCCTTGAACTCGCCGGCCTTCATGCGGGCGAACAGGTCGAGGTTCTCCTGCACGCTACGCTCGCGGAACGGGCTGTTCCGGCCCGGCTGGGTAAGGCTGCCACGGTACTCCTTGGCCTGCTCGGGGGTCAGGTCACAGACGTAGGCCTTGCCACTCTCGATCAGGGTGACCGCCCAGGCGTGCAGCTGCTCGAAATAATCGGAGGCGAAGCGCACCGGCCCGGACCATTGGAAGCCCAGCCACTTGATGTCGCGCTCGATGGCGTCGATGTATTCCTGGTCTTCCTTGGCCGGGTTGGTGTCGTCGAAACGCAGGTGGCAAGCCCCACCGAATTCCTGGGCCAGGCCGAAGTTGACGCAGATCGACTTGGCGTGGCCGATGTGCAGGTAACCATTGGGCTCCGGCGGAAAGCGGGTGACGATGCTGCCGTGCTTGCCCGAGTCCAGGTCGGCCTGGACGATCGGTCGCAGGAAGTTCGCCGGAACGGCGGGGGCGCCTTTGGCAGCGGCGTTGGTCGCGTGGTCGGTGGGCTTGCTCATAGGATCCTTGAATGCAGATGTCCGGTCCGGGTAGGCCGATTGAATCAAAACGCCTATCATAGCCGAAGCAGTCAAGTTGCTGACAGCGGGGTATTGACGAACTGGCGCGATTTATTCCAAGACCCTGCCCAGGCTCGACCGATCGAACGCGGCGACCGGTGTGTCGTCACAGCTTCGCGCCACGTCTGTTCAAGCATGTAGGTTGCACCCTTAATTTTTCATTGCCTCGAAGAGCGAATTTCAGCATGGCCAAAGTCAAACTGAGCACCAACCACGGCGACATCGTTCTGCAACTGAACGCCGAAAAAGCGCCCAAAACCACCGAGAACTTCGTTCAGTACGTCAAGGACGGCCACTACGACGGCACCGTCTTCCACCGCGTGATCAAGGGTTTCATGATCCAGGGCGGCGGCTTCGACGCCGGCATGGACCAGAAGAAGACCCGCGCCAGTATCCAGAACGAAGCCGACAACGGCCTGAAGAACACCAAGTACAGCATCGCCATGGCCCGCACCATGGAGCCGCATTCGGCGTCCGCGCAGTTCTTCATCAATGCCTCGGATAACGACTTCCTCAACCACAGCGGCAAGAACGTCCAGGGTTGGGGCTACGCGGTATTCGGCGAAGTGATCGAAGGCCGTGAAGTGGTCGATGCCATCGAGAAAGTGGTCACTGGCTCCAAAGCCGGTCACCAGGACGTGCCCAAGGAAGATGTGATCATCCAGAAAGCCGAGATCATTGAGTGATCCTGCTGATCTCCGATCTGCATCTGCAAGAACAACGCCCGGACATCACCCGGGCGTTTCTCGATCTGCTCGACGGCCGTGCCCGCCAGGCCCGCGCCCTGTACATCCTCGGCGATTTCTTCGAGACCTGGATCGGCGACGATGCCATGACCCCCTTTCAGCGCTCGATCTGCCAGGCCCTGCGCCGGCTCGCCGACGCTGGCACGGCGGTGTACCTGATGCACGGCAACCGCGACTTTCTCATTGGCCAAGGGTTCTGCCGGGCAGCCGGTTGCACCCTGCTGGCCGATCCCAGCGTGGTCGAGCTCGGTGGCGAGCCTGTGCTGCTGATGCATGGCGACACCTTGTGCACCCGCGACGTGGGCTACATGAAGCTGCGTCGCTACCTGCGCAACCCGCTGAGTCTCTGGCTGCTGCGTCACCTGCCCTTATCGGTGCGCCAGCGCCTGGCGCGCAAGCTGCGCAGCGAAAGCCAGACGCAGACGCGCATGAAGAACACCGAAATCGTCGACGTCACCCCCGAGGAAGTGCCGCGGGTCATGGCCGAGCACGGCGTGCTCACCCTGGTCCACGGCCACACCCACCGCCCCGCCCTGCACAAGCTGCTGGTCGAGGGGCAGCCGGCACGGCGTATCGTGCTGGGCGATTGGGACCGCCGTGGCTGGGCCTTGCAGGTGGATGACCAGGGAATGCAGCTGGCGCCCTTCGAGTTCGTCTGAAGCAGGTCGCACACGCGACCTGCGACACCGCAGCGTGTGCGCAGGGGCGGCTCAGCGCCCCATCGCGGGAGTACGCCGTCCCTATTGCGAGCGCCCGGCAACGGCAGCTTCATCCCGCTCGCGTATCTCATAGCGTTGGTAATGCGGGTCAGCCTTGATCTGCGCCTCGGTGAAGGGAATCGGTGCCAGCTTCCCAGCGGCGAAGGCGTGCGTCTGGTCGAAGGCATGGGCCGAGGCCGACTCGCTGGACTGCGAGAACACCAGCAAGCCCTCGGCCTGAGGCCCTTGCTCGGTGAAGCTGACCGACTGCAGGTAGCTGGTACCGCTTACCACGTGCCGCCGACCCTTGCCATCGGGTACGCTGACCATCGCGTTGTACACGCCCAGCGCCTGCGGACCACCAGGGACCGGTGTTGCGTCGCCCGCCTGCTGCAACTGCCCCCAGCGCTGCACATTGCCCTCCCCGTTCTGCTCGACCTGCTGCAGCGACGCCAGTGCCGCCTCGCGCAGTACCTGACGCACCGCAGCCTGCTCGATCGCCAGCCCTCGCGGGGTATGCTGCGCATCGGCCGCATCGAAACCGACGCGCCACACCTGTGGCTGGTCGGCGAGCGCCTGCATGATGTTGATGAAATGCAGCAGCCCCGGGCCACTGTCGATCCCGGCCTTGCCATCCCAGCTGCGCAGGCTCGTACACACGCTCTGCACCTCCTGCGGCGCTTGCTTGCACCAGTCGAGCAGCGCGGGCAGCTCGCGGCTGGCCAGGTACACCTCATTGTCCAGCACCAGGTGCTGCAGGGCAGCTGCGTCGAGCTTGTTGCGACCTTGCAGACGCTCCAGAGCGAAGCGCGTGCGCATACCCAGCGGCTGGTTCTCACGACTGATCAAGGGCGAGAAACCGGTCAACGGCTGCGCCGGATTCACCTGCCACGCCGAATCGTTGGAGTTCTGCACGAAGTCCGTACGCTCCAGGCTCGGTTGCAGGTGCGCCGGGAATATCCCTGGCTGCGCCGCAGCCGGGTCGATCTTCCACTGACAGGCACTGTGCGCGCCATCGAGCACCACCGCCGGCCCCGTCAGCCGGGGATCACCGCACTGCGCCAGCAACGCCTGATCGACATAAGGCACCACCGACTGATTCAGGTAGAGCGCCCGTCCCTTGGCATCCACCGCCAGGGTATTGACCCAGGGAATGCCCTGGAGCTTGGCCACCGAAGCTTTCAGCGCCTCGATACCCGTCGCCTGGTTGATGCCGTACCACTGTTCGATCACGCGCGTATTGTCGAGGTTGGCATCGCGCAGGCTGTAGGCATAGCGGGTGTCCCAGTCGAGCCGGCCAGGCCACTGCACCACGGGTCCGAAGCGGGACACATGCACCTGACGCTGCACCCGCTCGAGTCGACCGCCCTCGCCCTTGACCATGACGCTGATCTGCTGTGTCTGCATCGGCAAGGACTGGCCATCGAGCAGATAGCGAGTGGGGTCCTTGGGGTCGAGTTGCAGCCGATACAGCGTGAAGTGCTTGGAAGTGTCGACCGTGTGGGTCCAGGCCAGATCGCGGTTGAAACCGATATTGATCACCGGCAGCCCTGGCAGCGCTGCGCCCATCACATCCAGCTGGCCAGGAATGGTCAGTTGCATCTGATAGAAACGCAGGCCACCGATCCAGGGAAAATGCGGGTTGGCCAGCAACAATCCGCGTCCGTTCGCCGAACGCTCGGCCCCCACCGCGATGGCATTGCTGCCGCGCTCGGCGGCGAACGCCTGCTGACGGCTCAGGGCTGCGCTGAAATCAGCCGTCGCCGGCTGGGCGGCCTGAGTCGGCGGCCGCGCGCCTACCAGCGCTTCGGCGAACTGGCCAATGCCACCTTCGGCCAACAGGCGGCGGGTCAGCTTGACCAGGTCCAGACTGGTGATCGGCCTGAGCCATTCGCCGCCGGCACACTCTACCGGCAGGCCTTGCGCCCGACGTTCGGCCAATGCCCGGTTGTAACCGGCCGCATAGCCTTCCAGACGCTGACGAATGGGCGCGGACTGCGCCTGGAGGAATGCGCCGACGGTAGGCGCAGCATTGAGCCAGGTGAAGAACAGGTCGCTGTCCAGATTGTCGCGCTGCTCGAATGTCTTGCCGTCGGCGCCGAAATATTTCGAGCGCTCGCCGTTGACCGTGAGAATCTCGTTGGCCAGCAGGCACAGGTTGTCCTGGGCATAGACGTAGCCAATGCCGTAGCCCAGGCCTCGCTCGTCCTTGGCCAGGATATGCGGCACCCCGAAGCTGGTGCGACGGATCTGCGCCGATGCCTCGGCCGTGGCCTCGCGTGCCTGGGCGATGGAGGCCGTGCTGCACAGCACGAGGGCCAGGCCCAGGCACGACAAGGGACGCGAAAATCTGATCACGGGCACTCCTGAAAATGGGAAATCATCACGATCAGACGAGTCGGCGGGTGAAAATTTTACGCACGGCTCAGGGCCCGGGCGTCTCGTTCAGCAGGCCTCTCGAATGGCCGACCGTACAGAAGGTGACTGATTTTGCCCTGGATGTTGCAGATTTGCGCTGCTCGTTCGTCTAGGTAATCAGGCACTCACGTTTCGGGACAGCCAGAACGGAAAAGGAGCATTCGCATGCACAACCCGCCACTTCAGCCACGACGCCACGGCACCGGCGAGCGCGTTCCACCCGAGGCCGGCGTCGGCGCGCACGAGCGTGTCGGCAACGAGCAGATTCGCGAGCTGCTGCGCGCCTATGGGCTACGCACCAGCCTGATCCGCCTCAAGGTCATCGACGCCCTGCATGCGGCCGACTGCACCGGACGCAGCATCGGGGTGCGCGGGGTGCATGCGCAGCTGGAACTGCTGGACATTCCGTTGTCGTTTCTCAGTGTGCGCGAGGTGCTCAAGCGGTTGTGCAGCGAGGGCGTCATCAGCCTGGGCTCGGACAAGTGTTACAGCTTGCAACCCGAGGCACGTGCAGTGCTGGAGCAAGGCGCCGCGCGCTGACGCGTGCCGCGCCGATCGCGACGACCCGTGCGGGTCAGGACTTGACCTTGCGCCGCATCACGCCGTTGATCACCACCACCACCACGGCGATGCCGATCGCCAGGTACTGGAAGGTCTGCTCGCTGATCGTGCCTTGCTTTTGCAAATGGCTCAGACCGAACAAGGTCGCGATCATCAGAGCGATGATGAGAATCGAGTATTTGAAACGCTGCATGTGTGTCATCGGCAATACCTTCGAACATCAGGGACAAGAGGCTGCGGGGGAACGGCGCCCATGATACATCCGCGCTGGGCTACACGAGACATTTCCTGCTGATCGCCTGCCCCCACCGTTGAAAGCATGGGTCTCCCTCTCCACCCTCGGGAGTTCCCATGAAACGCCCTCTGCTGCTCAGCACCCTGCTGCTGCTCCACTGCACGCCCGCACTGGCCATCGATACCACCACGACGCCTGGCGAGCGCCTGATCGAACTCGGCGTGCTGCTCGAGGCCCGAAGCGGCCCCAGCCAGTGGCAACAGCTCTGGCAAAGAGTCCGCGCCAATGGCCTGTTCCTCGAACCGCCCGCCCCTCTTCATTTCAGCGTGAAGCCTGCACAGGTGGCGGCCATGGCCCGCCAGGTTCTGATTGCGGCAGATGAAGTCAGGCCCTTCGCGGTCAGCTACGCGCGCTACCGCCGTGGGTTCGCCACGCAGATCGTCGGCCAGCGCGGCGGGCAGGCGCTGCACGCGCTGTGCCTGGACATCGACTGGCGAGCGCTGCCGACCAATGCCAGCGACCAACCCGAACCCTACCTGCGGTTGGTGACATTGGCCAACGCCTACCCGTGCGAATGAGGGGCGGCTGACCCAAGGCTGGTGTAGTTGAGCCCGAGCCTGTGAAACCAAGCCCTTCAGCCTACGATCAGCGCAATGTCCTACGAAGAAACGCCTTTATGCCTGCGTATGGCAATCATTCGAAACTACAAGGTACAGGCCTGATGGCGCCTAGGAACGGCTGACGACGAAGGATGAAAATCATCCGAACAACACAGCCCCGGCCAAAGGCCGAAGGAAAATGCACATGGAAATGCCAGATCTGACCGCCGTCGATGTTTCCCAACTTCCTCACTCGCTGCAGTCGCTGATCGAGTGTATCGGTCTGGAAAATGCCTACCGACTGACCTGTGCCTATGGAGGGCGCCCCAAGTACATCCCCAAGCATCGTGACCGCACCCGGCTGGCCGACGTGCTGCCAGCCGACGCCCTGGACGCGCTGATCAAGCGCTACGCCGGCATCGCACTGGAAATCCCCAAGTGCGACCACTTCCAGCGGCAGTTACGCAACCTGCAGATTCAGAAAGAAAGCGCCAGCGGGCTCTCGCGCAGCCTGCTGGCCGACAAGTACGGGCTCAGCCTGCGGCAGATCGGCAACATCCGCCGTCAGGACAACCATGCCCACTGATCGCGCGTTACGGCGCGCATCCACCGTCATGTTGAGGAAATGCATCCATGTCGATTGACAGCAATCTGATAGGCTCGGTCATCAACGCCCTGCCGATGGACCGAATGATCGCCGCGCCATTGCAGGCGATGATTCAGGCCCAGGTCACTGCAAGCAAGTCGTACGCCGACTTCCTGATGAACGTCTGCATCCAGGAAGGCAAGGCCGTCGCCATCCAGTTCGACTACGACGAAACACTGGTCGATGAACAAGGCGCCCAGCAGGGCACGGTCAAGAAAAGCCTGAAGGTTCCGCTGCTGGCCGCCATCACGCATCCGAACATCGCCATAGAGGACGGACGGATCGAGTTCGAGATGACCATCAACCAGATGGCCGAGGATCGATCCAGCAAGGATCTTCAGGGTAGCCTTGAGGGCTCCCTGGGCTGGGGACCGTTCAAGCTCAGCGTGAAGGGCAGCGCGAGCCACAAGTCCGAACAGACGCGCAAGACCGACACCCGTGCCCGCTATGCCTTCAACACCAACGTCCGCCGACAGGATCCGCCCGAGGCCCTGATGCGTGTCATCGACTTCATGACCGACGCGGCGACCAAGCCGACGGTGCTGCCCACCGCCAAGGTGCAGGACACCGACAAGCTGCCTGATCCGCAAGCCAAAGTCGACGACAAGACCAACAACTCGACGGCAGAAAACCAGGCCAAGGTCGACGACAAGACCAAGGCCCCGGGGCCGGAAAAACAAGACGCCAAAACGCCTTGAGCATCACCGTTCTCCCCTTCAGCCGCAGGCCAGCTCGCGCCTGCGGCCTTCGAACTGGAGCTGACACGTGAAACGAACGCCCGATCACCAGCCGTCCCCGATGATCTCCAGCGACCTGCGCGACATCACCCGAGGGCTTCAGGAGGCCGCTGCGGCGACCAATACGCTGATTGCCCAGCAGTACGTCAGGCTTTTCGATCAGTTCTTCGACGTCGACCAGGAGCAACCGGGCCTGCCGATGCGCGCCAAGATGGTCGAGGTGGCCATGGACGATGCCCACACACTGCGCATCCCGCTCATCGCGCTGGTCGCGCCCAGAGGGCTGGCGCTGGAGCGCATGCAGGTAGACCTCTCGGTTCACGTCAAGGATGCCGAAGCACGTGAGCAGGCCCTCGGGCAGTCGGACCCTTCCACCTCGTGCGCGCATTTCAAAGTCACGGTGGGCGCCCAGTCCCGCCGTGGTGAGGGACGCGACCCTGACGAGGTGCAGATCCGCATGCAGTTCCAGGCTTGCGAAGCACCGGAGGCGATCAACCGTCTGATCGAGGAATACACCAACCTCATACAGCCCGTGCGCCAACCACGACCACTCGACCCGACGCCACACGACAACGAGTTCATCGCAGCGGCCACGGTCCGCTGACCGCACCGCTCAATTCACTTGGGCCTGCGCTGCGCGCAGGCGATTACCTCAGAAGTCCCGCTTGTAGAAAATATCCAGTGAACTGGCCACCCCGCTTGCGGCCTCCACATACACTTTCTTGCTCAGTTTGTAGCGCAAGGCGATGGTACTGGCCGGCTCGAACACGCCCACGCCATAGCGCAGGCTCAGACGCTCGGTCAGGTTGCCACTGGCGACCACGCTGGTACTGTTGCCCGCTCCCTGGGTGTCGAGTTGGAAATCATCGATGCCCAAGCGCGAAGCCAGGCCACCGGTGAGCCCGGAGCTGCCGGCGAGCCCCAACCCCAGCGCCGCCTCGGCCAGCATGTTGTTGTCCTCTCCGGAGTTGCCCAGCGGGCGCCCAAGCACCAGGTAGGACAGCGCCTGCTCCTGGCTCATGGCCGGCTCGGAGAACACCGTGGTAGTGGGCTGCTCGGCACTTCCGCTCAGGCGAATGCCCGCCGTCACGTCGTTGACCTGGCGTATCGCTTCGATGTCCAGGTAAGGCTGGTCGATGGGGCCTGCGAACAGCAGCCGCGCCCGGCGAATGGTCAGGCGCTGGCCATAGGCCCGATAGCGACCGTCGGCCAGGCTCAGTTCCCCTCGGGTATCGAGATTGTCACCGATATGCACGTGGCCGAGCAGATTGGCGGTCAAGCCGAAACCGCTGAATGCCAGGGTGTCGCGTCCGACTTCGACATCGATGTCCATGGCCACCGCCATCGGCGGCTCACCCTGCTCGGTCTGCTGGCCAACGATGACGGTATCGTCCGATACCTTCACCGTCGAGGGTGGCAGCTCGCGTACGGTGATCTTGCCTTTGGGCACCTGGACCTTGCCGGACACCGCGAGCTTGTCGCCATCCAGGCGGATGCGCAGATCGGGTGCTACCTCGAGCGCGGCATAGGGTTCCACGCTGACCGGCAATTGCTGTCCCTGCAAGCGCAGGTCAGCCGAGAGCGCCTGCCCCCAGGTCAGCCCCCCCGACAGCTGCCCACGACCAACCTCGCCACTGCGCCAATTACCATCGAGCTGGACCTGCTCGCCGACGATCAGTGCGCGCAGCGACAGGTCCTGCACGCTGACCGGCAGCTCGGCGCCACTGACCTGCCCGCCGCTGAGCGTCAGGCTGCCATTGACCTGCGGTGCCAGCAGCGTGCCGGACAGCCGACCGTCACCGTTGAGCTGGCCAGCCAGTCGCTCGACCATCGGCAAGAATGGTCGGGCGATCGACAGATCCACCCCGGCCAGTCGGAAACTGCCAGACAGCGGCTTGTCCCGGCCCAGTGGGTCGATGCGCGTGGCCAGGTTCAACTGGCCCAGGCGCTCACCGCTGAACGACAGGGTGGTATCGACCTGACGAGGTGCCAGGACACTGTCCAGGCGTAAGGTCTGGTAAGGGAACTCGACCCATCGTGCGTCGTCGCGCAGGCGCAGGGTACCGCCGCTGGCGTCCACCTTCACCGTGCCCTTCGGACCGCTGGCCGGGACATCCAGGTTGATGTCGGCGTTGAGCAGGCCCTGCCAGGCGAAGTCCTTGGGTAACCACTGGGCCAGGCTGTCGATGGGAAACTGCTTGAGGTGGTAGCGGATGCGCGGCTCCGGCGCCAGGCGCTGGTCGTCCCCGCACAGGCTGGCCTGGCCGGAGCGCCAGCAATGGCTATAGAAATCGATCTGGCCATTGGCCAGACGTTGTAGCCGCGCCGGTGCCTGAAGCCGCCAGTCCTGACCTCCGGCCTGGATACGCCCGCTGGCCAGGCGCCCGCGCCAGTCGCCCTTGGCCAGCGCCCCGTCGAGCGCCAGATCGAGCTTGAGCTGCGGACCGTCGAGGGCCAAGGTCATGGCCTGCTGTCGCAGATCACCCTGGCCACTGACGTCGAGGGTGCCCAGGTCGCTGTCACCGGCACGAATGCCGGCGACCTTGAGCGTGACCCGCCCACGCTGGGCGCTGTCCAGTTGCGCATCCAGGTCCAGGCGTTGGAGGCGGTTGTCATCCTGGGCCAGTTGCTGACCGTGCAAGGTGAACGCGCCTTGTGGCGCGGCCAGACGGCCAGCCAGGTCCAGCCGCCCTTTCGCCTGCCCTTGCAGCCGTGGCCAAAGCTGCCCCAGGCGCGGCAGATCCAGGTCTACCCGCCCTGCCAGACGCTCCTGCACGCTGGCACTGCCGTTGATCCGATTGTCGCCCAACTGGATCGCCAAGGTACCGAGGGTCCAGGACTCGCCTGCCCCCTTGGCGTCAGCCTTGAGCTGCGCCGGCTGGCCGCGCAGGCGGCCCTTGAGGTCGAGTTCGGCTTCGAGCTGCAAGCGCTCGTTTCTCAATTCGCCCTTGCTGCGCAGGGGCCCGGCCAGCGTGCCCGGCAACTCCGCGACCCAGTAGGCAGGGTCGAGAGCGGACAACTGCAAGTCGACATCCCAGGCCAGGGTGTCGGCAAAGCGCAAGGCAATACTGCCCGACGCCCGCCCCTGGCCCGCCACCAGTTCCAGCTTCGGGAGCTGTACCTGTGTCGAATCTCCAGCAAAGGGACTGGACAGGCTGAAGGCGCCTGCCGGTCCGTCCAGGTCACCCTTGAACTGGCCTTGATAGCGACCGTCGTCGTAGCTGACCTGCGCCATCAAGCGCTTGAGCGTGACCGGCGGGGGCTCGGCGAGTGGGTAGAGACGCAACCAGGGGAAGTCCAGCCAATCGAGGCTGGCCTTGGCCGTGAGCGCCTGTCGCCAGTCGGCGCTGGCTTGTAGCTTCAGTCGCTGGATATCGCTGGCACTGAGGTCCAGGGCGTCGAGCTGCGCGCCCTGGGCATCCACCTTGCCATTCAACGCCAGAGCGATCGGCCCCTGCTCGGCGGGTAGGTTGGCCGTCCCCTGGAGTACGTAGCCGCTGAGCAGGTCGCCCTTGGCCAGAAGCTGGAGCTGGTTCAATTGCAGGGGTTCGGGCAGGGCTGCCGACGGGCGGAAGGCCTCGGCGCGGATCTGCACGGTGGCGGGCAGGTGCTCGGCCAGCGCTTGCAGCTCGCCATCGATCCCGGCTTGCAGGTAGCCGCTGCTCTGGCCCTTCAGGGTCAAGGTGTTCAGCAAGTCGCCCCTGACGTTGAGCGCCAGCTGCCAGGCCTGGCCTTCCACAGCTGGCAGTTGCAGGGAGGCATCGGCCTCCAGCGGCCAGTCCCCTTGCGGCTGCACGGTACCCTGCAGGCTCAGGTGCAGGTCCTCGCGCTGCAGTTGCAACTGATCGATGCGCATGCCCTGTCCGGTCCAGTGGGCTGACAGTTGCAGGTCGCCCAGCAGATCACTGCCATCGAGGCGCAACTGCCCGACCTTGACCTCACCCAGCTCGATGCCGACGGGCAGCTTGAGGTCCGGCAGCTTCAACGGACCGCTATCCGGGTCCGCCTGGCTGGGGGCCAGGCGCATATCGATGCGATCCGCCTGCAGGCGCTGCACGCACAGAACGCCGCGCAACAGACAGGCTGGCGACCAGTGCAACTGCGCAGCCTGCAACTCGACCCGATTGTCGTCCTGGGCCCACACCAGCGTGCGCGCTTGCCATTGGCCGCCGAGCACGCCCTGGAAATCGTCGACCTGCAGCCCGGGCACCTGCCCGAGCAGCCAGCGGCTGCCCGCCTGGGTTCCCAGCACCAGCGCCACGGTCAGCATCAGCAGCAGCACCACCGCCAGCATTCCCAAAAGCAGGGGTTTGATCACGCGCTTCACAGTTCAGGCCCCATGGAAAAGTGCAGACGGAACCCGCCGTCATCGTCCAATGCCCGGGCCAGGTCCAGACGCAGCGGCCCGACCGGCGACACCCAGCGCACGCCGATGCCCACGCCGGTCTTGAGGCTGGGCAGCTCCAGCGAGTTGAACGAGTTACCCTGGTCGACGAAGGTCGCCACCCGCCACTTATCGGCCAGCGAGTACTGGTACTCGACACTGCCTGCGACCAGATACCGCCCCCCGATGCGATCACCCTGGCTGTTCTTGGGCGAGAGGGTCTGGTAATCGTAGCCGCGCACACTCTGGTCACCGCCAGCGAAGAAGCGCAGCGACGGCGGTACGTTCTTTTCATAGCCGTTGGTGGCACTGCCGCCAAACTGCACGCGCCCCAGCAAGCGATGGTTCTGCGCCAGCGTGGTCAGGCCCTTGAGCATGACATTGCCATGCACCAGGTTGGTGTCGGAGACCAGCCCCTCCTTGGCCACCTGCATGTCGAACTGCAGGCGATAGCCATTGTGCGGGTCGATGCGGTTGTCGCTGCGCAGGTAGGAGTAGCTGATGCCGGGCATCAGCAAGGTGCTCAGCCCTGAGTCATCGCCCAGGCGATATTCCTCGCGCTGGTACTTGAGGGAAATGACCCGTTGCCACCCGCTGGGGAGCTTGCTGTGCCATTCGGGGCCGACGGTCAGCAGCTTGCTGAGGGTGTCGGTGCCGGAAAGCTCTTCGTTCTGGTAGCCACCGGCGAAGCGCAGCTTGTCGGTCAGCGGCGGATCCAGCGGCACGTCGTACCACAGCCCGACGTTCTGCCTGGGCCCGGAGATCTCGGTTTCCCAGCCGTAGCTGTGTCCCTGCGGGTTGACCCAATGCCGCGTCCAGTTGGCTTTGCCGCGGGGACCGACGTCGGTGGAAAAGCCCAGGCCGAGGCCGAGGGTTCGAGGCTTGCGCGTATCGAGCTGCACAGCCACTGGAACCACGCCATCCACCGCGGCGGTGGGCGCGGCGTCCACCCGGACGCCTTCGAAGTAACCACTGGACTGCAAGTCGTTGTTCAACTCGGCCACCCGCTCCGAGTCGTAAGGCGTGCCGGGCTTGAACGACACCATGCGTTGCAGCAAGTCGTCGTCCAGCGGGGCGTCGCCGCCGAAGGTGACCTTGCCCAGGCGATAACGCGGCCCGCTCTGGTACACCAGGTCGATGTCGGCGACCCCCGCCCGTGGATCGACCGCCAGGCGCTGCCGAGCGAAGCGGCCATCGAAGAAGCCGTAGCGCGAGGCCTGGTTCTGGATCAGGCGCTTGGCATCTTCGTAGGCGCCGTGGTTCAAGGGCTGTCCGGCGCGCAACGCCGGGCTGTCGGGGATCCGGAAGTTCTTCATCTGGCTGGCCGGGCCCTCTACACGGACCTGCACGTTACGCAGGCGCACGGGCTCGCCCGGCTGTACGCGGATGATCAGTTGCAAAGGCTGGTCGGCCTTGGCGGGCCGCTGTATCTGCGAGTCGATCTGCGCCTGGTAGTAGCCCAGCGCCTGGGCGGCCTTGCGGGCCTGCTCCTCGGCACCGCGACTGAAGCGCAGCAAGGCATCCTCGTCGCGATCGCCGAGGCTGCCGATATAACCTTCGATGTTCGCCTGCAACGCCTTGTTGGCCGGTTTGACCCGCACCACCAATTCGCTCTGGCCCCATGCTGTACAACTGGCGGCCAGCAGCAGCAGGCCCCAGCCGAATCGTCCTGAATACGTCATGGCGGGCATGCTACCAGAGCGAGGCGGCAGCGTAAGCCGCCGCAGCATCAGTCATGGGATTATGGTTTTTGCCGACCCGGAATTCGGATGGAAAAATACCCGTTCGTTGAAATCGCCTAATGCCAGATCACCGACCTCCTGATAGCCCATACGCTGGCAAAAAGCGAAGTAGTGAGGATTGCCCGTACTCAGGACCACGCCCTGGCTGTCCAGGTCCTTGACGCACCAGCCGTGCACAGCCTGCAACAACTGCTCGGCGTAGTGCTGCCCCTGAAATTGCGGGTGCACGCCGAGCAGCGACAGCACATGCACTTGCTGGGTGGGCAGAGACGCCGCCAGTGCAGCCTGGTAGGTGAGAAAACGACGGGTGCTGCGGCGGCCTGCCCCGATCAGCATGCGCAGGCGCCACATCCAGCTGTCGGCGACGCCCAACCGTCGCTGCGGCGGTGCGATCAGTGCCACGGCCACCAGGCGGTCATCCACCAGCAGACCCAGTGCAGGCAGCTGCATGTAGAAATGCTGGCGCACCCAGGCGCGAATCATCGCCCGCAGGCGGCGCTCATATCCCCCACGCGCAGCGTCGAAGAGCCAGGCCATGGTCGGTTCACGTGGGTAGCTCTCGTACAGCAGGGTGCGCACTTCGCGGCGATAGCCATCGTCGAGCAGGCAAAGGCGTGCCGGGTCGGCGTGCATGGTCAAGATCCTTGTGCAATGGGCGGGTCAGAGCCTTTGAGGCACGCCGGCGCGCATCGTTCCACCGCCGTTGGCGTGCCCCGCGGGTGCAGACCTCGACGCTGGTGAAGGCAGCCGTTGTCAGTTAGCATTCCGAGCTTTGCCGTTATCAGGAACGCCCAGCCATGAAGATCGTCTCGTTCAACATCAACGGCCTGCGCGCCCGCCCCCATCAGTTGGCGGCACTGATCGAAAAGCATCAGCCAGACGTCATCGGGCTTCAGGAAACCAAGGTCAGCGACGACCAGTTCCCCCTGGCCGAGGTCCAGGCACTGGGCTATCACGTGTACTTTCACGGACAAAAAGGCCATTACGGAGTAGCTCTGCTGTCGCGGCGCGAGCCGCTGTCGTTGGTCAAAGGCTTCAGCACCGACGAAGAGGACGCCCAGCGTCGCTTCATCTGGGGCACCTTCGCCGATGCCGATGGCACCCCCATCACCGTCATGAACGGCTACTTCCCTCAAGGCGAGAGCCGCGATCACCCCACCAAGTTTCCGGCCAAGCAGCGCTTCTACAGCGATCTTCAGGCGCTGCTCGAAGGCCAGTTCAGCAATGATCAGCCGCTGGTGGTCATGGGCGACGTCAACATCTCGCCCCAGGACTGCGACATCGGTATCGGCGCAGACAACGCCAAGCGCTGGCTCAAGACCGGCAAATGCAGTTTCCTGCCCGAGGAGCGCGAATGGATGGAGCGCCTCAAGGCCTGGGGTCTGGTGGACAGCTTCCGCCATCTGCATCCCCAGGTATCCGACCGTTTCAGTTGGTTCGATTACCGCAGTCGCGGCTTCGAGGACGAGCCCAAGCGCGGCCTGCGTATCGATCTGATCATGACTTCCCAAGCCCTGCTGCCGCGCCTGAAGGACGCGGGCGTGGACTACGACCTGCGAGCGATGGAAAAGCCCTCGGACCACGCGCCGATCTGGCTGGAACTGGCCTGAGCGGCCGGTCGTCCGGCCTCAGCCGCGCAGGAAAAGCTCGATCGCCTGCGCGGCCGACACCGGATCCTGCTGCATGAAGCAGTGCCCGCCCGCTACTGGCTGCTCGGTGACCGACGGGTTGAGCCGGGCGAGCCGCTGCGCGGAGCGAACCACGAAGGGGTAGCTCTGCTCCCCGTGGAGGATCAGTGTGGGCGCCTCGATACGCTGCAGGTCCGGCCAAAGGTGAGTAGGCCTTGAGGAAAACACCTCCACCTCGCGATTGGGCCGGCACTTGAGCACCACCTTGTCGCCGCAGTCGCCGATCGCGTGGGCGACATAGGCCTGCAACGACGCCTCGCTCCAGCCCCTGAAGATCCCCCGCTCCTGCAAGGAAGACACCGCGGTGTCGCGGTCCGGCCACTGGCTGCGACGGGTCGCTGCCTTGCGCGCCAGCCCGTGGCGACGATGCAGGCCAAGGACTCGGGACACGGCCATGACAGTGAGCATGGCTGGACTGAACAGCACCGGGTCGAGCAGTACTGCGCGCTCGAACAGGGCCGGATGCCGCGCCAGGATCAGGCTGGTGAGCACCCCACCGAAGCTGTGCCCGACGGCGTACCGGGGTACTTCGCCGAACACCGATCGACCCGCCTGGAATGCCTCCACCGCCAGCTCCGCACTGCGGTCCCAGCCACGAAACGGACCGCCATGGTCGCTGTCGCCATGGCCTTGAGCATCGCTCAGCCACAGATCGAAGTGCTCGCCCAGACGCATCAACAACGGCTCGTATGCCAGGCCACAGAAGCCATTGCCGTGCAGGAAGTGCAGCAAGGGTCTGCCGCTCGGCTCGCTGTGCCAGCCGCGCAGGGTGAAGTTATCTGAGCAGTCGTGGGACCAGGGGATCAATTGCATCGTCTAGCGCGCTCGTCGCATCAGGAAAAGGACGATTCTACAAACAGCAGCGGATACAACGAAATCACCAGTAACAGGGCCATCAGGACGTTGAACAGCACCAGCCAGCGAGGATTGCGCAGAAGATTGCGCAATGCGCTACCGAACATGACCCATATCCCGACGCTGGGCAAGTTCACCAAGGCAAACAATGCGGCGATCACGATCACGTTGAGTACATAACCCTGGGCCGGGGTATAGGTAGTGATCGCACCCACCGCCATCACCCAGGCCTTGGGGTTGACCCACTGGAACGCGACAGCCCCCCAGAAGCCCAGCGGGCTGGCGGCCGCGGGCGAGTCCCCGCGCAACGGGCCGGATGTGGCGATCTTCCAGGCCAGATACAGCAGGTAAGCGGCACCTGCGTAGCGCAGCAGCGCATACAGCCCTGGCCAGACCTTGAACAGTTCGCCTAGGCCGAAGCCGACTCCCAGCACCATCAGCATGAATCCCAGGCTGATGCCCAGGGCATGGGGTATCGAGCGTCGTATGCCGAAATTGACCCCGGAGGCCAGCAACATCATGTTGTTGGGACCGGGGGTGATCGATGAAACGAAGGCGAACAGGATGAAAGCGGTCAGCAATTCTTGCGAGCCGAGCATGGGGCGTCTTTCCGTTGGGGGGGTCAGGGCAGTGAAACAACGGTAACGGATCCCACGACGCTTTAACCAGTACAGTTTTGATAAATTAATGCATTACACATTTCTGTACCTGTCGGGGCATAGGCTGGGCAGATCCTGCGAAGGTGAAGCTGGGCTTAGTACCTCGCTGGCCATGTGCCTTGGTTACCTATCCTCTAACAGAGGCAGCGAGTGTTACCCAGCTTCAAGTGATCTGCTCAAAACGGGTAACACAGAAACATTTCGGCGAATTCGCCCTGACAGAAAATCTGCTAAAAAAACGTAAGATACTGATTTACAACAGTTATTAAAAGTTGGCACGCCAACTGCTTTGTCTTTGGCACAACAAAAATAAAAAAATGTCACACCCCAATAAAAACAACATGCACCGGCTCTGACACAACAAGAACAACACGGCAGAGGCGCAGCAAGCAGATTTTTTTGAAGTAGGCACGCGTTCCAGGGCCATGCCCTGCGATCCGACACAGAAGAACAAAACTACCTTGAGGTAGCCACAGTCGGCATCGGACCCTTCAGGATGAATGCAGGTCAGCGCTCAAAAAAATACGTTTGCTCTTGGCCCCGGATAGGGGCCCGGTTACACCGGAACAGGCTGACAAGAACAATGACAGGCCGGTTTTGAATAATAACAAGAGCAGGCAACGACATCTTGAGGGGAGCTTCGGCTCCCCTCAGTGTTTTGCGCTTTCCTCGTCCTTCTTTTCAGCATTCTCGCGCTGCACCGTCCCTACCAGCAGCGGCATGCTGCCGAGCACCAGCAACGCCAGCAGCGTGCTCACCAGAGCGGTGGCTTCACGTCCCATACCCGCTGCAGTGCCGATCGCCGCCGTCATCCACAGTCCTGCCGCCGTGGTCAGGCCCTTGACATGACTGGTGTCGCGACCGTTACCTTTGAGGATGGTCCCCGCACCCAGGAAACCGATGCCGGCGACGATACCCTGGATCACCCGGCTCATCGCCTGGTCGTCTGCACCGGCCATGCCCGGCGCCAGCACGAACAGCGCCGCACCCATCGACACCAGCATGTGGGTGCGCACACCCGCCGACTTGCCTCGGTGCTCACGCTCGAAACCCAACACCGCGCCCAGCACTGCTGCCATCGTGAGTCGAACCACGATGCGCGTGACCTCGCTTTCATCGGCGAGATCCGCGAACTCGGAGCCAATGGTGCTCCAGATGGTATGCCCTAGCCCTTCCAAGAGTGTTTTTCCAAAAGCATTGTCTTGCGATTGACCGCCTGCCAGGGCACGCGTGCGGGCATGATTGAGAAAAAACGCGGTCTGCGCAGTCACAGTACCGACCTCATTCAGGAGAATCTCCCATGCCGGTGCGAATCGACGACCACACACACTGCACCCTGATCGGCGACACGCTGACCATCGAAGGCCTGGGTCATGAAGTCCAGATCGTCACCGACGAGCGGCTGCGATTATCGGTAGCCGTGCTCGCTGGCGAGCGCTTCGCGATCACCGAGGCCGAGGCCGACGCCTTGATGGCCATCGGTGCTGCAGATCATCGTCGCCATTTGATCGATGTTACGCCTGGCTCGATAGTCTAGGGCTCGGGTCGTTCTCACGGCGCATCTGATATGGTTTTTAGCGCAGGACCTGAGCCTGTGCTGCACACAGTCAGCGGGCCATAGTAGGTGGGTCTGACAACGACCCGACGAGCGACTGACCATGAACGAACGAGTGCCCTTTCGCATCATTCATATCGACCCGGAGTCTGCACCGCGTCGACCGAACGACTGCGGCCTTGTCCACACTCGCGGCATCAGCGGTCTGTACCACGTAGCGCGCAGGCGCACCGTGGGTGTGCTGGGTTACGCCGCAGCACTGCTAGTGATGGCCCTTGCCCTGGGTAGCGCCCTAGTCGTGTGAGCAACCGGATCCCGGGGAATGCCTCTGTCTAGCGAACACCGCAGGGCCAGACAGCCGATCTGCCGTCCCCATGCATCGCTGCCGGTCACGCAGGTCGCGTACACTGCCGCCACTGCCGCGCGCCGAATCGAAGTCAGGGAATGATGAAACGCTACGAACGCTTCGCCGACGATATCGCCGAACTGATCCGCTCCGGCGTGCTGGGGCCAGGGCAACGTGTGCCTTCCGTGCGCTATGCCAGCCAGACCCACGGCGTCAGCCCCTCTACCGTGTTTCAGGCTTACTACCTGCTGGAGCGACGCGGATTGATCCGCGCCCGGCCCCGCTCGGGCTATTTCGTCAATGCTCATGCGGCACGCCATTTCAGTGAGCCTCGCATCCAGGCCCCGCTCAGCGAATCGACCGACGTCGATGTCAGCGCCCTGGTGTTCTCGATCCTCGACTCGATCAAAGACCCGCACACCGTGCCGTTCGGTTCGGCCTTCCCCAGTCCGAGCCTGTTTCCGTTGCAACGCCTGGCCCGCTCGCTGGCCAGCGCCAGCCGTGCCATGGACCCGCAGGTAGTGGTCAGCGACCTGTCACCGGGCAATCCGCAACTGCGCCGACAGATCGCCCTGCGCTACATGGTTGGCGGACTCATGCTGCCGATGGAGGAGTTGCTGATCACCAATGGCGCCTTGGAAGCGCTCAACCTGTGCCTGCAGGCGGTTACCGAGCCTGGCGACCTGGTCGCCATCGAGGCACCGGCCTTCTACGTCTGCCTGCAGGTGCTCGAGCGCCTGAAACTCAAAGCGGTGGAAATTCCCGTGCACCCGCGCGAAGGCATGGACCTGGAAGTGCTTGCACAGACCCTGCAGAAGCACCCGGTCAAAGCCGTCTGGTCGATGACTACCTTCCAGAACCCGGTAGGCGCGAGTATGCCCGAGGCGAACAAGCAAGCCCTGGTGGACATGCTGCACGAACACCAGGTGCCGTTGATCGAAGACGACGTCTATGCCGAGCTGTATTTCGCGCCACAAGCACCCAAGCCTGCCAAGGCGTTCGACCGCGACGGGCTGGTCATGCACTGTGGATCCTTTTCCAAGAGCCTGGCGCCGGGCTACCGGATCGGCTGGGTCGCTGCGGGGCGTTTTGCCCAGAAGATCGAACGACTCAAGCTGATGACCTCGCTGTGCGCCTCGATGCCCGCCCAGGCGGCCATCGCCGATTACCTGCAACACGGCGGCTTCGACCGGCACTTGCGCAAGCTGCGCTACGCCCTGGAAGGCCAGCAGTCGAGCATGCTCGCCGCGATCACCCGCTATTTTCCGCCCGAAACCCGTGTAAGCCAGCCGGCCGGCGGTTATTTCCTGTGGCTGGAACTGCCCGAGCGGATGGATGCGCTCAAGCTGTTCCACATGGCCCTGGCCCAGGGCATCAGTATTGCGCCGGGGCCGATATTCTCGCCCACGCGGCGTTTCGGCAACTGCATACGGCTCAACTACGGATCGCCCTGGGACGCCAGTCGCGAGCAGGCCATGCAGACGCTGGGCAAGATCGCCGGATCGTTCTGAAGCCAGACCACTCCGATGAACGGCTATAGTGAGGGCAGGTTGTCCAGAGAGCTGCTGTCATGTCCACCCCGCCTGCCCAACGACCCGACCCGCACACCCTGGCCTGGCATCGCGAGCAGGCCCGCGCGGCCATGCTCGAGAACGGCATGAAGGAGCAGTGCTTCGAGTTGCTCATGCGCGAGATGAGCGATGGCTTCTGCGTCGTCGAAATGATCGATACCCCACGTGGTCCGCTGAGTGACTACCGCCATCTGTATCTCAACGTCGCCAGCGTGCGCCACGCCGGCTATCACCGCCATCAGGGCATGACCGTGCGGGAGCTGATCCCCGATGAAGCGGATGTATGGATCGAGCGTTTCGCCCAGGTGCAGCGGACCGGGGTCAGCGTCGCCTTCACCCATGAGTTGCGCGAAGCCAGGCGCTTGCTCACGGTCTCCGTCCACCGCCTGCAACCGGTGGACAAGCGACGCCTGGCGGTGATCTTCCGCGATCGCTCCTCGAGCGAGGCGCTGCTCAGCCGCAACGAACTGCTCGAACAACGCATGGACCAGGCCCAGGCCGAACGCAAGCTGTTCGGCGATGTGCTCGACAGCAGCCTGGCCAATGTCCTGGTGATGGATAAGCGCTTGATCCTGCGTGCGATCAACCGAACCGCACGGGCCACCTTCCAGCGCGAACACGGCTACGTGCCGCAGGTCGGCGAATCCCTCGAGCAATCCTTGGCTCTGTTACCCGATGTGGGCAAGCGCATGGAGCCGTTGTGGCACCGGGCCATGGCGGGCGAGTCGGTGATTCACGTACTGAGCATCGGCACACGGCCGAACCAGCGTCACTACGAGCTGCGCATGAGTTGCCTGCGCAATGACGAACAAAAGATCATCGGTGCCTATCTGTTCGCCTACCCGATCACCGAGCGGGTGAATGAACAGGAGCGCCTTCGCGAAGCCGAACAGGCTTTGCGGCAAGCGCAGAAAATGGAAGCCGTCGGCCAGCTCACCGGCGGAATCGCCCATGATTTCAACAATCTGCTGGGTAGCATCCAGGCAGCCCTGGAACTGGCCCAGCAGCGGCTTCGCGACGCACGGCCCGCCGAGGCCGCCCACCTGCTGGACAGCGTTCAACTGGACACCGGAAGGGCGGCGTCACTGGTGCAGCGCCTGCTGGCGTTCTCCAGGCGCCAGACGCTGCAACCCCAGGCGACCCACATCCCGCAACTGGTCGCGGGGCTGCTGCCGCTGATTCTCAGCTCGATAGGCAACCGGGTACGGCTGATCGACCGCACCCCTCAGGATCTGTGGCTCACCTGCATCGACCCGCCGCAACTGGAGAGCGCGCTGCTCAACCTCTGCCTCAATGCCCGTGACGCCATGCCCGAAGGCGGCACGCTGGTCATCCAGTGCGAGAACCTGCACATCGATACCGAGCTCGGCGCACGCCTGGACATGCCGCCTGGAGACTATCTGCACATGGCGGTCGCCGACCAGGGTCATGGCATGACCCAGGAAGTCATCGAGCGCGCCATCGACCCCTTCTTCACCACCAAGCCCCTTGGCCAGGGTACTGGTCTGGGCCTTTCGATGGTGTATGGGTTCGTACGCCAGTCAGGCGGGCAGATGCAGATCCAGAGCTGCCCTGGCAAAGGCACGACCGTACACCTCTACTTGCCGCGCCACCAGGCAGCGCCGCAGCACACGCTATTGCTCATCGAAGAGCAGCCGGCGATGCGCCTGGTGATGCAGGAGTATCTCGAGGAAGCGGGTTATCGCGTGCAGGCCTGCGGCGGGAGCGGCGAGGCGCTGTGTACCGTTCGCCAGGGGCTGCGACCCAGCCTGGTGATCTGCGAGGCGCGCTTGCTGGGTCAGCCCGAAGGGCACGCGTTGATCGAGGCGATCCAGGCAGCGGTCGTGAATGTGGCGGCGGTGTTGCTCGCCGAACCCGGTCAACCGATCGAGACGCCGCAGCGCCTGGATCTAGAGGTGATCGGCGTGCCGGTCAACGTGCAGACGCTGGTGAGCAAAGTGGGGGCGTTGCTCGATGCGGCCCCCGGTCCTCACCTGGCGCATCCATGAAGCGGCATCGACACGCTGAGCCCGGGCAGTATGTCAGTGCCCCGCCGACGCAGGTCCCGCCTTCGCAGTGAAGGGGGGACGCGCGAACCACACCAGCAGAATCAGGCCGGCGAACACCCAGGTCAGCAGGGTGAAGTAATCCACCGTCGACATCATGTAGGCCTGGCTGTTGAGAATCTGCTCGAGCTGGGCGTAGCTCTGCGGGCTGGCCCCGCCGAGTTGATCGAGCGTGTGCCGGGTCGCCGGATCGAACTGGCTGATGTGCTCGCTCAGATAAGCGTGGTGCTGATCGGCACGACGAATCCATATCCAGGTGGTCAGCGACGCGGCGAAACTGCCACCCAAGGTACGCAGGAAGGTGGCCAGGCCCGAGCCGTCGGCGATCTGCTGGGGTGGCAAGTCCGACAGCAGTATGCTCAAGGTCGGCATGAAGAACAGCGCCACCCCGATGCCCATGAACAACTGCACCAGGGCGATATGCAGGAAGTCGACCTCGCTGGTGAAGCCGGCGCGCATGTAGCAGCTCGCGCCGATCGCCAGGAACGCCAGACCCGCCAGCAGTCGCAGGTCGAAGCGATGGGCGTACTTGCCGACGAAGGGCGACATGATCACCGGCAGCAGGCCGATTGGCGCGACGGCGAGCCCGGCCCAGGTCGCGGTGTAGCCCATCTGCGTCTGCAGCCATTGAGGCAGGATCAGGTTGATGCCGAAGAACCCTGAATAACCGCCCACCAGCACCAGGGTGCCGATGCGGAAATTGCGGTGCACGAACAGCCGCAGATTGACCACCGGATGCCGATCGGTCAGTTCCCAGATCACGAACACGGCCAGGAACACGGCGGCGATCAGGGTGCCGGTGATGATGAACGAGGACTCGAACCAGTCCAGGTCGTTGCCCTTGTCCAGCACCACTTGCAAGGCGCCGACGCCAACGATGAGGGTCAGCAGGCCAATGTAGTCCATGGGCTGGCGACTGGTGGTCACCGGCCGCTCGCGCATCTGCTGACGCACCACCGCCGCGGCGAACAGACCTATGGGCACGTTGATGAAGAAGATCCACGGCCAGCTGTAGCTGTCGGTGATCCAACCGCCGAGGATGGGGCCGGCGATCGGTGCCACCACCGTGACCATGGCCAGCAACGCCAGGGCCATGCCGCGCTTGGCTGGCGGATAGACAGCGATCAGCAGGGTCTGGGTCATGGGATACAGAGGACCAGCGACCACCCCCTGGAGCACACGAAAGCCCACCAATTCAGGCATCGACTGGGCGATCCCGCAGAGAAACGAGGCCAGCACGAACAACAGCGTCGCCCAGATGAACAGCTTGACCTCACCAAAGCGTCGGCTCAGCCAACCCGTCAACGGCAAGGCGATCGCGTTGCTCACCGCGAACGAGGTGATGACCCACGTGCCCTGCTCGTAGCTCACCCCCAGGTTGCCGGAAATGGTCGGCAGCGCCACGTTGGCGATGGTGGTGTCCAGCACCTGCATGAAGGTCGCCAGCGACAGCCCGATGGTGGTCAGCAGCAGGCTGGGCGGAGTGAACTGGGCGGAGCCGCCGTTGCTCATTGTTGCGCCGTCTTGCCGCTGGCGGCGCTGTTGTCATGGATGAGCTTGGCGATCAGGCGATCGGCCTCGGATGACTGCCGATCGTACACCTGGGTCGCATAGCTGGCCTGCTGCGGTGGTTGCTGGGCCAGCATCGCACCGCTCTGGTCGTGCAGGTCCACCTCGACCACCGTCGACAGGCCGATCCGCAGCGGGTGCTGGCGCAACTGATCAGGGTCCAGATGCACGCGCACGGGCACCCGCTGGACGATCTTGATCCAGTTGCCGGTGGCGTTCTGCGCCGGCAGCAGCGCGAACGCACTGCCTGTGCCCGCGCCGAGGCTGTCGATGTGGCCACGATAGGTCACGTCGCTGCCATAGAGGTCGGAGGTGATCTCCACCGGCTGCCCGATACGCATGTCACGCAGCTGGGTTTCCTTGAAGTTGGCGTCGATCCACACCTGGTCCAGGGGAATCACGGCCATGGTCGCCGTGCCAGGCTGCAGGCGCTGGCCCAGCTGCACGGTGCGCTTGGCCACGTAGCCTGTGACCGGTGCCACCAGCGTGGTGCGGGCATTGTCCAGATAGGCCTGGCGCAGGTCGGCGGCGGCGGCCAGCACATCAGGATGCGAGGCGACCACGGTGTCATCGACCAGTGCGGTACTGGTGTTCAATTGCTGACGGGCACTGTCCAGGGCACTTTGCGCGGAAGCCAGGTCATCACGCGAATGCGACAACTCTTCGGCGGCAATGGCGCCGCTGTCGGCCAGAACCTTGCGACGGTCATAGTTCTCGCGGGCCTTCTTTAGCTCGGCCTGGCGCGCGGACAGTTGCGCCTTGAGCGCATCGACGTTGCTGTACAGGCCGCGAACCTGGCGTACGGTCCGTGCCAGCTTGGCCTGACTGGCCTGTAGCGCCACCTCGCTGTCGCTCGGATCGAAGCGCAGGAGCACTTGCCCGGCCTGTACCAGATCACCGTCATCGGCACCGATGCTGGTGACCGTGCCGGTGATCAGGGGCGTGATCTCCACCACATTGCCGTTGACGTAGGCGTCGTCGGTGCTTTCATGCCAGCGCCCGACCAGGGTGTACCAGGCCCAGGCGGCAACACCCGCCAGGACCAGCACCAGCAGCAGGCCCAGCAGCCAGGTCTTGCGCTTGCGATTGGCGCCCGGCGCTTCGGCGCTGGCGGGTGCATCCGGGGAAGTAGCCATGACGTTACCTTCGAATCAAGTCGGATCAGGAGTGCGATCGCCGAAGCGGGCGATCGTCATTGGGTCGCCGGCGGCCAGGAGCACCTTCGCCAGCAGGGTTTCCAGCGTGCTCAGCTCGTCCGGCGCAAGGCTGCCGACCAGTTCGTTCAACGCCATGGCGCCGATTTCCGGGAGGCGATCAGCCAGGCGCTGACCGTCCACGGTCAAGGCTAGGCGGATCTGACGCCGATCCTGCGGGCAGCGGGTGCGAAGCAGCAGGCCCTTGTGCACCAGCCGGTCGAGCATGCGAGTCATCGAGCCGCTGTCCAGACCCAGACAGCGGCACAGTTCGGCGGGCGTATCGACGCGATACTGAGTCATGATGATCAACACCTTGAACTGCGCCGCCGTCACGCCGTCGGCTTCCAGATGCCAGTCCAGGATGCGGTCCTTCAGCAAGGCCGCACGCCCCAGCAGCATGCCGATCGAGCAAGTGGCGAAGGTCTCGGGGGTGAAGTGGGCCATCGATGCGTCTCGCAATAATGTTAGAAAATATTACTGCCTAGGCAGTAGATGTCAAAGCCTTTATTAGGCTGCTACCTAAATCATTGTTCATCTGCGCTGTCGGGCATGTTCGAGGCCTCACTGCGCCTGAACCGCTCAAAAATCTCGCAACTGATAGGGATTCACCGTTATCTCGGTTCTCGCCATCTGCAGCTGAAGGTAGAATGCGCAAAACCCGGAGACCCAATGAACCAGGACCGACCCACCGCTGCCGATGACGATGCCATTACCGATGCTGCGGCGCATTGGTGCATGCGCCTGCACGCCGAGGACTGCTCGGAGGCGGAACGCGAGGCGTTCGCTCGCTGGCTGGCCATGGACGCGCGGCATGCCGAGGAGTACCAGGCGGTTCTTGAGATCTGGCAGACCGCCGACCTGCTGCCACGCATGGCCCCTGCCCGCGCACGCCCTGCCCGTCCCACTGCACCGCGCAACTGGCGGCCGCTGGCCTCGGCGGCAGTGATCGCACTGCTGGCGCTGCCGGCGATTGCGTGGATTGGCTGGGAGCAGGGCTTGCTACCCAATCGCTACCAGCACTTCGACAGTGCCGGGCAGGTGCGCACCGTGCAGTTGGCCGATGGCAGCCAGGTCGAGCTCAACCTGAACAGCGAGCTGCGCTACTTTAATTTCAAGCACCATCGACAGGTCGACCTGATCAAGGGCGAGGCCTTCTTCGAAGTCACCCATGACAGTACGCACCCGTTCATCGTCCACGCAGGCCGTGGCCAGATCCGCGTTACGGGCACCCAGTTCAACGTGTGGAAATACCAGGACCAGGTCAAGGTGACCCTGGTCGAAGGCTCTGTGCTGGTTTCCAGCCACGGCGACGAGGGCGGCTATCATCTGGGGCCCGGCATGCAGGCCAGCTACCGTACCGGTGACTTCGAGCCGCAACTGGCGCAAAGCGACGATTACGCCAACAGCCTCGCCTGGCGCAGCGGGCGCATGGTGCTGGACAACCTCAGCCTGTCCCAGGCGCTGCCGATGATCAACCGCTACCTGGAAAAGCCGCTGATGCTCGCCGACAACGCCGTGGGCGGCATCCATATCAGCGGTATCTACGACACGCGCGACGTTCGCCAGCTGGTCGATAACCTGCCCAAGGTTCTGCCGGTCTACCTGACCCGCAGCAACGACGGCAGTACCGTCCTCAACCGCATCCTGCCCTCTTCGCAGAAGCGCTGAGCGCAGGTCGCTGCAGCGTTTGCGGGCGAACTCCAAAGTGGATGCGCAGGTCACAGATTGGGCGTGAACATGGAACTCATCCCTGAAGGAGACGGACATGCCCAACCTATTCGCCCCCCTACCCTCTGCCATTCGCCGCGTCGTGCTGACCAGCGCCCTGCTCGCCTGCAGTGCGCTGGTGCACGCCGATGACGTGCTGCTGGTGGGTAACAAGGCCGACGCCAGTGTTTCGGCGCTGGATACTGGCACTGGCAAGGAAATGGCTTACCTCAAGGTCGGCAACGGCCCCCACGAGGTAGTCGTTTCGGGTAACAACCTGCTGGCGGTGGTCGGCAACTACGGCACTCAAGGCACGGCCAACAACACCTTGAGCGTGATCGATTGGCCAACCCGCAGCGTCGTACGCACCATCGACCTGGGCAAGGATTCGCGCCCCCACGGTATCCGCTTCCTGCCCGACAGCCAGCGGGTAGTGGTCACCACCGAAGACAGTCAGAGCCTGCTGGTGGTGGACCTGGTCCAGGGCACCGTCACCGATCGCATCGCGGTCGGCGGTGGCAAGCCGCACATGGTCGCGGTCGCGCCCGGCGCGGAGCGCGCCTACGTCACCCACGTCGACGGTGGCCTGTTGTCGGTGGTGGACCTGTTGCACAAGAAGAAACTCTATGACATTCCCACCGGCAATGGCAGCGAAGGTGTTGCCGTGACGCCCGATGGCAAGCAGGTCTGGGTGAGCAACCGCGAAGCCAATGAAGTGGTGATCGTCGACCCGCAGCGCAGGGAGGTCACCGACCGACTGCGTACAGGGGTGTTCCCGATCCGCGTGGCGATGACGCCAGATGGCAAGTATGCTCTGGTGACCTGCGCCAAATCCGCCGAACTGGCCGTGTTCGACGTGGTGGCGAAGAAGGAGATCAAGCGCATCGGCCTGGCCCGCGAAGGTGTGGAGTACCGCCGCACGCAACTGGGCGAGGAAGCCTTGCCCATTGGCGCGGTGGTGTCCCCTGATGGTCAGCGCGTCTATGTGGCGATCAGCGGAGGCGACGAAATCGCGGTGATCGACACCGCCAACTGGACTGAAAAGACGCGCTGGAAGGCCCGCGCCGAGCCCGATGCACTGGCGATCGTGGTGCAACCCAAGCAGTCCGAGTGATTCACGTGCCGGGTATCCAGGCGCAGGTCGCATCGACCACCCTCAGGCTGTCGCGCCCGCCGCGCTTGCTCTGGTAGAGCGCGGCGTCGCCCAGTTCGATCAGCGCGCCAATGCTCGCGGGCGGCTGGTCGAACAGGTGCGCGCCAATGCTCAGGGTGACCGCCGCCGGCGTTGTGAAGGCCTGTTGCGCAATGCGTGCAAATCGCTCGCGTACCTGCGCAGCCAGCACCTCCACTTCCTCGCGCCGTGCGTTGCCCAACAGCACGATGAATTCGTCACCTCCAAGTCGCGCCGCCAGTGCCTGGGATGGCAACAATGCCTGAAGGGTCTCGCTCAGGGCCACCAGCAGCCGATCCCCGGCAATGTGACCATACAGGTCGTTGACCAACTTGAAATGATCGATGTCGATCAGCAAGGCCGCGCCCGGGCGGGCTGGGTCGACGTTGCGCAACAGCACCGGCCCACGGATCTCCAGCGCGCGGCGGTTGAACAGCGCCGTCAGCGGATCGCGCGCAGCCAGCACGGCGATGCGCTCCTCGCGCCGGTAGCGCTCCGTGCCGGTCATCGACAAGGCGATGAGCATGATCGCCATGGCGCCCTCGATGAGGGAAATCTGAATGATCGCGCCGCGAAAGGCCGCCAGGTCGACCAAGGCACCAGGCAGCACCACGGTCAAGGCCTTGGCCACGTAGAACAGCCCGTGCAGCAGCAGCACGTAGCGCAGTTGCACCGCCCCCACGCTGAGCGAGACGCCGTGCGGGCGCAGCAGAAGGCTCGCGCGCAGTGACACCAGCGCCACCAGCAGCGACTGCACCCCCATCATGGTCTTCGACCACGAAGGGCCGTCGGGCAATGCCAGCATGGCGCCCCACAGCAGCGCGATCAGCCACCAGTACGAAGACAAGCGAACTTCGGTAAAGCGCGCCACCCCGAGCAGAAAACAGCAATGCGCGAGGATCAGCAGGCCGTTGGCGAACCAGATGCCGATCACCAGCAACCCGTTGATGCGCAGCAGTGCAAGTACGCAGCCCACCATGATGATGGCGAAACCGGCGCTCCAGTACAGCAGGGAAGGCTCGCGGACACTGCGCCACTCGATGGCCAGGTACAAGGCTGCCGCAGCAGCGAGGGCGACACTGAGTGCCAGCAGGGTGGGTGGATCGAGCGTCATGGACCAGCATGCCTGTGATGGGAATCAAACGCGGCGATTGTAAGCGCTTACGTCGCGATTGCAGAGTGCCATCTCATCGGAATGCCGTGGCCCTGGACGGGCCACGGACACGGCGCTCACTTCAGATCGAAACGGTCAAGCTCCATCACTTTCACCCAGGCAGCGACGAAGTCCTTGACGAACTTGGCGTTGCTGTCGCTGGCGCCGTACACCTCGCTCAAGGCGCGCAACTGGGCGTGGGAACCGAACACCAGGTCAACCCGGGTGGCGGTCCATTTCAACTGCCCCGTCTGGCGGTCACGACCCTCGAAGACATGGTTGTCACCGGACACCGGTTTCCATTGCGTGCTCATGTCCAGCAGGTGCCGGAAAAAGTCGTTGCTCAGTGCGCCGGGTTTGTCGGTGAACACCCCGTGCAAACTGCCGCCATGATTGGCCCCCAGTACCCGCAGCCCACCCACAAGCACCGTCAGCTCGGGCGCGGTAAGTGTCAGCAACTGTGCCTTGTCCAGCAGCAGACGCTCGGCCTTGACGCTGTAGCGGGCCTTGCTGAAGTTGCGCAGGCCGTCGGCCAGGGGCTCGAGCACGGCGAAGGACTCCACGTCGGTCTGCGCCTGGGTAGCGTCGGTCCGACCAGGATGGAAGGGCACATTGACAGGTTGCCCGCCGTCCCTGGCCGCTTTCTCGACCGCAGCCGAGCCCGCCAGTACGATCAGATCCGCCAGGGAGATCCGTTTGCCGGTCGCATTGAAGTCGGCCTGAATCTGCTCCAGGACCTTGAGCACCTTGTCCAACTGCTCAGGCTGGTTGGCCGCCCAGGAGCGCTGAGGCGCCAGGCGCAGCCGCGCACCATTGGCACCGCCGCGCTTGTCCGAACCGCGGAAGGTCGAGGCGCTCGCCCAGGCCGTGGCCACCAGTTCGGCCACGCTCAGGCTGGAGGCCAGCACCTTGGCCTTGAGCTCGGCGATGTCCTGCTCGTTGACCAGAGGATGGTCGACGGCGGGGATCGGATCCTGCCAGATCAGCTCCTCCTGTGGATTCTCTGGACCCAGATAGCGGGCCAGCGGTCCCATGTCGCGGTGGATCAACTTGTACCAGGCGCGGGCGAAGGCATCGGCCAGTTGCTCCGGGTTGTCCTTGAAGCGCCTGGCAATGGGCGCGTAGAGCGGATCGAAGCGCAATGCCAGGTCGGAGGTCAGCATCATCGGCGCATGACGTCTGGACGGATCGTGGGCATCCGGCACGGTGTTGGCACCCTTGCCATCCTTGGGGCGCCACTGGTGCGCTCCGGCGGGGCTCTTGGTCAGTTCCCACTCGAAGTCGAACAGGTTGTTCAGGTACTCGTTGCTCCAGCGAGTCGGCGTCGATGTCCAGGTCACCTCCAGGCCGCTGGTGATGGTGTCGGCGCCCTTGCCGCTGCCGAAGGCGTTGGCCCAACCCAGACCCTGCTGTTCCAGGCCGGCGGCTTCGGGCTCGGCACCGACGTTGTCTGCAGGACCGGCGCCATGGGTCTTGCCGAAGGCATGGCCGCCGGCGATGAGGGCCACGGTTTCTTCATCGTTCATGGCCATGCGGCCGAAGGTTTCGCGGATATCCCTGCCCGAAGCGACGGGGTCGGGATGCCCCTCAGGCCCCTCGGGGTTCACGTAGATCAGGCCCATCTGCACGGCCGCCAGGGGATTTTCCAGCTCGCGCGTGCCCGCGTCGGTGCGGCTCTGCTCTTCACCATGCTTGGCAGGCTCGGCCACCAGGTCGCCCTGGCCTGGCGCCTGGGCCTTGCCATAGCGGGTATCACCCCCCAGCCAGACCTTTTCCGAACCCCAGTACACGTCTTCGTCCGGCTCCCAGACATCGGCACGCCCGCCGGAGAACCCGAAGGTCTTGAAACCCATCGACTCGAGCGCGACGTTGCCTGTCAGCACGATGAGGTCGGCCCAGGAGATGCTGCGGCCATACTTCTGCTTGATCGGCCAGAGCAGCCGGCGCGCCTTGTCCAGGCTGACGTTGTCCGGCCAGCTGTTGAGCGGGGCGAACCGTTGTTGCCCGGACCCTGCGCCGCCGCGACCGTCGGCGATACGGTAGGTGCCGGCGCTGTGCCAGGCCATGCGCACGAACAATGGCCCATAATGGCCGAAGTCCGCGGGCCACCACTCTTGGGAATCGGTCATCAAAGCGATCAGGTCCCGCTTGAGCGCCTGGAAATCCAGCTGTTTGAAGGCCTGTGCGTAGTCGAAATCCGCCTCCATCGGGTCGGACTGACTGCCGTGCTGATGCAGCACCCTCAGGTTCAATTGCTCGGGCCACCAGTCACGGTTGCTGGTGCCCTCACCGGCGGTATGGTGGAACGGGCATTTCGATTCGTTGGACATGTGCGATTACCTTGCAGGTTCGGTTATCCGGATTTGCCGGTCTGTGCCGGGTGATCTGCGGGCCGAGCACGCGGCTCGTTCCGTTCGCTCATCAGGGTGACGATTGGGTCCAAGGCGCCCGAGGCGCAGAAGGCAGGACCAGGGGAAAGCCTAGCCCAGACTGCGCGCAGGTCTAATAGAGCGAGTGATCGAAGGCGATAGACTGCGTCTTTGAGCGGCTAGCGGCGGCGCTGCATCCAGGCTGCACCCAATCCGCTCAGGCAGATGATGGCGATGCCGGCCACGCTGATGGCGTCCGGCACCTGGCCGAACACCAGCAGCCCCAGCAGCCCGGCGAACACGATCTGGCAGTAGCTGAAGGGTGCCAGCAAGGCGGGTGCGGCGTGGCGAAAGGCCTTGGTCAGCAGCAGATGCGCGGTCATGCCGCAGCCGCCCAGCGCCAGCATCAGCACCAGGTGCGAAGGCTGTGGCGTCTGCCAGAAGAACGGCACCAGGGCACTCATGATCAGGGTGTTGCACAGGCCCGCATAGAAGTTACTGGTGGTGGGGCTGTCGTGAGCGGCCAGAATCCGTGTCAGCAGTTGATAGAAACAGAACCCCAGGGCCGAGCCGAAGGGGAACAGGATCGCCGGGCTGAACATCGCACCGCCCGGATGGACCACCACCAGCACCCCCATGAAGCCCATCACCACCGCCACCCACTGCCCGACCGTGACCCGCTCCTTGAGCAGCGGCACGGACAGCGCGGTGACCAGTACAGGGGCCAGGAAGTTGACCGAGGTGGCTTCTGCCAACGGCAGGTACTGCAGGCCTGCCGTGAACAGCAGGCTGGTGCTGAGCAGGCTCAGCGCACGCAGGGTCTGCAATACGGGCCGACGCGTGCGCAGCACGCGCAGGCCGGCCTGTGGCAGAAAGATGCCTGCCATCAGCACGGTGTGCACCACGTACCGTGCCCATACCACCATCACCACTGGATAGAGCCCACCGAGGTACTTCGACAAGCCGTCATGACTGGCGAACAGAAACGTGGCCGCCACCACGAGGGCGATCCCGTGCAGCGGGTGATTGACGCCGGATAACGGAGTGCTGGACATTCGGGACTCGCGGCGCCAATGACAGGGCTAGTGTAGAAGAGATGCGGTAGGACGGGGAATGGATATGAGGGTCGAGACGAGCAGTTTCTTGCGCAAAATAGCGCTTCGGTACTGGTGAGTTCCAGGCTCCGCGTGATGCTGCAATAGTCAAGCCTGGGCGCGATTCGCGCGAGGCGGGCGAACACCCGCCTCGCCCGCCGCTTCGTGTGAGGAGTTATTTTTCCTCGAGCACCGCTTTGCCCTTCACTGCGCGAGGACCTCGCCAGGCCCAGATCGGCAAGCCGGGAATAGGCGCCCAGACCACGAACACGACCCACAGCATCTTGCGCTCGGCGCGCCGGTCGCTGCCGATGATGTGCCAGATCGCCCAGATCTGCAGGAGGATCACCACCACCGCGACGACGATCCAGATCGTTCCGATTTCCATGAGCGCTCTCCTGTGTGATTGTACTGTATTGGTTCGCGCCAAACGGCAAGGGTTCATTCCGATGCACGCCCGATTCGGCGGCCAGACACTGCTGCAGATGCAGGATGATTGTCTTTCCCGAGCCCGGGTAGCACACTCGCTGCGCCCTCGATGGAAACGGAGTCCGCTGTGCCCACGCCTCGCCAGTTCAGCAAGAAGACCAGCACCAGCAACATGCTCAGGCTCAAGTCTGGCAACAGCGACGAGCAGGCGCCCTATCGCGTGGGTTTCGTGCTACTCGAGCACTTCTCGATGGCCAGCTTCACCGTAGCCATGGATGTCCTGGTCACCGCCAATCTGTTGCGTGGCGACAGCTTCCGGTTCATTCCGCTGTCTCTGGACGGTGACCGGATACTCAGCGACCTGGGCCTGGAGCTGATCGCCAGCGAGCTCGAACCTCAGGCAGTGAAGGCACTTGACTTGCTGGTGATCTGCGGCGGCCTGCGCACCCTGCTCAAGTACCCCGAGCTCGACCGCCTGATCGGCGAATGCTGCGCTCAGGGCATGGCGCTGGGCGGCCTGTGGAACGGCGCATGGTTTCTCGGCCGCGCAGGCGTGCTGGGCGACTACGGTTGCAGTATTCACCCCGAGCAACGCGCCAGCCTGGCCGAGCGCAGTCCGCAGACGCGCATCACCCCCGCCAGCTTCACCCTGGACCGTGACCGGCTCACTGCCGCCAGCCCCAATGGCGCCATGGAACTCATGCTCGGGCTGGTGCGACGGCTCTACGGCGATGCCCTGGCCGAAGGCGTCGAGGAAATCCTGTCGTTCTCCGGCGCCCGCTACCGCCAGGTCGGTCCAGGCGCCAAGAAATCCATGAGCCTGCAATTGCGGACCATCGTCGAGCTGATGGAAAACAACCTGGAGGAAACCCTGAGCCTCGATCAGCTGGCCGTCTACAGCGGCCGCTCGCGGCGTCAGATAGACCGCTTGTTCCAGGCCCAGCTCGGCACCTCGCCACGGCGCTACTACATGGAACTGCGCATCACCAAGAGCCGGCGCCTGCTGCAATATTCCGATCTGTCCGTGATGGACGTGGCGGTGGCCTGTGGTTTCGTCTCGGTTTCGCACTTCAGCAAGTGCTACGCCGCTTATTTCGGCTACCCGCCTTCTCGCGAGCAGCGCCTGGGCGAGTGAGCCTGCACGCGCGCGGAACTAATGCGCGGATGAGGCTCCCTAATTTGTGACCCATCATCCATGGCCACTCACAGGAAGGATTGACCTCTATGAAGCGTGAACAGATCGAAGGCGTCGCAGACAAGGTGATCGGCAAGGCGCAGAGCGCCGCTGGCGAATTTCTCGAAGATCCGGAACTGGCCGCTGAAGGCGATGCGCGCCAGACCGCCGGCCAGCTGACCAAGAGCTATGGCGACGCGGTGGAGAATGTCTCCCAGTTCGTCAAGCAAAAGCCGTTGACCGCACTGGCGGTCGGTGCCGCCATTGTCCTGGTAGCCAACCGTCTGCTGCGACGTTGATACCAGCGACGGTCACGGGGCCGCCTCGGCGGCCCTTTGGCCGAGCGCCCTGCAACTCAGCTACGCCCGGTAGCGCCCTCATTCCGCGCGAATGTAGCCTAGGACGGCGTCGCCGATCATCTGCTTGTGCCGGCCCTTGATGGATTCGTCGGCCAGATCGATCTTGAAGATATCGCCGAAGGTATGCCGGTTCGACACCCGGTAGAAGCAGAACGAACTCATCAGCATGTGCAGGTCGATGACTTCGATGCCGGCGCGAAACACCCCCTCCTCCACACCCCGCTGAAGCACACGCCCAAGCGACTGCAGCACCAGGCTGCTCATCTCGCCGATGACCGGCGCCTGCTTGACGAACTCGCCATAGTGGATGTTTTCGGTGCAGACGATGCGCACGAACTCGACATTGCCGTCGTGGTGGTCGAAGGTGAACTCCACCAGTCGACGGATGGCCTGCTCGGCGCCGAGGGATTCGAGGTCCAGGCTGTGCTCGGTCTTGCGGATATCTCCGTACAGCTTGATCAGGCACTCCAGGTACAACTGCTCCTTGCTGCCGAAGTAGTAGTAGATCATGCGCTTGGACGTGGCCGTACGCTCGGCGATGGCATCGACCCGTGCACCGGCCAGGCCCTGCTCGACGAACTCGTGGATGGCCGCCTGGAGAATGTCCTCGCGGGTTTTTTCCGGATTGTTCTTGCGCGCCTTGCGCACACCGGCAGCAGGCGGGACGGGGCTGACTTGCGGTTCGTTCATTACCGACTCACAGGCTTTCTAATTGGAGTGGTCGAGGATTATCCGTGACCTGGTCGGCACAGGGAAGCACGTACTGCCCAGGGCTCGGCCACCCCGCAGCTGCACCACCTTCACTGACGAAGATGCTCGAGCGCCGCCAGAACATGAGCGGTGGCACGCTCCTGATCGTGCTCCCGCACAGCGATGCCCAGTGCTCGCCACAGCCCGGGCCGCAAAGGCCGGCACAGGATACGCCGGTCCAGCTCGGCGGCCCCGGCCTCCTGGGGCAGCAAGGTCGCGCCGTAGCCGGCGGCCACCAGGCTCTTGATCGCGTCGTTGTAGTTCAGCTCGATGCGCGCCTGCGGATAGCGACCCGCCGCGGCGAACCATTCGCCGGTCACGCGCGACAACTGAGTACTGCCGTCATTGAGGATCAAGGCCCGCGCCGCCAGCCATGCCGGCGTCACCCGTGCCGGCGGCTGCCAGTCCGCCGGTACGTAGGCCAGGATCGGGTCACGCCGCCACGGCAACAGCTTCACGCCTTTGACCGCCGACTGGGGCAAGGCCACCAGGCCGATGTCCAGGCTGCCGTCGCGCAGCCGCGCCAGAGACGCCTGGGAAGTCAGTACCTGCACCTGCACATCGATGCCCGGATGGTCACGGCGCAGCGCGGCCAGGGCGCTGGGCAGCAGGTGCGCCAGCGCTCCGGTGGAGGCGCCCAGGCGCACGTGTCCGGTCAAACCGGCGACCTGGCGACGAACATCCTCCAGCGCCTGGTCGGCATCGGCCAGCAAGCGGCGAGCACGCGCGAGCAGGGTCTGACCCACCGCGGTGGGCCGCACCTGGCCTCGGGCACGGGTCAGCAGCGCTGCGCCGACACGTGTTTCCAGTTCGGCGACGTGCAGGCTGATGGTCGGCGGCGCGAGGTTGAGCTGGCGAGCGGCCTGGGCGAACGAGCCCAGGTCGACGATCACCACCAGGGTACGCAGGCGGTCGAGGCTGATCTCGCGCAAAGCGTGGCTCCACTGCAAAGACGATATGACGTTCAGAGAATCTGAACCTTTGCCTCACGATATTCAAATTTTATTTTTTCCGCACATCCGCGAGGATGGTCACCTGCCCTCATTCATGACGGAATCCCCACCATGCACCAGCCCTTGATCTTCATCGACGGCGACCAAGGCACGACGGGCCTGCAGATTCACGCCCGCCTGCACGGTCGCAGCGACCTGCGCCTGTTGACGCTGCCCGACTCCGAGCGCAAGGATCAACGCCGCCGTGCCGAGGCCATCAACAGCGCCGACATCGCCCTGCTGTGCCTGCCCGACGCCGCCGCACGCGAGGTCGTCGCGACGATCGACAACCCGCGGGTGCGGGTGATCGATGCCAGCTCTGCCCATCGCACCGCCCCGGGCTGGGTCTACGGACTGGCAGAGCTGAACGCCGATCAGTCCGCGCGCATCGCGGGCGCCACGCGTGTCAGCAACCCTGGCTGCTACCCGACCGGCGCCATCACTCTGCTCAGACCGTTGGTGGACGCCGGACTGCTACCCGCTGACTATCCACTGGCCATCAATGCCATCTCCGGCTACTCGGGCGGTGGCCGCCCGGCCGTGGAGCGCCACGAGCGAGCCGGGCAACAGCGCGGCCCGGCCTTGCAACTATACGGCCTGGAACTGACCCACAAGCATGTGCCGGAAATCCAGGCCCATGCCGGCCTGGGCACGCGGCCCCTGTTCCTGCCGGGCTATGGCGACTATCGTCAGGGCATCGTGCTCAGCATCGCCTTGCATCTGCGCCTGCTGCCGCCCGGAACCACCGCCGAGCACCTGCAGGCGTGCCTTGAGCAACGCTACCAAAGCGCACGCCATGTTCAGCTGATGCCGCTGCACCAGCAGGGTGCGGCCGCCGCCCTGGATCCACAGGCCCTCAACGATACCGATGACCTGCGCCTGGCGCTGTTCGCCAACCCCGAGCACGGCCAGGTGCTGTTGACCGCAGTGTTCGACAATCTGGGCAAGGGCGCTTCGGGCGCGGCGGTGCAGAACCTCGACCTGATGCTCGCCGCCCTGCGCCACTGAGGCGGGCCGACAAAACCGGTTAGACTGTGCACCCCGCCCCCGCCACGGGGTGTCTCAATCAGCCGGAGACCGTACCTGATGTTCATCCTCAGTCGCCTGACCGGCGTGCCGCCCGAATCGTTCCAGAACCAGATCCGCCAACTGGTGATCGAGCAGGTCGGCGAACTGAGCAGCGTCGCCATCGCCGCCGACAATCCGCTGTATCCGCTGTACCAGTACGCGCTTGGCCTCGAGGTGCACCAGTACCTGCAAGCGCTCGACGGCACGCGCGGCCTGGCCGTCGAACTGATCCTGGCGCTGGAGGCCGACGCCCCCGATCGCCTGCTCGGCTTCGCCCTGGCCCTGCCGGCGCAGGACGACGCCCGAGCCTGCGCGCTGGCGTTTCTCGTGGTCTCGCCCCGCCATCGCCGCCAGGGTATCGCTCGTGCACTGCTGGCAGACCTGGGCGGACGTTACGACTGCATCGAACTCGCCGCCTTCGCCCACGCCGTCCCCTGGTTCGAGGCCATGGGGCTGCAGGCAGTAGGCGTACGCGACGCGCAGGTGTTGATGAGCAGCAGCGGCGTTGCCAGCGGTGCGTTGATCGGTCGCCTGGATACGGCGCCGATCTACCAGACGCTGGAAGTCCGGCAGATCCACGCCTACCTGCTCAAGCAGCACGGCGAAGCGGCGATGATCCAGGCCGAGCGCCAGCGCGACCAGAGGCTCGATGCCCTGGAACTGCAAGCGCAGGCCTGCGTGACGCAGCGCCGCCAGGTGCACTGAGCCGCGGCCGGGCTCACGCGTCGACCGGTACCACCACGGCCTCGCCGATGGCGTAGAAATGCCCGCCCGCCACGTAGTGCAGGCTGCGCAACGACTCCGGCGCTCGCTCGTACTGCCAGTGGCCGTCGCTGAAGACACGGTCGTCCGCCCAGGCCTCCACCACTTCGGCGATGAACAGGTCATAGGCCTGTTGGTTGTGCGGCTCTGCGATCACCCGGCACATCAGCCAGGCCGCGCAACCCTGCACCAGCGGCGGTGCGTAGGCATCGACACGCTCGATCACCACACCGCTCGAGGCCAGCTTGTCCGGTTCGCTGCCCAGGCTACGGGTGCCAAGGCGATGAACCAGCTGAGCCTGGGCAGCGGTCGGCACCTGAATGGCCAACCAACCGCTGGCCTCGACCAGCCCTCGGGTGAAGGTGCTCTTGTCCAGCACCACGGTCAGCTTGGGCGGATCGAAATCCAGGGCGCAAGCCCAGGCTGCAGCCATGACGTCATCGACCCCTTCATGGCCGGCGGATACCAGCACCGTGGGCCCATGATTGAGCAGCCGGTAGGCTTTTTTCAGGTCCACGCGCTGGAAATGAGCGTTCATCGAAAGTCCTCGCAAATGCGGCAGGGTCGGACCAGCGATTGTCGCCCAGCTCGACCCGTGCCGCCACCCCGTGCCAGCTTGCGACTTGCTGTCGCTCGCCTGAACCGGGAAGCTAGTGCTGCCGACTAGGAAAACTCCATGGAATTGCATATCCGCCTCACCGGCCGCCATGGCCTGACCGATCAGCTTTACCAGCAATTGTGCGAGGCCATCGACAGCGGCTATCTTGCAATCGGCACGCAACTGCCGCCCACACGGCTGCTTGCCGAGCAATTGGGCATTTCGCGCAAGACCGTGGCCGAGGCCTATGCGCGACTCTCCAGCGACGCCCGGCTACATGCCGTGGTGGGCCGCGGCACCTTCGTCAGCGACCGTCGAACGGCGCGTCCACCGGCTCGACAGCCGGTGCGACTGGCGGCTGCCGACACCCTCGAACGCTGGCAGCAGCGCGCCACCGTACTGGCGCGCCCAGCGCTGCAGGCGCCGTCGCGCTACGATTTCGCTGGGGGCCTGTCGGCCAAGGCGCAGTTCCCATACGATCGCTGGCGCACCTGCCTTCACCATGCGCTGCGCCGCAGCCAGCACCACCCCGAGCGCGGCGTGCCCGCCCAGGGTCTGCCCGAGCTGCGCGAGGCGATCGCCCGGCACATCGCCTTCGCCCGGGGCGTGCATTGCGACGCCGATGACCTGCTGGTGTGCAACGGCGCCCAGCAGGCACTCGACCTGATCGCCCGGGTATCGATCGAGCCAGGCACGCAAGTCGCCATGGAAGACCCGGGCTATCCTCCGGCGCGTCAGTTGTTCCTGGCCCTGGGCGCTCGCGTGCAATCGGTAGCCGTGGACGCCGAGGGGCTGTGCGTGGAGCAGATCGCCCCGGGAACCCGGCTGATCTACGTCACGCCGTCGCATCAGTTTCCACTCGGCATGCCCATGAGCCAGGCGCGCCGTGAGGCCTTGCTGGCCCGCGCGACCGAGCTCGGCGCCTTGATCATCGAAGACGACTACGACTGCGAGTTCGGCTACCAGGGCCCGGCGGTCGACGCCTTGCAGCGCCTGGATCGACATGGCCTGGTCGCCTACGTGGGCACCTTCTCCAAGACCCTGCTGGCCGAGCTGCGCCTGGGCTATGCCGTATTGCCGCCCAGCGTGCTGCGCGCCGCCTGCGTGGCTAAGCATCTGAGCGACTGGCACAGCCCTACCTTGCCTCAGTGGGCGCTGGCACGGTTCATCGACGAAGGTCATCTGAGCCGACACATCCGTCGCTGCCACGGGCTGTACGCTGCCCGGCGCGCGCGGCTGCTGAACCGCATCGAAGGCGATCTGGCGCCCTGGCTGAGCGCCGTGCCGGCCAGTGCCGGGTTCCACCTGAGCGCACTGGCTGCACCTGGCGTCGACATCGAACGACTGGTCCGCCAGGCTCGGGAGGCAGAGGTGGGCCTGTATTCACTGGCGCCGTTCTTCGTCGAAACACCGCCCAAGCCCGGCCTGCTGATGGGCTTCGGCGCCATCGAGCTGCTGGATATCGACCCAGCCCTGGATCGCGTGCGTGCTGTTCTGGAACGTCAGACCTGACCGACACCCGGCGTCCTGTCGTGGCAAGGCTAGCACGGCTGACCGCCGCGGGCTGGGACCCATCCAGGCAACGTCGACCTCGCTGCGACGGCCTGGACGTAGACCACGGCGTGCCATTGACGGCCCGGCATTGGCCTCTTGTGAATTGCGCAAATTGGCTATCGGCCCGGACGCGTCCGCGGGCTACTCTGCTCGCCCTCAACCCAGCGGACCGGAGAATGACGATGCACGATCGAATCGAGTGGGCCAAAGTGGCGCCGCAGGCCTACAAGGCCATGGCGGGCCTGGAGCAGGCCCTGGCCAATTGCGGCCTGGAGCACTCGCTGCTGGAACTGGTGCGCCTGCGCGCGTCGCAGATCAACGGCTGTGCCTACTGCGTGAACCGCCATGCCAACGACGCGCGCCAGGCCGGAGAGGGTGAAGCACGCCTGCAGACCTTGAGCGTCTGGCAGGAGACCCGCTTCTTCACCGACCGCGAACGGGCTGCACTGGCCTGGCTGGAAAGCCTGACGCGACTACCCGAACGCGGCGCGCCGCAGGCCGAGTACGAGGCATTGCTGGCGCACTTCGAGCCCACCGAAGTGGTCAACCTGACGCTGGCCATCGCCACCATCAATGCCTGGAATCGCTTTGGCGTAGGTTTTGCCATGGTGCCGGCCTGACATACCGCAGCCGCTCACCCTCAGGACCCGGCGGCCGGCTCGTCCAGCAGGGGTTGTTCACGCGCCGCATAGCGCTGGGCCAACACCGCGCAGACCATCAGCTGAATCTGATGGAACAGCATCAACGGCAGGATCATCGCGCCGATTCCGCTGCCCACGAACAGCACCTGCGCCATCGGCACCCCGGTGGCCAGGCTTTTCTTGGAGCCGGCGAACAGAATGGTGATGCGGTCCTCGAGACTGAAGCCCAGGACACGTCCCAGTAAGCGAGTGGCCAGCAGCACCACGGCCAGCAGCACAGCGCATGCGGCGAACAGCCCGAGCAAGTGTTGCGGTGACACGCTGCTCCACAGGCCGGTGATCACGGCCTCACTGAAGGCGGTGTAGACCACCAGCAGGATCGAACCTTGGTCCACGAGTTTCAGCCAGCGCGCGTTCTTCTTGACCCACGCACCGATCCAGCGCCGGGCGATCTGACCGGCCACGAACGGCACCAGCAGTTGCAAGGTGATCTTCAGCACGGCATCCAGGCCCGAGCCGGTGTCGCCAGCGGCGCCGAGCAAGAACATCACCAGCAGCGGCGTCAGGAAGATGCCCAGCAGGCTCGAGGCCGCCGCGCTGCAGATCGCGGCGGGCACGTTACCGCGCGCCAGGGAGGTGAAGGCGATGGCCGACTGAACGGTGGCCGGCAGGGCGCACAGGTACAGCAGGCCCAGATACAGCTCATTACCCACCAGGGGGACGAACAGCGGCTTGAGCGCCATGCCCAGCAACGGGAACATCACGAAGGTGCAGGAGAACACCAGCGCATGCAACCGCCAGTGGCCGGCGCCGGCAATGATGGCTTCGCGCGAGAGCTTGGCACCGTGCAGGAAGAACAGCAGGCCAATAGCCAGGTTGGTGAGCCAGCCGAAGATCACCGCTCCCTCACCCGAGCAGGGCAGGAAGGTGGCGATCAGCACCACCGACAACAGGGTCAGGGTGAATTTGTCGAACAGCATGCGCAGAGACTTCATGGGACATCCGTTGGGTGGTCAGGCGAGCTTTCGACATCAGTCGAAAACATTGGACGGTCACTTCAGCGAGCGTACGGCTTGTCGAAATGCAGGCCTCGACGATAAGGTCTACGCTCGCTCGGCGCTAACGCCGGAACGCCTACCGATGTCGCCGAACGGACATCGACCCGTTGCATGCAAGGATTCAAGACGATGCCCACCTTACGCCCTACCCTCCTGGCCCTGACACTGGTACTGGGCTGCACCTCGGCTGTGGCCGACGACCTGCGCCATCAGGTCGACGCGATCATCCGGCCGCTGATGCAGGCCCAGGACATTCCCGGCATGGCCGTGGCGGTCTATGCCAATGGCCAGGAGCACTATTTCAACTACGGCGTCGCCGACAAGGCGAGCGAACGGCCGGTCACCCGCGAGACCTTGTTCGAGGTCGGCTCGATCAGCAAGACCTACACCGCCACGCTGGTCGCCCTGGCCAGCGCCGAAGGACATCTGGACCTGAACGCGCCCGCCAGCCGCTACCAGCCGTCGCTCGTCGGCAGCGACCTGGGAAAGGCCAGCGTACTGGCCCTGGGCGCCTACAGTGCCGATTGCCTGCCGCTGCAATTTCCTGACGAGGTGACCAACGAGCAGCAAGCCCTGAGCTATATGCAACAGTGGAAACAGAAGACCCCGTCAGGCACCGAGCGCTGCTACTCCAACTCCAGCCTGGGCCTGTTTGGCGACCTGGCCGCGCGAGCACAGCAGCGTCCGTTCCACGCATTGATGAGCCAGCGACTGTTGCCCGCCCTGGGGCTCGAGCACACTTATCTTCAGGTTCCGGACACCGCCCGCGCCCAGTATGCCCAGGGCTACGACGCTCAGAACCGACCGGTTCGCCTCAGCCCCGGCCCTTATGCCGACCAGGCCTATGGCATCAAGACCAACGCCACCGACATGCTTCGCTATCTGCGCTTGCAGATCGAGCCCAAGAGTCTGCCGCGCGCACTCGGCCAGGCCATCGACATCACCCACGCCGGATACTTCCAGGTGGGCAAGATGACCCAGGGCCTGGGCTGGGAGCGCTACCCCTACCCCGTGAACCTTGAGACGCTGGTGGCCGGCAACGACGCCAGCATGGTACGCGAGCCTCACGCGACGCAGCAGCTGCAGCCTGCCCTGCCGGCCGGCCCCGACTACTGGTACAACAAGACCGGCGCCACCAGCGGCTTCGGCGCCTACGTAGCGTTCGTACCTGGCAAGGACGTGGCGATAGCCCTGCTTGCCAACCGCAATTATCCAAACGACGACCGGGTCCGCGCTGCCTACGCGATCCTGTCCAAAGTCGTGCCTTGAAGTTGATGGGTGTCGAAAAATAGGGATTGTCCGACAATATGTAGTGCTCTGAAAATATCACTACAAAATCATTGACGGGTTTCCCCAAGCTTGGGCATGATGAGGCCGTCCCCCTGATCGGGGGCCATGGCAAGGGTGTTCCAGACGGCCTGCGCGGTAACGCAGGCCGTCCTTGGAGAGGGAATCTGTCCAAAAGGCAGCGTGAGAAAGCCCCTGTTGCGATGCTGCTGTAGCAGCCTAGGTAGTGCGCTACATCGAGGTAGCGCCAACTGTGAAAATCACCAACGAATGGGAAATGGGGGCTTTATGATGAACCTGAACAACAATCCGACGATCGATCAACTGGCCCGTCTGTTCGCAGCGCGAAAGGACAGCCAGGACGATCACCTGCTTTGGGTCAGCCAGACCGGCGAAGTACGCCTGGATCGCCTGCCGGCCAACACGGTGGAGCACGAATCCGAGCGGCACATGCCCGAAAGCATGTGCGCACGGTTCAAGGTCTACCGTCGTGGTCAGGGGTATGTCGGCAAGAAAGCGGCAGCTGATACCGGTTTCGTCGAACGGGTGCTGATGACCTTGCAGCAAGAGTGGCCTGCCGCTCGGGAGCGGCAGTCCGTGAGGGTGATCGATCCACTGGCCTGAAACTTCGTCGTTGAAAGAGCCCGGCTACAACGGCCGGGCTTTTTTTCATGCCTGAAGGCGACAGCGCTGCGCGGTATCCAGGGCACCAGTGGCCAGGGCGCGAGCGCGATCCACACCCCACACCAGAGCGCGAGTCATGGTCTGTCCCGGCAGCGCACGGTGATATTCCTCGCAGAGCGCTTTGCCGCTTGGGCCATAGATTCCCAGGAACAGCTGGGTGGCACCAAGTCGCGACAGTCGCACCTGGACGTCGATACTGGTGCCGTCGCTCAATCGTTCATCGTGACAGCGGCTATGCAGTTGTCCATCGGCCCACGTCCAATAGGTCTGGTCCCTGACTCTCATGGAATAACATCCTCCTTTTCCGAAATGCCGCACCAGAAAACCACAACACTCAAGCCGTAGCGAGCGCTACTCGCCGATCCGCTGCGCCGGATCAATAAGGGGTGAGTTAGCACCACCGTTCGGCAGACAGTGCGTGCTTGCAGACTAGCCGGCTCCTGATGATACGCCTGGCCGACATAGCGGGCATCCGACCAGTGGCACATTGCCGCCATCGGAAGCGTCCCGTTGCCCCGTGGTCTACCGCACGCTGGCCGCACGCAGGCGCTGTCCCAGCCGCGAGCCGAACACGTTGATCAACAGCCCGGCCATTACCAGCAGCGCTCCCCAGCCCTGAATCGCGCTCAGGCGCTCGCCAAGCAACCAGGCCGAGGAGCTCAGGCCGATCACGGGTACCAGCAATGAGAACGGTGCCACCTTCCCGGCGGGATGGCGCGATAGCAACGTGCTCCACAGGCTATAGCCGAGCATGGTGGCGACCAGGGCCAGATACAGCAGCGCGAGGATGGAATTCAGGCCGATGTTGGCCAGCGCATGGCCCATGCGCTCCGGACCTTCCAGCCACCATGACAGGGCGAGAAACGGCAGAGGGGGAATCAATCCGCCCCAGATCACCAAGGCCACGAGATCCACCGAGCCGAAACGCCGAGTGATGATATTGCCCATGCCCCACATGGCCCCACCACACAGCGTCAACAGCAACGCCACCAATGGCACGTGACTGCCGTCCTCGCTGCCGATCAGCGCCAGGCCGCCAGCCGCCACCAACAGGCCCAGCACGCTGGCCGGACGCAGCCGCTCGCCCAGGAACAACGCGGCAAAGCCCAGGGTGAAGAACGCCTGCGATTGCAGCACCAATGACGCCAGCCCTGGGGGCATGCCGCTGTACATGGCCTGGAACAGGAATGCGAACTGGCCAAGGGAGATCGTCGCCCCGTACGCGATCAGCCAGCGCCACGGCAACTTGGGTCGCTTGACGAACAACACCGCAGGAAAGGCTACCAGCAAGAACCGCAACGCGCCCAGCAGCATCGGTGGCAGGCCGTCCAGACCGACCTTGATGACCACGAAATTGACACCCCAGGCGACGATGACCACCAGGGCGATCAGCAGGTCCTTGACTGGCATTGCAGGTTCCTTGTTCAGACTTTTATAGACATATTTCGTTACAGCATAAGGCCATTGCGCCGATCCCGGCCAGTACAGTTAGGCGCCAGCGTTGCGCAACAGTAGGCTGTTCAGGCAGTCATGCGAATGAATTGACCGAGTTGTATAGACATGCTCATATGAGGACGCTAATCGTCGTTCATCCCGCCTTACAACAACAACCAAGCGGAGTACACGCATGCCTGTCCAGCCTTTGATCGAGCGGCGTTCGATCGACTACATTCCCCCAAGCGAGCGGCACGGCCGCGTCTACAGCCAGTTCACTCTCTGGCTGGGCGCCAACCTGCAAATTACCGCCATCGTCACCGGCGCCCTGGCGGTGGTATTGGGCGGTGACGTGTTCTGGTCGCTGATCGGGCTGCTGCTCGGGCAATTGATCGGTGGCACGGTCATGGCCCTGCATGCCGCTCAGGGACCCCGGCTTGGATTGCCGCAGATGATCTCCAGCCGCGTGCAGTTCGGCGTCTACGGCGCCGCGATCCCCATGGTGCTGGTATGCCTGATGTACCTGGGCTTCACGGCCACGGGGACGGTACTGTCCGGGCAAGCCATCGGGCAGTTGCTCGGCGTGGCCGACACTACCGGTATCCTGATGTTCGCCGCGGTCATCGTGCTGGTCACCCTGGCCGGCTACCGGGTGATCCACTGGATCGGCCGCGTGGCCAGCGTCCTTGGCCTCGTCGCCTTCGTCTATCTGTTCAGCCGAATCCTGACGCTCGCCGATATCGGCCAACTACTCGACAACCGTCACTTCAGCTGGGCGTCTTTCCTGCTCGCCGTCTCGCTGGCTGCCTCCTGGCAGATCGCCTTCGGACCCTATGTCGCCGATTACTCGCGTTACCTGCCGCGCAGCACTTCGGCACTGAGCACCTTCCTGGCCGCAGGGCTGGGCTCGGTCATCGGTGCGCAGGCATCGATGGTCCTGGGCGTGTTCGCCGCTGCCATCGCCGGTGATGGGTTCGCCGGGCACGAGGTGGCCTACATCGTCGGGCTTGGAAGTGTCGGCGCCACTGCGACACTGCTCTACTTCGCCATCGCCTTCGGCAAGGTGACCATCTCCACCCTCAACAGCTACGGCAGCTTCATGTGCATCGCCACGATCATCAGCGGGTTTCGCGGGCAGGTGGCCATCGGTCGGAGGCAACGGCTGCTGTTCGTCCTCGCGATCGTCGGCGCCTCCACACTGGTCGCGCTGCTGGGCCAGCATGCGTTTCTCGGCGCGTTCAAGTCGTTCATCCTGTTTCTTCTGACCTTCTTCGTGCCGTGGAGCGCGGTGAACCTGGTGGACTACTACTTCATCACTCGCGAGCGCTACGACATTCCGGCCCTGGGTGATCCGAACGGCCGCTACGGGCGCTGGAACTGGTCAGGTATCGCGGTCTATGGTACTGGCGTTCTGGTGCAGATGCCTTTCATCGACACACGGCTGTACACCGGACCGATGGTGGCGCACCTGGGCGGCGTCGATGTGTCCTGGCTGATCGGACTGGTGGTGCCAGGCCTGCTGTACTACTGGATCGCACGGAACAAGGCATCGCTGGCACCGGCGACGTTGATCGAGCCGCCACCGCGCTAGACGCGCCTGTCACGCCTCGGTCACGAGCGTGTCGTAGTCTGCCGGACACGCCTGTGCCCAAGGATTCCGGCATGCTTCGCGTCCTCTTCCTGCTGATCTGCCTGATACCTTCGCTGGTGTGCGCGCAGCCGGTGCTGCTGAGAATCCAGGGTTCCAACACCATAGGTGCTGCATTGGCGCCTGCGCTGGTGCGAGGGTTGTTGCTGAGCCAGGGCGCCCGGGACATCCACACCCAACCCGGCAGCCAGCCCAACGAAGTTCGGATCAGCGGGCAGGATGCTCGCGGCACCCTCCTGAACGTCCTCGTCGCGGCCCACGGGTCGAGCACCGGCTTCAGCGCCCTTGGCCGTGGCGAGGCCGACATGGCAGCGGCCTCGCGCCCGATCACCGCCGAAGAAGCCCTCGCGCTCGCGCACCTGGGCGAGCTGCGTAGCGCACCGAGCGAACAGGTGATCGGCCTGGATGGCGTGGCGATCATCGTACACCCCGGCAATGGCCTGAAGGCTCTGACCACCGTGCAGTTGGCAGACATCTTTTCCGGGCGAATCGCGCGCTGGGAGCAACTGGGCGTGCCAGGCGGCGCGATTCACCTGTACGCCCGCGACGATCGCTCCGGCACCTTCGACACCTTTCGCAGGCTGGTACTGCACCCGCAGGGCCTGTCCCTGGCGGTGGGCGCCGAACGCTTCGAGTCCGGTGAAGCCCTCGCCCAGCAGGTCCAAGCCGATCCCGCTGCCATCGGCTTCAGCAGCCTGAGTGCCGTGCATGGAGCCAGGCTGCTGGCGATCGCCGAAGGCGATGCCCCGGCCCTGCTGCCGACGCCTGCGAACGTGGCCAGCGAAGATTATCCGCTGTCGCGCCGTCTGTTCTTTTATCTGCCTGCCGAACCGACTCCGCTGGCCAGGGCGCTCGCCGACTTCAGCCAGAGCCCGGCCGGACAGGCGATCGTCGCGCGTCAGGGCTTCGTGTCCCAGCAGATCGGCGCGTTTGCCGTGCCGCCCCGCCCAGGGCTGCCACCGGCCTACCGCAGCCTGTCAGCGGATGCCGAGCGGCTGAGCGTCAACTTCCGCTTTCAGGAAGGCAGCGCCAGCCTCGACAACAAGGCCCTGCGCGACGTACGCCGCCTGAGCGACTACTTGCGCCAGACAGGCAAGCTGGCGGATCAGGCCGTGCTGGTAGGTTTCAGCGACTCCAACGAAACCCCGGGCCGCGCAGCCCTGCTCTCGCGCCTCAGAGCCATGGCCGTACGCCGTGAGCTGGCCCGCCAGGGTGTGCAGGTCAGGGCGGTGATAGGCATGGGTGACGAACTGCCGGTGGCGGACAACGAGCTGGCGCAAGGTCGCTTGCGCAATCGTCGCGTGGAGGTATGGGCGTACTGATTCACGCCACGCTTCGAATAACGATGTCGCTGAAACGCACGGCCCGCTACTCTGTGCCGGTACCCGACCTCGGATCCCGCCATGCTGTCCTTGCTGCTCACCACCCTGGTGCCCATCATTCTGCTCATCGCCCTGGGTGCCGTGCTGCGCCTGCGCGGATTCCTCGCCGACGAGTTCTGGCCCGGCGCCGAGCGGCTGAGCTACTACGTCCTGCTGCCGTCGCTGTTCCTGCACGGTCTGGCCACCGCCAACCTCGACGGCGTGCCCGTGCTGGGCATGGTCGCGGTGCTGATGCTCTCGACCGTGCTCGGCGGGTTGTCCCTGATCCTCTATCAAGGGCTCGCCGCCCACGACGGCGCCGACTTCACGTCGATATTCCAAGGCGGGGTGCGCTTCAACAACTACATCGGCGCGACCCTGGCCGCCGGCCTCTATGGCAGCGCCGGTATCGCCCTGGCCGCAGTGGCCAATGCCTCGATCGTGCCGCTGGTGAATCTGCTCTGCGTCCTGGTGTTCGCCCGTTTCAGCGCGCGACACAGTTCGGCGCTCACCGTTTTGCGGGCGATTTTCGCCAATCCGCTTATCCTCGGCTGCGCCGGTGGTCTGCTGCTGCGCGTTACCGGCATGGGCTTGCCGGCCGGACTCGAGCCCACGGTCAAGACACTCGGCCAGGCCTCCCTGCCCCTGGGCCTGCTGTGCGTGGGCGCCGCACTGGGCGGTGCACGCGTGGGCAAACAGGTCAAACCGCTGGTGGCCGCCTCGTTGTTCAAATTCCTGGTCATGCCCCTGACCACTTTCGGTCTGTGCCGGCTGGTGGGCCTGAGCGGCCAGGCGGCCGTGGTCGCAGTGCTGTTCCAGGCTCTGCCCACAGCCTCGTCGTCCTATGTCATGGCGCGTCAGATGGGCGGCAACGCGCCGCTGATGGCCACCATCATCGCACTGCAGACGATGGTGGCGGCGGTCACCTTGCCGCTGATGTTGAGTCTTGCCCTGGGCTGAGTCGGTCTGGCTAGAATGGGTGATTGCCATTCGTACGGATACCGCGACATGCGTCACTGCCTGAGCCTTATCTGCCTGTCCCTCGCCGTGCCGATGGCGGCTGCGCACGCTGCCGCGAGTGCTGTAGCTGCCGTCGCCGAAGACAAGGCCCAGGCCCTGGAGCAGCGGGTGGTGGAGCAGGCCGCCCCGCCCGCGCCGACGGAAAAACTGACCCGCAGCGAAGCCCAGGCCGTCGACCCGAGCGGGCAAGCCCCGCTGGATGACAGCCTCACCTGCCTGGCCCGCACCGTCTATTGGGAGGCCAAGGGCGCCGATGCCCTGGACATGCGCGGCGTGGCCAGCGTGGTACTCAACCGACTCGGCAAGGAAGGCTTTTCCGACAGCATCTGCGGCGTGGTGAAACAGGGCGTGCACACCCGCAGTTGCCAGTTCTCCTGGTGGTGCGACGGCCGTCCGGACCAGGTCGAGGAACCGGCGCGTTATGCCGTGGCCAGGGAGATCGCGCGAAAGGCGCTGAACCAGCAGTTGCCGGACAGCACGGCCGGCGCACTGTTCTTTCATGACCGCCATGTGCGCCCCGGTTGGGCGAGCGCGTATGAACGCACCGCCCAGACGCGGCACTTCCTGTTCTATCGGCCCAGGACCTGAACCCTGATAGAGGATCAGAAATCGATGGTGCCGGAGAACTTGACCAGGCGTGGATCGCCCTGAGTCAGGTAGCCGCCGTTGGCCGACGCCCAGTAGTTCTTGTCGGTGAGGTTTTCCACATTGACACGCAAGGTGACATCCTTTTCCTGGACCTTGACACGATAGCGCGCGCCCACATCGAAGCGGTTCCAGGTCGGCAGTGTGAGGGTATTGCCCGGATTGGCATACTGCCCGCCGGTGCGAAGCATGCGCGCGTTGAGCGCCACGCCATCGAGTCCCGGCACGTCCCAGTCGACGCTGGCGTTGAGCTGGAAGGTCGGCACGCCGACGGCGTGGTTACCATCGTTGGTACCGTTCTGGGTGTTCTTCAGTTCGGTGTCCATGCGCGTGCCGCCGGCCATCAGGCGCAGGCCCTGGATCGGCTCGCCGAACACACTCAGTTCCACGCCTTTGTTGATCTGCTGGCCGTCCTGCACGAACAGGTTGCCCTCGCGATAGCCATCGGTAGGCCGCTCGATGCGGAACACCGCCAGGTTGGCACCATAGCTCTGGCGATCGAGCTTGATGCCCGCCTCCACCTGCTTGGTCTTGGCGGGTGGGAACACCTGTCCGAGGTTGACCACCTCACCGCTGGCCGTGGCGCCCTGGGCCAGGCCCTGGATACTGTTGGCATAGAGTGAAACGGAGGGGTTGAGTTTGTACACGATACCGTACACCGGTGTGGTGACCGCTTCGTCATAGAAAGCCGTACGGCCGGCATCCACGCCGGTCCCGCGGTAGGCATAGCCTTCCACCCGCAGCTGCTGACGGCGCACGCCAGCGGTGAGCAGCAAGGTGTCATCGAACAGTCCAAGGGTATCGGACAGCGCCAGGCTGCGGTTATGGGTCTTGCCCGTCACCCCGGGATCGCTCAAGCGCCCGGCACTGAGGCTGACTGCGGTCGGCCGAGACAGCGGCGTGGTGTCGTAGATGTTGGTCGGCTTGGCCTTGTAGAACACATAGGCGTTTTCCTGCTCGGTCCAGATGGTCGCAGCGCCGAGGTTCAGCTGATGGCTGACCGGCCCGGTCTGGAAACGACCGTTCAGCCCGGTCATGAAGCTGACGTTGTCCTCGTTATGGGGAATCTGCGAACCGCCGATGGTCGCGGCGCCCGTGGCGGCGTCGGTCAACACCGGGGTGCCATAGAAGCCGGTTTCATGGGTACGTTTGGCACCCCCGGACACGTAGCCGCTCCAGTGCTCGTTGAAGTCGTAGTCGGCACGCAGCATGCCGAACGTGTCCTCGGTCTGGGTCCATCCCCAGTCCTGGCCATAGTTGTGATCTGCGCTGGGCGCACGCGGAATGTCGGTGACGCCCGCGCCGAGGCGCACGGTGTTGCGCATATGGTTGACACGCTGTTTCTGGTAGCCGAAATCACCCGACAGGCGCAACGCGTCGCCACGATAATCCAGGCCGGCGACGAACAACTTGCTGCGCTGATCCTGATCGTCGACGGCCGTCTCACCCTCGCGCTGGGACAGATTCACGCGTGCGCCGAAACGATTGTCCTCACCGAAACGCTGACCGATATCCAGGTGTTCGCCGATGCGCCCATCGCTGCTGATGTCCTGGGTGTAGCGACGGGTGGGCACGTCGCCTGCACGCTTGGGCTGCAGGTTGACGTTACCGCCTAGCCCGGTACCGGTAGGACTGGCGCCGTTGAGAAAAGCGTTGGGCCCCTTGAACAGCTCGACCCGCTCGAGCGCATCGGTGGAAATCATCTGCCGGGGCAGCACACCATACAGCCCGTTGAAGGAGACGTCGTCACCGCTCAGTGGCAGCCCCCGGATGACGAACACCTGGGACTGATTGCCGAAGCCGAACGACTGGCGCACCGAGGGATCGTTGAGCAGTACGTCGCCGATGTCTTCGGCCTGCTGATCCTCGATCAACTGCGAGGTGTAGCTGGTTTGCGTGAAGGGCACATCCATCATGTCCTGGTTGCCCAGCACGCCCATCTGTCCTCCTCGCGCGACCTGGCCACCGGCGAAGGTTTCCGGCAGCTGGCCAGAAGCCGGTTTCAGGGCATCGGCATTGATGGCGGTGGCGCCCAGTTCAAGAGGGGCGTCGGCGGCGTGAACATTGAAGCCGAGGGAACAGCAGAGGGCGAGCAGAGTCGGACGCAAGGGGCGAGTGTTGGCCATGGAAGGCTCCTGGTGCTGATTAGAGCCTCCCTGGCGAATGCAAATGAAGTTGAGCCGCATTTATACTGATTATTGAGAACCATTTCCAATCAATTGCACTTTTTTGTTCATTCGCGGTCTATTGCCTCTTTTGCCGCCACTGAGTCGCCGGTGGTTTATCGCAACACACGGGCCAGGCCAAAAGCCGGTAGCTTGTGTAGGATGGGCAGCGCCCCCACGAGGCCGCTGCCAGTCATAGGGAGATTCTTGATGCGTGTCCTGTCATCCCTCGCCTGCCTCGGCCTCGTCTGGTCGAGCCTGGCGTTTTCGGCCAGTGCCCAGGCCACCAGCGGCGACGAAGCGCAACTGATCGAAGCGATCAACGCCTACCGCAGCCAGGCCCAGCGCTGCGGCGGCGAAGCGTCGCTGGAACTCCCGCCGCTCAACAGCGACACTCGCCTGGCACTGTCTCCCGAGGGTACCCGGGATCTGCAGCAAGCCATGACCCGCGCGGCTTACCCCATGGTCAACGTGCAGGCCATCAGCCTGTCTGGCCCGCGGGATGCCAAAGCGGCCATGAGCGCTGTCGAGGAAAGCTTCTGCCAGGTCGTGCTCGACCCGCAGTTCGTCGATATCGGGGTCAGCCAGGAAGGCCGCGACTGGCGCATCGTGCTGGCCCGTCCCCTGCTCAGCGGACGCCTGGGCGACTGGCAGGCCGAGGGACAGAAACTCCTGCAGGAAGTCAACGCGGCACGCAAGCTGCCTCGCCAGTGCGGTGGCCAGCCCTTCGCCGCCGCCCAACCCCTGACCTGGAATGCGATTCTCGCCGGGGCCGCGGCCAATCATACTCGTGCCATGGCCAACCAGAACTTCTTCGACCATATCGACCGTGACGGCCGCACCCCAGGGGATCGCGCCGAACTGGCAGGCTACCTGTATCAGCAGATCGGCGAGGACATCGCGGCAGGCCGCGACACTCCGCGCAAGGTGGTTGACGGCTGGCTGGCCAGTCCCGGGCACTGCGCCACCCTGATGAATCCCGATTACCGTGAGCTGGGTGCGGCGTATGCGGTCGACCCGAAAAGCGATGCGGGCATCTACTGGACCGCAATGTTCGGTTCCCCACAGTGAGGGCTGGCCAAACCCAGCGTAGCGTCTTTACTTACAGCTAAGCCCTATAGAGCGAGCTGCCTATGAAGATCGTGGTGACCAGCATCCTCGTCGACGACCAGGCCAAGGCACTGGCTTTCTACCATTATGTCCTCGGCTTTCAACCCAAGGACGACCGCCCCATGGGCCGCCATCGCTGGCTTACCCTCACCTCGCCGAACGATCCCAACGGCGTGGAGTTGCTGCTGGAGCCGGACGTTCACCCCGCTGCGCGGATCTACAAGGCCGCGCTGAAGGACGATGGCATTCCCGCCACCTCGTTCGCCGTACGCGATGTCCAGGCCGAGTACACCCGCCTGTGCGCCAGCGGCGTGGTGTTCACCCAGCCGCCAATCACCCATGAGGCCTTGACCCTGGCGGTGTTCGACGATACCTGCGGCAACCTCATCCAGATCAGCCAACGTCAATGAGCGCTCAGGCTGTCGAGTCCCCGGCAGCCTGCGATCCATTCCCCAGACCTGCTGGCGCACCCTTGAACAGCGAGCCGCCCGATGCGTTATGAATTCAGCGAAGTGCTCAACGACCTGATCGACTACTTCCTGCTCGGCGATATCCAGCGCCTGGCGCGGTTTCAGGACGACAATGCGCTGCCGGATGACCTGGCCCACGCCTTCACCACCGGGGACAGCGGCGATCGCGCGGTGCTCGAAGGCGTGGTCGTGCCGCTGGCCGGTATCGACAACCTGCCCTACCACATCATCTTCAGCCTCGACGAGGCGATACCGGCCCTCCTGCAGCCGGACAGCCGCCTGGTCCATCGCCGTGCCGGGTATGTCGTGCATGTGGAGCACGGGGCGCTGATGCTGTTCACCTGGCGTATCCTTCAGCACTTCACTCCCAGGGCCCTGGGCGACCTGCTCGCCCGCTACCAGGCACCGGGCCGCCCGCAGATCGAACTGGACAACGGCTGGTACCAGGTCGAAATCCTAGCCGGTGCGGTGATGCGCGAAGGCATTTACGAGCCTGCCTTCGAATTCGTCCTCAGCCGCACCCACTGCCGGCGGCCAGCGGCCGATATCGATGTGGGTTATCGCTTCGGGCTGGCTGACGATGCAGCATCCTGCACACCCGCCCGGTGACGCGCCTGGAGCCATCGTTCAGTAGTCGAAGCGCTCGACCGCACGTCGGCGCTCGTTGTCATCGCGGCGGTCATAACTGGCCGTGGTCTGGATGTTGGCGTGGTGCGCCAGCTTCTGGGCGATCGACAGATCGTGCTCCTCGATCACTCGGGTGATGAACGCTCGGCGAAAATCGTGAGGCATGATCTTCGCGCCGACCTGGGCTCCGCGCTGGCGAGCGATGTAGTAGATGGCGTGCTTGGTGATTCGCGCCCGGGTGATGTGGTTGCCCCGCCGAATCCTGTTGAACAGAAACGCGTCGTCTTCGCTGCCAGCTGGCAGATGTTCACGACGAAGCGCCAGCCAGGCTTGGAGTTTCTCGAACGCCCAGGCCGGGGCGTACTTGATCAACTGACGGTTGCCTTTGCCGAGCACCTGCAAGCTGCGCTCGGTGAAATCGACATCGGCCAGGTCGATGTCCACCGACTCGGACTTGCGCATCCCGGTGCCATACAGCAAGGCGATGATGGCCGCATCGCGCACGCCCTGTGGACGAGGGTCTGCCGCGCACACCTCCATCAGTTCCCGAATCAGGCTGCGCCTGAGGTTGCGCCCCGGAGGCAGGCGCGTGCCGGAGGCGGGCTTGACCTCGCGAATACGCAGCAACCGTTCATGGGTGATCAGGCCCTGGCGCCAGGCTTCGTTCATCACCCCGCGCACGGCATTGACGTACAGCGAGGAGGAATTCGGGGCATAGCCATCGGCCCGCAGCACCGCCACCAGCCCGATGATGTCTGCAGGCTCGAGCCCGTGCCAGGGCACCGCTGCGATGTCGCAGTCCGCGAACCCCAGGCGGTCGGCGGCATCCTGGAGGACGTAGCGCATGGTCAGTTGGCTGGAAGGTGCCAGACGGGCCAGGTACTGCAGGACGGGGTTGGGCAGTGAGTCGGTCAAGGGTGAATCCTGGTGCGAAAAACGATGCGCTCGAAATGTCGGCAGCAATGCCATCAGATTGAAATCAAAGGCGTTTATCGAGCGGCGGGGATGCAATGTTAACCGATGAAACGTCAAGGTTCGAACTCGAGCTACGAGCCTGTGGCTGGTGAAAATGGCAAAGGCCCTTGTCGGGCCTCTGTCATGTTAGGCACAACGACGCTTACGGCTTGGGATGTTCGCTGGACACCGCATTGTTGGCGTCCACATCGCTGATGCCCTGGCGCGCGACAGGTTCGTCCTGCGAGGTACGGGCGGTCCCGTTGTCGCGTGGCACCTGGGAGTCCTGATCGGATCCTGGGTTACCCGGCGGTGGCGTCCAGTCCTCAGGCTTGCCACCCGCAGCCTGCCGGGGCTCGGAGGCGGTATGTTCGAGGTCAGACCCACGCCCTGTATCGTCTTGAGCACCTGCAGGTCCGGGGTAAGCGGCTGCTGGGCCGTTGTCGTCTCTGGTCATGCTGATTCTCCCGTCTGTAGGCACCGTAGGTGTGCCCTTACGAAGTTGTGAGGGCACCCGCGTGCCATAAGTGCCTTGCGAGAGACGAACGGCCGGGGGTGAGCGTCTGCGTCACTCTGCTCCGGGGGGAATGCCATCCTTGTTCTTGTCCCTGAGCCTGGCTTTTTCAGCATCGGTGGAATGGGCAGGAACCTGATCCTGCGGCGCCTCTTTCTTCTGGTCGGTCATGGACGTCTCCTGGGTGAGTCAAGGTTGGGCACGGCTGTCGGAAAAACGTACAGCCCGTCGTCATACTCCGCCGGGCGAATCCAGCACCTGGCGGACCTTGCGGGCCAGTTCCTGCGGGAGATAAGGCTTGGAAATCACCTCGAATTCGGCCCCGCCGATGTCCGTACGCTCGATCGAGCTCTTGGCATAGCCCGTGGTGAGCAGCACTTTGATCGCAGGGCGCTGCGACTGGACCCTGCGTGCCAGGGTCACACCATTGATGCCACCCGGCATGATCAGGTCAGTGAACAACAGATCGAAATCGTGATCGTCCTCGAACATCTGCAGGGCCTGGTGCGCGTCCTTGGCGACCACCGTCTGGTAGCCATGCTCTTGCAGAATCACCTGGGCCAGTTCGGCCACATCCAGGCGGTCCTCGACGATGAGCACCCGCTCGTGCCCTACCTTGGCCTGAGTGGACGGACGCTGCTCCAGGGGCTGCAGTTCGCTGGCATCGGCGGGAAAATAGAAGCGCAGAGTGGTACCGACCTGCTCCTCTGAATAGATCTTCACAGCGCCGCCGGACTGCTTGGCGAAGCCGTAGACCATCGACAGCCCGAGACCCGTACCCTTGCCCTCGTCCTTGGTGGTGAAGAATGGGTCCATGGCCCTGTCGCGCACCAACTCGGACATGCCGCCTCCATTGTCGGTAATGGCCATGCACACATAGCTGCCCGCCAGCAGCCCCTCGTAGGAAGCACGTGCATCCGGGGTGACGATCACGTTGCGCGTCTCGATGTTCAACGCTGAACCTTCGTCGCCTGCCATCGCGTCGCGGGCATTGATGATGACATTGAGCAGGGCGATCTGTGCCTGGGCAGGATCGATCCGGCAATTGTGCAACCCAGGATCCAGGTCCAGGGTCACCGTGATGCCGTCGCCGAGGGTCTGGTTGATCAGCACCTTGGCATCGGTGACGATCTGGTTGATGTTGATCACCCGCCCCTGCAGCGATTGTTTGCGCGAGAACGCCAGCAGTTGCTTGGTCAGGGTATTGGCCTTTTCCACCGCATTGTTGGCGTAGGTCAGGTTGCGCACGATCTTGGCGAAGTCCGGCTGCTCTTTCTCGGCTGCGGCCTTGGATAATGAAACGTAGCCACCGATCACCTGGAGCAGGTTGTTGAAGTCATGCGCGATGCCCCCGGTCAACTGGCCCAGGGCCTCCATCTTCTGCGACTGACGCAGCGCCTCCTCCACGTCGCGGCGGCGGCTCACATCCAGCTGAGAAGCGAAGAAATAGGTCAGCTTGCCCGCATCGTTGTAGATCGGCGAAATGAACAACGCATTCCAGAACGAGCTGCCATCCTTGCGGTAGTTGAGCACTTCGGTGGAAAAGTCGTAGCGCTGCTCGACCGCCTGGCGAATCGCTGCGACCACTTCAGGATCGGTATCCTTGCCTTGCAGGAACCGGCAATTGTGACCCAGCAGCTCATCGACGTCATAGCCCGTCATTTCCTGAAACGCATGATTGGCGAAAATGATCGGGTTGTCTGGCTGGTTGGGATCGGTGACGATCATCGGCATGCGGGTACTTTCGACCGCCGCGAAGAAAATGTCCTTGGGATGGCCAAGCACGTCGGCAGTGAAGCGGTTGTCGACTCTGAGATCACTGTTGGGCACTACGAGCTCCTCACCAGGGCTGCCTCGGAGCGCAAGCCGATGCTGCGCGGCGGCTGCAAACGTCGAGGAATACCGAGAATACGGCGTATGTTGCCTTTGATGCCTGGACGACGTCTATGTTCGGAGTTTTTTGCCAATCTGCGCAGTTATCTACTCTATTCTGAAGCGAATGCACCCTCCGCGGCCTTCGTCTGCCGGGTTCACGCTTCTAGGTCCTATGGCTATCAAGGTATCGCGCATGAGTATTCGCAGTCTGGCAAGACACCTCCCTGCCGATCCGCACAGACAAGGATGGGTACTGGGATGGGGTGTACTCAGACGCCGTCATCCCTGGCACCTGGTCGATGTGTTTGCGGATCGATACGCCGCGCAGGCAGAAGCATCGCGGCGCGGTGGTGATTACGTAGTAGAGCATGGGTCGCACCGGCTCGGCACCGACGAGTTCATTTGCGGGGTGAATCTGCCTGAAGGGTGAGGATATCGGCGCCAAGGTCGCCGCTCATCGTCCGCAGGCGTGACCCATACCGAAATAGGTGGGCGCGTTGGCGTTCCCCAGGGTTGGAGCCGGACGGGCTTTGGATCAACCTTGATCACGCCGACGGGCTTTTCTACGTTTGAGCGTTGACCAGCAGAAATGAACAGGGTGGATGACTACCGCCAGTACGCACACTGAAGCGATGAAGAATAGAAACAGCAATCCCAATTCCATATGTGCAAACATATGACACTCCTTGGCTTATATGCCCAATCCATTTGAACAGCCACCTCGGTTCATTCTTGTCATTTGAATACGGACCAATGAACCGAGATGAACATGCGCCCTACGTCAAACGGGCGTCCGTCTGATCGAATAGTTTTTCCTCGACCGATGGGCGGTATCAGCGATCATGACTCTGCCCAGGTACCCCGGAGAAGGTTCACGGCCTCTGCCCACTGATAAAACCCTCGATTTCAGGCTAGAGAATCGTTTCAGCACACGCAACGTATGTCATGCAAAATTAATCTTCTTTCATGATTCGAACTTCGCGAGAAACTTTTTCAGCGCCATCTTGACCCACGCAGCGGAGCCGTCATGCAAGGGCGCTCCATGATGGAGCCTCGTACTGACCAGCACTTGGAATCAAGCGAGTGTTGATGCAAGATTTTCGCCGCGCTGATTCAATTTGTTATCAAATTCCAAGGAGGACCGAATGAGCGTCGATATAGACGACCTGACGATCACTACACCTGTGGCCCGCTCGTCAACCAACCCTGTTGCGCTTGAACTCAGCGGCGCGCAAGCGCTTTCCCGCTTCCCGGACGTTGTCCGAATGCTGGATGACGGCTCGGTTCAATTCACCGCCCCCACACGAGGCGCATCCAGTAAAAGCACTCGACGCACTCGCTGCGAATGGTCCGAATCCGTCGACTGGAAACTGTCGAGTGCGGCGAATCACGTCAACCGGCAGACCCTGCGGCTCGACAAGGTCAACTCGGCGCGCAAGGTCGTCATTGCCCAGATGCACGTGAGGGGAGATGACGGCCCGCCTGTGAAAGTGTTCTGGAACAAAGGCAGCATCACCCTCGGTTTTCGCCCCCGCTACGACCAGACGACACCTTCGAATTCGACCATCCTCGAAGGTGTGCCTCTGGGTACCGTGTTCAGCTTGGAGATTCATGTCAGCTCCAAGGGTCTGGTTACAGTCTCGGCGACCTGCAATGGCGCCTCAGGGTCGTCCACCCCGCTTCAGCTCGATGACAGCTGGAATTCTCATCTCTTCGAGTTTCATGGCGGGATCTACAACCAGATCGACTACAACGATGCGACGCCGGCCAGTGATGGATCGGTCTGTGTGATCAGGGAGCTCGGGTTGAGGCATGAGTAATATAGAGCAGCGTTGCTAGATTGATCGACAGCGCAATGAACCAGTGATACGTGAAATTCCCGAGCGCGACCCAGAGCAATGCGCGAAGGCTCCAGTGGTTGGAGGAGGAGCTCGCTGTTCGAGAGCGCGTACAGAATCGTGCCAACATGGCATGCGGTCAGTAGATCAACTTCGAAAAAGGTCAAAGGCGCCCTCTTGAAGCCAGAAAATGCGCAATTCCGAACACATACTAAAACTGCTCGCCACTTGGCTGTTCCTAAGGCATCACACCGTTCAAGTCTGTATCACTCAACTGTATCCGGGCGGGTGTTCCTTCCGAACGGTGGAAGCCAAGAGCGGAATCGAACCGGCGTAAACGGATTTGCAATCCCCTAAGAGACTCAGGTTTTTTGGGGGTCAGCCTGCATGCCACGGAATCACTGGCTTATGCCTTAATTGCTGGTGCTGGTAGTTCATGACCATTTGGGACATCCAGTGTCTCAGGATTGTCCCGCGCTTTTCTTCCTTTATATGCCTAGCCTCCGAATTAGCCAAACGCGCCAGGGCTGCTTCCTCGATCATCAGGTATAGCCGCTCGATTGTCTGGGCCGAGATGGCCTTCAAGATTTCCAGCGACTCCACCAAGCCCTCGGCCCGTGCTTGGGCGACCAGGCAGTTCACCGCGCTGTCGCACGGGTCGATGTCTGTCAGGCGCTTGCGCAGCAGGCCGTGGATCTCCTGCGGCATGACGATGCCCGGCATGAACTCACCGGCCTATGCGTTACCGTAACGATTGCTCACTGGATCCTTCTCCCCTAGAGAGAGGCCATTATAGATTGACTCGCAGGCCAGCCCAGCTATTCGGCTGCGCTCGAGCGCAGCTGACTGCCCTCTCCTTCCATCATCTGGCTATCGAAATCCAACACAGGAGCCTCGCCAATAAAACGAGGGAATCTATGGTAGTTTTGCAGACCCAAGACAAGACCCTAACAACATGGATACCTCCGTACTGAGCATTTCTGCAAACAGCAGCCGTTCACAGAATATTGATACCCTTCGATTACTGCTCGCCGTCTGGGTGGTGGTCACGCACTTGGCGCCGTGGGCTTTTGCCGTACAGGGGCCGTCCGCAATACCCGAGAGCATTCTCTTGCTCACCCAATGGCTGGAAGGTGTATTCCAGGGGAATAGCGAAACGCATCCGGCGGTTCTCGGCTTCATCGTCCTGAGTGGATACTGCATACACCGCAACGGCTTGAGATCGCACCGCGACGGTGTCGCCGCTTATGCGATCCGCCGGTTCTTCCGCATCTACCCGGTTTTCTTCCTGGCATCGTTATTCGGATTCGGGATGTTCTATATCGCCTCTCGGATCAACCCGGACGCCGCCCCAATGGTTTCGGGCACGCATGAGTTGACCATTGAGAGCATGCTAAGGAAGCTGCTGACCACCGAGGCCGTAAGCCCTGGCGACTACTTCCCCTCGATCCAGGGCAATGGGCCGCTGCAAACCGTGGCCGTCGAGATGTGGCTCTACGCGGTCTATCCTCTCGCACTGCTGATTATCGGTCGGCTTTCCGATCGGGCTTGGTGGGCAGTTGTGGCGGCCTGCTGGATTGCAAGCGTTGGCATCAACACGTTCATACCTGAATGGCGGTACTGGTCCTTCAACGCCAGCTTGATCGCATTCGTCCCTTTCTGGTGGATAGGACTTAAGTTCACCGACCCTAATTTCGCCCGCGTCATGGGCCGCATCGTGATGCTGCCGGCAGCTGCCTGGCTGATTATCACTGTCTTTCAGAAAGATTTCGGGGCTTACACCCAGCTGTTCGCCGGCATTCGCCAGGTCATGTTCGCCCTGTGCTTCGGTTGCCTGATCTCGTTCATCGACAAAGCTCGAAGCACTTCGGGCAATCCCCTTGGGGTGGTTGGATCTGCTGGCTACAGCATCTATGCCTTCCACGCGCCAGTCGTCTATGTGTTGGTTATTTGCGGTGTGCCATGGTGGCTGATTGGGCTTATAGCCATTGCAATAGGTGTTGCCGCCTTCCAGTTTATCGAGAAGCCATTCATGAGGATCGGCCGGCGCTTGGCCACTCATCATGCAGGGCTTCGCTGCGCATGATGTGAACGCTCGGCCAGCTGCGGGATCATCGGCCCATCGTAGAGGACTGTTTAATTCTCATGAAATCCTTGAAAGCGATGATCTCGCCTATCCAGTTAGAAATCATGGTAGTGGTCGCCCTGTGTGCAGCGCAACTCCCCCAGGTGTTGCCAAACTCTGTTGCCGCCGATGCTTGCGGAACAAAGTACAACTTGGACCCTCTGTGGAACATGGGAATCATTCCGGTCGGCATGCCTACCACACAAACATTCGAAGGAAATCCCGCATAAATCAAATTATTGATACCGGCACTTTTTAAGTATCCCTCAAATTTTCAATCGTCCATATTCGAATGATAGACGACGTCTTCACCACCTGAATCAACAATAGCCTGTAATGCTGGATCTATCCTGGCGGCATATCCCAAGTTAATCGTGGCTGGATCGTTTGTCACGATAACTACCTTCAGCCCAAGGTGACAGCATGCTTTACCAAAGGCACCAACCTTTTGGAATACACGCTCTTGAAGTGTAGGTTCATCACGGGCGAACCGGTGTCCTCCCAAGGATCCATCACCACCACAGCCGTCTTATCTTTCGTCAGCGTTCGGGTGAAGACATATTTTCCTTCTTTCACTTTGAAGAAGGCCTCGCCTTTACGCTGCTCTGGAATCAGGTTCCCAGCCTGATCAAGTGCAAAATGTGAATGTCGCCAAATTTTTATCTGGTACTCAGGCGATTTTCTTCCGCCTCAGCATGCAGAACAGACGATACGACCAAGCTAACTACAAACAGGCAGGCAAATTTGAAATTATTCAAAATACAGTGCGGAAGTTCTTGAAAGAGTTCGAACAGGGGCTGCACGCGCCGGCCAAGCCAGGGCGCAAGCGCCAGACCCCGCCGACGCTCGCAGTGTTCGCTAGCCCAGCTTGTCGGCCAATAAGTCGGGGCAGAGGTGGGTATAGCGTCGGAGCATCGACAGCGTGCGGTGCCCGGTGATGCTCGCCACTCCATCAGCGATACCCAATTATGCGGAAACGATACGGATTTCCAGTGCACAAAGAAAAACCCCGCAGACGTTAATCTGCGGGGCTTTCGAATGGTGGAGGCCGAGGTCGGAATCGAACCGGCGTAGACGGATTTGCAATCCGGAGCATAACCACTTTGCTACTCGGCCTCAAAGTCGGAGCCAGCTTTCGCTATCTCCTTGAAACCGCTTAACTTTTTCAAGCAAGCTGCGTTTCGATGGACGCCATTATGTCCACATTCCTCACACCTTGCAACCCCCTCCCACAAAAAAATCTTCAAGGGGGTCAAGGTCTTAGCGCAGACGTCCGAGCTTGCTCCACAGGCTGACCAAGGCGTTCTCCGCCGCAGTGCTGGCAGCCATGCCAAAGCGTTCCTGCAACGACTTGCGCTCGGCGAAGCGCACATGGAAGACCTTGCTTTCGCGGGCGCGGAGGCTGAGGTACTCATCACTGGTGCCCAGCTCGTCCACCAGCTTGCGATTCAGCGCCGCCACCCCCAGCCAGACCTCACCGGTGGCCACTTCGTCGATGTGCAATTGCGGCCGATAGCGGGCGACGAAATCCTTGAACAGCTGGTGGGTGACGTCCAGATCCTCCTGGAACTTCTCCCGGCCCTTCTCGGTATTTTCGCCGAACACCGTGAGGGTGCGCTTGTACTCACCCGCCGTAAGCACCTCCACGTCGATATCATGCTTCTTGAGCAGGCGATTGACATTGGGCAACTGGGCGACCACGCCGATGGATCCCAGCACTGCGAACGGTGCACTGACGATCTTGTCGCCAATGCAAGCCATCATGTAGCCGCCGCTGGCGGCGACCTTGTCGATGCACACCGTCAATGGCACACCGGCCTGGCGAATGCGCGCCAGTTGCGACGCGGCCAGGCCGTAGCTGTGGACCAGGCCTCCGCCGCTTTCCAGACGCAGCACCACTTCATCGCGCGGGGTGGCCAGGGTGAGCAGCGCGGTGATTTCGTTGCGCAGGCTCTCGGTGGCCGAAGCCTTGATGTCGCCGTCGAAGTCCAGCACGTAGACGCGACCCTGCTCCTTGGCCGGCGTCTTGGCTTTTTTCGCCTGCTTCTCGGTCTTGGCCTGCTGCTTGCGCAGCGCCTTGAGCTCGGCCTTCTCGAACAGCCCGGCTTCCAAGCGCTCACGCAGGTCCTTGTAGAATTCGTTCAGGCGCGTGACCTGCAACTGCCCTCCCGGCTTTCGCCGGCCTTTGCCACGCAGGTTGGCGATACCGGAAAGAACGATCAGGATGGCGATGACCAGTGTCGCGGTCTTGGCGAGAAAGCTTGCGTATTCGGCAAGAAACTCCACGATGACTCCTTAGAAGAAACGGCGCTCGAAAGCGCGAAATTGCTGCAAGCATACCGGTGCGCCAAGACGGCTACCAGCATGGGAAAACGCCAGCAACACAGTTCAAACAACCTTTTCAAACGCTTGTATGTTTTTTCATTGACAGCCTCCGCAGCCCACCCTAACCTCGCATCAACCTCCCTCGTGGCCGGACATAGCAGTGGGCGATATCTACCTGATCCGACATGGCCAAGCCTCCTTCGGTGCCGACGACTACGACGTGCTGTCGCCTGTCGGCCGGCGGCAGAGCGAAGCGCTCGGCGCTCATCTCGCCCAGCTGGGGCTGCGCCTGGATCGCTGCCTGGCCGGTGGCTTGCGCCGCCAGCAGGACACTGCGCGCCTGGCGCTGGATGCCATGGCAATGGCAGGCTGTGCCGTGCCTGATCTGGAAACCGACCCGGCGTTCGACGAGTTCGATGCCGAGGGGGTCATCCGCGGCCTGCTCCCTGCCCTGCTACCGGACGAGCCTAACGCGCTCAACGTATTGCGCGATGCGTGCCAGCGTCCGGGCGAGTTCCAGCGCCTGTTCGCGCAACTGGTGCAGCATTGGCACGAGGGCCGCTACCACCCCATCGAGGGCCTGGAAAGCTGGTCGAGCTTCACCGACCGCGTCAATGCCGGATTGGACCGTGTGCTCGCGGGCGCGTCCACTGGCGACTCCATCGCCATCTTCACCTCCGGCGGCAGCATCGCCGCGCTGCTGCACCGAATCACCGGCATTACCCCAGCGCAGGCGTTCACCCTGAACTGGCAGATCATCAATACGTCGCTCAGCCTGCTGAAGTTTCGCGGCCGCGACGTCACGCTGGCTTCCTTCAACAGCCAGGCCCATGTGCGGCTGCTGAAGGCACCGGAGCTTCTGACCTATCGCTAGAACCCGGTACGTCCCGTCCCTTCGGGGACCTGTAGATCACTCAACAAGGAATGCACCATGACCTCCGTAGCTGATGCCGTGAAAAAGATGCAAGAGAAGTTCAACCCATCCGCTGCCGCCGGCCTGGACCTGGTGTTCGGCTTCAACATCACCGACGAAGACAAGCACTACGCGCTGATCGTCAAGGATGGCACCTGCGAGTTGCAGGAAGGGGAAAACCCGGATGCCAACTGCACCCTGGTCATGGACAGTGAAACGCTCAAAGGCATCGTCAGCGGCGAAACCGATGGTATGCAGGCCTTCATGAGCGGCAAGCTGCGCGTCGAAGGCGACATGATGCTGTCGATGAAATTGAGCGAACTGTTCCCGTCCTGAGACAGGGTCAGGTATCTCGGAAAAGACCGAAGCCATGGCTTCGGTTTTTTTTCGCCTGCGCAGGCTCCGCCGAACGTCATCAAGGGTGCTGATCGAACAGCAACACCCGCGTCGATTGACCTCCTGGCACGCTTGTTCCGTCTTCGCCACGCCATTAGATTAGCCAATGATCGCTGCCATCGGGAATAAGGTACAGGTATGACGCTCACCGATCAGTCCACTCAGGTACGCCCAGGCGAAGAAATCGACGTCGCACGCATCGATCGCTATCTCAAGGCGCATGTGCCAGGCCTGTCGGGTTCGGCAACCATCAGCCAGTTCCCCGGAGGAGCGTCCAATCTTACCTACCTGGTGGCCTATCCCGAGCACGAGCTGGTCTTGCGCCGCCCCCCGTTCGGACAGAAAGCCAAATCGGCCCACGACATGGGCCGCGAATTTCGCATTCTCAACCAGCTCAACGTCGGCTTTCCCTATTGCCCCAAAGCCTATGCCCACTGCACCGATACCTCGCTGATCGGCAGCGAGTTCTACGTGATGGAGCGGGTCAAGGGCATCATCCTGCGCTCGGATCTGCCACCGCAACTGAACCTGGATGCAGATCGTACAGAAGCGCTGTGCAAGAGTTTCATCGACCGGCTGGTCGAACTGCATCAGGTCGATTACCACGCCTGCGGCCTTGCCGATCTTGGCCGGCCGGAGGGCTATGTACAGCGCCAGGTCGAAGGCTGGTCCAGTCGTTACGAGAAGGCCTTGACCCCTGATGCGCCACGCTGGACGCGGGTCGTCGAATGGCTGCGGGAAAAACAGCCCGCCGACCATGTTCGACCCAGCATCGTGCACAACGACTACCGCTTCGACAACGTCATCCTCGATCCCGACAACCCGATGCGCATCATTGGCGTGCTGGACTGGGAGATGGCGACCCTGGGCGATCCGCTCATGGACCTGGGCAACAGCCTGGCCTACTGGATCGAGGCCGACGACCCCCCGCCGGTGCAGTTGATGCGCCGCCAGCCCAGCAATGCCCCAGGCATGTTGAACCGACGGCAGTTCGTGGAGTACTACGCCGAGCGTTCCGGTATTCGCATCGACAATTTCGATTTCTACTACTGCTACGGCCTGTTCCGTCTGGCCGGCATCGTCCAGCAGATCTACTACCGCTTCCACCACGGTCAGACCCAGGACCGACGTTTCGCCCAGTTCATCCAGATGAACCGTCTACTCGAGCACATGGCCCTGCAGGTGATCGACGCCTCAGACCTCTGACCCGCAAGGCCTGCCCCTCATCACAAGGAAACCCGGCATGTCCAAGACCTCCCTGTTCAACCTCGATGGCAAGATCGCCTTCGTTTCCGGCGCCAGCCGCGGTATCGGCGAAGCCATCGCCTTGTTGCTGGCCCAGCAAGGGGCCCATGTGATCGTCTCCAGCCGCAAGCTCGAAGGTTGCCAGCAGGTGGCCGACGCTATCGTCGCGGCGGGTGGCCAGGCAACCGCCATGGCTTGTCACATCGGCGAGCTGGAGCAGATCCGCCAGGTGTTCGTCGACATCCGCGAACGCTTCGGCCGCCTCGATATCCTGGTCAACAATGCCGCCACCAACCCGCAGTTCTGCAACGTGCTGGACACCGATGCCGGCGCGTTCCAGAAGACCGTCGACGTGAACATCCGCGGCTATTTCTTCATGTCGGTGGAAGCCGGCAAGCTGATGCGCGAGCACGGCGGCGGCAGCATCATCAACGTGGCGTCCATCAACGGCGTGACGCCCGGGGTGTTCCAGGGCATCTATTCGGTGACCAAGGCCGCCGTGATCAACATGACCAAGGTCTTCGCCAAGGAATGCGCCCAGTTCGGCATTCGCTGCAACGCACTGCTGCCGGGCCTGACCGATACCAAGTTCGCCTCGGCGCTGGTCCACAACGACGCCATCCTCAAGACCGCCCTGCAGCAGATTCCACTCAAGCGCGTCGCGGCGCCCGGCGAGATGGCCGGCGCCGTGCTGTACCTGGCCAGCGACGCCTCCAGCTACACCACGGGGACGGCGCTGAATGTCGACGGCGGGTTCCTGTCCTGACCGGTAACGGGGCCGCGGGGGCACGACACCGACAGCCATGAGCTCCGCCCGGCGACGCCCGCCCCGACCAGAACTGGCCCGCGGTGCAATAGCCTGACAGACCACAGGCAACGCGTGAACGGTGCGGGCTGCGTCTCGGCTATACTGCGCGGCGCCGGGCACGCAGTCTCCGGCCAGACTGGAGAAGGTCCACGATGCTGCCTCGCCCTGCGTCATCCAACAGCCGCCGCCAGCGCCAGGTTCAACGCCGCGGTACGGTAGGCCTGTATTTCGTCGCCGCCCTGTCCGTTCTGGCCGGGATGACCGATGCGATCGGCTTTCTGGCCACCGGCGATTTCGTGTCTTTCATGAGTGGCAATACCACCCGCCTGGCAGTCTCCCTGGGCAACGCCGAGGGGGGACCGATCCTGCGCCTGGGGCTGGTGATCCTGGCGTTCATCCTGGGCAATGCCCTAGGGGTCATCGTCGCGACGGGCAGCGGCAGACGCCACTGGCCGCTGCTCGGCGTGATTGCCGCACTGCTGACGGTCGCCGCAGTGTTGCCCGACTCGCTGCAACTGGTTGCGCTGCTGGCCGCAGTGACGGCGATGGGCATGATCAATGCGGTGGTCGAGGAAGTGAATGGCCTGCCCATCGGGCTGACCTACGTCACCGGGGCGCTGTCACGCTTCGGTCGAGGCCTGGGGCGCACACTGCTGGGCCAGCAGCGCCTGGGTTGGCGCGTGCAACTGGTGCCGTGGGCCGGCATGTTCATCGGCGCGGTGCTTGGCGTATTGCTGGAGCAGCGCTTCGAGCGCACGGCGCTGCTGGCCAGTGGGCTGGTGGCGCTGCTGTTGGCGCTGGCGTCGTGGAAAATCCCGCGACGCTGGCAACTGCGCTATATGCCGCGGTGACTCACAGGCAGGTGGCGGCGGCGGCTTTGCGCTGCAAGGCCGTCATGTCGTTCTTCTGCGCGTAGTAGTCGACCCGCGTGCCACCGGCCTGTGGGTAGACATCGACGAAGGACTCCGCCTCGCGGGTGTAGACCGTGAACCCACCAGTCTTGCGCGGTTCCAGGTAACCGCTGGCATCCACGCCGAAGCGGGCTTCCTCCTGCCAGCTGAACTGGATGCATTGCGCCACCAGCTCCGGCGCCTTCTGCGAATCCAGGCGCGCCCCTGGCTGCCCGGTGCGTGCGGCGTCCATGGTCGACGATGCGCAACCGACCATCATCAGGGCCGCGGCCATCGGCAAAAGTGCTCGCATGTTCCATCCTCGGAATAAAAGAGGCGACTGTAGCACTGCCCTCGCCGCCGAGTGAATTCTTGCACGCCAGAAGTTGTCGAACCCGCAGAATGTCCATGAGGAATGCCTGCATGAAAACCCGATCTCTGATGTGCGCCCTGCTGTTTACCCTGCCCCTGACTCAGTTGCCGCTCGTGGCGCAGGCTGCCGAGTCCAACGTCGAAAGCGTCAAGGCGCCTGAATCTCATAACCGGGAACTCAAGGAAGGCGACAAGGCGCCCGATCAGTACAAGCGCGAGGACGCCGCCATCAAGAACTGGAAGGCCCTCGGCCTGCAGGCTCCGGAAAAGGAAAGCCACTGGGTCAAGATGGGCAGCAATTACGTGCTGGTACAGACCACCAATGGCGTGGTGCTCGCCATCCAGGCTGCCAAACGCTGAGACGTGGCCGCTGGTGAAACGGGCCGCTGATGCGGCCCGTTTTTTTGCTCACCCCACCAGATGCAGGTAGTGCAGGTGGCGCTCGTAGTGGTCGAGAATGTCGCCGATCACTTCGTCCTTGGACCAGCCCATCACATCGTGATCCTGCCCACCCTCGCGCAGATGCACTTCGGCACGGAAGTACTTGCGCTCCTCACCGGACACGTCGCTCAGTACGAAGCTGGGCATCGCATAGGCCCGCGGGCGGATCTCGTAGATGAAGACGTCGTCGCTCGGACCGACCTTGAGCGTCACGCGCCCCCCTTCGCCCTCCTCCACACTGCACTCGTAGCCCTGCCGCCGCCACTCTTCACTCACCGATTGACACGCCGGCAATCCCACTTCGGCGATGAAGCGCTGCACGTGCGAGCGACGCGGAAACATCGCCAGGGTGCGCAAGCGCCGCTGCCAGTTGCCCGCCGCGCGTGAAGCGGTGGGCGAAATGGCCAAGGCCTGATAGCGCAGGTCACGCTTTGTGGCATCGAGCTTGAGCGCCTTTAGCAACCCACGCATGCTCAGCAACAAGGCGATGGTGAAGGGCAATGCGCTGGCGATGGTCGCGGTCTGCAAGGCCTTGAGGCCGTCGGCCAGCAACAGGGCGATGGCCACCAGGCCCATGCTCGCTGCCCAGAAGATGCGCTGGCGCAGGGGCGTGCCTTCCTGACCGCCGGAGGCGAGCATGTCCACCACCATCGCCCCGGTGTCGGCGGAGGTGACGAAGAACACCACCACCATCACCACGGCCAGGGTGCTGATGACGCTGGCGAACGGGAAATGCTCCAGAAAAGCGAACAGCGCCAGGGACGTATCCTTCTCCACAGCGGCCGCCAGGTCGGTCAGGCCTTGGTCGAGGATCATGTGGATCGCGGTATTGCCGAACACCGTCATCCAGGTGAAGGCGGTGGGTACCAGCAGCACGCCGGTGACGAACTCCCGGATGGTGCGACCGCGGGAAATCCGGGCGATGAACAGGCCGACGAAGGGCGACCAGGCCAGCCACCAGCCCCAGTAGAACAATGTCCAGCCGCCAATCCAGTCGGTGGGCTGATAGGCGTAGAGGTTCAAGGTCCGGCTGACGATTTCGCTGAGGTAGCCGCCGGTGTTCTGCACGAAGGTCTGCAGGATCAGCACTGTCGGGCCGAGCAGCATGACGCCCAGCAGCAGCAGCACGGCCAGGCCCAGGTTGAGTTCGGACAGGCGCCGAATGCCTTTGTCCAGGCCGGACATCACCGACAGCGTGGCCAGGAACGTGGTGCCGATGATCAGCGCGATCTGCACGGGAATCGACACCGGCACGCCAAACAGTGCATTGAGCCCGGTGTTGATCTGCGACACGCCGAAGCCCAGCGAGGTCGCCACGCCGAACACCGTGCCGATGATGGCGAAGATGTCGACCGCATGGCCCAGGGGGCCATGGATGCGTTCGCCGATCAGTGGGTACAGCGCCGAGCGCAAGGTCAGTGGCAGGCCGTGACGATAGCTGAAGTAGGCCAGGATCAGCGCCACCACCGCGTAGATCGCCCAGGCATGCAGCCCCCAGTGGAAGAAGGTGATGCGCATCGCCTCACCGGCCGCCATGACCGAGCCGCCTTCACCCAGCGGTGGCTTGAGGAAGTGCATCACAGGTTCCGCCACGCCGAAGAACATCAGACCGATGCCCATGCCGGCGGAGAACAGCATGGCGAACCACGTGGCATTGTTGTAGTCCGGCGTGCTGTGATCGGGGCCCAGTTTGATGTCGCCGTAGCGGCTGATGCCCAGAAACACCACCGTGCCCAGGATCAATGCCACGGCCAGGATGTAGAACCAGCTGACATTGACGATGATCCACCCCTGGATGTGGGCGAACAGCGATTGGGCATGGTCGCGGAAAACGCTGGCGTAGATCACCAGGAGCAGCAGCAGGATGGCTGAGATCCAGAAGACCGGCGGGTTGATGGACGAAGCGCGAGGGGGTTCAGGGGATCTTGCCATATAACGGGACTCTCCAGAGGGGCCTGCGGGGCCAGCGGCGCGCTTCATGCGCACGGTTACCTGAGACAAACGGTAGACGCTGATGGTTTTATCGGACAACAGCTATCGGCCTTTCCTTATCTTCACCAAGGCTTTTCCCTGACATTCGTCAACCTGGACCCGCCTTCCGCTGCTGATGTTCGTGCCGCGCTGCAACGGCGTTTTTCCCCGACGCACACCTGCGCCCATGCAGGCCTTCTTGTACACTCGCCGGCATGAAATCCACCCGTACAGTTTGGTGACAGCATGATCGAGGTAACCGAGGTTTCCATTGCCGAGCTGCGCGCTGCGCTCGAATCCGGCCGCACTAGCGCAGTGGAGCTGGTGAACGCCTATCTGGCCCGCATCGACGCCTACGACGGCGCCGACACCGCCACCGCGCTCAACGCCGTCGTGGTGCGCAACCCCCTGGCGCTCGACGAGGCAGCCGCCTCCGATGCGCGCCGCGCCGCCGGCAAGACCCTCGGGCCGCTGGACGGCATCCCCTATACCGCCAAGGACAGCTACCTGGTCAAGGGCCTGACTGCCGCCTCCGGCAGTCCCGCCTTCAAGGACCTGGTCGCCCAGCGTGATGCGTTCACCGTCGAGCGCCTGCGCGCCGCCGGGGCGATCTGCCTGGGCAAGACCAACATGCCGCCCATGGCCAATGGCGGCATGCAACGTGGCGTCTATGGCCGTGCACAAAGCCCGTACAACGCCCGCTACCTCACCGCGCCGTTCGCCTCGGGCTCCTCCAATGGCGCAGGCACCGCCACGGCTGCGAGCTTCAGTGCATTCGGCCTGGCCGAAGAGACCTGGTCCAGCGGCCGCGGTCCGGCCTCGAACAATGGCCTGTGCGCCTACACGCCCTCGCGCGGGGTGATCTCGGTGCGCGGCAACTGGCCGCTGACGCCGACCATGGACGTGGTGGTGCCGTATGCCCGCACCATGGCCGACCTGCTGGAAATCCTCGATGTGGTGGTCGCCGACGACGCCGACACGCGCGGCGACCTGTGGCGCCTGCAGCCCTGGGTGCCGATCCCTCCGGCGTCCAGCGTGCGCCCGGCCAGCTATCTGAGCCTGAGTGCCGATGCCGGCGCACTCAAGGGCAAGCGCTTCGCCGTGCCGCGCATGTACATCAACGCCGACCCACAGGCCGGCACCTCGGAGAAGCCGGGCATCGGCGGCCCGACCGGTCAGCGCATCCAGACCCGCGCCAGCGTGATCGACCTGTGGCAGCAGGCACGTCGGGCTCTGCAAGCGGCAGGCGCCGAGGTGGTGGAGACGGATTTCCCGCTGGTGTCGAACTGCGAGGGCGACAGGCCGGGTGCGCCGACGGTCTACACGCGCGGCATCGTCAGCCGGGAATTCCTGCATGACGAGCTGTGGGAGCTCTCTGGATGGGCGTTCGACGATTTCCTGCGGGCCAACGATGATCCAGCACTCAATCGTCTGGCCGACGTCGACGGTGCGAAGATCTTCCCCCATGACCCTGGCACCCTGCCCAATCGTGAAGACGACCTGGCCGCCGGCATGGACGAGTATGTGAACATGGCCAAGCGCGGGCTCAAACGCTGGGACGAGATCGCCAGCCTGCCCGATGGCCTGCGCGGGCTGGAGCGCACCCGGCAGATCGACCTGGAGGAGTGGATGGACCGTCAGGGCCTCGATGCAGTGCTCTTCCCCACGGTGGCCGATGTCGGGCCGGCCGATGCCGACGTCAATCCGCAGTCGGCCGACATCGCGTGGAGCAATGGCGTGTGGGTGGCCAACGGCAACCTGGCGATCCGGCACCTGGGCGTGCCGACCGTCACCGTACCCATGGGCGTCATGGCCGACATCGGTATGCCGGTCGGGCTCACCTTCGCCGGGCGCGCCTACGATGACAATGCCTTGCTGCGCTATGCGGCGGCCTTCGAGCGCACCGGGTCGCGTCGCAGCGTGCCCCCTCTGACCCCGGCACTCGCCACCCCTGCCGCGCGATGAAGCGATAGACTCGCCAAATTCAACTTTTTGTGTAGAATTCCACAATTAGTCGAATTTAGTGGGCCTTTGAATGGACAGTAGCGAACTGTCGCGCGAACACACGCTGACCTTCAACGTGCTCAAGGCCGCCCTCCAGGCCTTGGGCAGTGTCATCCCGAACAACGTGGAAGTGCTGTTGCACGATCTCGGGCAACCCGAGCGGTCGGTGGTCGCCGTCGTCAATGGGCATGTCTCTGGTCGCCGCGTGGGCAGCCCCATCCTGGCAGCACCCGAGCAGGACCAAGGCTATCGCGCGCTGATGCAGGCTGGCCACGACGGCCAGGGTAATGATCCGGTGGTGTTGCCGGACTACCCGACGACCCTGGGCGGGCGAACGCTGCGCAGCGCCACGGCGATCTTTCGTGACAGCAGCGGCCATCCCTTCGCCAGCTTGTGCGTGAATACCGACAACACGGGCCTGGATGCGGCCCTGGCATTTCTCGAACACTTCAGGCCGCTCGGTGCCGCGCCCACCGTGGCCCCCCTGGGCGAGACCGCCGACCTTGGCCAGCTGATGCGCGAGATCGTGGAGGATGCGCTGCGCCGCTGCGGCCAGGCCCGAATGAACAAGGGCGCCAAGGTCGAGGCCGTACGCCTGATGCAGGAGCGCGGGCTGTTCATCGTCAAAGGGGGCGTCGAGAAGGCCGCCCAAGCCCTGGGCGTGACCCGCTATACCATCTACAACTACCTCGAACAGCTGCGCGGCGAGACGCCCGGTGCTGCTCGTCAACGCTGAACGCGGAGCATTCGATGACCCTGCATATCCACACCCCTCTGCTCGAATCGCGCGCCCTGTCACTGGCCGCCGGATGCACCGTATGGCTCAAGCTCGAGGCGCTGCAGCCATCAGGCTCGTTCAAGCTGCGCGGCATCGGGCATGCCTGCGAAGTCTATCGCGCCCGTGGCGCGCAGCGCTTTGTCTCGTCCTCGGGGGGCAATGCGGGCCTGGCCGTGGCCTACGCCGGACGCGCACTCGGCGTGCCGGTCACGGTGGTGGTGCCCGAGACCACCAGCGCGCGGGCCGTCGAACTCTTGAAGCAGGAGCACGCTGCGGTCGTGGTGGTCGGCAGTTCCTGGCAAGAGGCCAACCAGTACGCCCAAGGCCTGCTGCGCGAGGGCGACGCGTTCATTCACCCGTTCGACGACCCATTGTTGTGGACCGGTCATGCGAGCATGATCGACGAAGTCGCGCGCGCTGGCGTGAAGCCCGATGCGGTGGTGCTCTCGGTCGGTGGCGGCGGACTGCTCAGTGGCGTGGTGGAAGGTCTGCAGCGCAACGGCTGGCAAGACGTGCCGGTGTTGGCAGTGGAAACCGAGGGCGCTGCGTCGCTGCACGCTGCCATGGCGGCGGGCCAGCCGGTGGAACTCGACGCCATCGCCTCGGTGGCTTCTTCGCTGGGCGCCAAGCGCGTCGCCGACCAGGCGTTGGCCTGCACCCAGGCACATCCGGTGATCGCCGAGCGGGTCAGCGACCGTCAAGCCCTGCAGGCGTGCGAAGACTTCCTGCGTGACCAGCGCATTCTGGTGGAACCCGCTTGCGGGGCCGCCCTGGCGTTGGCATACGCTCCGCAACGCCTGGCAGGCTATCGAAATATTCTGGTGATCGTCTGTGGTGGTGCGACTGCGACCCTGGAACAGATTCGCACCTGGCTGCGCGACGCCACCCGATAACTTCACGAAACCTGCATCCAACCGGCAAAAAAAACCGCGCCAGGCGCGGTTCAAGGGAGGGATAGGATTTGACGGGCTGGATCAGTGATCCATCTCGTCCTTGGTGATCTTGCCGCTGTGGGGATCGACGTGGAACTCGTACTTCATGCCATCGGCCTTGAGCCCCTCGCCTTCCCAATGACCGTCATCGGCCTCGATCTTGGTGATCTGGGTATAACCCGCAGCCTTGAGCGAGGCCTGAGCCTGTTCCTTGGTCACGGTCCAGTCGGCGCCAGGCTGGTCGGCCCAGGCGGTCGAGGTGCCCAGAGCGCCGACCAGTGCTAGGCCAGCGAACAGTCGAGTCATGTTTTTCATGAGAGCCTTCCTTTCCATCGGGTATGAAACTTGGAGTGACAGGCCATCGCTGCGGTTCAGTCTTTGTGCAGCGCATCCTCTTTGTGCATCGCCAGATGCCCGGTCTTGTCGCTCTTGACTTCGTACTGGGGCTCGTCCTTGGAGCAGTGACGCTGGCGGCCCATGAATTCGACGTCACGGGTGTGCGCCTTGACCACCGTGCCATGGATGACGCCGGCCTCGGAATTCCAGTGCACCTTGTCGCCTTGCTTGTAGCGGTTGCTCATCGTTCGCTCCACCGGTGCATGCACCTGTTTGATTCAGATAGTCACAATCTTCTGTTCAACTGAGTGGACGCCGCGACTAATGATTCAATCCAGATTGTATGCACGCCCACGGATGGCTCGACGCGAAGGAAATGCATGCCCTGCCCTTTCGATCCAGGGCGCGGGCAGGCACAATGCGTGTCCTTTTTTTGGCCGGCCTGGCCGGGGGCCTTTGAAATGATCAAGACGCCGTACTACCTCATCGACAAAACCAAGCTGCTGAGCAACCTGGAGAAGATCGCCTATGTGCGCGAGCACTCTGGCGCCAAGGCATTGCTCGCCCTCAAGTGCTTCGCCACCTGGTCGGTGTTCGACCTGATGGAACAGTACATGGACGGCACCACGTCCTCCTCGCTCTACGAACTCAAGCTCGGCCGGCAGAAGTTCGCCGGCGAGACCCATGCCTACAGCGTGGCCTGGGCCGACGATGAAATCGAGGAGATGCTGGAGAACTGCGACAAGATCATCTTCAACTCCATCGGCCAGCTCGAGCGATTCGCCAAGCGCTCCGATGGCAAGACCCGCGGGCTGCGGGTCAACCCTCAGGTGAGCAGTTCCGACTACCTGCTGGCCGACCCGGCGCGTCCGTTCAGCCGCCTGGGCGAGTGGGATCCGCAGAAGATCGAACAGGTGATCGGCTCGATCTCCGGCTTCATGTTCCACAACAACTGCGAGAACGGTGATTTCAGCCTGTTCGACCAGATGCTGTCGCACATCGAGGAGCGCTTCGGCCATCTGCTGCACAAGGTGCAATGGGTGAGCCTGGGCGGTGGCATTCACTTCACCGGTGAAGGCTATGCACTGGACGCCTTCTGCGCACGCCTGAAAGCGTTTTCCGAGCGCTATGGCGTGCAGGTGTACCTGGAACCAGGCGAGGCGGCGATCACCAACAGCGCGTCGCTGGAAGTCACCGTGCTCGACACCCTTTACAACGGCAAGCACCTGGCGGTGGTCGACAGCTCGATCGAGGCGCACATGCTCGACCTGCTGATCTATCGCCTCGATGCCAAGATGGCACCCAGCCAGGGCGAGCACACCTACATGGTCTGTGGCAAATCGTGCCTGGCCGGTGACATCTTCGGCGAGTACCGCTTCGACCGCCCACTGGCCATCGGTGATCGCCTGTCGTTCGTCGACGCCGCGGGCTACACCATGGTCAAGAAGAACTGGTTCAACGGCCTGAAGATGCCGGCCATCGTCGTCAGGCAACTCGACGGCAGCGTCGAGGTCCAGCGCGAGTTCGGGTTCGAAGACTACGTTTCCAGCCTGTCGTGAAGACAGGCGTTTTCAGTAAGGAGCAACGGGTAAATTGAAGAAGAACGTTCTTATCATTGGTGCAGGAGGTGTCGCCAAGGTGGTGGCCCACAAGTGCGCACAGCATAACGACGAACTCGGTCGTATCGCCATTGCGTCACGGAACATCTCCAAATGCCAGGCCATCATCGACAGCGTCAAGGCCAAGGGTAGCCTGAAGGTACCCGCCGACATCCAGGCCTTCTCGCTCAATGCCCTCGATGTCGAGGCGACCAAGGCGCTGATTCGCGAAACCGAATCGCAGATCGTGATCAACGTCGGCTCCGCCTTCCTCAACATGTCGGTGCTGCGTGCCTGCATCGACACCGGTGTCGCCTATCTGGACACCGCGATTCACGAAGAACCGGGCAAGATCTGCGAAACCCCGCCCTGGTATGGCAACTACGAGTGGAAACACCTCGAAGAATGCCAGCAGAAGAACATTACCGCCATTCTCGGCGTCGGCTTCGACCCGGGTGTGGTGAACAGCTACGCCAAGCTCGCGCAGCAGCAGTACTTCGACCGCATCGAGTCGATCGACATCCTCGATGTCAACGCCGGCTCCCATGGCAAATACTTCGCCACCAACTTCGATCCGGAAATCAACTTCCGTGAGTTCACAGGTCAAGTGTGGAGCTGGCAGAACAACGAGTGGACCAGCAATACCATGTTCGAGGTCAAGCGCACTGACGAGCTGCCCGTGGTCGGCTCGCAGAACCTGTACCTGACCGGTCATGATGAAGTGCACTCGATTTCGAAGAACCTGGACGTGCCGAACGTGCGCTTCTGGATGAGCTTCGGCGAGCATTACATCAACGTGTTCACCGTACTGAAGAACCTCGGGCTGCTCTCCGAGCAGCCGGTCAGGACCGCCGAAGGCCTGGACGTGGTGCCGCTCAAGGTGGTCAAGGCCGTGCTCCCCGATCCTGCCTCACTGGCACCGGGCTATACCGGCAAGACCTGCATCGGCGACCTGGTCAAAGGCACCAAGGATGGTCAACCCCGCGAGGTGTTCATCTACAACGTCGCCGACCACGAAGAGGCGTATGCCGAGACCGACAGCCAGGGGATCTCCTACACGGCAGGTGTGCCGCCGGTAGCGGCAGCCTTGCTGGTCGCTCGTGGCGAGTGGGATGCCCAGCGCATGGTCAACGTCGAGGAACTGCCGGCCGAGCCTTTCCTCAAGGCGCTGGACGTCATGGGGCTGCCGACGCGCGTCAAGGACGAGCATGGCGATCGCCCGTGGGATGCCGACGTCTGATCGCCCCTTATCGCCCTGAGTGACAACGGCCCGCTCGCCGATCCAGTTATCGCTGGATCCGAGCGGGCCGTTTTGCATCCAGACCTGCCACCCTCGCCATTTGTCCGATAGACCCTTGCCAGCAGACCTTTCAACCAATACTGTATGAAAAACCAGTATTGCGAGAACTCCGCATGCAACTCATCGCCAAGCTCGGCATTCTTGCCGACGCCGCCAAGTACGATGCTTCCTGCGCCAGCAGCGGCGCCCCCAAGCGCAGCTCACGCGGACGTGAAGGGCTGGGCGCGACCGATGGCATGGGTATCTGCCATAGCTATACGCCTGACGGGCGCTGCGTTTCGCTGCTGAAGATCCTCCTGACCAATTTCTGCCTGTACGACTGCCAGTACTGCGTCAATCGCCGCTCCAGCAATGTACCTCGCGCGCGTTTCAATCCCGAGGAAGTGGTGCGGCTGACCCTGGATTTCTACCGGCGCAACTGCATCAGCGGCCTGTTCCTGAGCTCGGGCATCATCCGCTCGGCGGACTACACCATGGAGCAGCTGAACCAGGTGGCGCGCCTGTTGCGGGAAGAGCACGGGTTTCGCGGCTACATCCACCTCAAGACCATTCCCGATGCCGATCCTTTGTTGATCGAAGAAGCCGGTCGCCTGGCCGACCGGCTGAGCGTCAATGTCGAACTGCCTACCGATGCCAGCCTCAAACGTCTGGCGCCGGAGAAGCATGCCCATACCATTCGCCAGGCCATGGGCATCATCCATCAGGGACAGCAGGCGGTAGCCGGTGAGGCGCGCGCTCCCCGCTTCGCCCCGGCCGGTCAGAGCACCCAGGTGATCGTGGGTGCCGACACCACCGACGATCGCACTTTGCTGCGCAACGCCGAATCCCTCTATCAGGGCTATGGGCTGAAGCGCGTCTACTATTCGGCATTCAGCCCGATCCCGGACAGCCCCAACAGCGTGCCTCTCGCTGCTCCGCCCCTGCTGCGCGAGCACCGCCTGTATCAGGCCGACTTCCTCATGCGTGGGTATGGCTACAAGGCCGGCGAGCTTATCGGCCAGGCCGGCAACCTGGCACTGGACATCGATCCGAAGCTGGCCTGGGCGCTGGCCAATCGCGATGTGTTCCCGCTGGATGTGAACCGCGCCGAGCCGGCGCTGCTGGCCCGCATTCCCGGCATCGGCTTGCGCAGCGTCCAGCGGCTGGTAGCGCTGCGCCGCGAACGGCGCATTCGCTATGACGACTTGATCCAGTTGCGCTGCGTGCTGGACAAGGCGCGGCCGTTCATCGTGACCAGCGACTATCGTCCTTCCCAGGGCGAGCTGCGCAGCGGATTGCTGCGCCAGCGCCTGCGCGAACCTCAGACGCCGGTGCAGATGGGCTTGTGGGCATGATCGCGCTGTCGTGCGACAACCTGTTCAGCACCTGGCGCGTGCAGGCTCGAACACTGCTGGGCCACGGTATCGACCCCAGCGAAGTGACCTGGGCCGAAGGCCCGATGGACGACCTGCTCGCCGTACCCACCCCCCTGCCCTCTGGGCCCGGCCCCTTCCAGGCCCGGGTGCCCGCTGAACTGCTGGCTCAGCTCGAACAGGCCGCCCGCTATCGTGGAGAACAGCGCTGGAGCCTGCTCTATGAGGTGCTCTGGCGCGTGGCCCACGGCGACCGTACGGCAATGCTGGCCGGCGACAGGCTGGGCAGCGAACTGCATCGCAGGATCAAACAGGTTCGACGCGAAGCCCACCACCTGCATGCCTTCCTGCGCTTCGTACCGCTTCCAGGTCCCATCGCCCGGAGGTTGGAACTGGACCTGGTGGCTTTCCACGAGCCTGCCCACGATATTCTGGAAAGTGCCAGCAGCCATTTCGCCGACCGTTTGGGTAAGCAGCGGTGGTTGATCGCCACCTCCGAAGACGGGATCCGTTTCGATGGCGCGCGCCTGGATTATCGAAGAACTTGCCCGCCCGAGTGGATGGCCTGGGCTCGCCAGGCAGATGACCCCGGTGCCGAGATGTGGCGCACGTATTATCGCTCGATCTTCAATCCGGCACGTTTGAATCCTGAGGTGCTGCGACAGCACATGCCAGGGCGATTCTGGCGGCACTTGCCCGAGGGCATGCTCATTCCGCAGCTCGAAGGCCTTGCCCGGCAGGGCAAGCAGCGTGACGGACAGGCACTGGAGGTGGGTTTGCAGCGCGGCAAGCGGGTGGGACGCGGGTCCGCCTGAAGCGGACCGCATCGATCAGTGGTGGCCGAGCCAGTAGACCGCCGTGATCACCACGAGCAGCACCAGACTGAGGATAGCCCAGGTGTCTACACTGACTGCCGGTTTGCGCAACTTGCCAGGGGTCGCCATTGCATTGCCTCTTGTGTTGATTATGGGAATGCACGTCACCCAAAGCAGTTAAGTTCAGAAATGGCCTTTGCTCAAGTGTGGCCTTTGCGGTCTGTCGGAACCCGCTCGAAGCGCCATTCAGGCAGAGCGAAAACCCCTGGGGTACGCAGCCGGGGCTGGCGATCGAGGCCTTTCACCTCGGCTGTTCTCACCGTGGCATCTCCCGGTCGCGAGGTTTTTCAGGCAGCGCCTAGTACTCCACCGGCGAGGCCAGGAAGGGATAGCGGTAATCGGCACTCTTGCCCTGCGCACTATAGTGTTGAAAGTCGATGCCATAATTGGGCCGTGCCCCCAACGCCAGCCAGCGCTTGGCCCTGGCCGCGTCGATCGTCTGTAGTACGGGCAGGCGCCGTACGCGTTGACCGTCACGGCCCAGGGGCAGCCCAGAGGCGTCATCGTGCAGCATCACCATGGCCCAGCCTCCCAGGCTGAAATGCCCGCCCATCAGCACGCTGAGGCGTCCATCGACCCGTGCCTGGAGGGCCTGCGGGGAGCTGTTGACGGCGCTGAACAGCACGTCCTTTCCCGGGACGCGGCCTGCAGCCTCGAATGCCTGCATGGCGCCAAACGCCATTTCGTCGTTGGCCGACCACACCAGGCGAATGTTCGGATAGCGCTGGACCAGGATCTGCGCCTGTTCGAAGGCTCGCTGGCGGCTCCAGCCGCCGGACACCACCTGACGCAGTCGTACTCGGGGAAATTGCACCAGTGCACGACGCATCCCGCGTTCGCGCAACTGTGAAGCCGGCGTGGTATTGATGCCAGCGAACGCCAGCAACTCCACCGGCTCGTTGGACGCCGGGAGGCTGGCGACCAGGTCATGGAGCATCTGGTAGCCGGCTTGCTCGTCGTTGGTCATGAGCGTTCCGAGCAGTGGCGCGTAAGCCTCGGGGTGCGCCCGCACCGCGTCGGCCTGGCTTCGCGTCAGGCCATTGTTGACCAGGAGCAGCTTGATGCCACTGTCACGCGCCAGGCGCATCATCTCCGGCGCGGCGTATTGTTCGTTGACCAGCACCAGGTAATCCGGCTTGTGGGCGTCCTGGAGCACGGTGCGCAACTGCGCCAGCTGCCGCTGGGCCTGGCGTTCGCCATAGAGAACGTGCAGTTGCATGCCCAGATCGTCGGCAGCAGCCTGCATGAAGCGTGTGTAGCTGACCCAGAATGTTTCGTCCGACAGGCCAGGGTTGAGGAACACGACGGAGGCGGCACGGGCGGAACTGAACCACGACAGCCCGAGGATCAGGCCGAAACACAGCGCTCTTGAGAGCATTCGGAAAATCCCTACACATTAAAGGGAAGTAGTATACGGGTCCTGGGGCGACAAGCAGGTGAATAGCAGCCAGTCTCACTTAGTCCATATGGTTCTTTTCATATGCAAAAACATCACTTTTGCGTCTAAACCCTGTCTGCTATCGTTCCCCGGCTCCGATCCGGAGTGCGCGGCCGTGCGCGCGATTAGCTGCATGCAGCCTGAGACAGGACTTTTATGTACGTATACGACGAGTACGATCAGCGGATCATCGAGGACCGCGTCAAGCAGTTCCGTGATCAGACCCGCCGCTACCTGACCGGTGAGCTGAGCGAAGAAGAATTCCGCCCTCTGCGCCTGCAGAATGGCCTTTACATCCAGCGTTTCGCCCCCATGCTGCGCGTCGCCGTGCCCTACGGCCAGCTCAATGCACGCCAGGTTCGCATGCTGGCCAAGATCGCCCGCGACTACGACAAGGGCTACGCGCACATCAGTACCCGGCAGAACGTCCAGTACAACTGGCCCGCGCTGGAAGACATCCCGGACATCCTTGCCGAACTGGCCACGGTGCAGATGCACGCCATCCAGACCAGCGGCAACTGCCTGCGCAACGTGACCACGGACCAGTTCGCCGGCGTCGCCGCCGACGAGCTGATCGACCCACGCCCATGGTGCGAGATCGTCCGTCAGTGGACCACCTTCCATCCTGAATTCGCCTACCTGCCGCGCAAGTTCAAGATCGCTGTCAATGGATCGAAGGACGACCGCGCCGCCATCGAGGTGCACGACATCGGCCTGGAGCCGGTCCACAACGACGCCGGCGAGCTGGGCTTCCGGGTGCTGGTCGGCGGCGGCCTGGGTCGCACCCCGGTCATCGGTGCCTTCATCAACGAGTTCCTGCCCTGGCAGGACCTGCTCAGCTACCTCGATGCCATCTTGCGCGTGTACAACCGCTACGGCCGTCGTGACAACAAGTACAAGGCGCGCATCAAGATCCTGGTCAAGGCGCTCACGCCCGAAGTGTTCGCCGAGAAAGTCGAGGCCGAAATGGCCCACTTGCGTGGCGGCAGCACCACGCTGACCGAAGCCGAGTTGCAGCGCGTGGCGCGGCATTTCGTCGACCCACAGTATCTGGCGCTGGAAAACGTCGACTTCACTGGCCTCGAGCAGGAACATCCCGGCTTCGCCCGCTGGCGTGCGCGCAATACCCGTGCCCACAAGCGGCCGGGCTACGTGGCGGTGACCCTGTCGCTCAAACCCACGGGCGTTGCCCCGGGCGACCTGACCGACAAGCAGCTCGATGCCGTCGCCGACCTGGCCGAGCGCTACAGCTTCGGTCACCTGCGCACCTCCCACGAGCAGAACATCATCCTCGCCGATGTCGAGCAACGTCAGTTGCATGCCCTGTGGCTGGAACTGCGCGAAGGCGGCTTCGCCACGCCGAACATCGGCTTGCTGACCGACATCATCTGCTGCCCGGGCGGCGATTTCTGCTCCCTGGCCAACGCCAAGTCGATCCCCATCGCCGAATCCATCCAGCGTCGCTTCGACGACCTGGACTACCTGTTCGACATCGGCGAGCTGGACCTGAACATCTCCGGCTGCATGAACGCCTGCGGCCACCACCACGTGGGCCACATCGGCATCCTCGGCGTGGACAAGAAGGGCGAAGAGTTCTACCAGGTGTCGCTGGGCGGCAACGCCGCCCGTGATGCGAGCCTGGGCAAGATCCTCGGCCCTTCCTTCGCCCAGGACGACATGGCCGACGTGATCGAGAAACTGATCGATGTGTATGTCGAGCGGCGCAACGAAGACGAGCGCTTCATCGACACCTACCAGCGTATCGGCATCGACCCATTCAAGGAACGCGTCTATGCAGCGAATCATTAAGCACAACGAAATCGTCGACGAGACCTGGCACCTGCTGCCCAAGGATGCCTCGTTCGACGATCTGAGCAACTGCGACGACTACATCGTCCCGCTGCAGATGTGGCGCGACCATGCCCATGCCCTGCAGGCGCGCGACGGTGGCCTTGGCGTGTGGCTGGACAGCGACGAGGAAGCCGAGGAAATCGGTGATCAGGTTCAGCACTTTCGCGTCATCGCGCTGAACTTCCCGGCCTTCACCGATGGGCGCAGCTACTCCAATGCCCGCCTGCTGCGTGACCGCTACCAGTACAAGGGCGAGCTGCGTGCCATTGGCGACGTGCTGCGCGACCAGCTGTTCTACATGGCACGCTGTGGCTTCGATGCCTTCGCCCTGCGCGCCGACAAGGACCCCCAGGATGCCCTGCAGAGCCTGAAGGATTTCTCGGTCACCTACCAAGGGGCCACCGACGAGCCTCTGCCGTTGTTCCGTCGCCGCTGAGTGACACGTGCCGTGAGCAGTCCCGTGGTCCACGGGGCGGCTCACGCGCTCTACCCTGGCCTCCACTTCTGGGCTTGCTCTTCTCGCCTGAGGCAATGCCCGCAGCCTCGCGCAACGCCATGTCCGTCGTTTCACCCTCATGTCATCGCACGAGCCGCCGATAACCCCGATACCCACACGAATCGGCAGGATGCTCATGACCTCGATCAACGCTTCGCCACCCCTGGCCTCGCCAGTCACGGTCGCCCCGGCCTCGGCGGTGGCCAGCAACCTGACCACCCCCTCTCCTGAAGTCGCCGAGACGCGCAGCGTGGTTTCGCTGGGTCAGCCGCGCGATTCCGAGTCGCCACACACCTACACCCGTCAAGGTCTCATGGCCGGTCAGGTGCGCCATCTCTGGGAGAGCGATAGCCAGGACCGGTTGTCCAGCGCGCTGCTCACCGCCTTCCAGACCTCCACCACCGCCGGGCGCTTTAAAGGCCTGGGTGCGGCCTTGATCGACCAACTGACCCGCAATGGCGGCCAGGCTATTTCACAGTCGGTATTCGCCGTGACCGACGACTCACCGATCAACCCGGCCGTGCTCAAGTTGCAACAACAGCGGTTGCGGGAAAATCCCGACAGCGGGGTAAGCTTGAGCCTCACCACGGCTTCGGGCGCCACTATTCGGCTGTCGTTGGCCAATGGCGAAAAAGGCCTGGCGGTAAGCGCGCAAGTGGAAGGCGGCACCCTGACGGCTGAGGAACTCAATGGCCTGGGCAAGCTGGGCGAGGCGTTCGAAGGTGCCATCGACGGCCTCAATGCGGTCCCTCCCCAGCTACGCCTGGGGGCATTGAGCAAACTCGACCCTACCCTGTTCACCTCGCTGAAAATGGATGCGCACCTGGACACTGCCGACGGTGAGCAGCGTTTCGCGCTGACGCTCGACGACAGTACTCGACAGCTGAGTCTGGAAAGCGCCTCTGGCGTGGTTCGCCTGAACATGAATACCCAGGAAGGCCAGTTGCTGGGCACCGCCGACCAGCGCCAGAGTGCGATCGCCAGCTACCTTGCGCAATTCGACGCCGCTCAGAAGCGAGGGCATGGCGACGAAGCGATGACGGGGCTGCTCAAGGATGCCTTCACTCAGTTGAACAGCGTCGACGATGGACGCAAACCTGCCGTGGCCAAGCCATTTTCCATCACCGATCGTGACCGGGTGCTGCTTAGCGGCCTGGCCGACTTCACCGCTTCGATCAGCCAGACGCCGCAGCGCGGCAATCCGATCCGCCAGGACGAAATCGATGGCTTCAGCTACCAGGCGTCGCAGTCCACGCAGATCGAACGCACCGGCCTGCAGGACTTCAGCGTCGAGCAGCGGCAGCAGAGTCGACTCAATGCCTCGTTCCATCAACTGGCCAATGCACATGTGCCCCTGAGCAGCGACCGACAGTCGCAAAACTACAGCTACCACGTCATTACGGACCAGGCCAGCAGCATCACGCGCCTGGGCTTTGACAAAGGCAAGCTGATCGAAGCCAGCGCGACCCAGCAGGCGAGCCAGAAGGAGCGCGTCCTCACCTACGCCGATGGCGTGCTCACCAGCGATGTCACCACACCCAAGGCGGTGGTTCGATCACGTGAACTGCGCACTCTGCTCGACGAAGCCTTCGCCCAGGAGCGCGTCGCCCAGCGCGACCGCCGCACCTCGGTGCTGGAGGGCCTGCTGCAGGCCCAGCGCAGCCGGTGGTGGCTACAGAGCGATCCAGCGCAGATCGCCGAGTGACGCCCGGCGAGCGGGCGTCTGCGAGTCAGCCCCGGACCCCCAGCATGCCCCGGTCGACGATGAAGTCGATGATCGCCTGCAGCCCTTCACCTTTTTTCAGGTTACTGAAAGTCCAGGGCCGCTGGGGACGCATACGGTTAGTGTCGCGCTCCATCACTTCCAGCGAAGCGCCGACATACGGCGCGAGGTCGGTCTTGTTGATCACCAGGAAATCCGACTTGGTGATCCCGGGCCCGCCTTTGCGCGGGATCTTCTCGCCCTCGGCGACGTCGATCACGTAGATGGTCAGGTCGGCCAGTTCCGGGCTGAAAGTCGCACTGAGATTGTCGCCACCACTTTCGACGAAAATCACTTCCAGGTTCCCGAACTTGCGCGCCAGCGCTTCGACGGCGGCCAGGTTCATCGAGGCGTCTTCACGAATCGCGGTATGCGGGCAACCGCCGGTCTCCACGCCGACGATGCGCTCGGGCTCCAGTGCGCCGGCCTCGGTGAGGATGCGCTGATCCTCCTTGGTGTAGATGTCGTTGGTGACCACGGCGATGTGGTAGTGATCGCGCATGGCCTTGCACAGGGCCTCCAGCAGCGCGGTCTTGCCAGAGCCCACCGGGCCACCGACACCCACGCGCAGGGGTTGCTGATAATCGTGCATGGAAATGCTCCTCAGGATCGAAATAGACGGGTGTATTGGGTTTCGTGGCGCGAAGAAGCGATGGCCAGCAGCGGCAGACCACCACCGAGCTGGTCGTCTTCGAGGGCCAGCGCCTGGTCGAGCACGCCGGGCAGCTCGGCGCTCAGATCGCGCAGCAGCGTCTGGGCAGCCTGTTGACCGAAGGGCACCAGCTTGACGCCGGCCATCACCGCACCTTCCAACCAGGCAAAGCCATGGCCCAGGGCAAGGTCGCGCAGGGGGATGGCCCAATGGGCGCCCAGCCAAGCCATACCGCCCAGTTGCGACAGCTCGAGGCTGTCGCGCCACGCCGGCGCCTGGGCCAACTGCCAGCCATCGAGGATTCGAGTCAGGGCACTACCGCGCTGACGCTCTTCCAGGCGCAACTCGGCCGTCTCTCGATTGGCCAGGAGAAAACGGCTCCAGTCGGCGAACGCCTCGGCGTCCTGGTCCACGCATGCCTGATAGAGCCGGGCCAACACGGGCCAGTCCAGGCAGCCGAGGGTGTCGTGCAGCTGTTCACGCTGCCAGGCGGCGAAGCCGGCCAGATCGCTTACCCAGCCAGCCTCGACGGCCCACTCCAACCCTTGGGAGTAGGTGAATCCACCCACCGGCAGGCCTGGGCTGGCCAGTTGCAGCACGCGCAGCAGCGCCAGGTCGCTGCTCATCAGCCGACCAGCACCACGGCGGCGCCCGCCAACAGGCCACCGCCGAACAGTCGCTGCACCTTGCTGTGGCGGCGCATCAGGCAACCCGCGCCAAAGCCTGCGACCAGCAGCAGCGCACTGACGGTGACGAAACCGGCACTGAACATCCAGAAGGCGCTGGGCGTGGCTTCGACACCATGGGCCCAGCCATGGAACAGGGCGAACACCGGCATGATCAAGGCCAGCAGCGCCTGACGGCTGGGCAGCAACATCGCGCAGGCCGCCACCACCAGCGACAGGGTGATCAGGGTTTCGACGCCCACCAGGTCACCGAACAAGTGACCCAGCACCGCACCGCCGAACATCGCCGACAGCGTGGCCAGTGGCAACGAGAGGGTGCGGCCGGTCAGGGCCGCCAGCACGCCGGTGCCCAGCAGCATCAGCAGGTGATCCAGACCGGTCAAGGGATGCAGCAATCCGTCTTGCAAAGGGTTGCTGTCGTGGCCGGGGTGGGCGAAGGCCGGCAGGGCGACCATCAACAGGGCGAGAACGAGGATCTTTTTCATCAGGGGCTCCGAGGCAGGCTGTAGGTGAGCGTTCACAGGCGAACGAAGGGATGGTCATGGACGTGGCCGTGGGGCGCGCTCTGATAGGCCCCCGCTTCGGGCTCGAACGGTGCCTGCTCCACCAGCACCTCCAGGCCCAGCCCACGGACCATCTCGTCCAGCACATGGTCGTGCTGATAGCGCAGCAGGTCCGCCTCGATCTGCAACGGCACATGGCGGTTGCCCAGGTGATAGGCGGCGCGGGTCAGCAGCAGTGGATCGGCGCAGCGCACGGTCGAGACACGCTCTGGCGCTGCCAGGATGCGCACGGCATGCACACCGTGATCGTCGGCCAGCAGTTCGCCGCCGCGCAGCAGATGCCCGCGGGGCAGCATCAGGCCGGCCTCGCGGCCATCGTCGAGCGTCACCCGCAGGCGGCTCTTGATCCGGCTGTCCACATCCAGGGTGACGGTGCCGGTGACCGAGCAGGCCTCGGTGATTCGGCGAGTCAGGACAATCATGCTCACTCCTTCAGAACAGAAAATAACGCTGCGCCAGCGGCAGCTCACTGGCCGGCTCGCACACCAGCAACTCGCCGTCGGCGCGCACCTGGTAGGTCTGGGCATCGACTTCGATCACCGGCTGCAGACCGTTGTGCACCATGTCGGCCTTGCGCACCCGGCGACAGCCGCGCGTCACGCCGATCAGGCTGCGCAGCCCGAGGCGCTCGACCAGGCCCGTATCCAGAGCCGCCTGGGGCAGGAAAGTCATGCGGGTGGCATGACGGGCATCGCCGAAAGCGGCGAACATCGGCCGGAAGTGAACCGGCTGTGGCGTGGGAATCGACCCGTTGACGTCACCCATGGGCGCGGTGACGATCATGCCGCCCTTGATCACCAGCGCCGGCTTGACGGCGAAGAACGCCGGCGACCACAGCACCAGGTCGGCCAGCTTGCCCACTTCCACCGAGCCTACCTCATGGGCGATACCGTGGCTGAGCGCTGGATTGATGGTGTACTTGGCAATGTAGCGCTTGACCCGGGTGTTGTCGCTGTAATCGCTGTCCGCAGCGAGCGGTCCGCGGCGCAGTTTCATCTGGTGCGCGACCTGCCAGGTTCGCAGCACCACCTCACCGACCCGGCCCATGGCCTGGGAGTCCGACGAGGTCATGGAGAACGCGCCCATGTCGTGCAGGATGTCCTCGGCGGCGATGGTCTCGCGACGGATGCGCGATTCGGCGAAGGCCACGTCCTCGGCGATGCTCGGGTCCAGGTGATGGCAGACCATCAGCATGTCCAGGTGCTCGTCGACCGTGTTGCGGGTGTAGGGCAACGTCGGGTTGGTCGAGGATGGCAGGACGTTGGCCTGTCCCGCAGCCCGGATGATGTCCGGTGCATGCCCACCACCTGCCCCTTCGGTATGGAACGTGTGGATGGTGCGATCGCCGATGGCAGCCAGGGTGTCTTCGATGCAGCCCGATTCGTTGAGCGTGTCGCTGTGGATCGCCACCTGGATATCCATCTCCTCGGCCACACCCATGCAGCAATCGATGGCCGCCGGAGTCGAGCCCCAGTCCTCGTGCAACTTCAAGCCCATGGCACCGGCGGCGATCTGCTCGCGCAACGGCTCGGGTCGGGATACGTTGCCCTTGCCCAGCAGACCGATGTTGATCGGCAGGGCATCGGCGGCCTGGAGCATTCTCGCCAGGTACCAGGGGCCGGGGGTACAGGTGGTGGCGTTGGTGCCGGTGGCCGGGCCGGTGCCGCCTCCGATGAAGGTGGTGACGCCACTGGTCAGCGCTTCGTCGACCTGTTGCGGGCAGATGAAATGGATGTGGCTGTCGACGCCGCCCGCGGTGACGATCTTGCCTTCGGCGGCGATCACCTCGGTGCAGGCGCCGATGGGGATGGTCACGCCAGGCTGCACGTCCGGGTTGCCCGCCTTGCCGATGGCCACGATACGCCCTCCCTTGACGCCGATGTCGGCCTTGACGATGCCCCAGTGGTCGATGATCAGGGCGTTGGTCAGCACCAGGTCGACCGATTCGGCCGCGCACATCTGACCCTGACCCATGCCATCGCGGATGACCTTGCCGCCGCCGAACTTCACCTCTTCGCCGTACACGGTGAAATCCTTTTCCACCTCGACCCACAGCGCGGTATCGGCCAGGCGCACGCGGTCGCCGACGGTGGGGCCGAACATGTCGGCGTAGGCCTGACGGGAAAGCCGGCTCATGCGCTGCCCTCCAGCGGACCCATCACCTGCCCCTGGAAGCCGTAGACTTCGCGCTTGCCTGCATAGGCCACCAGCTGCACGGTGCGCGACTGACCGGGTTCGAAGCGCACGGCGGTGCCTGCGGGAATATCCAGGCGAAAACCGCGAGTCGGCCCGCGCTCGAACACCAGCGCCTGATTGACCTCGAAGAAGTGGTAATGCGAGCCAACCTGCACGGGTCGGTCGCCATGGTTGGCCACACTGACGCTGACCCGCTCGCGTCCGACATTGAGTTCGATGTCGCCGGCGGCAACCTGGATGTGTCCGAGAATCATGCGTGCCTCCTGGGTGGGTTCAGATGATCGGGTCATGCACCGTGACCAGCTTGGTGCCGTCGGGAAAGGTGGCTTCGACCTGTATGTCGGGGATCATTTCCGGGACGCCGTCCATCACCTGATCGCGCCCGAGGACCTCGCGGCCCAGGCTCATGAGTTCGGCCACGGTTCGCCCGTCGCGAGCGCCTTCCATCACGGCGGCGCTGATCAGCGCCACGGCCTCCGGGTAATTGAGCTTCAGTCCACGGGCCAGGCGCCGCTCGGCGAGCAGTGCGGCGGTGAACAGCAGCAGTTTGTCTTTCTCTCGGGGGGTCAGCTCCATGGCAGGCTCTCTCAAGTGGCCCAGATGCGTGGCGGGCACGGCGGCAGGCCCAGAATGGCCGGGCGCAGCACATGCCAGAGGCGCAGCAGGGTGCGTTGCAGGTGTTGGTTATCGTGGTCGAGCAGGCGTATCACCATCAGCGGACCCAGCAGGGTCGCCCCCGCCGGGACGGACAACGTGTCCAGCACCTGGCGTACCTGCTCGAGCAGGGTGTGGTCGGCAGGCGCCGCGCAGAATGTGGCGATCAGCGGATGGCCGGCGACTTTCTCCAGCCGCCCACCCTCGATGCGCAGACGCTCGTGCAGACCTGGTTCGTTAGGCAAGTCGACGCGCAGAAGGCTGTCCAGGGCGCCGTGGTCGAAACGCTCACCCATCACAGGCCGCCCCAGACACAAGGTTTCCCAGGCCAGCAGCCGCGCGCCAGGCTCCAGGGTGAAGCGGCTGTCCAGTTGCACGCGAGCACCATCGAACAGGATACTGTCCTGCGGCAGCCACTCCAGCGTGCTTCCGGCTTGAAGATGAAAGCGCTGGGTAAGTTGCGCCGTTGGACCGATGCTGCGGTAGAACTTGGTTGCGCCGGGCATGGTGAGCAGGGCATGCGCACCAGGCTCCAGCACCATGTCCAGCTCCAGCCGATCGCCGGCGACCACGCCACCGGGGGGATGAAGTACGTAGACGTGGCACGGTGCGCCTTCCGGATAGAACGGGCGCTGCACCAAAAGAGGTCCGAAATGCTTTCGCGCACCAAGACGGGTCATCGAATGCCCTGCTACGAAGCGCAGGTGCAAGTACGCGCTCCAGCCTGGTGCCGGAGTCACATCCTCGGATACTTGCGCTGACGCCATCTGCCGCCTCTGAAATCCATGGCTCGAACCCGCGTTGTCCCCACCCGGTTCAAACAGTGGGGGTGAGATAGAGCGTCCGTTCGTGAGAATCACCTAGGCGATAGTGCAGGTTGCGGGCCAACTCACTCCATGAATGTTGATGAAACACGCCTCAAGTGTTGTCGGCTTGCAGTCTGGGCGATCAGCCAGGCCGTTCGGTAGCGCTCGCTCGGCGATCGAAGACCTGTGAAATCAGGGTGTCCCTGCGTTCACCAGAACACCGGCTGTAGTTGCAGAAGAGCGTTAGATGCTGGCAGAGCAGCTGTCGGCCCCTGGAAAGTTCAAACATTCAGATATAAAAGTTGAGGTTTACCGAACTCTGAGGCGCGACTACACTCCCAATTAATGAGCGGTGCCGTTAATCCTTACCGTAAATCCTTATTGATCATGCATGCTCTTAGCAGCCTGCTACCCTTGACCGACGGGAGTATTCATAGTGTCCAGACTCGCAGAATTCCGTGCCGCTGAAAAAGCACTCCAAGAGCAAATCGCGCAATTGGAGACGATGAAGAAGGATGCCAGCCTCAAACGCGAAATCGAATTCGAGCAGAAACTTCTCGGGTTGATGAAGACCTACGACAAGGGCTTGCGCGAAATCGTCGCCATTCTTGACCCCAAGGCCACCAGAGCCCCGGCCAAGGCCACCGGCGCAGCGCCCAAGCAACATCGCAGGCCGCGCGTCGTTAAAGTGTACGAGAACCCCCACACGGGTGAACGCATCGAAACCAAGGGTGGCAATCACCGAGGCCTCAAAGCCTGGAAAGAAGAGTACGGCGCTGCGACCGTGGACTCCTGGGTCCGCTGATGAAACGTCTACGCCAGGTTCACAGTTTTTTCACAAGCATTGGGTGATACTCGAACCAGCTAAAGGATTAGCGACCCCATCAAGCGCCCGCACACGCGGGCCTCTAATTCCAGCGCCCTGCTCTTGAGCAGGGCGCTTTCATTTGCGCAATCGATTCAGTACCGTATCATGTGAACCCTGTTTCCTCGTCGACGTTGTAGCCGTCGACTTAGTCTGTGGAGTATCCATGAGCCTGAACGATCTTAACGCCCTGCCCGGCGTCACTGCGCAGCCTGACACGGCGACTGCCCACTACGTGTTCAACCACACCATGTTGCGGGTCAAGAACATCGAGCATTCGCTGGACTTTTACACGCGCGTACTGGGCTTCAGTCTGGTCGACAAGCGCGACTTCCCCGACGCCGGTTTCAGCCTGTACTTTCTGGCCCTGGTGGACAAGGCCGCTATTCCCGAAAATGACGCAGCGCGCCATCAGTGGATGAAGTCGATTCCTGGCGTACTTGAGTTGACCCACAATCATGGCACCGAGCAGCAAGCCGACTTCGCCTATCACGACGGCAACAGCGACCCCCGTGGCTTCGGCCATATCTGCGTTTCGGTGCCTGATGTGCGGGTTGCCTGCGCGCGCTTCGAAGCCTTGGGCGTCCCCTTCCAGAAGCGTCTTCAGGACGGGCGCATGAATCATCTGGCATTCATCAAGGATCCGGATGGCTACTGGGTCGAAGTGATCCAGCCCGCCGAACTTCAGGGCTGACTGGCGCGCTCGCGCTGGTCGGGGCCGGGGCCTCCCGGCCCCTCGTCGTGCTACGCTCAAGGGAGCCCTTGTACAACCGTACAGCGAGGTAAGCGCCATGCAATCCCTTCATTGCCAGTACCGCGACCATATCATCACCGCCAGCGTGATGCCCCATCCCGATTCTCCCCTGCCCTATGCCGCCGGCTGCCTGATCACCGATCCGCAGGGGCATACCAGCCGACGATTGTCGATCCCTTTGAAGTTCTTCGCCGATCTGGAAAACGCCCAGCATGTGTCGTTGGCCCACGGGCGCGCGCTCGTTGACGACCGGCTGGACAAGGGGCAGAAACCGTTCTGAGCGATCGAGCGTGCCCCCCCCTCGTAGTCTGTGGTGGCGGCTCATGCCTCCCTGGCATAGGTCACGGCGGCCTCGATCTGCGCGGCGGTGGGCCGCACGCCTGTATAAAGTACGAACTGCTCCAGAGCCTGCAGCGCAATGACGTCCAGGCCGGTGATGACCGGCTTCCCCAATTCCTCGGCCAGGCACACCAGCGGTGTGCGAACTGGCAATGCCACCACGTCGAAGACCTGCTGCGCGACAGCGACCGCTTCGCGCGGAAATGCCAGTGCCTGCGCCTGCGGTCCGCCTGCCATGCCGATCGGGGTGACGTTGATCAGCATGGGCGGGCACAGGTCGCCTAGCTCAGCTTGCCAGCGGTAGCCGCACACGTCGGCCAACTGACGCCCGGCCTGTTCGTTGCGAGCGATGATCAGCCCCTGTGCGAAACCAGCGTCGCGCAGCGCGCTGGCCACCGCCTTGGCCATGCCACCGCTGCCTCGCAACGCGAACGCGGTGTCGGGGTCGAGCGAATGGGCCTCGAGCAACTGGCGCACTGCCATATAATCGGTGTTGTAGGCCTTGAGATGTCCGCGGGTGTTGACCAGGGTATTGACCGATTGGATGGCGGCAGCCGAAGCGTCGACTTCGTCGACCAGCGCCAGACACGCCTCCTTGAACGGCATCGAGACCCCGCAGCCGCGGATGCCCAGCGCACGGATTCCGGCCACTGCTGCGGGCAGGTCGTCGGTGGTCATGGCCTTGTAGTAATAGTCCAGTCCCAGCTGCCGATAGAGGTGGTTATGAAAGCGCACGCCGAAGGTTCCGGGCCGTCCTGCCAGGGAAATGCACAGTGTGGTATCCCTGCCGGGTGCTATCGCCATGGTCATCGCTGCCTCCTGGGCTGAATCGTTTCGCGGAGCCTAGCAGACTGGGCCTGCCCCCGTCCTTACACAACATTTACTCAGCCTGTGCGTCGTCTTGACCGTTTTTCAGGTCTCATGTGCAAGCCCCATCGATGGGGTCATCGCGAGGATTCACTCATGAAGCGTTTCATCCCCGGAATCGCCCTGCTGATCGGCGCCCTGGCCGTCAGCGGCCCGGCAGCAGCTCACGGGCACGGCTGGGGTCCCGGCCCGGTACTGGGTGCAGCGGTGGTTGGTGCGGTCGTCGGCGCTGCCGTTTATGGCGGACACGACAGGACGGTGTATGTCGACCGCGCCCCGGCCTATTACCCGCCGCCGCCGGTCTATGTGCAGGCGCCGCCGCCGCCCGTCTATTACCAACCTTACGTGGTGGAGCGCTATGTACCCGCGCCGCCCCCGGTGTACCGCCGCTATTACGGCCCGCCACCGGGTTACTACGGCCCGCCGCGCTGGTGATGGCCATAGTTGATAAAACCAATGACCACTATCGATGAAGTTGATTTCAGTCGGCCACTGGCACTGGGTAAGGTAGAAGCATGTTTCAGCAGGAGGTTCACCATGTCCACCATCAACGTCGTCTCCGTGATCGGCAGCGCCGTTCCCGCCAAGCTGCGCGAACAAGGCCTGCTCGTATGCTGGTATCTGGTACGCAATGGTGAACCTCTCAGTGGTCCGATGCCTTCGCGTCTGATGGCCCAGACCATGGCCGATCAGCTCGAGTCGGCCGTGCTGACGGCTTGAAACCCCTTTCTGCGTTGCTCCTTACGCTCTCTTGACCCGCCGCTGGCGGGTTTTTTTTGCGTTTTTTCCACCCCTGTTGCATTGGCTCACCCCAGCACTTTCAACCCTTTCTGATAGAGCGCCAAGCGTTCGGCTGCACCATGAGGCACCTTGCCAGGCTGCCCGGTGTTGATGATGCTACCGATATCAGCGATCCGCCCCGCATCGGCCAGGGCATTCAGACCGTGGGCGGCCCACCACCAGGCCGCCGACTGGGCGGCGGCCTCAGGCGTTTCGAGCAGCTCGGGACGCTCCAGCAAAGGCAAGTCCAGAGCCTGTGCAGCGGCCTGATAGTTGTCGTGTCCGGTCAGCTGGATCAGCCCGCGGCCACGGTAGCGCCAGCCATCCCCCGAGTCCTCGGGACCGTTGCCCATGCGCCCCCCGTAGACACGGTTGGCGATACGTTGCGGCTGGCGTTCGTAGGCCCGCGCGGTCTGGGCGTCGAAGCGGCTGGGCCAGGTACGAAGCAAGGCCTCGGCGCTATAGTTCAGGTTCTCCACTCGCTCGAGCAACTGACCCGATTCATGGCCGACCTGGGCCAGAAACGCCGCCATACGCGCAGGGCTGTCGATGTCCCAGCGCATCATGGCTGCGTTGAGTGCTGGCAGGAAAGCTTCGGCTACCGCTGCGGATCGAGGGAGTATCTGCAACAATTGCTGCTCGGTGATGGGCATGAGATGTCTCCTTGAACATGACGGAAGATCTTCCGATGTAACGTGATGGCCCCGCTCGGGCGACCTGTTCACGTCCGGATGCCCAGCTTGAGCACCCGATCTTCCCTACTCAACACGGCAGCTTTTCCTGAGCTGCCGCATTACGCCTGTGCCATCGCCCGCCTTGATGAGCGAGCTCAAGCGCCGTGCCCAGCGGTGGACGTACACAACGCAACGGGCCATGAAACAGTGACCACGCAAAGCCGAAAGAATTAAATTTCGTTCACCTTGCTTCCTTTGGGAATAACGCATTCGACAGCAATCGGGCCATACTCCAGAATGCGCTGGTCAGCCAAGGGAAAACCTTGCACAGCCAACGACATACCAACCATTAGTGAGCCTTGACGTGAAAACACCCCTGCCCCTGTTGACCCTGCTGCTGGCGCTCACTGGCTCGACCATCTTGCCCGGCGTCGCCCAGGCGAAATCCCCGGTTCAGGACCAACGCGACCCCGCGACGCTGCACCTGGCCTCCGGCAGCGCACTGTTGATCGACCTGAATACCAACAAGGAGCTTTACGCCAGTCACGCCGATCGTGTGGTGCCGATCGCCTCGGTGACCAAGCTGATGACCGCGATGGTAGTGCTCGACGCCAAGCTGCCGATGGACGAGATGCTCACCATGACCATCGCCAACAACCCGGACCTCAAAGGCGTGTTCTCCCGGGTGAAGCCTGGTAGCGAGCTCAATCGTAGGGAGACCCTGCTGATCACCCTGATGTCCTCCGAAAACCGCGCGGCCAACAGCCTTGCCAACCACTATCCCGGCGGTTATCCAGCCTTCATCAAAGCGATGAATGCCAAGGCTCGAAGCCTGGGCATGAGCAAGACGCGCTATGTCGAGCCCACCGGGCTGTCCACCCAGAACGTCTCCACCGCCCATGATCTGGCCAAGCTGCTGATCGCCTCGCGCAAGTACCCGATGCTCAGCGAGCTCTCCACCACTCGCGAGAAGACCGTCGCGTTCCGCAAGCCCAACTACACCCTGGGCTTTCGCAACACCGACCATCTGGTCAACAAGAGCAACTGGGACATCAAGCTGACCAAGACCGGCTTCACCAACGAGGCCGGCCACTGCCTGGTGCTGTTGACCCGCATGGATAATCGTCCGGTGGCCATGGTGATCCTCGACGCCTACGGCAAATTCACCCACTTCGCCGATGCCGGTCGCCTGCGGCAGTGGCTGGAAACCGGATCGGCAAAGGCGGCGCCCGCGGTGGCGATGCAGTACAAGTCCGATCGTCAGAACCGCGCTCGGGTGGAATGATCCGCACCTGGCGAGGCGGTCACTGCCGGGCCGTCTCGCTCCAGAAACGCCCCTGATGCTGGCCAGTCGTGTGTGCTGAACGCTAACCCTCCGGGAGCAGACTGCGCTCGAACAGGAAGGGGCCGGTGTCCGCCGGCAGGTGGCGGTAGATCTGCTGCGGTCGACCCAGACGCGGCTGCTGACGTTCGCCTGTATCCAGCACCCAGCCGACTTCCTTGAGCCGATCGAGGCGCTTGCGCAGCGAGGTGCCGTTCACCGCGCGCCCCAGGCACGCCTGTGTGGCGCCTACCGCATCCAGCACGGTGAACCGCTCGGGCAGCAGGTATAACGGCAGGCTGCTGTAGGAGCTCTTGGCAGCCAGCCGCTCGCAGGCCCGCTGGATCAGCACGGCATGGTCGAACGGCAACACCACCTTGCGTGCCAGGATGCTGGCCACGTCGACGAATGCCAGGCGCTCGCCATCGACGCTCTGTGCCGGGTCCAGCAGCGCCATGTAGTAGGTGCTCAACGACCAGCCGCGCGGGTCACGAAACGCATTGCCCTCGGTCCCCACCTGCTCCATGTGCCGAGGCACCACCTGGGCCTTTTCCTGCAACGCTCGCTCGGCGGCAGCGTCCAGGCTGTTGTCGGGCGTGCGGCCATTGACTATCACCCCCGGCAAAGCCCATTGACTCAGGTGCGGCTCGCGTTCGCGGCGGTGAAGCAGCACCTCCAGTCGCTGGGCTTCAGGTTCCAGGCGCAACGCGACGATATCGACACTGGCCATGACTGCTATCGAACTCATATCGACTCCTTATGCTCGCCTTATATTCCACCAGGTATTTTTTATTAAGCAAGCCCAGATCAAGACCAAAAGGCACTTGACACATTTAATTCACTAGGTGGATTATATGGCCAGTCCAGCCGAGGAGTATCCTCATGAAAATCGCCAGCTTCGACGTCGATGCCCAGAACGGCTTCACCCAACATGCAGCCCATGAACTGCCGGTGCCCGACGGGCACTCGATCGTACCGGCACTCAATGCCATGGCCCATCGTGCCGAGCTGCGTCTGGGCAGCAAGGATGCCCACCCGGTGAATGCCGCCTGGGTCGTAGACGAGGCAAGCCAGATGCTGCAACCCCTGGCGCTGGCCAATGCCGACCTCACCTGGGTGAGCCACTGCGTGCCGGGCACGCCGGGTTTCGAGCTGCTGCCCGGCCTGCCCGAACCGATCGACTATGACTACTTCGTCTGGAAAGGTGTCGAGCCAGACCTGCACCCCTACGGCGCCTGTTATCACGACCTGGCAGAGCGTCGCTCCACCGGCGTGATCGAGTACCTCCAGGTACAGGGGGTGGACGCAGTGATCGTCGGTGGCCTGGCCCTGGACTACTGTGTCCGCACCACCGTCATGCAATTGCGCCGTGCAGGGTTCGAGGTACTGCTGTACCTGCCCGCCTGCCGCGCGCTGAGTGCGCAGGGCGGCGAATCCGCGTGCCGCGAGATGACCCGCGCAGGCGTCGTGCCTTGCGCCGACGAAGCCGAACTCGACCGCCAGATCGCCCTGCTCAAGGAGGCCCGCCCATGAACGAAGACATTTTCGCCCCGCGCATCGTCCAGAACCTGCTGGACACCGATTTCTACAAGATCACCATGATGCAGGCGGTGCTGCACAACTACCCCAACGCCGAAGTCGAGTGGGAGTTTCGCTTTCGCAACAGCGAAGACCTGGCGCCCTACCTGGCGGAAATCCGCTATCAGATCGAACAGCTGGCCGAGGTCTCGGTGACCCACGATCAGCTCGCCTACCTGGAGAAGATTCCCTTCGTGAAGCCGGACTTCATCCGCTTCCTCAGCCTGTTCCGCTTCAACCTGCGTTACGTTCAGGTAGGCCTGGACGATGCGGGCCAGCTGGCGATTCGCATCCGCGGCCCCTGGTTGCACGTGATCCTCTACGAGATTCCGCTGCTGGCCATCGTTTCGGAGGTGCGCAACCGCTACCGCTATCGCGACGTCACCATCGAGCAGGTGGGTGAACGGCTTTACGAGAAGATCGACTGGCTCAAGGCCCAGGCCACTGCCCAGGAGTTGGCCGGCCTGCAACTGGCCGACTTCGGCACCCGCAGACGTTTCTCCTATCCCGTGCAGGAACAGGTGGTACGAATACTCAAGCACGACTTCCCAGGCCGTTTCGTCGGCACCAGCAACGTGCACCTGGCCCGGGAGTTCGAACTCAGGCCCATCGGCACCATGGCCCACGAGTGGTTCATGGCGCACCAGCAGCTCGGCCCGCGCCTGGTCGACAGCCAGGTGGCAGCGCTGGAGTGCTGGGTCCGGGAATACCGCGGATTGCTAGGGATCGCCTTGACCGACTGCATCGGCATGGACGCCTTCGTCAAGGACTTCGACCTGTACTTCGGCAAGCTCTTCGACGGCCTGCGGCACGACTCGGGCGACCCGCTGGCCTGGGCCGAGAAAGCCATCGCCCTTTATCAGCGACTGGGCATCGACCCGGCGAGCAAGACCCTGATCTTCTCCGACGGACTGGACTTCGCCAAGATGCTGCAGCTGTACCGCGCGCTGCACCAGCGAATCAACGTCAGCTTCGGCATCGGTACTCAGCTCACGTGCGACATTCCGGGCGTCACGCCGATGAACATGGTGATCAAGATGACCGCGTGCAATGGCGCGCCGGTGGCGAAGATTTCCGATAGTCCGGGCAAGACCCAGTGCCGGGACGAGAACTTCGTCGCTTATCTGCGGCATGTATTCAAGGTGGCCTGATGGCCAAGCGGGTCACTGAAGGCAACGGTTGATGCCAAGTCCGCCCTGGCGGCGCTACCGCAAGCACGCCAGACACCCGCCGAGGCTGATCGCACGCCATGTGCATCGACCGAGAAACCTACAGACGAATTCGATGAGGACCAGGGGCCGAAACCGGCGGGGCCAGGCCACCGCCCGGTCCCGGTGTCCCGTGGTCTGCGAGCCGAGAGGCCTGGGTGCGGGCAACGCTCGGGGTGGCGGTCGAGCGCGAGCGTCACCGCCGGCCGGCCCTTGACGGTGGCGCCGAGGGTTCAAGCCGATGGGCGCTGTGCGGACCGAGAACCCCTGATCATATATGTTATGTTATAACATTCTATATGTGGTGTTTTCCGCTGCATGCCCTGAAGCACTTTCGCATGAAGAGATCCGATCATGACTTCAACCGCTCTCGCTCCGATCACCGCCCAAGACTACGCCGATACCGAACTGGGTTGCCTGGCGGGCGCCAAGGCTGCCCTGTATCGTTGGGCCGCTACCGTGGCCACGCACGATGTGGATCAAGTCCTTGCCCTGTACGCCGAGGATGCCATCCTGGTACCGACCCTTTCCAATCAGGTCCGCGACTGCCAGGATAGCCGACGCAGTTACTTCCAGAACTTCCTGGCCAACGACGGATTGGTCTGCGACATCCAGGTCTTCAAGAAACGTGTCAGCCGCAAGCTCGGCACCGTGGTGGTCGGCGGGCTGTACACCTTCGTGTATCGCGAAGGGGGCGAGCCACGGGTAGTGCCGGCGCGTTTTCTGTTCACCTTCGAGCGGATCGACGGGCAGTGGCTGATCACGGGTCATCATTCGTCCATCGAAGCCTGAGTCGAGGCGGGCATGTTGATCCGTAAGCTGTTCAAGTTCGAGAACGCCCATATTGTCCGCGGGTGCAGTACCCGCCGCTGCTCCCACTCGCTGCACGGGCATTCCTACAAGGTCGAGCTGCTATTGCATGCCGACGCCCTGGACAACGGCCAGATGATCTACGACTTCGGATTGCTCAAGGCCGAAGTCCGCGACATGATCGATGCGTTCGACCATAGCGTGGCCCTGTGGCGTGAAGACGATGCCGACTACCTGGCATCGATGCGCCGCCATTCCGAGCGCTGGGTCATGATTCCGGTCTCACCCAGTGCCGAGCAGTTCTGCCGATTGATCTTCGCACTGGTGGACGCTGTGCTCGAATCGACCCCGATGCACAATGGCGAGGCCGACGTGCGCCTGTACTCGGTCATCGTGCACGAAACCGACACTGGCTATGCCCAGTGCTTTCGCGAGGACGTGGACAACCCGCGCATGGGCCTGATCGATCTGAGCCTGGTGGAATTCGCACCAGCGATCGTCGCGCAGTGGTCGGACCCCGATTGTTTCGAGCGCCTCAAGGGCCGTGCTCGACCGGTTCACTGAGAACGCACACATCCCCCGGCCAGCCAATCTTCGCTGCCCCCCTCGTTGCACGCCGCAATTGTCGGTATGGTGGTGTCAAAGAAGGATGTTAGACCCGCACAGGAAAGACTTTGATGCCCCACCGCAATGTCATCGACGCCTCCGTCAGCCCCAAGGGCAGCCTGGAGACGCTTTCGCAACGTGAAGTCCAGCAATTGAGCCAGGCCGGTACCGGCAGCCTCTACACCCTCTTCCGCCAGTGCGCCCTGGCCATCCTCAATACCGGCGCGCATGTCGACAACGCCAAGACCATCCTCGAGGCCTATCAGGACTTCGAGGTACGCATCCACCAGCAGGACCGTGGCGTGCGCCTGGAACTGTTGAATGCCCCGGCCGACGCCTTCGTCGACGGCGAAATGATCGCCAGCACCCGGGAGATGCTGTTCAGCGCCTTGCGCGACATCGTCTACACCGAGAGCGAACTGGCCAGCCAGCGCATCGATCTGGAGAGCTCACAGGGCATCACCGACTATGTGTTCCACCTGCTGCGTAACGCGCGCACCCTGCGTCCGGGTGTCGAGCCGAAGATGGTGGTGTGCTGGGGCGGTCACTCGATCAGTACCGAGGAGTACCAGTACACCAAGAAGGTCGGCCACGAGCTGGGGTTGCGCAAGCTGGATATCTGCACCGGCTGCGGGCCGGGTGTGATGAAAGGCCCCATGAAGGGCGCCACCATCGCCCACGCCAAGCAACGCATGGCGGGCAGCCGCTACCTGGGGCTGACCGAGCCCGGCATCATCGCCGCCGAAGCGCCGAATCCCATCGTCAACGAGCTGGTGATTCTTCCGGACATCGAGAAGCGCCTGGAAGCCTTCGTTCGGGTGGGTCACGGCATCATCATCTTCCCTGGGGGCGCCGGTACGGCAGAGGAGTTCCTCTATCTGCTGGGCATCCTCATGCACCCGGACAACCGCGAGCTGCCCTTCCCGGTCATCCTCACCGGTCCGCGCAGCGCCGAACCCTTCCTCCAGCAGCTGCATGCCTTCGTCGGCGCCACGCTGGGCGAGGCCGCGCAGGCGCACTACCAGATCATCATCGACGACCCGGCAGAAGTGGCACGCCATATGGTCGAAGGGCTCAAGGCGGTCAAGCAGTTCCGCCGCGAGCGCAACGACGCGTTCCATTTCAACTGGCTGCTGAAGATCGACGGCGGCTTCCAGCACCCGTTCGACCCGACTCACGAGAACATGGCCAACCTGGCGCTGCGTCACGACCTGCCACCCCATGAGCTGGCCGCCAACCTGCGTCGGGCGTTCTCGGGCATCGTCGCCGGCAACGTCAAGGACAAGGGCATCCGCCTGATCGAGGAACACGGGCCTTATCAGATCCGCGGCGATCGGGCGATTCTCGACCCGCTGGGCAAGCTGCTGCAGGCATTCGTCGACCAGCACCGGATGAAACTGCCTGGCGGCGCCGCCTACGTGCCCTGCTATCAGGTCGTGAGCTGACGTCGAAGCTGCTTGCCTGCATGACCGCAGCGGCGCCCGCCGTTGCGGTTCACTGCCAATGGGCCTAGTCCGGCACGGCTGCCGACTGCAACATTCAGCCGAATTTTCCCGCCCCCAGCAGTGAACCAGCCCACAAAAAAAAGGTCTTTGGCTGACGGTCAATTCGCCGACCGCTTCATGGCCCAGTCACCGGGCTTTCATTCGTTACTGCTTCAGCGAAGATCATCATGCCCGAATTCCGCCGCGCCACCCTCGCCCTCCCCGTGCTGTTCGCCTCGTTGCTGGCCGCGTCCCCCATCGCCGATGCCGAGGAAGCCGGCAGCGAGGCGCGGTGGGTAAGCGACAGCCTCAGCACCTATGTGCGCAGCGGCCCTACCGACGGCCATCGGATCGTCGGCACGCTCAAGTCCGGCCAGAAGGTGACACTGGTCAGCAGCCAGGGTAACTACAGCCAGGTCCGTGGACAGAGTGGCGATCTGGTGTGGATACTCACCAGCGACCTGCAATCGGTGCCCGGCCAGAACGAACGGCTGCCGCAGCTCGACGCCCAGGTGGCGGAACTCTCCGGTCAGCTCAAGACCATCGACGACAGCTGGAAGACTCGCGTGCAGGGCATGCAGGAAACCCTGGACTCACGAAAGAAGCTGATCGACGAGCTGGAGGGGCGCACCAAGGACCTCAGCGAGCAACTGGAGCAGTCGCAGTCCACCCTGCGCGACACCCAGGCGCGCCTGGGCGACGAGAACAAACAGGTGATGATGCGCTACATGGTGTACGGGGGCAGCATCGCCGGCGCCGGCCTGCTGGTAGGCCTGATCCTGCCGGCCTTGACCCGCGGCCGCAAGCGCAACGACCGCTGGTTCTGACCCGTCGGACCCAGGGCCCGGCGGGCGCCATGAGCACCCGTCGAGGCCGTCGGCTAGTTCCCTGATTTACCACGGACCTTGGCCAGCGCCGCCAGGCGCACTGCCACGTTCGCTGCACCGTACCCGGCGTATCCTCCCTTGCGCTGGATGATCTCGAAGAAGAAGCGTCCCTCGAACGGCTCGGTGTACACGTGGAACAGCTCACCGCCCTGAGCGTCACGGTCGTACAGCACGTTGTAGTAAGCCAGTTCGCTGAGAAACTCATCGTCGAAGTCGAACCGCGCCGCCAGGTCGTCGTAGTAGTTCAGCGGAATCTCGAGCAGCGGCACGCCGGCGTTCTTGGCCAGAGCGACCTGGGCGAAGATGTCCGCGCACTCGAAGGCGATGTGGTGCACCCCGGAACCCCGATAACTGGACAGGGCGTGAGCGATGGCGGTGTTGCGGTTCTCCGAGATGTTCAGCGGCAGCCTCAAGGTGCCACAGGCGCTGCGCAAGGCACGGCTCTTGACCAGGCCGTAGGGGTCGGGCAGCACCACTTCGTCATCGGCGGTGAAATCGAACAGGCTCTTGTAGAACAGTACCCAGTTGTCCAGGGCATCGGCGGGCAACGCCAGCGCCATGTGATCGATGCGCTGCAGGCCGTCAGCGACGTGAGCTGGGTCGGCCAGGCTGAAGTCGCTGTCATAGATGCGCTGCCCGGCCACGGCCGACTCGACCAGATAGATCAAGCTGCCATCCGGGGCGCGCACCGCCGCCAGCTCGCGCTCGTTGGGACCGATCAGACCGCGAAACGGTTGGCCGCCGTAGGCGACTGCCCGCTGCAGCGCCGCCTTGGCGTCGTCCACGCGCAGCGCTGCTGCGCACAGCGACGGCCCGTGAGCCTCGTAGAAATTGTGCGCGAACGAGTAGGGTTCGGCATTGAGCACCAGGTTGATATCGCCCTGACGCATCAGCTTCACCGCCTTGCTGCGGTGCTGGCCTGCCTCGACGAAACCCAGCCGCTTGAGCCACTGGCCAAGGCGCGCGCCCACCGCCTCGTCCACAGCGAATTCGAGAAACTCGATGCCGTCGTAGCGGCTGGCTGGCGGTGGCGCGAACAACGCACCTGGCTCGACGGACTGCCCTTGCTCGGCCAGCAGAAGGCGGGTCTTCTCCTCCAGGTACAGCAGCGAGCGCAAGCCGTCGGCAGCATTCTGCCGAGGCGGCGCGGCACGGAAGCCGTCGTTGAAGATCTCCAGCGACAGTGGGCCCCTGTAGCCCGTGGCGATGATCGGCTCGAGAAAGCCTGCCAGGTCCAACTCGCCCTGGCCCGGGAAGCAGCGGAAATGCCGGCTCCACTCCAGCACGTCCATGGCCAGGATAGGCGCGTCGGCCATCTGGACGAAGAAGATCTTGTCTGCCGGAACGTCACGGATGCCTTGCGGATCACCCTTGAGCGAGAGGGTGTGGAAGCTGTCCAGGATCATGCCGAGGGCGGGATGATCGGCCTGACGCACCAGGTTCCAGACCTGCTGCCAGGTGCTGACATGCCTGCCCCAGGCCAACGCCTCGTAGCCGATGCGCAAACCGCGTGCGCCCGCCTGCTCGGCCAGCAGGCGCAGGTCGTCCACCAGCCCCTGCTCGTCACCCAGCGCATCGGGCTGGACGTTGCTGCACACCAGCACCAGATCCGTGCCCAGCTCCTGCATCAGGTCGAACTTGCGTGATGCCCGGTCCAGGTTGCGACCCAGGCGATCCCGTCGACACCCTTCGAAATCGCGAAAAGGCTGAAACAGCGTGATGGCGATCCCCAGGTCGGCGCACATCTGGCGGATCTCCCGAGGCGAGCCGGGATAGTGAAGCAGGTCGTTCTCGAAGATCTCGACACCGTCGAAGCCTGCGGCAGCGATGGCCTCGAGCTTCTCGGCAAGGGTGCCGCTCAGCGACACGGTGGCAATGGAGCGCTGCATGGTAAGTCCTTCTTGTTTGTACAGGCACGCGTTCGTCTATCTCGAAAGCCTGCTTGTTATGGACGATGGCGCACTCGATTATTGGCAGGTAAAGTCGCCTCGGCAACGCTGTTTGTACGAAATGGTTAGTTTGCGTTCGGTAATCGAACGGAACACGCTGCCGTCAATTGATTCGCTGCGAAACTCTGGACAACCATGCCCTCGTCGCTGCCATCCGGGCCCATGCCTGCCCGAGGGCGACTGCCTTCCGACAACAGACAAGAACAACGGAGACACCATGGCCCACTCTTCCCAGGCCAAGAAAGCCACTGCCAGTGGCTGGATCGGTTCTGCACTCGAATACTATGATTTCTTCATCTACGCCCAGGCGGCGGCGTTGATCTTCCCGCAGATCTTCTTCCCCTCCACCGACCCGAAAATGGCCATCATCGCGTCCCTGGCCACCTATGGCGTCGGCTACCTCGCGCGCCCTGTGGGCGCCTTCGTGCTCGGCCATTGGGGTGATACCCGTGGGCGCAAGAACGTACTGTTGCTGTGCATGTTCCTGATGGGGCTGTCGACCATGGCGGTAGGCCTGCTCCCGACCTATCACGACATCGGCTTCCTGGCGCCGGCCTTGCTTGTGGTGTTGCGCCTCGTGCAAGGCTTTGCCGTAGCCGGGGAGATCTCCGGGGCCAGCTCGATGATCATGGAGCACGCGCCGTTCGGTCGCCGTGGCTACTACGCCAGCTACACCTTGCAGGGCGTGCAGGCCGGGCAAGTGATGGCCGCGGCCGTGTTCCTGCCCCTGGCCTACTTCATGCCCAGCGAAGCGTTCAACGAGTGGGGCTGGCGCATTCCGTTCCTGATGAGCGCGGTGGTGCTGATCGCCGGCTTCATCATTCGCCGGGAAGTGCACGAGACGCCGGCGTTCGTCCAGGAAGAGCGCCAGGCCAAGGTCGCCAAATCGCCCATTGGCGAAGCCTTCCGCCATAGCTGGAAACACATGGTGCTGGTGATGTTCATGGCGCTGATGAACGTGATCCCGGTGGTGGCGACCATCTTCGGCGCCGCCTACGCCGTGCAGCCAGCCTACGGTATTGGCTTCGACAAGAGCGTGTACCTGTGGATTCCGGTGGTCGGCAACGTGGTGGCGGTACTGGTGATTCCGTTCGTGGGCAACCTCTCCGACCGCATCGGGCGGCGCCCGACCATGATCGCCGGCTGCCTGGGTTCCGGTCTGCTGGCCTTCGTCTACCTCTACGCCATCAGTATCCAGAACGTACCGCTGGCGTTCGCCGGCTCGATCCTGATGTGGGGGTTGGTCTACCAGGGCTACAACGCCGTGTTCCCAAGCTTCTACCCGGAGCTGTTCCAGACCCGCTACCGGGTGTCGGCCATGGCCATCGCGCAGAACATCGGCACCATGCTCACCGCCATGCTGCCAGCGCTGTTCGCCGCCGTCGCCCCACCGGGCTCGACGCACATCTGGCTGGTGGTCGGGGCACTGGCGTTCGTCATCACCTGCGTCTGCGCACTGGCGGCGTATCTGGCCCCGGAAACCTATCGCCTGGCGATGGACGACCTGGGCAACCCGCACGCCGCGCCGCTGGAGAAAGAGGCCTACGAGGCCAGCCGCCGCACCAGCTTCGAGGTGGTGCGCTCCTGACCGCCACGGGGAGGCGACGACGGAGGCTACCGAGCCTCCGTCGGGTCAGCCACGGACCGCCGCTTGCAGGTTCGCCCACAGGCGTTCGACATCGGCGCGCTGGGTCGGCAATGCCCCGATCGACACCCGTACCATCCAGCGCCCCTGGAGGGTGGCGGGCGTGACATAGGCTTTGCCTGAGGCGTTGAGACGCTCGGCCCAGGCACGGGTGTGGGCGTCCAGGGCGTCGGCGTCCAGTGCGGACGGTCGATGGCGCAGGCACAGGGTCTGCAACTGCACGGGCGCCAGGACCTCCCAGTCGGGGGTCGCCTGCACCTGCGCGGCCAGCCAGCGGGCGTTGTCCAGGTCGCGTCGCAAACGCTGCTGGAGCGCTTCGAGCCCTTCGCTGCGCAACATGAACCACAGCTTCAGAGCGCGGAACCGCCGCCCCAATGGGATGCCCCAATCGCGCAGGTTCTTGACCTCACCATCGACCGACGACTGCAAGTAGCTGGGGTTGGTGCTCATCACCCGGATCAGGTGCTGAGTGTCGCGCACGTAGTACAGCGAGCAGTCGAAGGCCACGCCCAGCCACTTGTGGGCGTTGACTACCAAGGAGTCGGCCAGCTCGATCCCCTCCCACATCCAGCGGCATTCGGGCAGGATCATCGCCGAGCCGGCCATGGCCGAATCCACATGCAGCCAGAGCCCGGCGGCCTGGGTGATCTCGCCGATCGCGCGCAGGGGGTCCAGCGCCGTGGTGGCGGTGGTGCCGGTGGTGGCGACCACGGCGCAGGGCTGCCGGCCCTCGGCCAGGTCCTGTTCGATGGCTGCCCGCAGCGCTTCGGGGCGCAGGGCGAAATCCTCGTCGGTGGGAATCTGCCGGATATTGTCACGACCGAAGCCGGCCAGCAGGGCTGCCTTGTCCACCGAGCTGTGAGCCTGGGCGCTGACATACACCACCAGCGGCCTGGACTGGCCTTGCAGGCCGCCGCGGGCCAGCGCGTAGTCGCTGCTGCGCTCGCGGGCGCTGATCAGCGCCACCAGGGTACTGGTCGATGCGGTGTCCTGGATCACCCCGCTCCACTGACTCGACAGCCCCAGCGACTGGCGCAGCCAGTCCAGCGTCACCTCCTCCAGTTCGCTCAGCGCCGGGCTGGATTGCCAGGACAGGCCCAGCACCCCCAGGCCAGTGCTGAGCATGTCGCCGAGTACCGAGGACAGTGTGCCGTTGGAGGGGAAATAGCCATAGAAGTCCGGGTGCTGCCAATGGGACAGCCCCGGCATCACGTGACGGGTGACGTCGTCTAGAATCGCCTCGAACGGCTCGCCTTGCAGGGGTGCCTGCTCGGGCAACAGGGCCTTGAGATAGCCTGGTTCGACCTGGGCCATGACCGGACGCTGGGCGACGTCCTGGCGATAATCGGCGATCAGGTCGATGAGCTGACGGCCATACTGGCGAAATTGTTCGGGGGTCACGGAAGGCTCCTGAAGGCGAAGGGCGGCGACGGGACACGCCCGATGCGCCATTGTTCGCCCAGTCTAGGCCAGCCCTCGCGGCGCGATAACCCTGCCTGGCGCATAGCAGTTATGGCGAATGCGCATGACCCGCTTCGACGCCGAATGACGACTGCCGCCATATCTCGAACACTCGGTTACGCAGCCAGCGGTGTTCGGCCGAGGCGTGCTGGCGCTGGTGCCAGACCACCCAGTAGCGCTGGCTGTGGGCGATGAACGCCAGCGGTCGCCAGGTCAGGCCATGCAGGCGGCTCAGTTGCCGGGCAATGTGCTCGGGCACCGTGGCCAGCGCCTGACCCTGTCCCACCACCCGGACCATGGCGCTGAAGAACGGCACTTGCAATTGCACGTTGCGCTGCAGTGCTTGGGAGCGCAGGTGCTGGTCGATGAAACTGTCCTTGTCGCCGCCGCCGGACACCTGCACATGGCGCCAGGCCAGGTAGTCGGCCTGGTCGAGCGCATCGCGGGCGGTCAACGGGTGGTCGGCGGCCATGAGGCAGACCGCCTGGTCCTCGCCGAGCAAACGGCCGTGAAGGTTGGGCGGCGAGTCATCGAACAGCGTGGTGGCCAGGTCGATCTCGCCGTTGGCCAGCAGCGGGTATTGCCCTGCCTGCCAGGTGCGGTACTCCAGCGAGACATTTGGCGCTTCACGCGCCAGCACGCTGACCAGCTCGGGCAGCATGAACTGCGCGACATAGTCCGAGGCGGCGAGGCAGAAGCGCCGCTGGCAGCGGGCGGGGTCGAACACCGGCGGCTGGCGCAGGTCGCTCAATGACGCCAGCACCTGGCGCAAGGGCTCGACCAGGGTCTGGGCGTGCTCGCTGAGCACGTACCCACGCCCCACCCGGACCAGCAGCGGGTCGTCGAACGCTTCGCGCAGATGGGCGAGCTGGCGACTCAGCGTGGACTGGCTGCACCCCAGGCGTTCGGCGGCGCGACTGAGGTTGCGCAGTTGCAGGAGGCACTCGAGGGTGCGCAGGTGGGCCAGGCTCAGCGCAGCGAAATCAGGTGTCATCACAGAGCTTGCCTAGGGTGAGCCCCTCGGCCAGAACCGCATCGAGGGGCGAGCAGGACGATGGCCGTCGCTCAGTCGGTCAGGCCGACGTAGACGTTCTGCACGTCATCGTTCTCGTCGATGGCATCGAGGAATGCCTCGACTTCGGCCAGTGCTTCGGCACTCAGGCTGGCGGCACTCACCGGGTTCTTCGGTTTGTAGCCAAGCTTGGCCGAGGTCACGGTGAAGCCCTGCTCGGGCAGCGCCTTCTGCACCGCATCCAGGTCGGTGGTGTCGGTGATGAACAGGGTCGAGCCCTCCTCGTCACCCGCCTCGCAATCCTGCGCGCCCGCTTCGATGGCCGCTTCTTCCGGGTCGACGTCACCCGTTGCGGTGGCTTCGATCAGGCCGACATGATCGAAGTCCCAGGACACCGAGCCACTGGCGCCCAGCTGACCCTTGCGGAACAGCACGCGGACTTGCGCGACGGTGCGGTTGACGTTGTCGGTGAGACATTCGACGATCAACGGCACCTGATGCGGCGCGAACCCTTCGTAGGTGACTGCGGTGTACTGCACGGTATCACCGTCGAGCCCCGCGCCCTTGCGAATGGCGCGCTCGAGCGTCTCACGGGTCATCGAAGCCTTCTTCGCCTGCTCCACGGCCAGGCGCAGCCGTGGATTCATGTCCGGGTCGGCGCCGGACTTGGCGGCGATCTGAATTTCCTTGGCCAGCTTGCCCATGATCTTGCCCTTGGCATTGGCTGCGGCTTCTTTATGTTTGGCTTTCCACTGTGCGCCCATGTCGACTCTCTTGTCTGCGCGGCCGGTTCAGGAAGCGACCGACCAAAAAGTGGGGAGAGTTTATACGCCCTCGCCAGCGGGTTCGACAAGAAATCATCACCCCTTGTCGGCCTTGCCCGCTGCCGCCGCGAACCGGGCCAGCCGTACATCCAGCGCAAGCGGCCGCAGCCCACGGTCCTCGGCGCGCTCCTTGCGACGGATGGCATCGCGTACCAGCAGCGAGCCCAGGTAGCGGATGGGTTCGGGGGGGAAACGGCCAAGCGGGCCGCGCACCAGCGGCGAGCGGGTCCAGGGATTGTCGAGCCCCAAGGCCAGTGAGCAGAGGATCTGTCCTCCCATGTGGCAAGGCCCCACCCCGCTGCCGGAGTAGCCGAATCCATAGAACACATTGGCCTGCCCATCCAGGCGACCGAAGAAAGGCAGGCCGGTGACCGATCGGTCCGAGGGACCGTTCCAGCTCGCCGCCAGGGGCACCTCGGCCAGCGTAGGGAAGAACTGCGCCAGCGTGCGCTGCAACAGGTCGCAGTACGGCGACGGCTGGTCGAACACCGCAGGTAGCCGTCCGCCATAGGCGAAGGTGTTGCCGCCTTTGCCGAGCATCAGTCGACCGTCCGGGGTGTTGCGGTAGTAATGCACGAACAGGCGTGAGTCGAGCACGCTGATCCCGCTGCTCAGGCCGATGTCGGCCAAGGCCTGCGGGCACGGCTCGGTGATCACCATGTCGCTGGAGACGATCGCCACGCTGCGCTCGAACGCGGGGAACTGACGCGCCATCCAGGCGTTGAGCCCCAGCACCACCCGGTCGGCACGCACCCTGCCGCCGGCGGTGTGCACCTGGGCAGGCGCCCCGTGTTCAAGGCGCGTCATCGGCGTTCCCTCGTGAATTCGCACCCCCTTGGCAAGCGCGGCACGGCGCAGGCCTCGCACCAGCTTGCCCGGTTGCACCGTGGCAGCGATCGGCGAGAACCAGCCCTCCAGGTGGCGCTGCGACCCCGCCAGACGCTGCACCTGCTGCAAAGGCAGGCGCCGGAAGCTGCTCAGCCCGCGTTGCTCGAGCGCCGCGACCACGGCGTCGGTGCTACCGATCTGCGCCGTGTTGGTCGCGGTGTACAAGGTGCCGTCCAGCCGGAAATCGCACTCGATGCCCTCGGCCTGGCAGAACGCTCCGATGGCGCCGATGCTGCGCTCGGACTCGATGACCAATCGCGAGGCTTCGACGGCCCCGAACAACTGCTGCAAGGTGAAATACTTGGCCGACCAGGACAGCGCGCACCCGCCATTGCGACCGCTGGCGCCGGCACCGCAGAGGTCGGCCTCGATCAGCAGCACGTCCAGATCAGGTCGCGCTCGCTTGAGCATCAGGGCTGTCCACAAGCCGGTATAGCCACCCCCGATGATACACACCTGGCAACGGGCGTCGCCCTGCAACGGGGGGCATATGGCCTCGGGTCGTTCATCCAGGGCCTGCTGCAGCCAGAACGGTCTCATGCTCGATTGCTCCTTCGATCATCTGTGGGCCCGATTGCACTACCCGTCAAAGACGTTGACTGGAAGGCGAAAGCCTCCGGGCACTGCCCGTCTCGCTCGACAGGCGACCGGTATGGGAACAGGCGACGAAGAATAAATAAAATCGATTTATGGTATATCACTCATAAGCTCAGCTTTTAGCCAAACCGCTCCGAGGCCCCATGTCTGTTTCTCAAGCCCAACTCAAGGCGTTTCATGCCGTGGCCGAGCACGCCAGCTTCACGCGGGCTGCCCAGGCGGTGTGTCTGACGCAGCCTGCGGTATCCGATCAGGTACGCAAGCTCGAAGAGCGCTTCGGCGTACAGCTGTTTCACCGTAACAAGCGCACGGTCCGGCTGACGGAGCTGGGTGAGCGCCTGCAGGGCATCACCCGGCGGCTGTTCGCGTGTGAGGGCGAAGCGCTCGAGCTGCTCGAGGAGTCTCGCGCGCTTCATACTGGCAGCCTGACACTGGCGGTGGATGCGCCGATGCACCTTCTGCCGCACATCGCCCAGTTCTGCCAACGGTTCCCCGGCATACAGGTCAAGCTCGAAACCGGCAACACCGACGAGTGCCTGGCACGCCTGTTCAGCCATCAGGCCGATCTGGCCTTGCTCGGGCGGGACATCGAGGACTCACGGCTGTCCTGCCTGCTCGTGCGCCGCGATCCAATGGTGGCATTCGTTGGGCGCAGCCACCCGTGGGCGAATCGCCAGGCCGTTCGCCTGAGCGATCTGGACGATACGGCGCTGGTCCTGCGCGAGCCTGGTTCGGTGACCCGCCAGACGCTGGAGGAGGAAATGCATCGGGCAGGCCTGCGCATCCGCGCGGCCATCGAGGTCCAAGGCCGCGAGGCGGCACGCGAGGCGGTGGTCGCAGGGATTGGCGTGGGCGTGGTGTCGGCAGCCGAGTTCGGCGCGGATCCGCGGGTATGCGCCTTGCCCATCCTCGACTGCCAGCGCCAGTTCAGCGAAACCCTGGTCTGCCTGAAGGAGCAGCTCAGCCGCAAGGTCATCGCGGCATTTGTGCAGCGGGTCAAAGACGACCTCTGATTGCGTACCTGCGCTCAACGAGTGGCGACCACGAACAGCCGCGGGAACGGCAGAAGTACCTTGCCGTCAGTGGCCGCCGGATAGTCCTGCTCCATGGCCTGCAGGTACAGCTGCAGGAACGCCACGCGCTCGGCGTCGTCCAGGCGCGCCAGGTAGGGGCGCAAGCCCGAGCCCTTGAACCATTCCACGACCGCCTGCGCACCGCCCTCCAGCGGGTGGTGGTAGGTGGTGCGCCACACGTCCACCCGGGTGCACAGTGGGCTGAGCAGGTCGTAGTAGAACGCGGCAGTGTGCCGTTCAGGGAGCGAGAAATCGCTGAACTTGGCCTTCCACGGTCCTTGACTGGCGATTTCACGCATGCGTCGATGCGCCGGCTCGTCGAGGTTGTCCGGCGTCTGCACGGCCAGGCTGCCCCCAGGCGAGAGCTGACGCAGCAGGTGCGGATACAGCACGCGGTGCTCCGGCAGCCATTGCAGCGAGGCATTGGCGAGGATCAGGTCCTGGGGTTCCGGCGCCGTCCACTGCGCGATGTCGCCCAATTCGCAGCGCACCCGTCGTACCTTCAGGCGTGGCCGCTCGCGGGCCTTGTCGAGCATGTCCTGGTCGCTGTCCAGCGCCACCACGAGCGCGTCGCCATGCTGTTGCAGCAGCACTTCGGTGGAGTTGCCCGGGCCACAGCCCAGATCGGTGGCATGGCGCACCGGGCGCGGCGGTACCGCGCCAAGCAGGTCGCGAACCGCGCGGGTGCGTTCGTTTTCAAACAGGGCGTACTGGCTGGCAGACCAGGCCATGGCCACCTCCTCGGTGAGTGATGAACTGCAAGCATAGGCGTTTCGCCAGCATCCGGGTGCACTCGGGCGAGCGATCCAGTGCGTAGGAAACGTATCCCAAAGACGAAGGCTGGAACCGACAGACGACAGCCATGGTCATCCGCATATCCCACACTTGTGCCGACCATGAAACGTTTTCCGTACCCCCGCCTCGTCCTGCCAGCCGCCATCCTAGCCCTGATAGGCGCATCGGTGCTGCTCGCCATGCCCTGGATGGGTCAGGGTTTCGACGGCTCAGACCTCTCCACCGACAGCCAGAGCCGTCTGACTCACCAGCTCGATGATGGCAGCCTGCTCAGCCTGGACAACGGATCGGCGGTGAGCCTGACATTCGACCGCACACAGCGCCGGGTCGACCTGCTCAGAGGGCAGATCCTGCTGGAAGTGGCCAGGGGCGATACTCGTCCGCTGTTCGTGACTCTGCCGTACGCCACGCTGCGTCCGCTGGACGCCAAGTTGCTGGTGGAGAGATTGCACGACGCCAGCGAGGTGACGGTGCTCGAAGGGCGGGTGGAATACGACGGCGCAGGTGGCAAGCTCTCGTTGAATCGTCATCAGCGGCTGCGCTTCGACGCGGCTGGCCATCAGCCGCCGGTGCTGGTCGACAGCGGCGATACTCAGGCAGCGTGGTATCTGGAGCGTTTGTCCGGCGACGGTGAGCCGCTCGCTGAAGTCCTCGAGCGCCTGAATCGGCACCATCGTGGGCTATTGCTGTTCGATGCGAAGGATCTAGCTGAATTGCGTGTCAACGACGACCTGGCGCTGGATGACAGCGTCGACGCGCTGAACAGCCTGGAAGCGACCTTGCCGATTACGCTGAAGCACTACACCGCCTGGGTAACGGTGGTCAGACGCCGCTAGCGCGGCGCCCCGGCCGCGCTCGGCCCCTCCCCAGACCGAGTGCGCCGTATCGTTCGCCTGTCAGTGACGCTTGGCGCTGCGCACCTGGTGCACCACGCCCATGGCCACCACCACGGCCGCGGCGATACCGGTGGAAATCACCAGGATCTGGTAATCGGGCATGAACGCCATGGTCACCAGCGCCGCGACGATGAAGGCGATCACCAGGTAGGTGAGCCAAGGGAACAGCCACATCTTCAGGCGCACTTCGCGACCTTCGGCCACCAGCTTGCGACGCATGCGCAACTGCGAGCAGGCGATCACCAGATAGACCAGCAGCGCGATCATGCCCGTGGTGTTCATCAAGGTGTCCAGAACATCCTTGGGCCGCAGGGTATCGCTGAAGTTGATCAGGGCGCAGAAGATCGCCACCACGCACGATCCCATGATGGCGTACACCGGCACACCGGTACCGGCGCGGGTGATCTTGAAGAACGAGGGCGCATCGCCTCGTTGCGACAGCGAGAACAGCATGCGCGAGGCCGTGTAGTGGCCGGAAATCAGGCAGCTGCTCACCGAGGTCAGCACCACGAAGTTCATCAGCAGCTCAGCGTAGGGTACGCCCAGCAGCTCCAGGGTCCGACGGTAGGCGCCGTAGCCGGAGACGCCCAGGTGCGGGTCGTTCCACGGCACCAGGCAGACGATCAGGAAGATCGAGCCTACGTAGAACAGGCACACCCGCCACACCACCGAGTTGGTGGCCTTGACGATCTGGGTGGCCGGGTCCTTGGCCTCGGAAGCGGCGATGGTGACGATCTCGGCCCCCAGGAAAGCGAACATCACCCCGAGCAGGGCGCCGATCACCGTGGTGATGCCATTGGGCATGAAGCCTTCAGCGGTGAGGTGAGTGATGCCGCGCACCTCACCGAACTGCCAGATGTTCAGCACCGCAGCGGTACACACCACCAGGAAGCAGACGATCGCCACCACCTTGATCAAGGCGAACCAGAACTCGAACTCGCCATAGTGCTTGACGTTGAAGAAGTTCACGGTGATCAGCAGCAGGGTGGTCGCCAGCACGAACACGTTGACGCTGACATCTGGGAAGAAGCCATGGAGGATCTTGCCCGCGACATACGCTTCCCAGGCCATGAGAATGACCCAGTACCACCAGTACAGCCAGCCGATGGTGAAGCCGGCCCAGCGCCCGATGGCACGGTCGGCGTAGGTGGAGAACGAGCCGGTGTCCGGCGACGAGGTCGCCATCTCGCCAAGCATGCGCATGATCAGCACCACCAGGATGCCGCCGGCCAGATAGGCCAGTACCGCGGCGGGACCGGCGCTGTGGATCACGCTGCCGGAGCCGACGAACAAGGCGCCGCCGATCACCCCGGCGATCGACATCATCGTCAGGTGGCGCGACTTGAGCGAGGCACTGAGCTTGCTCTCGTGCCCGCCTTTCGCGGTGGTGGTTGTGGATGTTGCGTCCATCAGTTGTGTACCCCGTGTTTCTTTTTATCCAAGGAAAACTGTGAAACCCCGATGGTTATCGGCCTCACCTATACATCAGCGCTAATGCGGGCAGGAGGTGTGAAAGGACACACGCAGACCTTCCATGGCGGCCTGCTGACGCGCCCGGGCGTGACCGCCCGGGCGAACTGAACGTGCTACATCTGGCGATATCTGACACCTAATGTAAAAATGTACGGCACAGAGAGCCATGCACAGTGGCATGAAATCCGTACTGCACTGTACAGGCCGCCGATGCAATACACCTGCGACACCCGCGCAGGCGCCAGCCGCCCTGCCCCTGAAGGTCCCCCATGCTGCAACTACATCCCGACGCCCCTACCCCGCTGGTCAACCAGATCATCGACGGGCTGCGCGCCCTGATCGACGACCAGACCCTCAAGCCCGGCGCCAAGGTGCCGTCGATCCGTGCCTTCGCCTCGACCTACTCGGTGAGCACCTTCACGGTGGTCGAGGCCTACGATAGGTTGGTGGCCCTGGGGCTGCTGGTCAGCCGCGGCAACGCCGGCTTCTTCGTCAGCCGCACGGCCGGGGAACGCCTCGCCCCGCACACCCCGAGCACTGACGCAAGCCGACCATCGTTCAACTCCGAATGGTATCTGCAGCAGATCTTCGAAACCCGCCAACTGCCGTTCAAGCCCGGTTGTGGCTGGCTGCCCAACGACTGGATGTACGAAGAGGGGCTGCGTCGCGGCATGCGTCAGGTGGCCGGCAGCGCGCTGGAGCTGTCCGGCTACGGCGATCCCATGGGCCTGCCCGAGCTGCGCGCGCTGACGGCGCAGAACCTGCAGCAGGAATTGTCGATTGTGGTCAATCCGGGGCAATTGATGCTCACCCATGGCGCCAGCCAGGCACTGGATCTGGCCGTGCGCACGCTGGTGCGCCCTGGCGATGTGGTGCTGGTCGACGATCCGGGATACCCGAACCTGATGAGCATCCTGCGCTTTCAGGGAGCCACCCTGGTCGGGGTGCCACGCACCCCGACCGGGTACGACCTCGACCGGCTGCAGCATGTGCTCGTCGAGCATCGCCCGACGGTATTCTTCACCCAGCCGCACCTGCACAGCCCGACCTGCTCGCGCACACCGCTGGCCCAACTGCATCGATTGCTGCAACTGGCCTCGGAGCACGGCGTGCGCCTGGTCGAGAACAACCTGTATGCAGACATGATCGCCGACCCGCAGCCGTGCCTGGCCAGCCTCGATCACCTGCGGCAGGTGGTCTACGTCGGCAGCTACTCCAAGAGCATCTCACCCAATGTGCGAGTCGGTTACCTGATGGCCGAGCCCGCGCTGATGCAGCGGCTGCTGCAACTGAAGATGCGCTCCGGGCTGACGACCTCGCAAGTGATGGAACGGGTGGTGTACGCGGCAGTCATCGATGGACGTTGGCGCAAGCACCTCAAACGCCTGCGCCAGCGGCTGGCCGAGGCCCACCAGGTGGTGGGCGGACGGCTGCGCGGGCTGGGCTTCGAGCTGTTCGTGGAGTCGGATGAAGGCCTGTATATCTGGGCCAGGCATCCAGGTATCAGCGACAGCGCAGGGCTGCTGGACGAGGCGCTCGAAGCCGGCGTGATGCTGGGGCCTGGGCAGTTGTTCATGGTCGATGCAGGCGTCACGGGGTGGATGAGGTTCAACGTGGCTTTCAGCCTGGATGACAAGCTGTGGGACATTCTGGCGAAGATGGTGGAGGCTCGGTTGGCTTAGCCGACCGAGGATTCGAATGCCTGGGCCCCTGCCGCTGGGTGGCCGATGCCCACAGCCGCCCCTGCGCGTGGACGCTGCGGCAGAGGCAGGTACTGGGTCACTGCGTGAGCGCCGAAGCGGCGTCAGCGACGAAGTAGTAAGCGTGGTTTCCAACGGTGTATCTGGCGATGACCGCAAGCGGCGGCAAGGGTGCGGAGGCACGCTCCATGAGCGCGACATTCGTTGCAGCGCTTTTCAGAAAGGCCATCAACTGCGCGTCCGACGTCAGCGTTTCGAGCAGGCTCTGGCTGTAGAACACGCTGGCCCCGGCCAGCCGCTCACTGGGTTGGAACAACGCTACCTGGCGCCCTTGCCGTTCAAGGGCGTGTATCTGGTCGGTGAGCGGCAGGAACGACAGCTGCCGATCGGCTCGCGGCACCAGCCACAGGGCAGCCCCCAGATACCCGACCGTGATCAGCGCCGCCCCGGTCATGATCAACACCCTGCCCCGCCCCCCCCACGGCCGTACCTGGCCGCTGCGGGCATTGCGCTCGCGCCACCGCGCGCTCAGGACGAACGCATATTCGGCTGCGATCACCGCGGCGGCTGGGGTCAGCGACATCAGGTAGACCATGCGCTTGCTCGACGCCAAGGACAGCAAAGTGAACTGCGCGAGCAGCCAGAGGCTGAAGAACGCCAGGTGACGATGGGCCAACAGCGTCTTGCGAAAATGCCACAGGCCCAGATAGACCAGCAGGTTCCAGGGCAGGAACGCTTCAGGCAGCTTCGCCGCATAGTAGTAAAACGGCTCATGATGACCTGCTTCGACGAATGCACCACTGAAGCGGCCGACGCTGTTGCTCCACAGCACGTCTTCCAGCGCCCGGGCACCGCCCTGCCTGTAGAGCAGATACAGCCAGATCGACAGTGGGATCAGCCCCAGCAGGGTGAACAGTGCCGGGCGCAACCAGTGGGCGATGACCCAGCGTCGGCGCTGCACGCTTTCGACCGTCAGCCAGGCGAAGATCACCACACCCGGCATCGCCAGCCCCAACACCCCTTTGCTCAAGGTGGCGATCACGATTCCCAGGGTGAACAGTGACCACAGGCCCAGGTGGGCCTGGTGAGTGCGAGCACGATCGCTGGCGCAGAAGTAGGCGAGTAGCGCCATGGTCACGCCAAGGGTCAACAACGCGTCCTCCCCCACTTGCCGCGAGTTGGCCCAGAAGCTGGCGCAGGTCGCCAGGATGAAAGCAGCGCTCCAGGCTATCGCCACCGGGCGACCGCTGCGCCTGAGCAGGGCATACAGCAGCAGGACGCAGAACAGACCCGCGAACGCCGAGGCCAGGCGCACCGTCAAGGGTGACGCGCCCCACATCCTGATCGCCGCCGCGCCAAGCCAGACGCTCAAGGGCGGTTTTTCCAGAAAGGGCTCGCCATTCAACGTCGGCGTCACCCAGTTGTCGCTCAAGTGCATCGCCATCGCGATGCCCGCTACGCGAGGTTCGGTGGAATTGTGCAATTGGTGGTTGCCAAGGCCCACGAACAGCAGCAAGACAACGAGGCACAGCAGCAAGGATATTCGGTAAGTCATCACTGCGGACCTAGTGGCGAGGGACGAGCCCGTGGGTTCATGAGAGGGAGCGCAGGCGCCTGTGCCGAAGCACCTGGGAAGACAGCGCGGCAGACTGTCCGGCCACTGGCGAGGGGCTCGTTGGAATGTGCTTCAGAGAGGATGATGATGAGGACTTTTGCTCGGACTCTGAGTGGCGTTTTTCTGACTTCGATGTCTGAATGAACGCCACTGTCACGGATGGGCGCGCGTTCGCCGCCCGCATCACAATGGGCAGGGCAACGCCCAACGAGACACGCGAGCAGACAGCTGCGGATGGCATCCGCCATGACACTGCACGCGCGTGGCAGCTCAATCCAGAAGCGCTGGGAGCTTCGGCCAGTCCTCGGGATTGAGTAACCCGCGCAGCGTGGCTGTGCCATCGCCATCGATCGCGACGAACAGCGCGCTGGCGTACTCGCTCTTCGGCGCACGGGGATAGCCGTGCAGCGTCTCGATCTGGCTGATGCAGCCGCTGTGGGTCACCAGGACCAGGTTACGCTGGTCCTTCTTGTGAGTGATGGCTTGGTCGATCAGCGTCTGATCGCAATCGTGCAGCCAGTGTTGAGCGTTCGTCCCAGGGCCGAACATTGCCTGTGCGGTCTGCACCGTGCGGGTGGTGGGGCTGGCGAGCACGTCGGTACTGTCGAGGCCCAGGCGTGCGAACCACTGTCCTACAGCCTTCGAGACCGAACTGCCCACGACCGTGATGCCGTCACTGGGGCCCAGGCACGGGTTGCTGGAACTGTCGCAGCGTTCGCCATGGCGCACCAGCACGATCATCTCGCCCCTGGTCCAGAAGTCGAGCACTTGCGTGCTGATCATGTTGTCTGCCTCGGCGAGGTTCGCCGGCGAGCGCGGCCAATAGTTGTAGTAGACCCACAGGGTCAGAGCGATCGACGCCAGTCCCGCGAGTAGCCAGCGCAAAGGCCGGATGGCGGTGGTGGTTCGTTGGCTCAGGCTCGATTGATCGATGCAGTGCTTCATGCGCAGACTCCCTTGGGTGACCAACGCCACTGGCGTGGGTGCCAAGTGGCGGGACGGCCGGCAGGGTATGCGTGCAAATGTCGTCGATTGGTGAAAATCCCGCGATCAATACGGAGGAAAAAGTGTCAATTTGCGTCGTGGCTGTTCGCGCGCCAAGCGATCCGCATTTCAACCCTGATCCGCCGCCAGCCGTCGACGCACCGGGCGGCGAGCGTCTGCCGAGGACCCTGTTCCTACCCCTCGCGTCCATTTAGATGAATTTTTCTTAAATTCCTGCTTTTCTATTCTTTGGCACAATCGAGCCATTCACCCATTCGCCGATCAGGTATTAGCATGCCCCGCGTACTGACCATCGAAGACGACGCCGTCACCGCCCAGGAAATCGTCGCCGAGCTGTCCAGCCACGGCCTGGACGTCGACTGGGCGGACAACGGCCGCGAAGGCCTGGCCAAGGCCATCGCGGGCGGTTACGACCTGATCACCGTCGACCGCATGCTGCCGGAGGTCGACGGCCTGACCATCGTCACCACCCTGCGCAGCCTGAAAATCGCCACGCCCATCCTGATGATCAGCGCGTTATCGGACGTCGACGAACGCGTACGCGGCCTGCGCGCCGGGGGCGACGACTACCTCACCAAGCCGTTCGCCTCCGACGAAATGGCCGCCCGTGTCGAGGTGCTGCTGCGGCGCAACAGCGTGCCCATGACCCAGACCCGCCTGCAGGTCGCCGACCTGGAGCTGGACCTGATCAGCCACGAGGCGCGCCGCGGCGAAAGCAGCCTCAATCTGCTGCCCACCGAATACAAGCTGCTCGAGTACCTCATGCGTCATTCCGGCCAGGTCATCACCCGCATGATGATCTTCGAAGAAGTGTGGGGTTATCACTTCGATCCCGGCACCAACCTGATCGATGTGCACATCGGGCGCCTGCGCAAGAAGATCGATCCGCCCGGCCAGGCCCCTCTGATACGCACGGTGCGGGGCTCGGGCTATGCCATTGCCGAACCCGTCTAAGGGCTGGAGTTCTTCCACCAGCCGCCTGCTGGCGCTGTACAGTTTCCTGTTCGTGGCCTGGAGCAGCATCCTCATGGGCGTGCTGTATTTCGAGGTCACCAATTACCTGAACAAGCTCACCCGCCACTCCATGTTGCAGCGCCAGCACCTGTTCGCGCACATGTCCGGCAAGCAGCTGGACGATGCCCTGGTGGCCAGCCAGGCGTTCGAAGAACGCAGTTTCGACGCCTACGGCCTGTTCGACGCACAGCTCAATCCGCTGGGTGGACGCATCCGCTCGGTGCCCCGCGAACTGGGCCTGGACGGCAAGGTGCACGAGCTCAAGCGCTGCCTTGACGCCGACGACCCGCACCTGCCCCGAGACAGTTGCGATGCTGTGGGCATTCGCGTGGCCGATGGTCGCTGGCTGGTGCTGGTGCGCGACAATGGTTCGCTGTTCGTGGTCACGCGCATCATCCTGCATGCGCTGCTGTGGGGTATCTCCCTGACACTGATTCCCGGGTTCGCCGGCTGGTACCTGCTGCGCCGCCGGCCGCTCAAACGCATTCGCGCCGTACAGGCCAGTGCCGAGCTGATCGTGGCGGGCGACCTCACCCACCGCCTGCCGCTGTCGGCGCGACGCGACGAGCTGGACATGCTGGCGGCCATCGTCAATGCCATGCTCGACCGCATCGAGCGCTTGATGCACGAGGTCAAGGGGGTGTGCGACAACATCGCCCACGACCTGCGCACCCCACTGACCCGCTTGCGCGCCCAGTTGTACAGGATTCGCCAGCAGAGCAGCGACAGCGCCCAGGCCCTGGCCCTGGACCAGGCCATCGGCGAGACCGACACGCTCATGGCGCGCTTTCGCGGCCTGCTGCGCATCAGCGAGTTGGAGGACCGGCAACGGCGTGCCGGCTTCGTCGAGCTCGACCCGCACAACCTGCTGGTGGAACTGCACGATTTCTACCTGCCCCTGGCAGAGGACGGCGGCATACGCCTGTCCTTGCAGCAACCGGCGCAACTGCCGGCGCTGCATGGCGATCGGGAGCTGTTGTTCGAAGCCCTGGCCAACCTGGTCGGCAATGCCATCAAGTTCACGCCCGAAGGGGGTCAGGTGTCGATCCAGGCCATCGAAAGGGACGATGGCGTGCAGGTCGCCATCGAGGACAGTGGGCCGGGCATTCCCGAGCAGGAACGCACCGCGGTGCTCAAACGCTTCTACCGCAGCGACGAGGGCCACCGCCATCCGGGCTTCGGCCTGGGCCTGTCGATCGTCGCGGCGATCGTCGATCTGCACGGCTACCGTCTGGAAGTGGGCAGTGGCGCGCTGGGCGGCGCGCGGCTGGTGCTGCACTGTCCGCGAGCTGGCACGAGCGCCTGAAGCCTGCTGCGCTGCACAGGCACCTTGCTGGCGCACTTGCCACAGCTGGCGCAGCCCTCCAGACTGGTCTGCCCAGCACCAGCAGGCACTGCAATGATCGACATACGCCCCATGACCGACGAGGACTTCGAACGTTTCTGGCCCACCTTCCAGGCCGTCGTTCAGGCCCGCGAAACCTATGCCTACGACCCTGATCTGACCCAGCAACAGGCACGCCACCTGTGGCTGGAGCTGCCCCTGCATACCTGCGTCGCCGAGGCCGAGGGTGTGCTGCTTGGCGCCTATTACCTGAAGGCCAATGCCGCCGGACCCGGTGCGCACGTGGGCAACTGTGGCTACATGGTCACCGAGCAGGCGCGTGGGCGTGGCGTGGCCCGCGCAATGTGCGAGCACTCGCAGAAACTGGCGCGCCAGGCAGGGTTTCTCGCCCTGCAGTTCAACTCGGTGGTGGCGAGCAACGAGGTGGCGGTGGCGCTGTGGCAAAAGCTTGGATTCGAGATCGTCGGGCGGCTGCCCAAGGCCTATCGACATGCCCGGCTGGGCCTTGTGGATTGCCTGGTGATGTACAAGTGGCTGGCCGACGAGCCAGTCACACAGGCCCCTGCACTGCTGATCGGGCGCAAGAACATCGAGGCCAAGGTGTCACGGCGCCGTGGGCGGTAACGGGCGCCAAGGCCAATAGAGGCCGCGGGCCAAGAGGCATCCTTCACGCGCGCAGGGCGCGTGGCCCCGTCCGCAGACGGGGCACGAGAATCAGAACGCCAGGCCGACCTTCACGCCAAACTCGTCACGCTTGAGCTTGTTGTTGTCGGCGACCGGCGAATCCTCGTCGATCTTGTACTCGGTACGGGTGTAGTACACGCCCGCCTGGATCGGCATGCCGCCCTGCTGGTTCATCAGCAGCGAAACTTCTGCATACGGATTGGTGCGGTCCTTCAGGTCGACACGGTCGCTGCCGAAATCGTCGACCTTCAGACGCGCGCGGCCGTCGATGGTGCGGCGAGCGCCCACTTCGACGCGCAGGGTCGAGGCATCGAACTGGTGGTTGTAACCCAGGGCAGCCTTGGCGAAGGGCGATTTGTAGGTCAGCTTGGTGTCCAGGTCGTTGATCTGCGGCTCGAAACGCGTCCAGGTGTAGCCACCACCGACGATCACGTCGACGAAGTTGCGCGCATCCAGCGCGGCACGCCAGCCGAGGTCGAGGTCGGCCTGGGCTTCCTTGAGCTTGTCGTCGCTCTTCTTGCCGTACTTGGCCTCGGCACCGATCTGGTAGATGAAGCCGGATTCGGCGGTCATCTTGTTACCGAAGTTGGCGAACACCCCGCCTTGGCCCATATGGCTCTTGTCGGATTCGTCACCGCCTTCGAACTTGAATTTGTTGTAGGAGCCGAGCAGACCGAAGGTGAAGAGCGGATCGGTGCTGGGAGCGGCCATCGCTGCCAGTGGTGCGCCGACCAGGGCCAGGGCGCAGGCGTGACGCAGCAGTTTTGCAGTAACCATTCGCGTAAGTCTCCATGACTGAGTAAAAAGGGCGAACGTCGGCTTCGAGATAAGGGAATGTGAAAAGTTCGAAAAAAATCGAAGAAAAAACCATTAATTCGTTGTCCAGCTCGCCCTGGCCATCCAGATGATTGACTCCATTGGGGTTAGGTGGTCATATGCGCGCCAGTTTCAGGTGCCCTGCGCCGCCGCGCGCAGGGTGAAACGGGAAGCCGGTGAGTCTTTCGGGACCAGTCCGGCGCTGCCCCCGCAACGGTAGGCGAGCGACCCCTTCGAAAGGCCACTGTGCGCAGGCATGGGAAGGCGAAGGGGTCATGATCCTCGCGAGCCCGGAGACCGGCCTGACACTTCGATTGGCAAACCCGCGGTGGGCGGGCGCAGGCCGGAGGCTCGCGCGCGCCTGCGTGCAGGCACCTCGTCTTTGCGTTGTTTCCACCGGGATCCATTTCTTCCTGCACAGTGGAACGACATGTCCCGATACCTCTTCACCCTCCACACGTTCGCGGCCTGCATGGCCTTATCGCTGCCGAGCCAGGCCGAGCCCAGGCCCGGAGCGACACTCGGCTTGCCGTCGACGGCCATCACCGACACCACCGATGCCCAGCACGTCGATTTGGCGACCCCTACCCAGGCCGGCTCGCGCCTGAACCTCAGTGCGCTGGACACCCCTGCCAGCACCTCCAGCCTGGACACCGTGCAGATCCAGCAGCGCGCCAACCGCACCGTGCAGGACGCGGTGACCCGGTCGCCGGGCATCACCTCGATCGGTACGCCGGGCAATGGCAACACCGCCCTCTCCGCCCGCGGGTTCAGCGGCCACAGCTCAGTGATGACCCTGTTCGATGGGGCCCGCCTGTACACCGGCGCCGGCACCCAGAGCTTCCCTGTGGATCCCTGGATGGTCGAGCGCATCGACGTGATCCGCGGCCCCGCCTCGGTGCTGTACGGCGAAGGGGCGACCGGCGCGGTGATCAACGTGATCCCGAAGAAGCCCCTGGTCGGTGAGGTCCGCAACCAGTTGCGCCTGGGCTACGGCTCCTGGGATCGTCGGCAACTGGGCCTGGACAGCGGCGGCAGCCTGGGCGAGCGCCTGAGCTACCGCCTGACTCTCGACCAGCAACAGGGCAATGGCTGGGTCGATCGCACCGATTCGCGGAGCCTGGCGCTCAGCGCGGCGCTGCGTTGGGACGCCAGTGACGATCTGAGCTTCACCCTCGCCCATGACCGGGGCGACGATCAGCCGGCCAATTACTTCGGCACCCCGTTGATCGACGGCAGACTCCATCACAGCCTGCGGGACAAGAACTACAACATCGGCAATGACGTGCAGCGCTATCACGACGAGTGGACGCGGCTGACCACCGACTGGGCCATCAGCGACACCCTCAGCGCCAGCAATCAGCTGTACTACATCAAGAGTCGCCGCCATTGGCGCAATGCCGAGGACTACCGCTGGGACCCGACGCAGGAGCAGCTGTCCCGGGAGAGTTTTCTGGAGATCCGTCACAATCAGGAGCAAGTTGGCGATCGCCAGAGCTTGAGCATCGACCACAGCCTGTTCGGTCTGGCCAGCAAGACCGTGGTGGGCGCGGAGTACAACCGTATCCGCTTCAATGTCGACAGCAACTCGCCCTACCAGGATCTGACACCCAACACCTTCATCGACCCCTGGGACCCTCGCCCTGGCCGCTTCCAGAGCGCCACGGCGACGCGTCCGCAAACGCTGTCCACCACCCAGACCGTGGCCTTGTTCGCCGAGAACCGTACCCAACTGAGCGATCGGCTGTCGCTGGTGACCGGTGTTCGCCGCGACCAGAATCGTATCGAGCGCGCCGACCTCATCAACGACAGTCATGCCGATCGCAGCCTGCGAGGCGGCAACTGGCGCGCCGGCCTGGTGTTCGCGGTGACCGACGACCTGTCGGTCTATGGACAGTACTCCACCAGCGAGGATGGGGTGGGAGATCTGATCACGCTTCGCCCCACCCAGCTGGACTACGACCTGACCGAAGCCAGGCAGACCGAACTGGGCTTCAAGCAGCGCTTCTGGGAGGGACGCGGTGAATGGACCCTGGCGGCCTATCATATCGTCAAGAAAAAGCTGCTGGTGGACGACCCCCTGACCCACGACAAGCAACAGGCGGGTCAGCAGCGCTCCGACGGGTTGGAGGCCAGCCTGGAACTGGACCTGGGTCGGCAATGGCAGTTGTCGGCCAATGCATCGCTGCTGCGGGCGCGGTACGACGATTTCGATGAAAGCGTCGGCGGTGTGGTTCAGGACCGCGCAGGGAACCGCCCAGCCAACGTACCGCGGCGCACCGCCAACCTGTGGTTGAGCAAAGGCCTGGGCAAGACCGTCGATGCCGGCATCGGCTTGCGCTATGTCGACCAGCGTTACGCAGACAACGCCAACCTCTATAGCGTGCCGGGCTATACCGTGGTCGATGCCAACCTGGGGTGGCAACTGCTGCCCGATGTACGTCTGGGCCTGCAGTTGAACAACCTGTTCAACCGTGACTATGTCGTGGCTGCACACAGCGGCGAGCAGTGGCTGCTGGGTGCGCCCCGGTCCTACTTCGCGACCGTGGACTACAGCTTCTGAAACACGCGTCGCCTCGCCTGGCCGAGCGCGACGTGTGACACCCTGCAAAAGAAATAAGATAACATCTCCATTTTTTGCCGATGCCTGCCATGTCGACCGTTTCCTCCGCTCCCCCTGTCCGCCTGCATAGCATCGACGCGCTGCGCGGGCTGGTCATGCTGTTCATGCTGCTGGACCACGTCCGCGAAACCTTTCTGCTGCACCGCCAGGTCGGCGATCCGATGGACGTCGGCGCCACCGAACCTGCGCTGTTCGTCAGCCGCACCCTGGCGCACTTGTGCGCGCCGGTGTTCGTGCTGCTCACCGGGCTCAGTGCCTGGCTGTATGGCGAGAAACACCAGGGCCCGGGCGCGGTCTCGGCGTTTCTGTTCAAGCGTGGCGTGTTCCTGATCGTGCTGGAGCTGACCTTGGTCAACCTGGCGTGGAGCCTTCAGTTGCCGCCGAGCGTGGTCTACCTGCAGGTGATCTGGGCCATCGGCCTGAGCATGCTCGCCCTGTCGCTGCTGATCTGGCTGCCGCGCCCGCTCCTGTTGGCGGTGGCCCTGGCGATCATCGCCGGACACAATGCGCTCGATGGCCTGCATGTGGCGATCGACTCGCCCTGGCATCCGCTCTGGGCGATCCTGCATGAGCGCAGTTGGCTGCCGGTGTCGGCAGACCTGCGGGTGCGGGTGACCTATCCGCTGCTGCCATGGATCGGCGTGATCGCGCTTGGTTACGGGCTGGGGCCGTGGTTCGCGCGTGGCAGTCAGGCACCGGTGCGCGCCAGGCGGCTGCTGCTGGCCGGTGCTGGGGCGCTGCTGGGGTTCGCCGTGCTGCGCGCGGTCAATGGCTACGGCGAAGCGGCCTGGGCTGTGCATGGCGATGTCAGCCGAACCTTGATGAGTCTGTTCAACATCACCAAGTACCCGCCTTCGCTGGCGTTCCTGCTGCTGACGCTGGGCGTCGGGCTGCTTCTGCTGCGTCGTTTCGAAGGCGCCGGGCAGGCGCGCTGGATCGGCCAACTGGCCGTGCTGGGTAGCGCGCCGATGTTCTTCTACCTACTGCACCTGTATGTATTGAAGGCGCTCTACCTGGTTTGCGTGGCGATCTTCGGACGCAATCACGGCGAGTACTTCGGGTTCGACGGCGTCGCACCCGTATGGCTGCTCACGGCCTTGCTGACCGTTACGCTGTACGCACCGGTAAGGCGCTTCGCCAGCTTCAAGCGCAGCCGGCGGGACATTGCCTGGCTCAAATATCTCTGAGCCAGGCAAGGTTACCTGGGGTTACCATCACGCTCGTCGAGCAACCGAGGTCAGTTGGATGAACAGGATGATTCAATTCGTGGTGGTGGTGGTGTTGTGCACCTCCATTGGTGTGCTGTGCGAGCGCTTCGGCGTCAATCAATACCTGAAGTGGCTGCTGATGGCGCTGCCGGCGATCGTGTGGGTTCGGCTGCGCAATCCAATGAAAGGCTGAGTGCAGCGGGCCGCCCGTTTCAGTAACGGCTGCGGTCGTAGCCAGAACCCTCTGTGGCCCGCAGGAATGCATCGTAATAGCCGGCCAGGTTGCTACCCTTTTCATACAGGATGGTGGCGAAATCGGCTGGTAGGATCGAGTCCTGCTCCCACAGGCGATTCATCTGCCCGGACTGCAGGTAGGGCCAGGTATCCTCATTGACGCAGTCGCTGCCCAGGTGCGATCGGCCGAAGTACAGGGCCGAGATCAGCGCAACCTGGTCATTGGGCGCCAGCTCCGACAGGAATGCCTGGGCGGCCTCGACGGATTGAAAAGGCAGATGCATGACGATGGCGGCGATCAGTTTATCGATGTGCATGGAAGGTTCCTCGAGAAGGTCGGACTGCATTAACGGCCAGCGCCACAGCGAGGTCAAAAACGCCGTGTTGAGCCTGTCACAGGCCTTCGAGGCTAGGTTCCGAAGACCCTTCCCACACTGGCACAGCGGCCTTCCTGCGGTACACTCTCTGCACCTTGACCGAGCCCAGCCCATGCCCCGCGTACTCACCCTGCTACTGCCCCTGCTCTTGCTTACCGCACTGGCCGGCTGCGACCAGAAGCCCACCCGCGAAGAGCGTATCCTGGCCAACCTGCCGTTGCAGGAGGCCTACGACCACAACATCGACCGCATGGCGCAACTGCTGGCGATGACTCACCCGCAGATACCACAGGCCACCATCCGCCAGGTACTGAGCAAGCACCTGACCGTCGAGGACCAACGTAACGACCTGTTCAAGCTGTACAGCGAGCAGCATTTCAGCGACGCGGAATTCGACACCATCGTCGCGGCCACCCAGAATCCGGCCAAGGCCAGGGCACTGGAGCAGAGCGAGGAAGGTCGACGGCTGAGCGAGAAGCTCACCGGGCTGATGCGAGCCACTGCCCAGGACAAGCAGGTCCAAGCGCTGGCAGCGCAGCGCATGCAGCAGGTGGAGGACGAACTGTCGACGCTGGCGCCGCCGAAAAGCTGAGCGCAGCGAGCGCGATTTCGCAGGTGGCGCGCTGCGCCCATAGCTGTCGACGCGCATTCCGAGTAAGGTTATTCAGACCACCTTGCCAGTGAGCTTCGGAGTGCCATACGCCAAGCCAGGCCTGCGCATGGATCTGCGCACGCTGATTCTCCTGCTGTCCACGCTCACCGCCGTAGTGATGTTGCTGAGCAGCTACTTCGCCAGCTACCGGGTGCAGCGTCAGTTGCTGATCGATCACGCACTTGAGTCCAACCGGGTCTACGCCGCCAAGCTCGCCTCGATCACCGAGCTGTTTCTGCAGAACGCCCTCAAGCAACTGGCCTACAGCGCCCACGGTCTGCCGGGCACCCTGGGTAACAGCGCGGCACTCACGCAGGAAACCGAGCGGGTACTGGCGCAGGGCAACGCCTTCAACTCCACCTTCGTGGTCGACAGCCAGGGGGTGTTGCGCGGGATCTCCCCAGCGCCCCTGCGCGGCCTCGTCGGCCAACGACTGAGCAGCCCTGGGGCGCTGGAGGCGCTGGGGGAGCGTCGCCCGATGGTGTCCGCGCCATTCATCTCGGCGGCAGGCAACCTGGTCGTGGTAGCCTCGCAGCCGATCTTCGCCGAAGACGGCCGCTACCTCGGCTACATCGGCGGCAGCCTGTACCTGCGCCAGCACAACGTGCTGGAAAAGCTGCTGGGCGAGCACTTCTACCAGGACGGCTCCTACCTCTACGTGGTCGATGCCCATCGGCGCATGCTCTACCACCCCGATCCCAAGCGCATCGGCATGCTGATCGAGACCAACGACCTGATCAACCAGCTGCACAGTCGCGGCAATGGTGTGCAGCAGGTGGTCAACAGCTTCGGCGTGGAGATGCTCGCCGGCTTCGCCACGGTGCCCATCGCCGGCTGGGGCATCGTCGCCCAGCAACCCCTGGCCAAGACCCTGGCCCCGACTCAGCGCCTGATCCTGGATGTAGTGGAACTCTCGGTGCCGCTGGCGCTGCTCGCCGGCATCGCCATCTGGTGGCTGGCATTGACCATCGCCCGTCCATTGTGGGAATTGGCCGCTGGTGCGCGGGCCCTGGACCTGCCAGACACCCAGGAGCGTATCCACAAGGTTCGGGCCTGGTACTTCGAAGCCGCCGAACTCAAGCGTGCGCTGCTGCTGGGCCTGAAGTTGCTGCACGAACGCATCGGTCGACTGCACCAGGATGCCCAGACCGATCCCCTGACCGGCCTGGGCAACCGTCGTCGGCTGGACTTCAGCCTGTCGCTGCTGCAAGCCGACGACCGTGCCTTCTGCGCCATCGTGCTGGACATCGACCACTTCAAGCGCGTCAACGACCAGCATGGCCATGAGGTCGGCGACCAGGTACTGCGCGCGCTCGCCGGGCTGATGCGCACCTGCTGCCGCGAAGGCGATGTGCTGTGTCGTACCGGTGGCGAGGAGTTCCTGATGCTGCTGCCAGGTGCCAGCCTGGAGGTCGCGATCGCCGTGGCCGAGCGACTGCGGCGGGTGGTGCAGGAAACGCCCATCGAGCCGGTGGGTGCGGTGACCGTATCGCTGGGGGTGGCACGCTGGAGCGGCGGCGAGCAGGACCCGCTGATGGTCCTGGGCGACGCCGATCGCGCGTTGTACCTGGCCAAGCAGAATGGACGCAACCAGGTGCAGGTCAGCGAGGCCTGAGGGCAAGATCATTGGATCGACCGGACCCACCTCGCTGTCCTAGCCAGGGAATCCCATGCTTTCCAGGATATCCCCATGCCGCGTCTCGGTTTCGCCTGCCAATACCGCCACCCCCACCGCGATCAGTCGATCAAGGCGCTGGAAGCCATCGAGCGTACTTTCAACCCGCGCACCACCACCCTGCGCTGGCTGTCAGGCGCCAGCCAGGACGCTGCGCGGGCCAAACTGCTAGAGCTGGTGGAGCACAATCTCGATGCGCAGCTGCGCATGCTGGCCCATGTCGCCGAGCTGCCATCGCCGTTGCACATGTTGCGCCTGTCCAGCGACCTGCTGCCGCTGTACAGCCATCCCCAGGTGGCGGGGCTCTACCAGGATGCCGACATGCAGCAGTTGATGCTCAAGCGCTTCGCCGCGATCGGTGACTTCGCCCGGACGCAGGATATACGCCTGTCGTTTCACCCTGGCCAGTTCTGCGTGCTCGGCTCGGACCGCCCCGAGGTGGTCGAGAACAGCCTGGCGGAGTTCGAGTACCACGCTGACATGATCCGCATGATGGGCTATGGCCAGCGCTTTCAGGACTTCAAGTGCAACATTCACATCGCCGGCCGGCTGGGCGGCGAAGGGGTACGCGCCGTGTGGCCGCGACTGTCCAGCGAGGCGCGCAACGTCATCACCTTCGAGAACGACGAAAAAACCTACGGAGTCGACGACTGCCTGGCGCTGGCCGACCTCGCCCCGGTGGTGCTGGACATTCACCATTGCTGGATCCACGAGAACGACTACATCGACCCCCAGTCGCCCCGCGTGGCGCGAATCATCGACAGCTGGCGCGGCGTGCGGCCGACCATGCACTACTCCCAGCCGCCGGAGCGCTTGCAGGACCTGGGCTTCCAGGCCAATGAAAAGCTCACCATCGCTGCGCTGCTGGAGAAAATGCCCAAGCGCGACCTCTACCAGCATAGCGAAATGATGTGGAACGACTGGACCAACCGCTATGCGCTGCAGTTTCTCGACCGCTTCGACATGATGTTCGAAGCCAAGCACAAGAACCTGGCCACCCAGGCGTTCTTCGAGCGTTATTTGCAAGCGCCCCAAACACCGCGACCTCTGGTCGATTCGAGTGCACGTCCGGACGCGGGCGCAGCCTGATCATAGGCATCCTTCAAGGAATTGGAGATCCATCATGATCGGCAAACGCATTCACGCAGGTCTCTTCGTCCTGTGCCTGGCAGCAGGCGCACCCATGGCCATGGCCGCCTCTGGCATGAACGACTCCGGTGCCCCAGGGCAGGCCACCCCCGGCAGCACAACCACCGGCGGCAACGGCACCCAGGGTACCGGTGGCGACGGCACTGGCATGGGTAGTGGCTCGGGCACCATGGGTAATGGTTCCGGGACCACGGGCAACGGCTCCGGCACCATGGGCAGTGATTCAGGGAACATGGGTAATGGCTCAGGTACCACGGGCAGTGGTTCCGGCACCATGGGCAATGGCTCCGGCACCACGGGCAACGGTTCCGGCACCATGGGCAACGGTTCCGGCAGTATGGGTAACGGTTCCGGCAGTATGGGTAACGGTTCCGGAATGGGTGGCGCTGGAGGTGGCATGGGCGGAGGAACGGGCGGCTCAGGAGGCTCGGGTGGCGCTTCCGGTGGTTCGGGCGGCGCAGGTGGTGGCAGCTGACCGACCACCCATCGGATCGACGACCCGCGCGTCGGTCCGATAACCGTGTGACGAAACAGCACGAGGTTTTCTCGAAAGCGCTGCGGTTGTATGCTTGAAGGCTCTGACACGGCCTTCCCAGGACAGTGCGCATGACCCGTCCCCTTCTGTTGCTGAGTGCAGCGCTGCTCACGAGCACTTCACTCTGCGCTCAGCAGATCCAGCGGCAACTCGGCGATTTCGACCTCAAGCTTGGCACCACACCCTCACGCAGCATGGCCCAAGGTCTGATCTCGCCGAGCGCAGTGGGCACCTTCCACGGCGGCCTGGACGTGACTCATGCCAGCGGCTGGTATGCCGGTCAGTATGCACCGAGCATGGGCCTGACTTCGGCGTCCGCCTTCAAGCTCGACAGCTACCTGGGTTACAAGCAGCGCTTCACTGACAGCCTGGGCTACGAAGCCGGCCTGATCCACTATACCTATCCCACTCTCGCACGACCTGACACCCACGCGCTGTACGGTGGCCTTTCACTGCTGGGCAGCCGGTTCGGCGGCGCGCTGAACGACGACGTGAGCAACCGTACCGGCACCCTGTTCGCCGACTTCGGGCGCGTGCCTCTGCTCGACGCCAGCGTCCGCGTGAAGGTCGCCCACCATCGCCTGGGCACGCCCTACACCATCGGTGATGGCAGCCAGGTCGACAGTTTCAACGACTGGTCGCTGCAGCTTTCTCGGCCATGGAAAGGCATCGACCTGGACCTGATCTACAGCAACTCCGACCTCAGCGGGGGCGGCTGCGGCGCCTACTCGGGGATGAACACCTACTGCGATGGCATGGTCACCCTCAAGGCCCAGCGCAGCTTCTTCTGACCGCTGTATTGACCGGTCGATGATGCAATTCACCTGAATCCTTGCCTGATCCTCTGAAGCTGCCCAGCTTCGGATAGGCATCCTGCGTTCCCGGGTCTAGAGTCATCCATTCAGGAAACCGTCTCGCTCCCTGCAGCCGGGCGTCCTGCCAGCTGCGCGCCTCGCTGCGCCGCGCTGCCCATAACGACGACACAAGAACCGATGATCAGCGGGTGAACGCCATGCAACTCAGCATCAATCAGCACGCCTATGACGTGGACACGGACGACGATACCCCCCTGCTGTGGGTCCTGCGGGACGACCTCGGTCTGACCGGCACCAAGTACGGCTGTGGCCTGGCGCAGTGCGGCGCCTGCTCGGTGCTGGTGGACGGCCAGGTGGTTCGCGCCTGCGTGACGCCGGTCGCCGGTGTGGTCGGCCGTGAGGTCACCACCATCGAAGCGATCGAAGCCGATCCGGTGGGCCGGCGTGTGGTCGCCACCTGGGTCGAGCAGCAGGTGGCCCAGTGCGGCTACTGCCAGTCGGGCCAGGTGATGGCCGCCACGGCGCTGCTCAAGCATACGCCGACGCCCAGCGACGAGCAGATCGGCGCGGCGATGGTCAATCTGTGTCGCTGTGGCACCTATAACGCCATCCACGCCGCCGTGCATGCCCTCGCTGCGCAACCTGCCGGCAAGGAGCACGCCTGATGAACGGCCTGTTCGAACGTCCCGCGCTGCTGTCTGAACTGCTGCCTGAGCTGCCGGCCGACCGCCCGCTGAACCTCTCGCGCCGGCGCTTTCTCGCGGGCAGCGCCGTTGGCGCGCTGGTCCTGGGCTTCGGCCTGCCACTGGGCTCGGCGCGGGTCATGGCCGCGGATGTCAAAGCCGCCGAGCGTGGCACCCAGGTACCGGCCTTCCTCGAGCTGCGCCCCGATGGCAGCGTGCGCCTGCTCTGCCCCTTCATGGAGGGTGGGCAAGGCACTCACACCGCCATGGCGCAGATCGTTGGCGAAGAATTGGACGTGGATCCAGCGCGCTTCGTGGTGGAAAGTGCGCCACCGGGCGAGGCCTATGTGGTCATGGAGAACGGCCTGCGCATCACCGGCGGCAGCATGTCGGTGCGCATGAGCTACCCGACCATGCGTCGCCTCGGGGCCCTGGCCCGCGCCATGCTTCTGGAAGCTGGCGCGCGCCAGCTCGGGGTGCCGGTGCAGACCCTGACCACCGAGCCTGGCAAGGTGCTGCATGCGGCTTCCGGGCGCTCCATAGCCTACGGCGAACTGGCGGCCCGGGCCATGGACCTACCGGTACCAGACCCCGCCAGCGTCACCTTGCGCGACCCCGGCCAGTTCCGCTGGATCGGCAAACCGGTGCAGCGCCTGGATGCCTACGACAAATCCACTGGCAAGGCCCGATACTGCATCGACCTGCGCGTGGACGACATGCTCCACGCCGCTGTGCAACACGCCCCGCGGCTGGGCATGAGCGTCGCCAGCCTGCGCAACGAAGCCCAAGTGAAGGCCATGAAGGGCGTACACTCGGTGCATGTGCTGCCCGGTGCGGTGGCCGTGGTGGCCGAGCGCTGGTGGCATGCCAAACGTGGCGCCGAGGCCGTACAGGTAGACTGGCAGGAAGCGAAGGCCGATTCGACGCTGCGGGCCATGCCCGCCGACTTCTCCAGCGATGCCTGGCGCGATCACCTAGCCGCGCAGACCGGACCGGTCCGCGACGACGAGCAGCAAGGCGATGTGGTCAAGGCACTCGAAGGCGCCAAGACCCAGGTCGAGGCGACTTACCACAACCAGTACCTCAACCACGCCCAGCTCGAACCGCCCTCGGCACTGGCCCGCTTCAATGCCGACGGCACGCTGGAGGTATGGCTGCCGAACCAGGCGCCGGACATGTTCCTGGACGACATCGCCAGACGCACCGGTCTGGCCAAGGACCGTATCACCCTGCACTCGCCGCTGCTGGGCGGCTTTTTCGGTCGGCACTTTCTGTACGAGTCTGCCAATCCCTACCCGCAGGCCATCGCTCTGGCCAAGGCCGTCGGGCGACCGGTGAAGTTGATCTGGACCCGCGAGGAAGAGTTCCTGCGCGACGTGCTGCGTCCCGTGGCGGTGGTGAAGTTCCGCGCCGGCCTGGACGCCCAGGGCCTGCCGGTGGCCATCGAAGCGGTGAGCGCCACCGAAGGACCTACCGAAGCCCTCGCCGGCAAGCAGGGTGAGAAGATCGACCCCACGGCCCTCGAAGGACTCTCCGGTAAAGCCTACGCCATCGCCCACAAGCGCATCGCGCAGATCTACGTGAAAGGCCCGGCCATGCTCGGCTACTGGCGCTCGGTGGGTAATTCGCTGAATGACTTCTTCTATGAGTCGTTCCTCGACGAACTGGCCGACAAGGGCGGCCAGGATCCGTTCGAACTGCGCCTGCACCTGCTGCGCGACAACCCGCGCCTGACCACCTTGCTCAAGGCGGTCGGCGACTTGTCCGGTGGCTGGAAACCCGGTCCGTTCACCGCCGAGGATGGGTCACGAAGGGCACGCGGAGTGGCCATGGCCTCGCCGTTCGGCTCCGAAGCGGCGGTCATCGCCGAAGTGTCCGTGGAAAATGGCCAGGTCAAGGTGCACGACATCTGGCAGGCGATTGATCCGGGCAGCGTAGTCAATCCGGCGATCGTCGAGCATCAGGTCAACGGGGCGGTGGCCCTCGGGCTGTCGCAGACGCTGGTGGAGGAAGCGGTGTACGTCGATGGCATGCCGCGCGCGCGCAATTATGACCTGTACCCGATCCTGCCGCCTTCGCGCATGGCCCGGGTGCATGTGCGCATCGTCGAAAGCGGCGCGAAGATGGGCGGTATCGGCGAACCACCGCTGCCCGCGGTGGCCCCGGCGGTGGCCAACGCCGTGGCACGACTGACCGGCCAGCGCGTGCGCAGCCTGCCTCTGAGCCGTCATACCTTCGCCTGACACGGAACGCTGACATGAACAAACGATTGTCCACCACCTTGGGTTGGCTGGTGCTGCCGTGCTTGCTGGCCGCAGGCTTCGTCGCCTGGTACGTCAACCGCGAGATCGCCTCGCCCTTCGAGCGTGAAACCGCGCAAGTCGATCCTGCACTGGTCAGCCGCGGCGAATACGTCGCGCGCCTGGGCGACTGCGTCGCCTGCCACAGCCTGCCCGGGCAGGCGCCGTTCGCCGGCGGCCTGGAAATGGCCACGCCACTGGGCGCGATCCATGCCACCAACATCACCCCGGATCGCGATACCGGCATCGGTGCCTACAGCCTGGCCGATTTCGACCGCGCGCTGCGCCATGGCGTAGCACCGGGCGGACGCCGGCTGTACCCGGCCATGCCCTACCCGTCCTACGCCAAGCTCAGCGATGACGATGTGCGTGCTCTGTACGCCTTCTTCATGCAAGGCGTGCAGCCGGCCAGCCAGGCCAACATCCCCAGCGGCATTCCCTGGCCCCTGAACATGCGCTGGCCGATCGCCCTGTGGAATGGGCTGTTCGCCGCAGACGCGCCCTATGCCGTGAAGCCCACCCAGGACGCGCTGTGGAACCGCGGCGCCTACCTCGTCCAGGGTCCGGGCCATTGCGGCAGTTGCCACACGCCTCGGGGCCTGGCGTTCAACGAGAAAGCCCTTGATGAGTCGGGCAAGGCATTTTTGGCCGGCGCCCTGCTCGACGGCTGGTACGCACCGAGCCTGCGCCAGGATCCCAACACGGGCCTTGGCCGGTGGAGCGAAACCGAGATGGTGCAGTTCCTCAAGACCGGTCGCAACCGGCACGCGGTGGTCTATGGCTCGATGACCGAAGCGTTCAACAACTCCACCCAGTTCATGCAGGACCAGGACCTGGCTGCCATCGCCCGCTACCTCAAGTCGCTACCCGGCGATCCGCAACGCGATGGTCCACCGTGGACGTATCAGGCCGTGTCGGCGGCCAACGCGCTGGACCCGCCAGGGGCGCATACCTACGTCACACGATGCGCGTCCTGCCATGGCCTTCAGGGCGAGGGACAGGCTCAATGGATACCGCCACTGGCGGGTGCCAGCTCGATGCTGGCCAAGGAAAACGCCTCGGCGATCAACATCACCCTCAACGGCTCCCAGCGCATCGTCGCAGCGGGTGTACCGGATGCCTATCGCATGCCCGCACTGCGCCAGCAACTGAGCGACGACGAGATCGCCCAGGTGCTCAGCTACGTGCGCACAACCTGGGGGAACGATGGCGGTGCGGTGAGTGCCAAAGAGGTAGCCAAGCTGCGCGAGCGCACCGATCCGGCCAGCAGCAGCCCGATCGTCCTGCACATGCGCTGAACCCACCCAGGCGGCGGACTGCCCCGCCGCCACCGTGGCGTTGGACAACCTTTGAACGTGCCGAGGAACCTCGATGGAAAGTATCGACCTGCTGGTCCTGCGCAGCGCCCGTGACTGGCTGCAGGCCGGGCATCGGGTGCTGCTGGCGACCGTTGCCCACACCTGGGGGTCATCGCCCCGTCCGGTCGGCTCGATGATGGCCCTGCGTGCCGACGGCCGGGTGGTCGGCAGCGTCTCAGGGGGCTGCATCGAGGACGACCTGATCCACCGCTACACCAGCGCCTACGGCGGCCCTGGCCTGCCGGACAGCCCACCGCAACAGGTGCGCTATGGCGTGTCGGCCGACGAAGCGCACCGCTTCGGTCTGCCCTGTGGCGGCACGTTGGCGCTGGTCCTCGAGTTCTCGCCGTGCGTTGAGGCCTTGAGGCAACTGCTCGCCCAGCTCGACGACGGCCATCTTGTGCGCCGCCAGGTCGACCTGCACAGCGGTGCCGCGACGCTGCTGCCCACGACACAGGCCGAGCAGTTCCACTGCGACGAACAGGCGATGACCAACACCCTGGGCCCGGGCTATCGCCTGCTGCTGATCGGTGCTGGCGCGCTGGCCGAGTACCTGGCGACCATGGCCCTGTTCAACGGTTTCCGCGTGGCGGTGTGCGATCCCCGTCCCGAGTACATCGCCGGCTGGAGCGTGACGGGCGTGGAGTGCCTGGTGGGGATGCCCGATGATGTGGTGCGCGATTTCGCCGCCGACCTGCGCACCTGCATCGTCGCCGTCAGCCACGACCCCAAGCTCGACGACCTGGCCCTGCTCGAAGCGCTGCAAGGGCCAGCCTTCTACATCGGCGCCATTGGTTCACGACGCAACAGCCAGCAGCGCCGGGCACGGTTGATCGAGCATTTCGGCCAGAGCCAGGCCAGCCTGGCTCGCCTGCGCGGGCCGATCGGCATCTACATCGGCAGCAAGACGCCCGCGGAAATCGCCGTGAGCGTGATGGCCGAGATCCTCGCCGCCAAGAACAACGTGGACCTGCCTGGCGCGGTCAGCGTGACCAAGGCCAAGCAAGCCTTGGACCTGGCCCAGCCAGCCGCATGACCCACCCGACCGACGACACCCGCTGCGTAGCCCTGGTACTGGGCGCGGGCCAAGGCAGGCGCTTTGGCAGCGACAAGCGCCAGGCCCGGTTGAGCGATGGCAGATCGGTGCTCCAGGCCACTCTGGATGGCGTGCAGGCGCATTTTGCGAGCCTGTGCGTGGTGCTGCGTCCCGACGACGATGTGCAAGTCCTGGGCATCGCATCACAGCTACGCGTGGTGCGGGCCACCCGGGCTGCACAGGGCATGGGGGCGAGCCTGGCGGCCGGCATTCGTGCGCTGGTGCCGACCGACGCTCGAGCCGTCGCGGTGCTGCTTGGCGACATGCCGTGGATCGCACCCGCCACGCTGTCCAGGCTCACCTGCCTGGCCCACGAAGACGCCATCGTGGTGCCTTGCCACCAAGGGCAACGGGGCCATCCGGTGATCTTCGGCCGTCGTTTCTGGCCGGCCCTTGCCCAGCTCGAGGGCGATCAGGGTGGCCGCGCGGTGATCGACGCCCATCCACAGGCGTGCCTGATGATCGAAGTGCCAGACGACGGCATTCTGCGGGACATCGACACCCCTGCCGACCTGCGCTGAAGCCACCCCTTTGCGCTGCCCTCGCCCACAGGTACGCTAGCGCTCCCGTCCCCGCTCCGGAACCTTGCCCGTGACCGCCACCCAGACCATCTACTACCTGGAAATGACGTCCATCGACCAATTGCGGGCAAAGCCTGCGCGCGAAGACCTCACCGTGGTCGAGTGCGAGATCGTGCAGCCCCAGTTGAACCGGTTCCTCTATCAACTGGTGGGCAAGGACTGGGCCTGGACCGATCTGGACCACTGGACCGACGCCCAGTGGCAGGCCGAGGTCAGCCAGGACTTCCACCGCACCTGGGTGGCCTACCTGCGCGGCGCCATCGTCGGCTACTACGAGTTGCAGCGCCCGGACGGGGAAAACGTCGAGATCCGCTACTTCGGCCTGGCACCGCAATTCCTCGACCAGGGCCTGGGCGGCCCATTGCTCAGCCAGGCACTGCGTGACGCCTGGAACTGGCCGGGCACGCGGCGCGTCTGGCTACATACCTGCAGCCTGGACCACCCCGCTGCGCTCGCCAACTATCAGGCGCGCGGAATGCAGCTGTACAAGCAAGAGGTCGAGCCGCTGTAGCGCAGCAAGTGCCAAGGAGGCGCTCAGGCTACCGACGCCTGACGCGCCACTCTCGCCCCGAGCATGCCCGACAGCGACAGCAGCATCAGCACGGCGAACGCCCCGGCAATCGCCAGGTTGCTTTCCAGGCCCAGGCCACTGACGCTGGCCGAGGCCACCGAGCCGAACACCAGCATCAGGCAGCCCTGCAAGCTCGCGGCGACCCCTGCGCGGTCGGGAAACAGCGCCATCGAGCGCGCCATCGCGTTGGAAAAGATGAACCCCTGGCCGAACGCGATGAGCATGATGCCGCCGAGCAACTGGCCCAGGCTCAGCGCCTGGGGCGCCGCGGCGATGCACAGCACGCCGCCGAGAAACAGCGCCAGGCCGCTCCACATCAGGGTGTCGGGCGACAGCTTGCGGATCAGCGCGCGATTGCTCAGCGTACCTGCCAGGTAACAGCAGCCCACCCCCAGCGCCGTGCTGCCGAAGTAATGCGCGTCGTGGCCAAGCAGGTCCTGGACGATGTGCGGGCCGAACACGTTCCACAGCAGGAAGGCCGAGAAGCTGGAGCCCAGCACCACCACCGCCGCACGAAAGCCCTTGTCCGCCAGGATCAGCCGATAGCCCGAGAAGGTCTGCGCGGCAGTGCGGCGAGCCTCAGCCGGCAGCGACTCCTTGAGCCCGGCGACCACGAATGCCAGCACCAGCACCGCGTAGGCCGCGTAGAGCACGAAGTTGTAACGCCAGCCCAGGTGCACCTCGATCAAGCCGCCGACATAGGGCGCGATCACCGGTCCCAGGCCGAAGGCCAGGCTCAGGTAGATGATCGCCACGTAGAAACGCGGCCCCTTGACGATATCCACCAGCACCGCCCGCGCCACCACCTGGCAAGCGCCGATGGCGAAGCCCTGCAGTGCGCGCGCCATCAGCAGTTGCTCGATGGACGTGGCGACCGTGGCCAGCAGGCTGCCGGCCAGGAACACGCCCAGCCCCAGCAACACCGCTGGCCGCCGCCCACGAGCATCGGCCATGATCCCGAAGAACAGCTGGCCGACGGCGTAGCAGAGCAAGGTGATGGTGATGGTGTTCTGCATCAGCGCAGGTCCTGCCCCCAGCTCGCGACCGATGGACGGCAGGCTGGGCGCGTACAGGTCGATGGCGATGCCACCGAGGCTGTTGACCAGTGGGGCCAGGAAGACGATGAAATTCTCGTAACGCTTGTTGTCGTGCATAAGCTCTCCGGTTCGCCGGGCCATCCAGTGCCCGGCGCGCTCAGGGTCAGACAGTCGCCTGTGGGGCGAACTGCGGTGAGGGTAAGGTCGGGGCCTTGAGCCAGGCGTTGGGCGATGACAGGCGCGAGACCAGCACACGGGGCGCCTGCTGGTAGTAGCTGCCCCAGTTCACGGCGGGGTCCTTGACCCGTCGCGGATCGGCCAGGCCCAGGTCGTCGAGGTTGTCGACCAGGGGCATGAGCAGGTCCCGCACCTGCGCCGTGGCGGTCAGTACCACCAGCCCGAAGTTGCGCAGGGCCAGGGTGCGGATGACGTTCTCCAGCAGGTACTTGCCGGCGCCGCTGCCACGCTGGAACGAGGCGAAGGCACCGACCTCGGCGATGCGCGCCCGGTCCAGGCCATAGCGCTGATCCAGCGGCGCATCCAGGTAGTACTCGCTGAACAGCTTGCCGGAATCGCCATAGCTGATGCCGGCACAGGCATAGCCCGGGGCGCCGCCGCTGGCGCCGGTCAGGCAGACGAACAGATCCGGTCGGGGCTGCGGCGTGGCGCCGTAGTGCTTGAGGTAGTGGGCGCGCACGGCCTCTTGCAGGCAACGATAGCCAGGGCGACCCTTGTAGAAATTACGCACGATATACATGGCTGACGTCCTGTCCTATTCGTACAGTTGGTCGATGAAATGCGCTTCGATTTCGGCTCGGCGCGGCCGGCCGGTCACGGTGTAGAAGCGCTCGCGAAAACCGCCGATGTCGCCGATCACCTGCACCCGGCGCACCCGGGCGAACTCCGCCAGACGCGACTCGAGCCTGAGCATCTCGGCGCGCACGGCCGCCTCGGCGGCGGTGCTCAGCACCAGCGCGCAGGGTTCGTCGCGGCCCTCGCCCATGACGATGATGTCGTCGATCACCGGGCTCTCCTTGTAGACGTTCTCCACCCACTCCGGCGAAATGTTGCGCGCCGTCGAGAGGATGATCACGTGCTTGCGACGCCCGGTGATGTAGAGAAAGCCCTCGCGCAACTCGGCGATGTCACCGGTGTGCAGGTAGCCGTCGGACAGGTCGCAGGCGGTGTCGTCGGCGTTGTAGTAACCGGCGCACAAGGTCGGGGTTGTGACCAGCAGCTCGCCGTCCACCAGCCTGGGCTCGATGCCGTCGAGCAAGCGCCCGGCCGAACCGATGCGCCGCTCGCCTGGCGCGTTGAGCGAGATGATCGAGGAGTTCTCGCTCAGCCCGTAGGCCTCGAAGACCTGCACACCCCGTGCGTCCAGGGCCTGAAGCACGCTGGCGGGGATCTTCGCGCCGCCGGTGATGATGTGCGGCGCCGCTGGCCCGAACAGGCGCTCGACGCTGGCGCCCTGCTCCAGCAGCAGGTTGGCTTCCTCCAGCAGCTTGGGCGGCAGGTAGAGGAAGTTGGGCCGGTTCGGTGCGATGAGCTCCAGGTACTGCCGGGCATTGCCGCTGGCGGCGCCGTATTCGGTCACGCCTTCGGGCATTAGCGTAAGGGTGCCGCCGGAGAGGATGGGGATGAACACCCCCAGCACCTGTTCGATCAGCAGGCTCATGGGCACGATGGAAAAGTAATGCAGCGGATGCGCCGGCAGGCGCTTGAACACGTTGTCCACCAGCAGCCCCACCGCCTCGTCGCGGATCAACACGCCCTTGGGCCGCGAGGTGGTACCCGAGGTGTGGATCACCGACACGATGCCGGGTGCGATGCGCTCGTCAACTCGAGTCCAGGGCTCGGCCTGCGCCTGCTCCATCAGGAGGCGCGGCACGAAGCTGGGCTTGCCCGGCAGGATGCGTTGCAGGCGCTGCGCCGTGGCCTGGTCGCTGACGAACACCGCCGCGGCCTTGCCCAGCAGGCTGCCGATCTGGTCGTCGGAGAACTCGATGGGGACCGGCAGCAGTACCCCGCCGACCTTCTGGATCGCCAGCAGGGTGTAGACCCACTCGTAGCACGAGCGCATGGCGATGCCGAAGACCTTGCGCCGACAGTCGCCGACCTGCACTTGCAAGGCGTCGGCCAGGCGCTGCACGTCGTCGCGCAGGCCATGCAGGCTGTAGCTGCGCCCGTGCATCTCGCGGATCACGGTGCGGTCCGGGCTGCTGGCCAGGTAGTGCTGCATCTTCAGGCTGATCATTGGCCGTCCCCCCCGAGGCGGTAGCTCTGGGCACCGAAGATGCGCCGGCCCAGGTCGTCCAGGCGGCGTCGGCCATGCATGACGCGGGTATTGTCGACGACCATGATGTCGCCTTTGTTCCAGAAGTGAGGGTAGGTCAGGCGCGCCGTCACCTCCTTGATCTCGTCCCAGATCTCCAGGGCGATCGCCTCGCCGTCGGCCCAGGTGATGCGCGGCGGCTCGTAGTTGACGCTCGGGCCGAGCATTGAATTGCAGAAGGCCAGGCGCCCGCTGAAGCGACTGATGTCGACCGCGCTGATGATCAGTTCGGAGGCGATCAGGTTCTGGTCGATGCGCCGGTAGGTTTGCCCGGTCACCTGCTGATTGACCTGCTCCAGGTGCTCATCGGTGACACGCTCCAGGGGCAGTTGCAGCTCGATGCTCAGGAAGCGCCGCACGTTGTGCCAGGGGATGCGCCGGGCATAGCGAATCGGCTGGGCCTGGAAGCGCTTGCGGGTGCTCGCCGACAGCTCGAACAGCACGCGCTCGCCGTCGCACAAGGTGGTCTCGGAACCGACGCTGGCCGCTGCCAGGCAGTAGAACCACTGCAGGTCCGGGTTGAACGGCAGGTTGCCGTTTTCGCGATGCAGACCCATTTCATGCACACCGGCCTCGATCTCGGCGGTGTTGGCCGTCGCCGCCTTGCGCGCCGGATCGAAGGTCACGCGCGAAGAGTGGGCGCTGACGAAGTCGTTGAAGTGCTCGAGCGAGTCGGCGAAATCGCGATAGATCACCACGCCACTGTGGGCCAGATCCTCATAAAGGTCCGCCGTGCTCATGGTATCGAGCACACGTAGGCCAGGCTCGACGGCGTGGATGCACTCGAAGCCATAACCAGGCGCGGGCTGACGGTAGAACGGTGAATAATTGGACTGTGTATTGGCCAGCATCTGACATCTTCCTTGGGAAATGGATTACAGACAGGCAAGCGTTTTGCTGCCTGGCCACGCCAAGGTAGGGGAAATGCCAGGAGGGCTGGTTTCAACAAACCGAAAGCCCCGCTCAAAAATTAAAACTCGCGCCAGACACGGGAACGACCGCTGCAGGGGACTTGTCGGGCGCTTGAAGGCGCCGCTGGGGGTCATGTCTGCACTCATCCTGAGCATCCGCTGTCCGTGGGGGAAAAGGGTCTAGCCAGCCTTGAGCAACTCGCTCGCCACATCCTGGATCAGGGTACGCAAGCTGGCCACGTCACCGCTCAGGCTGCGATGGCGCGACCAGATCATGTCCACCGTGAACACCGGAAAGCCCATGGGCGGCTGGCACTGCATCACCCCGTCGGGAATGCGCAGGTGCGCGAGCAAGCGCGCCGGCAAGGAAACCGTCGCCGGCACGGCGGCGAGGATGTTCACGCAGGCCTGGTAACCGTTGGCCCGCACCAGCACGTTGCGCGTGCGGCCGATCTTCTCCAGCCACCCATCGACCATGTTCTTTTCCGAAATCCAGGGGGTGGGAAACACGTGCGCCGACTCGCAGAACTCGTCCAGGCTCATCACGCCAGGTTGGGCCAGGCCCCGCTGGCTGGTGAGGCAGACGAACCCGTCGCTGAGCACCGGCTGCCATTGCAGCTCAGGGTGCAACTGGTGGTAGCTGGGGCCGAAGCCGATCGCCAGGTCGATGTCTCCGGAAATGAGCCGGTCCACTGGCAGGTCGCGGCTCAGCCGATCCAGATGCAACGAGGTGTTGGCCTGGCTGCGCGACAGACGCGCCAGCGCATGGGGCAGGAACGCCAGCTCGAAATACTCCGGGGCGCACAGGCGCCAGATCCTGGGCGTGGACAGGCCATCGCTCGCCGCGTCGGCCTCGGCGCAGCGGTTGACCGACTCGATCACCACGCGCAGATAAGGCGCGATCTTTTCCGCCTTGGCCGTCGGCTGCAACAGGCCCTGGGACGAGGCGAACAAGGTGTCGTCGAAGCAACCGCGCAGGCGCTTCAGGCAATAGCTGACGGTCGGCTGGCTGACGTTCATCAGTTCGGCGGTGCGCTTTGCGCTGCGCTGCTCCAGCAGATGGAGGAACACCACGATATCCTGCAGGTCGAGCTGCTTCAGGTAGTTGCTGTGCAGCACGCGCAGGCCTCCTCGGCGTATCGGCTCATGGTATGGGTTCGCCATCTTCAGGCAATGCGGCGAGCATGGCCTTGAGCATGCGCGCCAGCGCCTCGCGCTCGCCCGGCGCCAGGGGTGCGAGGAAATGGTTCTGCAGGTCGGTATGGCTGCCGACCGCCAGTTCGATGCTGCGCAGCCCCTCGGCGGTCAAGGCCACCTTGTAGCTGCGCTTGTCCGCGGTATCGTGGATCTGCTCGATCATTCCGGCTTCCTTGAGCCGATTGAGGCGGTTGGTCATCGCCCCGGAGGTGATCAGCAGCGAGTTGTACAGCTCGGTCGGGGTCAGCTGATAGGGCGCACCGGCACGGCGCAGGGTGGCCATGACATCGAACTCGCCCTCCTTGAAACCGTACTGGTCGAGCACTGCGCCCCGGCGTCGCTCCAGATGCTTCTGCAGCCGCGCCATGCGCCCGAACACCTCCATGGACGTCGCGTCCACCGCAGGCATGGCTTGCGCCCATTGCGCGACCACGAAATCGACATGATCTTTCATTGCGTCACCGTCCGTTCACCCTGAACTCCGTATGGGCCATATCCCTGCCATCATCTGGCGCTTTCCAAGTATCTTAACGTTAAGTTATCTTGATATGCACGAGTTATGAATCCGGAGAGACCATGGCGTTCTTCGAACACGGTCGAAATCGCTATTATTACTTCGACGCCGGGTCCGGCGCCCCTGCCCTGCTGCTGCATGGCCTGGGCAACAGCGGCCGGGCCTGGAGCGAACAGGTCGTGGCATTGCTGCACCTGGGACGCCGCGTCATCGTACCCGACCTGCTCGGCCACGGCGCTTCGAGCGCGGCGTTGACACCGGTCAGTCCCGCCGAGCAGGCCCAGGCACTGGTCGCGCTGCTGGATCACCTGGGACTGGAGAGCGCCCAGGTGGTCGGCCTGTCGCTGGGCGCAATGGTCGCCCTGGAATTGGCGATCGCCTGTCCCCAAGCGGTGGAAGTCCTGGTCGTGGCCGCGACGTTCGCCAGCATGGCCAGCAGCGCCCGACAGCGGCAGCTCGATGAATGGATCGCTCAACTCGACCAGCCCGACGGTTGCCTGAAGCGATTCGAGGCCGGCTGGCCAGCGCTGGTCGGCCGCACCTTCGCCGCTTCCGGCGACGGTCTGCGCCTGTACCAGGCCTGGCACGCCCAGGCCGCACAGCAACGCCCGCGCTGCCAGATCCACTGGTGCGAAGGCATGAAGACGTACGACCTGGGCGATCAGCTCCAGCAGATCCAGGCCCCGACCCTGGTTCTGGCCACGGATGGCGACCTCATCAGCCCGCTGGACGAAGCCCGACTCATCGCCGCCTCCGTCCCATGTGCACACCTCATCACCTTCGCAGGCGACAGCCATGTCTTCAACCTTCCCCTTGCCCCGGCGTTCAACCAGGCACTCCTCGATCGCCTGCAGGCGTTGCACTGAAATGGGCGATACGCCGTCCAAAGCCAGCGTCGTGCTCCTGGCCTTGCTGGTGGGCATCAACCTGCGACCGATCATGGCCTCGATCGGCCCGCTGCTGGACCTGCTGCAGGCCGACCTGGGCCTGAGCAACTTCCAGGGCAGCCTGCTGACCACCCTGCCGGTGGCGATGATGGGCCTGTTCGCCCTGGCCGGACCCTGGCTGCAGCGCCTGGTGGGCGAGGTCAAGGGGGTGGCCATCGGCATGACCTTGATCGCGGCGGCCTGCGCGGTACGCAGCTATGTCGAGTCGTCCTCGGCGCTGATCGCCAGTGCTGCAGTTGGCGGAATGGGCATCGCCGTGATCCAGTCGCTGATGCCGGCGTTCATCAAGCGCAATCATCCGCACAGCGCTGGCATGCTGATGGGGCTGTTCACCACCGGGATCATGGGGGGCGCGGCGATCGCTGCGGCGCTGGCCGCTCCCAGCGCCGCCAGGCTGGGCTGGAACCTCACCCTGGGCTATGCCGCATTGCCGGCGATGATCGCGCTGATCGCCTGGTTGCTCGCCGCCGGCCACGTGCATGGCCAGTCGACGCCAGCGGGCCTGCCCTGGCAGCGTGGGCGCGCCTGGCTGCTGCTGGTGTTCTTCGGCGTCGGCACCGGGGCCTACACCTTGGTGCTGGCGTGGCTGCCGCCGTTCTTCATCGAGTTGGGCTGGCCGTCGCGAAGTGCCGGGTATCTGCTCGGCGCACTGACCGTCATCGAAGTGTTCGCGGGGCTGGCGGTGTCGGCGCTGATCCACCGTTACCCGGATCGCCGCCGACCGCTGGGCGTGGTGATCCTGCTGCTGATCGGTGGCTTGACATGCCTGCTCACGGCGCCGTTGACGCTCTACCCGCTGGCGGTACTCTGCCTGGGACTGGGCATCGGCGCATTGTTCCCGCTGTCGCTGATCGTCACCCTCGATCGGGCGCGCACCCCAGCTGAGGCGAGCTCGCTGCTGGCCTTCGTGCAAGGCGGCGGCTACCTCATCGCCGCCACCATGCCCATGGTCGCGGGCCTGGTGCGTGACCAGCTCAGTTCGCTGCACTGGGCGTGGGCGGTGATGGCGATGGGCGCAGTGCTGCTACTGCTGCTCAGCGCCTGGCTACGTCCAGCGCGCCTGTCGCCAGCCCCGTAGCGGCGCCGGAGCGCCGGCGCGATCCCTCTGCCGTTTTGCCCAGGGACGGGGCATCGCCCCTGGCGCCCGCGTTAGCGATGAACGCGCACCGACAGGCGTCACAGGTAGCACCAGCGCGGTGCATGGCGTGGCGCCTGAGCCATTTTTCACGGCTGCATAGGGTGAATCTGCAGTCGTTCACGCCCCATCTGCGAACACAGTTTTTTTAACGTTCATAAGCACAAATTTACTAATTTCCCCTTCTCCAGCCGCGCTCCATGATCCCTCCCAACAAGAACGCGCCGCCATTCGCCGGTGCGCATTCGGGCACCCTTGAGGTGCCCATCCTTGCCTTGGAGTCCCTCATGACCAACGCAGCGACAGCGGCCCCTCTGATCGAAAAACACACCATCGGCTACGTGCCGCCCGAAGACCGTCATGGCAAGGTCAAGGACCTGTTCACCCTGTGGTTCGGCGGCAATATCGCGCCCCTGCCGATCGTCACCGGTGCCCTGGGCGTGCAGCTGTTTCACCTGAACCTGGTCTGGGGCATCGTCGCCATCCTGGTCGGCCATCTGCTCGGCGGCGTGTTGATGGCGCTGCACTCGGCCCAGGGCCCGCAGATGGGCATCCCGCAGATGATCCAGAGCCGCGCCCAGTTCGGCAGCCTGGGTGCGCTGCTGGTGGTGGTCATCGCCGGGGTGATGTACATCGGCTTCTTCGCCTCCAACATCGTACTGGCCGGCAAGTCGCTGCACGGGGTGGTCGACAGCGTGCCGGTGCCGGTGGGTATCGTCCTCGGCGCCCTGGGATCGGGGGTGATCGGTATCATCGGCTATCGCTTCATCCACGTGCTCAACCGCATCGGTACCTGGGTGCTGGGGGTCGGTATCGTGGTGGGTTTCGGGTACATCTTCACTCACGTGCAGAGCGACGATTTCCTCACCCGCGGCGGCTTCAACCTCTCCGGCTGGCTGGCCACCGTCTCGCTGGCAGCGCTGTGGCAAATCGCCTTTGCCCCGTACGTGTCCGACTACTCGCGCTACCTGCCGGCGGACGTGAAGGTGTCCTCGACGTTCTGGACCACCTACCTCGGCTCGGCGCTCGGTTCGAGCCTGTCGTTCGTGTTCGGCGCGGTCGCGGTGCTGGCGATTCCAGCCGGCGCAGATACCATGGATGCGGTCAAACAGGCCTCCGGCGCCCTGGGCCCGCTGATGCTGGTGCTGTTCCTGCTCAGCGTGATCAGCCACAACGCCCTCAACCTGTATGGCGCGGTGCTGTCGCTGATCACCCTGGTACAGACCTTCGCTCACCGCTGGATTCCTACCGCGCGCGCGCGGGCTGTGCTGTCGTTGCTGGTGCTGGCGGCGTGCAGCGTGGTGGCGGTGTTCGCCTCGGCGGACTTCATCGGCCACTTCGTCGACATGGTGCTGGTGCTGTTGGTGGTGCTGGTGCCCTGGACCGCAATCAACCTCATGGACTTCTACGTCATCCATAAAGGCAAGTACCACATCCCGTCGATCTTCAAGGTCGACGGCGGGATCTACGGCCGCTACAACCCCCAGGCACTGATCGCCTATGCCGTGGGCATTGCGGTGCAGATCCCGTTCATGAACACGCCGCTGTACGTCGGGCCGGTCTCGACGCATATCGACGGCGCCGATCTGTCCTGGCTGGTCGGGCTGGCCGTGACCACGCCGCTGTATGGGTGGCTGGCCAGCCGCGACAGCGCCTATCGCCGGCGTCAGAGCGACGCCGGGCTGGCCGCCGGACACACAGGGGCCGCCAGCGGCCCCGACGCGTTCAGGGTGCAACGCCCTCGACGATGATCACCTCGGCGTGCGCCGCCCCCTGACGCTGCGCCCACGCCTGCTGATACAGCTCGGAGCGATAACAGGCCACAGCCTGCTCGTACGAGTCGAACTCGATCACCACGCTGCGCTGCGGCGTAGCCCGCCCCTCCAGCGCCTCGCTCTTGCCGCCCCGAGCCAGGAAACGCCCGCCGAACGCTGCGAACGCTGCAGGCGCGCGCTGGGTGTAGTGCTGATACTGCTGAGGCTCCGTGACGTCCACATGGGCGATCCAATAGGCCTTCATGGTCATGCTCTCCTAGTCAGGGGATTTGTGTATTATGGTATACCACAATAATTCACCGATCACCGTGAGCATACGACATGGCCTTTCACTCCATCGAAGAACTTCTCGAAGACTACCGCCAAGGCAAGATGGTGCTGCTGGTGGATGACGAAGACCGGGAGAACGAAGGCGACCTGCTGATCGCCGCCGAGCGCTGCGATGCGCAGGTCATCAACTTCATGGCTCGCGAGGCCCGCGGGCTGATCTGCCTGACCCTGACCGACGAGCACTGCCAGCGCCTGGGGCTGGAGCAGATGGTGCCCAGCAATGCCAGCGTGTTCGGTACCGCCTTCACCGTCTCGATCGAGGCCGCCAGCGGCGTCACCACCGGCATCTCCGCCGCCGATCGGGCGCGTACGGTGGCCGCCGCCATGGCCGTCGATGCCCGACCCGAGGACCTGGTCCAGCCGGGTCATATCTTTCCCCTGCGCGCCCGCGAGGGCGGCGTGCTGACCCGTGCCGGCCATACCGAGGCCGGCTGCGATCTGGCGCGCCTGGCCGGATTCGCCCCTGCCTCGGTGATCGTCGAGGTGCTCAACGACGACGGCAGCATGGCCCGACGCCCGGATCTGGAGCATTTCGCCGAACGCCACGGGATCAAGATCGGCACCATCGCCGATCTCATCCACTACCGCCTGAGCAGCGAGCAGACCCTCAAGCGCATCGGCGAACGGGAACTGCCCACGGTGCATGGCAGCTTCCGCCTGGTCACTTACGAAGATCGTATCGAGGGGGGTGTGCACATGGCCATGGTGATGGGCCAGATCCACCGCGAGCGGCCGACCCTGGTGCGCGTGCATGTGATCGATCCGCTGCGCGACCTGGTCGGCGCCGAGTATGCCGGGCCCGCCGACTGGACACTGTGGGCAGCCCTGGAACGCGTGGCCGCCGAAGGGGCGGGCGTGGTGGTGGTGTTGGCCAACCATGAGTCTTCCCAGGCGCTGCTCGAACGCATTCCACAACTGACCCAGGCGCCGCGGCCCTATCAGCGGGGGCAATCCCGGGTGTACTCGGAAGTCGGCACCGGCGCGCAGATTCTTCAGGACCTGGGCGTGGGCAAGTTGCGCCACCTGGGCCCACCACTGAAGTACGCCGGCTTGAGCGGTTACGAACTGGAGGTGGTGGAGAGCGTGCCGTTCCAGCCGATACCAGGGTGAAGAACAGGACGCGGCATGTCGCCTCCTGCCCCTTGCCAAAAGTTTGGAATACCATAATATGATATCCCGTAGACCTTGATATTCTCGGCTGTACCCGTATCACCGACATCGCTGTGAAACGCAATAAGCTGCTCCCCAACACCAAGGCGGGCGCTGTGAAAGCCTCGCTTCGAATAAAAAAAAGCAACGAGGGCGTAACCATGCTGTTGAGCAAACGAGTCACCGCAGTGCTGTCCGTTGGCCTGCTGTCCCTGGCCTGCCAGGTCACCCAGGCCGCCGACAGCTTGAGTTTCGTCAGTTGGGGCGGCACCACCCAGGATGCCCAGAAGCAGGCCTGGGCCGATCCCTTCAGCAAAAACAGCGGCATCAAGGTCGTGCAGGACGGCCCCACCGACTACGGCAAACTCAAGGCCATGGTCGAGAGCGGCAACGTGCAATGGGACGTGGTCGACGTCGAAGCCGACTTCGCCCTGCGCGCCGCCAGCGAAGGCCTGCTCGAACCGCTGGATTTCACCACGGTGCAACGCGACCGGATCGACCCGCGTTTCGTTTCCGATCATGGCGTGGGCTCGTTCTTCTTCTCCTTCGTGCTCGGCTACAACGAGGGCAAGCTGGGCGCCAACAAGCCTGTGGACTGGAGCGCCCTGTTCGACACCAAGACCTACCCGGGCAAGCGCGCCCTGTACAAATGGCCCAGCCCCGGCGTGCTCGAGCTGGCCCTGCTGGCCGACGGCGTAGCGCCCGACAAACTCTATCCGCTGGACCTGGACCGCGCCTTCAAGAAGCTCGATACCATCAAGAAAGACATCGTCTGGTGGGGCGGCGGCGCGCAGTCGCAGCAACTGCTGGCCTCCGGTGAGGCGGCCTTGGGCCAGTTCTGGAACGGGCGGGTCTATGCGCTGCAAGAGGATGGCGCACCCGTGGGCGTGAGCTGGAAGCAGAATCTGGTCATGGCCGACTTCCTGGTCATTCCCAAAGGGGCGAAGAACAAGGACGCCGCCATGAAGTTCCTGGCCAACGCCAGCGGCGCCAAGGGCCAGGCCGACTTCGCCAACGCCACCGCCTACGCCCCGGTCAACCTCGATAGCGTCGAGCGCCTCGATTCGCAACTGGCTCCCAACCTGCCGACCGCTCACGTGCAGGACCAGGTCACCTTGGACTTCGCCTACTGGGCCAAGAACGGTGAAGCCATCGCCGCGCGCTGGAACGAGTGGCTGGTCAAATGAAAGTCGCCATCAATGCCTTGCACGACGCCCACGGGGCCGATCCCGGCACCCCGCGAGCCGCCCTGCCCCGTGCGCCGCTGACCCAGCGCTGGCGTGGCAGCCGCAACCTGCTGCCGGCGCTGCTGTTTCTCGGCCTGTTCTTCTTCGCACCGCTGATCGGCCTGCTGCTGCGCGGCGTGCTCGAACCGGAGCCGGGGCTGGGCAACTACCAGCAGTTGTTCGCCAACTCGGCCTATGCCCGGGTGCTGCTCAACACCTTCTCGGTGGCCGGCCTGGTGACCTTCATCAGCGTGCTGCTGGGCTTCCCCCTGGCCTGGGCCATCACCCTGGTGCCGCGCGGCTGGGGGCGCTGGCTGCTGAACATCGTGCTGCTGTCGATGTGGACCAGCCTGCTGGCGCGCACCTACTCCTGGCTGGTGTTGCTGCAGGGCTCGGGCGTGATCAACAAGGCACTGATGGCCCTGGGCATCATCGACGCACCTCTGGAAATGGTGCACAACCTCACCGGGGTGGTGATCGGCATGAGCTACATCATGATCCCGTTCATCGTGCTGCCGCTGCAGGCGACCATGCAGGCCATCGATCCGATGGTGCTGCAGGCCGGCTCGATCTGTGGCGCCAGACCATGGACCAACTTCTGGCGGGTGTTCATTCCGCTGTGCCGCTCCGGGCTGTTCTCCGGGGCACTGATGGTGTTCGTAATGTCTCTGGGCTATTACGTGACCCCCGCCTTGCTGGGCGGTGCGCAGAACATGATGCTGCCCGAATTCATCATCCAGCAGGTGCAGTCGTTCCTCAACTGGGGCCTGGCCAGCGCCGCGGCAGCACTGCTGGTGGCGATCACCCTGGTGCTCTTCTACCTGTACCTGAAGCTGCAACCGGAATCGCCGGTCGGCAACGCGAGGTAATCCGTCATGCTGCTATCCCCCAACGCCATGGGTCGCCCGTTGCGCATGGGCCTGTACCTGACCACCGGCCTGATCGCGGCGTTTCTGCTGCTGCCGGTAGTGTTCATCGTGCTGCTGTCGTTCGGCTCGTCGCAGTGGCTGGTGTTCCCGCCTCCAGGCTGGACGGTCAAATGGTACGCCCAGTTCTTTTCCAATCCCGAGTGGATGGATGCGGCCCTGGCCAGTCTCAAGGTCGCGCTGCTCACTACGGTGGCCGCCGTGGCCCTGGGCCTGCCGACGGCCTTCGCCCTGGTGCGCGGGCGCTTCCCGGGACGCGAGCTGCTGTACGGCCTGTTCACCATGCCGATGATCGTGCCGCTGGTGATCATCGCCGTGGCCGTGTATGCGCTGTTCCTCAAGCTCGGCTACACCGGCACGCTGTTCGCCTTCGTGGTCAGCCACGTCATCGTCGCCCTGCCCTTCACCATCATTTCGATCATCAACTCGCTGAAGCTGTTCGACCAGTCCATCGAGGACGCGGCCGTGATCTGCGGCGCTTCGCGTCTTCAGGCGGTGATCAGGGTGACCTTCCCGGCGATCCGCCCCGGCATGATCGCCGGCGGCCTGTTCGCCTTCCTGGTGTCGTGGGATGAAGTGGTGCTCAGCGTGATGATGGCCAGCCCCGAGCTGCAGACCTTGCCCGTGAAGATGTGGACCACCCTGCGCCAGGACCTCAGCCCGGTGATCGCCGTGGCCTCGACGCTGCTGATCGGCCTGTCGATCCTGATCATGGTCATCGCCAGCGCCCTGCGCCGGCGCAACGAAATCAACGCCTGAGTGCCGGAGACAAGAACGATGAGTGCAGTCCTGCAAGACACCGCGCACGCCAAGACCCTGGTCAGCCTGCGCAACCTGAACAAGCACTACGGTGATTTCGCCGCAGTGGACGACATCAGCCTGGACATCCGCGACGGCGAGTTCCTCACCTTCCTCGGCTCCAGCGGTTCGGGCAAGTCGACCACCCTGTCGATGCTGGCCGGCTTCGAGACGCCGAGCAGCGGACAGATCCTGGTGGACGGCCAATCGCTGGTGAACGTGCCGCCGCACCGGCGCGACATCGGCATGGTGTTCCAGCGCTATTCGCTGTTCCCGCACCTGAGCGTGCGCGACAACATCGCGTTTCCGCTGACCATCCGCAAGGTCCCCGGCGCCGAGATCGCCAAGCGTGTCGACGCCATGCTCAAGCTGGTGCAACTGGACAGTTTCGCCCACCGGCGCCCGGCGCAGTTGTCGGGCGGCCAGCAGCAACGGGTGGCCATCGCCCGCGCGCTGGTCTACGAGCCACGTATCCTGCTGATGGACGAGCCCCTGGGCGCGCTGGACAAGAAACTGCGTGAAGACCTTCAGGACGAACTGCGCCAACTGCATCGGCGCCTGGGCATCACCATCGTCTACGTGACCCACGACCAGGAAGAAGCCATGCGCCTGTCCCAGCGCATCGCCATCTTCAGCCATGGCAAGATCGTCGGCCTGGGCAGCGGCTACAGCTTGTACCAGAACCCGCCGAACGCCTTCGTCGCCTCGTTCCTGGGCAACTCCAACTTCCTGCGGGTCACGGCCTCGGGCGAGGGTGCTGCGGCCTTCGAGGGCTCACCGCTGGCGCTTCGCCTGACGGCTGGCCTGCATCCTGGCCAGCCAGCGCTGGTGATGGTGCGACCGGAGAAGGCCCTGGCGCTGAGCACCGAGCAGGCAGCGCGCGAACCGCTGCCGGCCGGCTGGAATCAGGTCAGCGCCACGGTTGGCGAAGTGCTGTTCTTGGGCGAGAGCCAGACCTGCCACGTGGTCACCGCTGGCGGCACCGCGATGACCGTCAAGGCGCTTTCGGCCGCGGGCATGCCGATGCAGCCCGGGGACCGCGTCGAGGTGCGCTGGGCCGTCGCCGATGCCTGTGTGTACACCGAGTGGGCCGAAAGCGACTTGAGCAAGGCGGCAGGCGCCCATTGAGGTGGACCGGAAAGTTAAATGACCGCGTTCGCGGGTGGGAGCCGTCCTGCAGACGGCTCCCGAGTGACGCGCCGGGGCTTCCCAGCACCGCTCATCCTGCCCTAGTCTTGGTCATCGAACCCTGATCGCATCCAGCGATCGCACTTGGGAACGACGACACTCAGGAGATTCGATCGGATGAGCAAGACCCCCTACGTGCCCCCGAAGGTCTGGAAGAACGACGCCAGCTCTGGTGGCCAGTTCTCCAGCACCAACCGGCCCGTCGCCGGCCCCACCCACGAGCGTCAACTGCCAGTGGGCGAGCATCCGCTGCAGTTGTACTCACTGGCCACGCCCAACGGCGTCAAGGTCACCATCATGCTGGAAGAGCTGCTGGCCCTGGGTCACGCGGGCGCCGAGTACGATGCCTGGCTGATCCGCATCGGCGACGGCGACCAGTTCTCCAGCGGCTTCGTCGAAGTCAACCCCAACTCGAAGATCCCGGCCTTGCTGGACCGCAGTGTGGAGCCGCCGGTTCGCGTGTTCGAGTCCGGCTCGATCCTGCTGCACCTGGCGCAGCGCTTCGATGCCCTGCTGCCCAGCGACCCTGCCGCACGCACCGAAACCTTGAACTGGCTGTTCTGGCAGATGGGTTCGGCACCCTACCTGGGCGGCGGCTTCGGGCACTTCTACGTGTACGCGCCGGAAAAGATCGAGTACGCCATCAACCGCTTCAGCATGGAAGCCAAGCGTCAGCTGGATGTCCTGGAAAGGCGGTTGGCCGAGAGTCGCTACCTGGGTGGCGAGCAGTACAGCATTGCCGACATCGCGGTATGGCCCTGGTATGGACAACTGGTGCGCGGCAGCCTGTACGGTGCAGCGGAATTTCTCTCGGTGCAGGAGTACCCGCACGTGCTGCGATGGGCCGAGGAGATCGCCGCGCGTCCAGCCGTGCAACGCGGCACACGGGTCAACCGCACCTGGGGCGATGAAGCCAGCCAGGTGCCGGAACGCCACTCGGCGGCCGACCTGGACTGACCTCCACGCCAGGGCTGGATTCGCGGCCCTGGCGCCTTGACGTTACTGCAGCCGGTGCCACTCGCGCTTGTCGCGCACCAGCAACTCGTCGGCCGCCGTGGGCCCGTCTTCGCCCGCTGCGTACTCGTGCACTTCGCCCCCCTTGGCCCAGGCGTCCAGGAAAGGCTGCACCGCACGCCAGCCATTCTCGATATTGTCGGCGCGCTGAAACAGCGTCTGATCGCCCGTCAGGCAGTCGTAGATCAAGGTCTCGTAGCCGGTGGCCGGGGTCATCTTGAAGAAGTCCTTGTAGGCGAACCCCAGCTCCACGTTCTCCATTACCAGCTCAGGGCCCGGACGCTTGGCCTGGAGGTCGAACCACATGCCCTCGTTCGGCTGGATCTGGATCTTCAGGTAGTTGGGCTTGGGCCGTTCCAACGCCGATTCGCGAAACTGCGCATAGGGCGCAGGTTTGAAACAGATCGCGATTTCCGTATCACGCACGCTCATCCGCTTGCCGGTACGCAGGTAGAACGGCACCCCCGCCCAGCGCCAGTTGTCGATCATCACCTTGAGCGCCACATAGGTTTCGGTGTGGCTGTCCTTGTCGACATTGTCTTCATCACGGTAGCCAGGCAGGCGCTTGCCAGCGGTGTACTGGCCGCGCACGGAGTTTTTCAGCGCCATTTTCGAGTTCCAGGGACGGATCGCGCCGATCACCTTGGCCTTCTCGCCGCGGACGGCGTCGGCGCCGAACGCGGCGGGGGGCTCCATCGCCACCATCGCCAGCAGCTGGAACAGATGATTGGGCACCATGTCGCGCAGCGCTCCGGTGCTGTCGTAAAAGGCGCCACGGGTCTCGACCCCCACCGTTTCGGCGGCGGTGATCTGCACATGGTCGATGTAGTGATTGTTCCAGAACGACTCGAACAGGCCGTTGGAGAAACGGCTGACCAGGATGTTCTGTACCGTCTCCTTGCCCAGGTAATGGTCGATGCGATAGATCTGCTGTTCGTTCATCACCTTCAACAGGCAGGCATTGAGCGCCTCGGCGCTGGCCAGGTCGGTGCCGAAAGGTTTTTCCACCACCACGCGACGAAAGCCGCCACCGGACTCGTCGAGCAAGCCGGCTTCGCCCAGGCGCTGCGCGACTTCCGGGAAGAAACGCGGCGAAGTGGCCAGGTAGAAGATCGCATTGCCATGACGGGTCTTGTCGATGCGCTTGGCCAGGGCCTGGTACGTGGCAGGGTCGAGAAAGTCGCCGGTCTGGTAGTCCATGCGCTTGGCCAGCCGCCCCCACAGCTCCGGGTCCAGGCTGTTGGGGGCGCCTTCACCGCCTTTGTCCCGACCGACCATGAACGCGTGCAGGCGCTCGGCGAACTGTTCGCCGGTCGCTTCGTTGTGGTCCACCCCGACGATACGCAGGTTGCGGTCCAGCAGTCCGTCACGGCTGAGGTTGTACAGCGCCGGCATCAGCAGGCGCTTGACCAGGTCGCCGCTGGCACCGAACAGAAACAGGGTGCAGGGCGGTGCAGCGGGTGTCTGGCGCTTGCTCATGGGCGTTTGATCTCGACGTGGCCACCGAAGCCCAGGCGCATGGCGGACAGCACCTTGTCACCGAAGGTACCTTGCTGCTGACGCGACCGGAAGCGGGCGAACAAGGCGCTGGACAGCACCGGCACCGGCACTGCCTGTTCCACGGCCGCATCCACGGTCCAGCGCCCTTCGCCGCTGTCGGACACCGAACCACTGAACTGGGCCAACTGCGGATCGGCGGCCAGTGCGTCGGCCGTCAGGTCGAGCAGCCAGGAGGTCACCACGCTGCCGCGGCGCCACACCTCGGCGATCTCGGCCACGTTCAGATCGAAACGCTGGTCCTCGGGCAACTCTTCACCGCCCTTGCTGCGCAGCAGGTCGAAGCCCTCGGCATAGGCCTGCATAAGGCCATATTCGATGCCGTTGTGGATCATCTTCACGTAGTGCCCGGCACCGGGCGGACCCGCGTGGATGTATCCGTGTTCGGCACGCTGGGGCTCGCCGCTCAGCCCATGGGTGCGCGGGATGTCGCCGACACCCGGCGCCAGGGCGGCGAACAGGGGTTCGAGGCGCTCGAACACGGCCTTTTCGCCACCGATCATCATGCAGTAGCCACGCTCCAGGCCCCACACGCCTCCTGAGGTGCCGACGTCCAGGTAATGCAGACCGCGTCCGGCCAGTGCCTTGGCGCGGCGCATGTCATCCTTGTAGAAGGTGTTGCCGCCATCGATGATGGCATCGCCCGGCTCGAGCAGGTCGGCCAGTTGCGCGATGGTCTGCTCGGTCGGCTGGCCGGCCGGCAACATCACCCAAACGGCGCGCGGCGCGCTCAGGCCCTGCACCAGCGAGGCCAGGTCGTCCGCGCCCCGGGCACCCTCGGCCGCCAGCGTCACCACGGCGTCGCGGTTGCGATCGTGAACCACGGTCTGGTGCCCGGCAAGCATCAGCCGTCTCGCGATATTGCCGCCCATGCGGCCTAGCCCGACGATTCCCAGTTGCATGTGTCGATGCTCCCTTGTTACCAAAGATGACAATCCGATTGGATGATGCAGGTTAGTCCAGCGCCGAGCGCCAGGGTTCACCGACGAACGGCAAGACCACGATAAACAAAAAAGTTCCCATCATGAGTGAAAGAATTCAAAATAACGGCTTACGAAGCCTATGCGCTTATCTTGTCCGCCGCCCAACCTCGAGGTGCACGCTTGGGTACCATCATGCCTGCCACTCCCACCCAGACGCTCTACGTCACGGTCCGCCGCGACGAGCTTCGTCAGCTGAAGGACGAACGCGATCGACTGCGCGCACAGGTGGCGCAATTGAATGCGTTATTGGTGCAACATTCGGTCGAAAGCGAAACGCCCTACAAGGCCTGATAGCCTCCCCTGATAGGTCGCGAGGGGCTTGCGCTCCAACGTCCAGCATGTCGCAGACCCACTCTCGCGCCTGCCTTGATGGATATCAGCATGACCTACGCAAAGCCTTTTATGCCCCTCGTGTTCTGCCTGTTCGCCGTGCAAGCCCAGGCGGCGGCCACTGATTGCCAGCCGCTGGACCAGCCGGCTGCGCTGGCGCTGTTCGAGCGATGGAACAGCAGTTTGCAGAGCCGCGACCCGCTCAGGGTGGCGGCGCTGTACAGCGATGATGCCGTGCTCTTGCCGACCGTATCCAGCACCCCTCGCCTGTCGGCCGAGACGCGGATCGACTATTTCCGCAAATTCCTCGAGCACGGCCCTTCGGGTACGCTGAACAGCCATGTCCTGCAGACGGCCTGCAACGTGGCCACGCTGGCTGGCCTCTACACCTTCGAGTTCAAGGATGACAAGCCACCCGTGGCAGCCCGCTATACCTTCGTGTACCGCTTCGATGGCAAGGACTGGCTCATCAGTCATCACCACTCCTCCGCACAACCCAACGGCTGATCGCTCCTGCCCTCTCCAAGGGCTGAGCCGCTTCTCGGCGCACCGATACGGAGCCAGCCCGGCACCGTATCGAAGCGCCGCGCCTCACAGGTGAGCATCGCGACAGGGCCGCCAACGTTTGCGCAGACCAACGGTCAGGCAAATAATGACCGACGGGTCACCCTCCCGACCTTTCGTCACCTACACTTCTGTCTCGGCCCGTGTTTTGCTGCGCTTCATCCTGGCACCCCGCTTTGGGTATCCGATGAACCAGCGACGGTGACAACGACAAAATAAGTCGAACTTTCCAAAACACGGGTAGGTCAGGAAATAAGTAGGCCACGCGAAAGGATTTCCCCACGCGTCAGGCCACCCACCCCACTCAGTCCAAGCGCCGCTCGATCGGAACTTCGAGCGCGCTGTGCGAGCGTGCACGACTCAGGGGCAAGGAACGCATTACCGACACCAGCAGCAGAAAGGGCAAGAACCACACGAGATAACGCGATGGGTGCCTCAACCCACCAGCGCAAGGGACGGAGAGAAGGACGTTATGATCAGTGCCGCTGTCGAGCCTCATGCAGAAATATTCAACCTGGACAATCGCGAAGCCCTGCCACCGGGCTTCATCAACACCGGCAAGACACCCGGCTCTCAGCGCGGTCAGAACCCGCACAAGCGTAAGGTGCTGTTCGTCACCTCCGAATTCGCCGATCTGGTCAAGACCGGCGGGCTGGGGGACGTTTCCGCGGCGCTGCCCCGTGCCATGGCGCATCTGCACGACGTGCGTGTCCTGATCCCCGGCTATCCGCAGGTGGTCAACAGCGACAGCCCCATCCATATCGTCGGTGAGCTGGCGGGCCATGCTGCCCTACCACCTTGCAAGATCGGACGGATGGACCTGCCCGACGGCCTGGTCATCTATGTACTGATCTGCCCCGAGCTCTATGAGCGCGAGGGCACGCCCTACGGTGACAACAACGGCCGCGACTGGAGCGACAACCACATTCGTTTCGCCCGTCTCGGGCTGGCCGCTGCGGACATCGCCGCAGGTGAAGGCATGATCCACTGGCGCCCCGACCTGGTGCACGCCCACGACTGGCCGGCAGGCCTGGCGCCCGCCTACATGCACTGGCGCGGGCTGAATACGGCCACCTTGTTCACCATTCACAATCTCGCCTACCAGGGCGTGTTCAGCCGTGCCTGCAGCCCTGAGCTGGCTATTCCCGAGCACGCCATGCAGCAGGAAGGTATGGAGTTCTATGGCAAGCTGTCCTTCCTCAAGGCGGGCCTTGCCTACTCCAGCCATATCACTACCGTGAGCGCGACCTACGCCCAGGAGATCACCACCCCCGAGTTCGGCTGTGGGCTGGATGGCTTCCTGGCCAGCAAGGCCCAGCAGGGCCTGCTGGGCGGCATCCCCAACGGCATCGACGAAAGCTGGGACTCGGCCACCGATAGTCACCTGCAACACAACTTCAGCCTCAATGACTGGGAAGGCAAGGCGCGCAATACCGATCAGGTGCGCGAACTGTTCGGCCTGGAACCTTCCGAGGGTCCGTTGTTCGCCGTGGTTTCCCGCCTGGTGTACCAGAAGGGCCTTGATCTGACGCTGGGCGTGGCCGAGGACATCGTTCGTCAAGGTGGACAGATCGCGATCATCGGCCGCGGCGAGCCCGAGGAAGAGCAAGCCATGCGCGAGCTGGCCCTGCGTCATCCTGGACGAATCGGCGTGCGCATCGGCTTCAACGAGACCGATGCCCGGCGCATGTTCGCCGGCAGCGACTTCCTGCTGATGCCTTCGCGTTACGAGCCCTGTGGCCTCAGCCAGATGTACGCACAGCGCTTCGGGTCGCTGCCGGTGGCGCGCAAGACGGGGGGACTGGCCGACACCATCGAGGATGGCGTCACCGGGTTCCTGTTCGAAGCGTCCACCGTCGAGAGCTACCGCGCGGCCCTGGAGCGCGCCTTCTATACCTACAGCAAGAAAGACCTGCTCAACGCCATGCGCTGCCTGTCGATGACGCAACCCTTCAACTGGTGCCAGGCGGTAGAACCCTATGCCCGCCTGTACGAGGAACTGGTCTGCCAGGCACACGCCGGCGCCTACTGACAACGAGGTGTGAAGATGCACAGGCATGGCGCACATTCATTGGACGCCACGTCGGCGCGCTTCGCCCTCTGGGCGCCAGACGCGAAGAACGTGAGCGTACAGATTCAGGGACAGTCCGCATTCGAGCTGCAGTCCGAGCAAGATGGCTGGTTCACCGGTATCGCCCCCTGCAAGGTGGGCGATCGTTACCTCTTCAAGATCGACGACGCCTCCCCAGTGCCCGACCCCGCCTCTCGCTATCAGCCCGAAGGGCTGCACGGTCCGAGCGAGGTGGTGGACCTCGGCCAGCAGCAATGGCGTCACCCCTGGCAAGGACGCCCTTGGCACGAGGCCGTCATCCAGGAACTGCATGCCGGTGTGCTTGGCGGCTATGCCGGCGTCGCCGAGCAGTTGCCACGCCTGGCGGAGCTGGGTATCACCGCCATCGAGCTGATGCCGGTCAATCAGTTTCCAGGCAAACGCAATTGGGGCTATGACGGCGCCCTGCCCTTCGCCCCGCAGCATAGCTACGGCAGCCCTCAGCAGCTGTGCGAGCTGGTGGACGAGGCGCATGGCCATGGACTGATGGTCATGCTCGATGTGGTCTACAACCATTTCGGCCCCGACGGTAATTTCCTGCCCCAGTATGCCAGCTCGTTCTTCCGTGAGGACCGCCAGACCCCCTGGGGCGCGGCCATCGATTTTCGCCGTCCGCAGGTGCGCGAGTTCTTCATCCAGAATGCGTTGATGTGGCTCTGCGACTATCGTATCGACGGCTTGCGCCTGGATGCCGTGCACGCCATCAACCAACCGGACTTTCTCGTCGAACTGGCCGCCCGGGTGCGCGCGGCCGTGGAGCCAGGTCGGCAGATCTGGTTGGTGCTGGAGAACGAACACAACCAGGCCGACCTGCTGGAGCAGGGTTTCGACGCCCAGTGGAACGACGACGGCCACAACGCCCTGCACGTGCTGTTGACCGATGAAACCGAAGGCTATTACGAGGACTACAAGGATCAACCGATCGCCAAGTTGGCGCGATGCCTGGGCGAAGGCTTCGTGTTCCAAGGGCAGCCCAACCGCAAGGGCGAGCCGCGCGGGGAACCTAGCGGTCATCTGCCTCCCAGTGCCTTCGTGTTGTTCCTGCAGAATCACGACCAGATCGGCAACCGCGCCCTGGGCGAACGTCTGACCCGACTCTGCCCGCCGCAGGCCTTGCGCGCGGCCACTGGGTTGCTTCTGCTGTCACCGATGATCCCGCTGCTGTTCATGGGCGATGAGGAGGGCAGCTCTCGCCCCTTCCTGTTCTTCACCGATTTTCACGATGAATTGGCCGATGCCGTGCGTGAGGGCCGCCGCGCCGAATTCGAGCACTTCGCCGCCTTCGCCGATCCGGAAAAACGTGAGCACATTCCCGATCCGAACGCCTTGGAGACCTTCACCGCGTCCCATCCCGCGGACCAGCAGGTACTGGCCGGCTGGCACGGGTTGTATCACCAGCTGCTGCACATTCGCCAACGCACTCTTGTGCCACGCTTGCCAGGCACTCGTGCCCTGGGTGCCGAGGTGGTTGCCGAGAAGGCCCTCACGGCGCGTTGGCGGCTGGGTGACGGCAGCGAGCTGCGAATCGATCTGAACCTTGGCTCGATGGCACAGGCCATAACCTTACCCGGTGCCGAGTCTCGCTTGTACGACAGCAGTGACTCGGCTCATCCGGATTCCCTGCTGGCCGCGTACAGCTGCGTGGTCAGCCTGATCCCCTCCCGCCAGGAGACGCCATGAGCGATACGCCGCTGTACCGCCTCGCCGCACGCGCCGGCCTGGCCCGTGACTGGACCGATGCCAACGATCGCCCTCAACGTGTGTCCGACGATGCCCTGCGGGGCGTGTTGCAAGGTCTGGGTTTGCCCGCCGAAGATGACGCCACCACCGAGCAGAGCCTGGCCTTGCTGGACCAGGCCGAGGACAGCGAACACCTGCCGCCGCTGTTCACGGTGGATGTCCAGGCGCCCTTGAGCCTTGACCGCTGGTTCCAGGCCGGTAGCCGCGTACGCTGCGTGCTGGAAGATGGCTCGGTACGCACCTCGACGCTGGATGCCCAGGCTCGTTTGCCGGGCGACCTTCCGCTGGGCTACCACCGTCTCGAAATCGATAACCGCTCCTTCACCCTGGCCGTGGCGCCCCTGCGTTGCTACAGCCTCGACGATGTAGTCACTCAACCGCCGGCCCGCTGCTGGGGTCTGGCCACGCAGTTGTACAGCCTGCGGCGCCCAGGGGATGGCGGTTTTGGTGACTGCCTCGCACTGGAGCAATTCGCTCGCAGCGCCGCCGAGCGCGGGGCCGATGCGCTGGCGATCAGTCCGATCCATGCCCTGTCGCTGTTCGACCAGCAGCATTTCAGCCCCTACTCGCCCTCCAGTCGCCTGCTGCTCAACCACCTGTACGCCAGCCCCTCGGTGATACTGGGTGAGCGCGAGGTGCGCACGGCGGCCGAGCGCGCGGGCTTGACCGAAAGCCTTGACGACCTCGAACAGCAAGCGCTGGTCGACTGGCCCCGTGCTGCTGACGTTCGTCATAAGTTGCTCAGCGCCCTGTTCGACGACTTCACCCGGGGTGACCACCCGCTTCGCCAGGATTTCGACAGTTTCCGCGAAACGGCTGGCGAAACCCTGGAGCAACACTGCCGCTTCGAAGTGCTGCAGGCCGAGGCCGTCGAGCAAGGGCTCGGCGCCGACTGGCGGCAGTGGCCCGATGCCTGGATCAGCCCTGACGCTGCCGAAGTCCAGGCCATGGCGGCAGCCTATCCGGCGCGCGTGGAGTTCCACGCGTTCTGCCAGTGGCTCACCGAGCGCAGCCTGCAACGGGCCCAGGAGGCGGCGCGTGGCAGCGGCATGCGCATCGGCCTGATCGCCGACCTGGCGGTGGGTGCCGACGGCGGTGGCAGCCAGGCCTGGAGCCGTCAGGACGAACTGCTCGCCGAACTGACCGTGGGCGCACCGCCCGACATTCTCAACCGTTCCGGGCAGGACTGGGGAATCAGCGGCTTCTCCCCTGAAGGCCTCAAGCGCAACGGTTTTCGCGCGTTCATCGAAATGCTGCGTGCCAACATGGCCCATGCCGGGGGCCTGCGCATCGACCATGTGATGGGTCTGCGTCGGCTGTGGCTGATCCCGCGCGGCGCTTCACCCAAGGAAGGTGCCTACGTCGACTACCCGTTCGATGACATGCTGCGTTTGCTCGCACTGGAATCGGTGCGCAACCAGGCGATCATTCTCGGCGAAGACCTGGGCACGGTGCCCGAAGGCTTGCGCGAGCGCCTGGCGGACAAGGCCGTACTGGGCATGCGCGTGCTGCCGTTCGAACAAAGCTCGACCGGTCATTTCAAACCCTTGATGGACTGGCCCGACACGGCGCTGGCCACCACCGGCACCCATGACCTGGCGCCGTTGGCCGGCTGGCTCAAAGCCCGTGATATCGACTGGAATCACCGCCTGAAACTGATCGATACCGCCACCGAGGAGCGCTGGCGGCAGGATCGGGAGCAGGAAATCCATGGTTTGCGACGTACGCTGGAATCCCATTACGGTCCTCTGAAGGATAACGACGCCTTGATCGACGCTGCCATCCGCTATGTCGGCCATACCCGCGCCCCGCTGGTACTGGTCCCGCTCGAAGACCTGCTCGGCCTCGAAGAGCAGCCCAACTTGCCCGGCACCACGCAGGGTCATCCCAACTGGCAACGTCGCTTCGAGCAGCCGGTGACCGAGCTGCTGGACGATGAACACGCCTCGCGGCGCCTCGAACTGCTGGCTCAGGCCCGGGTCCAGGCTGGGGAGCGCGACCGATGAAAGCGCTTACCGCCACCCAGCGTCTGCAGTTCCACAGCGACTTCACCCTCGACGATGCCGTGCCGCTGGTGCCCTACTTCGCCCAGCTCGGTATCAGCCATCTGTACGCCTCGCCGATTCTCAAGGCCCGCGCGGGTTCACGCCACGGTTACGATGTGGTCGACCCGACCCTGGTCAACCCTGAGTTAGGCGGGGAAGCCGCCCTGCTGCGACTGGTCGCTGCCTTGCGCCAGCATGGCATGGGGCTGATCCTCGACACCGTGTCCAACCACATGGCGGTCGGTGGTGCCGACAACCCATGGTGGCAGGACCTGCTGGCCTGGGGCCGGCGCAGCCCCTACGCCGAGTTCTTCGACATCCAGTGGCACTCCACCGACCCGCTGCTGGCCGGGCAACTGCTGCTGCCGTTCCTGGGCAGCGACTACGGCGTGGCCTTGCAGAACGGGGAGATCCCGTTGACCTTCGACGCTGAGCATGGCGTGCTGGAAATCGAGCACTTTGAGCACCGCTTTCCCATCTGTCCGCTGGATTACGGTCGCGTCTTGGCCCACAGCCAGGACACCGCGCTGCAGGCGCTGGGCGAGCGCTTCAGCGCGCTCGGCGAGGCCGCCAATCCCTTGGCCGACGCGGTCCCGCTGCAATCGGAGCTGGTGCGTCTGGCCACCCAAGGGCACGACCTGCGCCCGGCACTGGCGGCCTTCGACAGCCAGGACTCGTCAGGCTTCCAGCGCCTGCACCAGCTGCTGGAGCGCCAGACCTACCGCCTGGCCAGTTGGCGCACCGCCGCCGACGACATCAACTGGCGCCGCTTCTTCGACATCAATGAACTCGGCGGCCTGCGCGTGGAACGCGCGGCGGTATTCGAGGCGACCCACGCCAAGCTGTTCGAGTTGATCGAGCGCGGCCTGGTCGACGGTCTGCGCATCGACCATATCGACGGCCTGGCCGATCCACGGCGCTACTGCCGCAACCTGCGGCGCCGGGTCGACTGCCTGCTGGCCGGGCGTCCTGCCGAGGCGGCCCTGGAGCATTTCCCGATCTACGTGGAAAAGATCCTCGGCACCGGCGAACACCTGCACCAGGACTGGCTCACCGATGGCACCACCGGCTATGAATTCATGAACCAGGTCTCGCTGGTCCAGCACGATCCAGCCGGCGAGGCGCCATTGACCGAACTGTGGCGCAGCGTCAGCGAGCGCCCCGAGTTCGACGAGGAAGTGCGTATCGCCCGTCGCCTGGTGCTAAACGCCAGCCTGGCAGGCGACTGCGAATCGGTAGCCCAGGCCCTGCTGCAGGTCGCCCGTGATGACCTGATGACCCGAGACCTGACCCTGGGTGCGATTCGTCGTGGCGTACAGGCCCTGGTCGAGCATTATCCTGTCTATCGCACCTACATTAGCGCCTGCGGTCGCCCTGAGCAGGATGAGCCGTTCTTCCAGCAAGCCTTGGAAGGCGCGCGTCAGTCGCTCAGCGAAGCCGACTGGCCGTTGCTGGAGCAGCTGCAACGTTGGCTGGGTGGTCAGGCCTGGCGCGAATTGCCGCCAGGCAAGCCGCGCAAGCGCTTGCGCCACGCGTGCGTGCGGTTCCAGCAACTGACCGCGCCCAGCGCCGCCAAGGCCGTGGAAGACACCGCCTTCTACCGCAGTGCGCGCCTGCTGTCGCGTAACGACGTGGGCTTCGAGGCCGAGCGCTTCAGCGCCACGCCCGTCGATTTCCACAACGAAGCGCAGCGTCGACTTCGCGATTTTCCGGACAACCTGCTGGCCACCGCTACCCACGACCACAAGCGTGGCGAGGACTGCCGCGCGCGCCTGGCCGTACTCAGCGAGCGTGGGCCCTGGCTGGCCAGCCGGGTCGCGCACTGGCGTGAACTGGCCGGCACCTCCCTGAAGAACCTCGAGGACGGTCCGGCGCCGAGTCCGGCCGACGAGATGCTGTTGCTGCAGACATTGCTGGCCAGCTGGCCGCTGGATCTACACCGAGACGATCGAGAGGGCCTCAAGGACTTCGCCGAACGCGTGCGCCAATGGCAGCAGAAGGCCTTGCGCGAGGCCAAGCTGCGCAGCAGTTGGGCAGCGCCGAACGAAGCCTATGAAAACGCCTGCTCGCATTACCTGGACAGCCTCCTGCTCGACGAAGACCAGCAACTGCTGCGTCACTCGCTGGCCGATGCGGCCGAGCGCATCGCCTGTCCCGGCGCGCTCAACGGGCTGGTGCAGTGCCTGTTGCGCATGACCGTACCGGGAGTGCCTGACCTGTACCAAGGCAACGAATACTGGGACCTGAGCCTGGTGGATCCGGACAACAGACGGCCCGTGGACTACCCGGCACGACGTGTCAGCCTGGAGCAGCAAGCGCCGGTCTCCGAGCTGCTCACCCACTGGCGCGACGGCCGCATCAAGCAGGCCCTGATCGCTCGGGTGCTGGAACGGCGTCGCGCCCATCCGCAGCTGTTCCAACGGGGCGCCTACCTGCCCCTCGATGCCCAGGGGCGCCACGCCGACAAGGTACTGGCCTTCGCCCGGCTGGGTGAGGGTGAACGGGCGATCGTCGTGGTGCCGCGCCTTGCCAGCGAGCTGCTTGGGGAGGCCTCTACCCCACTGATCGCGCCACAGGACTGGGGCGATACGCGCATCGTGCTGCCGTTCGCCGTTTCGCCTGCTACCTGCAAGGGACTTTTTTCCGACATCGCTGTCAGCCCTAATAGGGAGCTGATGCTCAGTAAAGTGCTGTCGGACTGTCCGCTCAACCTTTTGATTGAACATGCATGAAGATCAGGAGCAGCCAAATGAGTGATGAAAAACATATTCGTGAGTTCGCCTACCAGCTCTGGGAATCGGAAGGCAAACCCGAGGGGCGCGACCAGGAGCATTGGGAAAAGGCCGTGAAGCTGGCCAAGGCCAAGTCCCAGACCCCCGACGCCAAGCCCAAGAAGGCGCCGGCCAAGGCCAAGGCGCCTGCCGATGCCAAAGGCGCAGCTAAGCCCAAAGCCCCCGCTGCACCCAAGGCGGCCGCGGTGCCCGGCGAAAAGCCGGCACCGGCAAAAAAGCCTCGCGCACCGAAGAAGCCCGACGCGAACTGATCCTGGCGGCACCGGCTGCTGCCGATCCTCTTCGGCAGCGGCGCATCACCTTTCCCTTATTCTGGCCAGACGAGAGCTGCCATGACCGCACGCACCCCGAAGAAAACCCGTTCCGTCGCGCCAACCCGCATTCGTGAAGGCCTGCCCTTTCCCCTCGGGGCCACCTGGGATGGCCTGGGCGTGAACTTCGCCCTGTTCTCGGCCAACGCCACCAAGGTGGAGCTGTGCATCTTCGACGCCAGCGGCGAGAACGAACTCGAACGCATCGAACTCCCTGAATACACCGACGAGATCTACCACGGCTACCTGCCCGACGCGCACCCAGGGCTGGTCTATGGCTACCGGGTGTACGGTCCCTACGAGCCTCAGAACGGCCATCGCTTCAACCACAACAAGCTGCTGATCGACCCCTACGCCAAACAGCTGGTCGGCGAACTGAAGTGGTCCGAAGCGCTGTTCGGCTACACCCTGGGTCACCCGGACGACGATCTGTCCTTCGACGAACGCGACAGCGCGCCATTCGTGCCGAAGTGCAAGGTAGTGGACCCTGCCTTTACCTGGGGCCGCGACCAGCGAGTGCAGATTCCATGGGAGCAGACGGTTTTCTACGAGGCCCATGCGCGCGGTCTGAGCATGCGTCATCCTGCCGTGCCAGAAAATCTGCGAGGCACCTTCGCCGGCCTGGCCAACGACGAGCTGCTCAAGCATATCAAGGACCTGGGTGCGACCAGCGTCGAGCTGCTGCCGATCCACGCCTTCGTCAACGACCAGCACCTGCTGGACAAGGGTCTGAACAACTACTGGGGCTACAATACCCTGGCGTTCTTCGCACCACACCCCAAGTACCTGGCCAGCGGCAAGATCGCCGAATTCAAGGAAATGGTCGCCCACATCCATGAGAAAGGCCTGGAGCTGATCATGGACGTGGTCTACAACCACACCGCCGAAGGCAACGAGCGTGGCCCGACCCTGTCCATGCGCGGCATCGACAACGCCTCGTACTACCGCTTGATGCCTGACGACAAGCGCTACTACATCAACGACTCGGGCACCGGCAACACCCTGGATCTCAGCCATCCCTGCGTGCTGCAGCTGGTCACCGATTCGCTGCGCTACTGGGCCGGTGAAATGCACGTGGACGGTTTCCGCTTCGACCTGGCGACCATTCTCGGGCGCTACCACGACGGCTACAGCGAGCGTCACAGCTTCCTCGTGACCTGCCGGCAAGACCCCTTGCTGCGTAGCGTCAAGTTGATTGCCGAACCCTGGGACTGCGGCCCAGGGGGCTATCAAGTGGGCAATTTCGCGCCCGGCTGGGCCGAGTGGAACGATCGCTTCCGTGACACCGCCCGCGCCTTCTGGAAAGGCGACGAGGGCCAGTTGGCGGACTTCGCCGCGCGCCTCACAGGGTCCGGCGATCTGTTCAACAATCGGGGTCGCCGACCCTACGCGTCGGTCAACTTCATCACTGCCCACGATGGCTTCACGCTGCGCGACCTGGTGTCGTACAACGAGAAGCACAACGAGGACAACGAGGAGAACAACCAGGACGGTACCAGCAACAACATCTCCTGGAACTGCGGCGCCGAGGGGCCGACGGAAGATGCCGACATCAAGGCGCTGCGCATGCGCCAGATGCGCAACTTCTTCGCTACTCTGCTGCTGTCCCAGGGTACGCCGATGATCGTCGCCGGTGACGAATTCAGCCGTACCCAGCACGGCAACAACAACGCCTATTGCCAGGACAGCGAGATTGGCTGGATCAACTGGGACCTGGACGAAGAAGGCAGCGCACTGCTGGCCTTCGTCAAGCGCCTGACCAAGCTGCGCAAGGACTACCCCGTGCTGCGCCGCTCCAGCTTCCTGGTGGGCGACTACAACGAGGCGATCGGTGTCAAGGACGTCACCTGGCTGGCACCGGACGGCAACGAGATGAGCGTCGAGCAGTGGGAGAATCCGCACGGGCGCTGCCTGGGCATGCTGATCGATGGCCGCGCGCAGGTCAGTGGCATTGCCCGCCCTGGTTCGGAAGCGACGGTTCTGCTGATCGTCAATTCGCACCATGACAGCGTGCCGTTCGTGCTGCCTTCCGTGCCACAGGGTGAGCACTGGAATTGCCTGATCGACACCGACCGACCCGAGCTGAGCAAGGCGCAACGACTGGACTTCGACACAACCTTCGATGTCACCGGTCGCTCGTTCCTGCTGCTGGTACTGGAGCGCGATGAAGACTAGCCGCGCACTGCCAACCCTGGCGGCATGACGGCTGGCAGTCATTCGCAGTAGCCTATTCAGGGCACATGGCAATCTCAGCCATGTGCCCTGATTTTTTTCGATCGATCCAGTCCGCTGCCTCTTTTCGAAACCGGCCCAAGTTAACCCGACTCGACCTCATGAGGCGAACTTTCGCGTCTTTCTGGCTGAACTCGCTACCCGCAGTGGATGGTCATGCCCAACATCTTCACCCGTCCCTTCGAGCGCGCCGAACAAGGCGGCTTGCTGATATGAGGTGCACGCTGATACAGGTGGCCCAGCCTGGGAAAGCAAGCCACATCCTTGCGTGGCTCGGGTGAAGATGCAGTGGTGGACTGCGAGTGCCCCCTTCTAGGGCTCGCTGCCACAGCCGCTCTGCCAGTGTCCATCGACACCAGACCTGTGATGGCTGACCAGATCGTGTGAACGTAGCGAGGAGGTCATTCACCCGATGACGCCTTTTTCAGTGAACGCGACCGTAACGCTTTTACCTCGGTGATCGTCGCCAGTGGGTAGCTTGATCACGTGCGTGTAAGTGCTGCTCTTCCAATCGAGTTGCACCTCAATTTGATCGAGTTTTTGCGTGGGGTCACCTACCGTCAGCGTCAAGGTACTGGTGTCATACTTTGCGACGAAGGCCATTGCCGCCAATGCAGTGATTTTCACGGGGGCAAGCGCGATCACGGTCGAGGTGGTGAACACCGCACCTGCGGCAACACCTGCATCCTTGATATCCACGTAGTGCGCGTGATCGGTGCACACGACATCGGGCTTGGCCGCCGCAGTGCCTTTCTTGCGAATGGCGTAGGCGTAGTCGTTGGAGGCGCCCAGGACATGGTTGATCCATAACGAGAACACTTCGCCGCTGACTTCAGTGTCGGGAAGTGTGTCGTTGATCGCCTGCCACGAGCCCTTGCAGGTGGCCATCTCGACTGTGACGCTACTGTGCTTCAGGAACTGATAGACCACATCGTCATGCACCACTTGATCAATATCAGACCGGGTCAATTCACCGGACCTGAGATGCGTATTGCCGCCCTTGTATTCGACGGCTGCCAATTCGTTGAACCAGCATTGATTGACCGTGGTGTGTACCTTGCGCTGCGTTTTCGTCAGGTCACCTGCCTGACCCAGGCAGTACAAGATACCTGCGTTCGCAATCCGCGTCTGACGAGATTCCTGGATGCGCTGGCGTGTGAGGATCATGGTCGCGACCCCGGTCTGTCCATCGCTGATCACCCCGGAGAAATCATGACTGCCCTCGGCGCCATACCCCCACTGCGCCTGTGGGTAGGTGAACTCTGGAACGCGCTCGACCGTGGTGCCGGGTATGAACTGCCAGTGCCATACGGGCGCAATGCCCAGGTATTCCTTGCCATGGGTATGCACCGAGTAGCTGCCGCCACCCATGTAGTAACCTTTTTTGTTTTCACCGTTTCCGGTTTCGGTACCTACGGTGCGGGTGGAAATCGTTTTGCAAAACACGGCAAAGTCATTATCGATGTGAGCCAGAAAGTCGTTGTTCCAGAATGCACGGGTACCTCTGAAGCCCGGAGTGGTCAGCACCTTGCCCGTTGCCAGGTCGTTCATCTCACCCAGCAGCGCCGGATTCCTGGCCGTCGGCATCAATGCCTTGCACCAGCTCGACCACACCCGTGTGCCGCCGCCAGCGTTTCGGCTGACGGCTCTGCCCATGACATGAAAGTCGTAACGTCCGGCGTAGCCGAACCACCCCACGCCCTCGGTCAGATGACGCTCGATCGTCACCAGACTCTCGGCGGTCAATGCGAACACGCCAGTGAGCACCTCGTTGAACTTGAAAAACTCGCTCAGGAACACCTCACCATACGTGCCCGCATAAAGCTGCGACTGGACACGTTTATCTGATGTCACCGGGTTGTGTTGGCTGTAGGAAGAATCGACCCTGATCCCTTCACCTTCGGTCGGGCCAGACGAAATTACCACTTCGCAACATTGGGCAACTGCCCTGGAAGCGGCGTATGCATGGGCCAGATACTGTGTCTCATGCTTGGCTTTCCACCCGGCGATAGCCCACAACAGCTGCACGTAAGCGAAGTTCATCTGGTTGGCGCCGGTATGGCCCAGGTCGACGTTCGACGTACGCTGGAGGTAGTCGAGGCTGCCCCCGATCGCGCCGGCCTGGTCGGTTCCGGCGAGCAGCAGCAGACAACCGCCCACCTTCAGTGCCAGCCCCAGCTGGATATGCCACCAGTTACGTGTCGTGTATTGCTGCGCCGTGTAATACGCCAACGCTTGCGCGGCGCAGGCAGCATAGGCACTGGCAGCATCGCCACTTTTACCGATGGCGGCGCTGGCCAGCTTGCGCACGCGTTCCAGGTGCTCATGGAGCGGCGCGATATCGTCGCCAGCATCCTTGCTCGGGTATTGCAAGTCGCTGAAGGCACCCTGCAGGCAGTTGTTTTTCCACAGTTCAAGCGTGGCTGCCGATTCCGCGGTCGCCTCCCGCTTGACCAGTGCCTGCGCCAGCGTTTGGGCGTCGGCCGCCCATTGGCTGGGGGAACGGGTGTTTTGCTGATTGGCCTCTGCTACCCACTGCGTACTGATACTCATGGCTCGACACTCCAACGCTGGCTGCAAGACTGGTGAGCATCACGGCCTTTACCTGACCGTGCAATTGGCAGAACTACCAGGTGACAGCGAGGGCGTTGGTCATTGCGGGATGTCCAACCAACAGTGGCCGGCGCTGGTTTCCTGGCCGCCACCTAGCATTTTTGCCAGTTGCCGACAGGTTCCCAAGGCCGTTCCATGGGCTCTCGAACTCAAGGTGGGAGCATGCCGAAATGGCGACCGAACGCGCGCTGGAACCTTCCGTATCCTCTTCACCGGCCTGGCACCGTTGCCAGAGCGCAATTCCCTTGAATGACAAGTGGAGCAAGGCGGTACGCACCTTCGATGTGCGCGACGGCCGTACTGGCGAGCCGCTCCCAGGATCGCCCTTGTCGTTCATCTTCGGCGACGATGACACCAAGGACAAGTGGCCGGCACGGGTCCGTGCAGAGCTCGCAGCCAGCGGCCTGGATGCCTACTTGCGGCTGGGCACCGAAGATGAGGTCGATGGCGACATCGACGGGCAGGCGACCGTCGATTTCTGGCAGGTCGATAAACCGCTGCGCGTGTCGATCAGTGGTTTCGAAGAAACGGACAAGGCGGCGAAATGGTCATGTGCGCTGCACAGTGCCACAGGTGCTGAAGCGACACTCGCGCAGGCCCTGCAAGCGTTCGTCCAGCCGCCCAAGGGGGGCGTCGGTCAGCGCAGGGTGCGCTTCACTTTGCGCGACAAGAACAGTGCGAACGTGCTGCAGCAGTGGGATTGCGAATTGGACTACACCGCCACTGGTGACCCACTGCAGCAAGTCGATGACCTGGCCAGCAGCATCGAAGCGAATATCCAGGTCAAGCATACGGTGCACGACCTGGGCAAAGCACTGACCGTCAAGACCGACAAGAGCAACTGGACGCTGAGCCTGCCGCACGCGCTGCAGCTGGAACTGGGCCTCAGCCAGGTGGCGAGCAGCGAAGATGAGACGCAGACCGAGTGGATCGCCTGCCATGCCGGTATACCGTTGAACGACAAGTGGAGCAAGGCGGTACGCGTGCTTCAGGTCAACGATGAAACGACCGGCGTCCCTGTGCCGGGCTCGCCGCTGTCGTTCAGCTTTGGCGATGACAGTACCCAGGACAAATGGCCCACGCTGGTACGTGCCAAGCTCAAGGCCAGCGGGCTGGACGCGTACCTGCGCCTGGGCACCCGTAGCGCGGTCGACGGCGATATCGCTGGGGAAGGTACCGTCGATTTCTGGCATGTGAACACACCATTGCGCATCGTTCTCGGGGGGTTCGAGGAAACCGACAAGGCCACCCCTTGGAACAGCGCGCTGAGGACTGCCGACGGCAAGGAGGCCACGTTGGCGCAGATGCTCGATGCCTACGTCCCGCCCCCCGAAGGTGGAGCCGGCAAAAAGAGCGTACCGTTGGCATTGCGCGACAAGAAAACCGGTGCAGTCCTGAAACAGTGGCAGTGCGAGCTGACATTCGCCGCGGATAATCTGCTCGAGCGCATCGATGCGCTGGCGAAGAGCATCAAGGCCAATATCGGCGTCACCCACGCTATTCATGACATTGGCAAGTCACAAAAATCAACAACAGATAAGGCCTCGTGGACGCTGCAGTTGCCGCAGGTACTGCAACTCGAATTGACGATGCAGCCTGAGTGGCAAGCCACCGCTGTGCAGATGAAGCATTTCCAGGTTCCGTACCTGATCACTACCCAGCCCGATGGCTATCTTCCGGACATGCGGGGCTTCTCGCTCGAACGCTTAGGCAGTATCGAAGGCGGCTGGCACTCCAGCAGCTCGATCAAGGCAGTTCGAGACCTGAAGAAAAAAGAGGTGCTCAGAGCATATACGATCGACCGCCTGACCGGTGACATCAGTTGCGTCGAGTACAAGTCTGGTGAGCTCGAGAAAGAGAAGTGGCCTCATACTTTTACCCAACTTATCAGTCAGCAGAGTGAGCTTATGGTCCCCCGTATGAGCCGTGTCGGTGGGGCCACGGAGTTGCGCCTGTGGAGTCCAGTGCGCTATCGCGCATTCCATACAGCGCCGTTTGCCGGAAACATTGTGCAGGCCCTAGCCATCAACGACTCATTTGATCCGTCCGGCAGAGCAATTCTTTGTGTACAGGTACGCGATCTGACAACGCAAGCGCTCTACGAACAACACATGTTAGAACCTCAACGCCTATACGATCTTATGAGGGCATCCGGGGATGGCAGTCCTACCAGCTGGTCTAAGGCGCTCTCCTGCCTGATCAACCAAAAGAGCCAACTATTGCGCGCAGGTGTTCTCGACAAAGATTGTGATGTAATACCTAATGTTTCCGGCAACGCATTGTGGGTTCCGCAATGTGCCGAGCTGAGCGTGACCTTAACTGAGGTGCATTGGTGGCAGAGCCAACCTATTGAAGTGGGCGTGGAGCTGCCGGAGCAGCAGGCACTGCAAGCCTGGGTCTACGATGCGTTTTCACATCGGCTGATGGCGCACCACGAATGGACGCCTGACTCAACCCAAAGACTGGCAAACGGCTGGGCGACGGCATGGGCGCAAGCTCTGGACGTTTCGCCCATATCGCGTTACCTCCAGGCGAAAGCGATCGCCCCCGGCGCCGCATCGTCCAAAGACGCTGACGAGTGGGTTCTCAGGCAACTAGGCGATGGCCTGCGCATTTTCACCACGTTACCCGGCCCAACCAATCGCGTATCTGGTCCGCTCCTGGATTCGGCCTGGAAGGCTGTCGAAGACGCTGTCCTGGTAACCCTGCGGCACCCTAATGGCAAGCTGCTGCACCACTCACTGTTCAAGCCCGACACGCCCAGCGAACCGTTGACCCACGATGCCTGGATACAAGCGCTCGCCAGCTTCATCACCGCCCAGGCCTGGCCAGAGGTGCAAATCGATGCAGCCGCCGGGGCGTCGTATTTGCCAAGGTACTCTGAGCTGGAGCTGGCCTTGACCAATGTGGGTGCCGGCACGAGCTGGCAAGACAGCGATTATGCCAAGTACCTCACGGGCTTCGACGACCTGCCCGCCAGCGCACAGACCGCCAAGGCGGAGTTCGCCGTCAAGGCTGGCGACGTCCCGGAGGCCTTGCAGGTCACGGTCAAGGCGCTGAACGGCGAACTGATATTCCTGCTTGGCGATGCCGCCCGCGCCAAAGGTTACCGCATAAGCGCATGTATCCCTCGTGGCAGCGAGCATCGGCATTGGCCAGTTGACGTTACGGATACCCAGGTTACCTGGGCCGGGCCGATCGAAAACAGCCTCTACGACCTGTATCTGGATTACCCGGAAAGCGCCCGGGACAGCACCGCCTTGACGGTGGGCGAGATTGGCGCCTGCCACCCCAGCAACTTCTGGTATTCCGCGCAGAACGTACAGTTCACTCCACCCGCAGCCATTGAGCCCTACGAGCAAATCAGCTTTCTCTGCGAGGACTACGGCAACACCAGTCACTCCGAGGTGTTCGACACCAGCAACCAGGACCAGACCGGCGTGGATCATCGCAGCGGCCTGTTCCATGCCCATTACGCCATCGCCACCCTGCAAGGGATACGCGGACTGGGGCCAGTGTGCGACCTGTCCCTGCACTATTCGGCACTGCGTGGCAACGAAGCTGGTTTGGGTGACGGCTGGGCCTGGCGCTTTTCCAAACTGATCACCAGCGCCATCCAGGCAGACGACCATCGCGTACTCACGCTGGCCGACGGCACGATGGTGCGTTTCAGCCAGGATCAGTGGGCACAACTGGGTGAAGGCCAGGCCCTCAAGCTGGAAACGTGCAGAGTGAGTTGTGACAAGGACTACAGCACATTCGTCGTCGAATTTCCCAGCGGACGTCAAGAGGTCTTGAGTAAGCCCGCATCGGCGGGCAGTGATGAAATAGAGCCCAACGACGAGTTCCGCAAGAAACTATTGGCGGCGCTGCTGGCGATAAAAAACAAAAGTGCACCCGAGTTCCCGACGTTCCCAGAAAAATGGCAGCATTGGGTGCTGTGGGGCCTTGCACCCGCAGGTTACTACGGCGCAGCGGCGATTGATTACGCCGAAGCCGTCAAGGCCTGGGAGGGTAACGACAACCTCAAGGAACTGGACAAGCGCATCGCTCACTACCAGCGCCCGTTCGTGCAATTGCTGCCCTCGCGCATCGTCTCGCAATACGGTGAAGCGCTGGACCTGGAGTGGAAGCGTCAGAACGGGCAGTTCCTGCTGAAAAACATCAAAAGTGACGGACACACGCTGTTTGCCGCCGACTATGTGAAGCCGCAGGAAAAAACGGGCAGTCAGGTAAACATGCAAGTGTGGCCGGGGACCGACGAAGCGTTCGACGTCCAACTGATCCTGAAGGACTACTTGCTGCGCACCCTCAAGCGCCTGCACGGTACGGCGGTAGTGCAGCAAGTGGAGTGTGGCTATGACGATGACCCGACGCTGGACCGGGTGCTGTGCCGGCTGCAGGAGCTCGACGGCTCGGTCGAGTGCGTCCAGTACCTGCACAACAGCGCTCGTCTGAACCATGACGCCCCTTCCCTGCCGCGGGTTGCGCTGCATGCGCTGCTGCCAGGTGACGGCCAGCAGAATCAGATCGAGCACTATGCCTATACCGGTAGCTATCAACACTCCGACGATCAGTTGTTCATCGCCGCAGTCCACCATGGGGCACATGGTTCGATAGCCCACGACACGCATGTCTATGGCCTTGACGCGAACGGCGACCGAGTCACGTTGCTCCAGGGCTCGGGCACTGCTGAGGGGCACTGGCTGGAATTCGTTTCGCGCAGTGAACGTGCCGTCAGCCAGTATCGCTACACCGGCTGGGGAGATGAGCTGGATGGCGTGATCAATCGCATCATCGTCAAACCCACTGGAGACGGCGTTGAGGTGAGTGCCGATACCTCCGGTGTCGACTATCAGCAGGCCGTATTGGCCCTGGTCTGGCAGTATTCCACGAGAAACAGAAAGCTGATCAGCTCGGCAATCGCCAGCATGCTCAGCCTGGCGCCGAAAGTAGCGCGTGAAGACCTGGGCAAAACCGTGCAGGTCACCACCAGGGTCATGGACGAGCATGGCAAGGTGCTGCGTCTGCGGGCCAGCGGCGAGCATTCGATCCACTACAGCTACTACACGAGCGGCACCACCAACCAGATAGTGCCTGGCTCGGTCACCCAGCTCAGCACGTTGCCCACGCTGGAGTGCCCTGCCCTTCCGGACCATGCCGCTGCGCCACTGATGGCGGAGTACCAATGCGACGACCATGGCAATGCTCAGGGCCTGAAACTCTATGGCTATCGCATCGTCAACCGCGCGGGACGAGACTACCTGGAGCTGGCCGAGCTGGTGATCATAGAGGGCCTCCAGGGCGCACTGACCGACGACTCTCTTGACGAGCACACCACCTGGAGTCTTGCCGGTGACGAAGTGCTCTGGCATCAGATCAGCACGACCACCACCGGCATCACCAGCAAGCCCACACCCAGCCAGGACAGCAAAGTCAAAGTGTGGTCGATCTCCAGCAAACAGACGACGCACCACAACGACGAATGTATCGAGCTGGAGACTATCCAGGCCTTCGAAGACAACCCCAATCAGCCAGGCATCTGGGTTCGCGTAACCGCCAGGACGACTGCCGGTACCGCCCAGGTGAGCAAGACGCTGCGTTCGCGCCATAGCCGTGCTGCACTTGTTGAGGTTGAGAACGACGTCGAGACGCATTGGCGGCGCGATGCAGTCGGACGAGTTACCGAGCAGACCCGCTACACACTGGCGCCCGGGCATACAGGCAGGGCCGCCAAGCAGGCTCCCGATGAGCGTATAGGGTCAGCCTACAGCGCCGATGGCAAGCAGGTCGTGCGCACTTTCCTCAACGGCGATCAAAGTCGGTCCCACCTGGACGGGTTGAAACGCATCTGGCGCAACGAGTGGCGCAGGGCCGGGACGAGTGTTTACGTGCCCATGGATGAGTATTGCTTCAAGGGCATCGATGACGCTTCGGTGATCGGTAGCTGGTCGTGGGACTATCTGCCGGGCGGGCAGGCGGTGTGTAACGACAGTTCGTTGCGCAGGCAAGTGGCAGGGCAGCCCTGGTTGTCGGTGGAAACCGGCGCGGGCGAGGCTGCGCTTGAGCACGGTCGGGCTCAGGGTGCGTTGACGCTGAAATTGGCACGCACGGCAGTGACGTCTGAGTCCAGTGAAGCGGAGTCTGGTGTGGCTCAGCGTATCTTGGACATTTTCGCTGGAATCGATGCCAATCAACCGAAAAAGCGCGTTTCTTGGGAGTCGTCAGTCTATTACTCATTATCTGATGAAGGTTCTGACGCAAATACGATTGGATTAACCTATCTCAAGATTCGCAATCTGCAATCCGACTTGGATTACGACGAAATATTAAACGCCGACCCATATGTGCTTGGGGAAAAAACCGCAATTGATAAATTTTCCATCATTGACGAGTTGAAGTTAATCAAAACGATCCAGCGGTTGGCCGGTCTAAATAAATTAGATGGCCTAGAAAATATTCACGGACCTGTTCTTGTCAACTACCCGCCCATCATTAACGAGCATACTGAATACCACGGCGCGGAATACACCCTTCAGCCCCCCCCACTCCAAAAATTCAAAAACTTGGACGACATCGAGGGCGTCAGTGTCCAGGATATCTTTGACCTTTTTGAGGGGCTGGACGAGTCTGAATTAAAAGCAATGGACGGCCTGAAGAAATTCTCTTCCGGCACAGCATTGTCGAACGACGCGTTGGCCACATCACTCGAAGATATCGATATTGACGTCATCGAACGACGCGGTCTGGGTGAATGGTGTCTTTCCGAGCGTACCTCCCGACATACTGCCAATACGGACGGCACGTTTGAATCCACCAGACAATGGGCGGACGCCACCGGTCAACAGCAAATGCAGGTTGCCCAGCACTACGACGCCGATGGACGCGTGATTCGCTACACCCGCACAGTCGACGGCGAGGTGCTGAATTATCAATTCGAACGGGATATCCTCGGTCGGGTAACCAAGGTCACTCGACCCGACGCCTCCATCGTCGAACACCGCTATCCCGGCTTCAGCACCCACATCGACGAGCTGAAGGTCGATGGCACATGCGTCGCCACGCAGACGGTGAATGCGCCGTCCATCCTGGCCAAGCGCAAGGTGGGCAGCCGCGAATACGGCTTTGCCAAAGACACGGTGATCCTGCCCGACAAAACCCGGCTGACCACCCGCGCCACATCCACCGGGGTCCACGTCCAGGCCCAGGGCGACAGTCTGTTCAGCCAGTCTCGGCAAGGTGATCGAACCCTGATCAAGGCCGCCGCTGACCCAGCGGCAGGTGCCGACACCGCGCGTGACGGCTGGCAGCACAGCCTGTCCAACCCGCGCCTGCCTGGGTGCCAGCGAAGCACTGAAACCACCTCGCGATTTACCTCGCAGACCGCGGACTGGCAGAGCCTGCGCGGGCAAAGCGTGGCTTCGTTGCGCGCCGATGGCCACTGGCAACGGCTGTTCCTCGACCGTGACGGCCGAGCGCTGCGCAGCTGTCAGGACCACGAGGAGGTGCGCTACCGCTACGATCGACTCGGCCGCCTGCAGGCTCGCCAGGTACACGCGCTTAAAGGCGCCGGGCAGTGGCACGTGGTGAGCGAGCATGACGGTTTCGACCGCGAAACCTCACGCACCTTCCTTCACAATGGGGTGGCCTGCTTCAGCCAGCACATGGACTGGCGTGGCGATGGCCGCCTGGCAAGCAAGACCAGTTATTCGCAAGGGCAGCGACTGCGCTGCGAACGCTTCGCCTACGACAAGCTGGACCGCCTGCAAAGCTACACGTGCGAGGCCAGCGATGCGGCGCACTGCCCTACGGACAACGCCGGCACAGCGATAAAAGCCCAGCAGTTTCGCTGGGACGCCCTGGACAACCTGGTCAGTTGCACCAGCACCCCCTTTACGGGCGACCAGGTCACCCAGACGTTTGCGTTCGAAACACAGAACGACCCTACCCGCATGACCTCGGTAGAACAGGACGGCCAGAAAACGAGCCTGAGCTGGAACAGCAATGGCCACCTGCAAGTGGACGGCCAGCAACGCACGATCGACTACACCGCCGTCGGCCAGCTCAGCCGCGTCAAGGATGCCAGCGGCGCACTACTGGCGCGCTATGAATACGACGGTCTGCAGCGCCTGGCGGCGCAGCACTCGGGCAACGACGGGACCACCCATGTCTTGCGCTACCACGGCGCGAACTTGATCGGCGAGGTCTGCCTGGACAAGGCAGGCCAAGTGGCCCGGCACACCAGCCTTTCTCCGGGCCTGGCCCAGTACGACGACGATCAGGTGCGCTGGCTGATCGACGATCCGCAGTCAGGCGTCGCCGGGCAGGTCCGCGACGGCGCACTCGAACTGGCCCCGCTGTTGCCGTTCGGCGAAGGCGTGGTGCTCGATGGACTGATCGCTGGCTACAACGGCATGCGCCGCGACCCGGTCACCGGGCATTACCATGCGGGCAATGGCTACCGCAGCTACGACCCGACGCTGCGCCGCTATGCCCAGCCTGACTGGCTGAGTCCGTTTGGTCAAGGCGGCCTGAACGACTATGCCCACTGCCCGGATCCGGTCAACCTGCATGACCCCAGCGGGGCGATCATGCTCAGTCGGTGGGGCCAGGATCGTGAGCTGGCAACTTACGCCAGAGCGCTACAGGACACCAAACCGATGCCGGTCGGTTCGCGTTGGCGAGGTCTGGCACTGTCCCTGGTGCTGACGATCGTCGGCATCGCAGGCGGTGTCTTGACGGGGGGCACTTCGACGATATTGGTCTTCACGGCGATGACATTGCTCGCACTCGCCTCGTTCACCCTGGAGGTGGCAGCGGTGCTGACGGAGGACTCCGATCCGCGCCTTTCCAAGGCCCTCGGTATTGCCTCGTTGGTCGCCGGGGTAGCGTCGCTGGCGCAAAGTGCCTGGGGCCTGATCAAGGAAACATCGAAGGCGATCAGGGTCGGGCTGCGATCACTGCGCCAGATCGGCAAGTTGAGACAGACTCGCAGAATCGCCCAGGCCGCCAGTTACGCAATGAATGAAATGGGCGAGATCTCAATCCACGGCTTCGATGCCACGGCCATCTATGCCGCGCAGGAGGTCACCAAATCGGCTAGGGGATGGGGAGCCAAACTCATGGCGGGGGGTAACAAACTCATGCCGGGGGGTAAATGGATGCTCAACTACCTGAACGTCGACGCTGTACGCCTTGTAAACGTGGCGGATTACTCACGTGCAGGATTCTACGGCAAAGCGCTGCTGCGGGGTCACAGGATCAACAATTACGTTGCCAGGTCCTCTCGTTGGTTGACCGCAGGGTCGTGGTTCACAGGCAAGTTGATCGAGACGTACATTGTTCATGGGGCGGTCATGTCAGTGATCGCTCTGGTGAAGGGCGATAGCTCGACGCCCGTAGGAGTGTGGGGCCGAGAATACACTCCACGCGACTACCAGCTCAATTATGGAAGCGGCGGGCACAGGCTCGATTGACAGCGGTCCAGGCCGTCGAGGCGGCCTGACTGTGCGAGCTGCTGAACTGCCATTGCGCGGCCATCCGGCATTTGCATGAGCGTTGTACAACACCGACGCCAAGTCGGACCACCAAGAGGAAAACACCATGACCGATGTAAAAGTTGCGAAAGTGAAACTCTACAATGCCCAACTCAAGGCAGGCTTCCTTGATTACGAGGTCGACGAGGACGATGTGATATTGCCGGCCGAAGCCGTGGGCGACCTGGATCTCAAGAATGGCGCAGAAGTCGAGTTCGAGGTAACCCAACGCGATGGCCGCAACTACGCCAGTAATGTGAAGTTGAAGAAATCGTGACGTCCCGCCGCTGAGACGAGGCCCTGTGCAACAGGCGTTGTCTCGGGGTCTCAGCGGCGATTCATCACTGTCTCATCGACATCACTCACCAGCCCAGCATCCCAAAGGCGGACGCCAGGCAGCTTGCAACACCCTCAGAGTGGCTTCATGACCAATACCGCCAACGGCGGCAGATTCAGGCTAATCGACAAAGGTTGGCCGTGGGCCGGGAGTTCCTCAGCCATCACCCCGCCACCGTTGCCCAGATTTGACCCGGCATAACGCTCGGCATCGCTGTTGAGCAACTCCTGCCAATGCTGACCAAACGGCACGCCGATGCGGTAATCGTGCCGAGGCACCGGCGTGAAGTTGGCCACCACCAGCAGTGGCTCGCCATTGCTGCTCCAGCGCAACCAGGCATAAACGCTGTTCACCGCATCATCGCCGATCAACCACTGGAAGCCCTGGGGCTGGCAGTCCTGCTCATGCAGCGCCGAGTGCTCGCGGTACAGTCGGTTGAGATCGCCCACCAGATGCTTGACCCCCTGATGCTCTGAGTATTGCAACAGGTACCAGTCCAGCTGCTGGTCATGATTCCACTCTCGCCACTGGCCGAACTCGCAGCCCATGAACAGCAGCTTCTTGCCAGGGTGGGTCCACATGAACGCCAGGTACGCACGCAGGTTGGCGAATTTCTGCCAGCGGTCGCCGGGCATCTTGTCGATCAGCGAGCGCTTGCCGTGGACCACTTCATCGTGGGAAATGGGCAGCACGAAGCGCTCGGAGTAGGCATACACCAGCCCGAAGCTCAGCTCGTTGTGGTGATGCGCGCGGTGGACCGGATCGTTCTGGATGTAATGCAGCGAATCGTGCATCCAACCCATGTTCCACTTGTAGCTGAAGCCCAGGCCACCTTGGTGGGTGGGCTGGCTGACACCCGGCCAGGCGGTGGACTCCTCGGCGATGATCAGCGCGCCGGGCGCTTCGAGCGCTGCCACGTCGTTGAGCTGACGGAGGAACTCGATGGCCTCGAGGTTCTCGCGCCCGCCATGGCGGTTCGGGATCCATTCGCCGGACTTGCGCGAATAGTCGCGATACAGCATCGAGGCCACGGCGTCGACCCGCAGCCCATCGATATGGAAATGCTTGAGCCAGTGCAGTGCCGAGGCCAGCATGAAGCCGCGCACCTCGTTGCGACCGAGGTTGTAGATCAGCGTGTTCCAGTCTTGATGAAAGCCTTCGAGCGGATTGTCGTACTCGTACAGGGCGGTGCCATCGAAGCGCGCCAGGCCGTGCTCGTCAGTGGGGAAATGCGCCGGGACCCAGTCCAGGATCACGCCGATGCCACCCTGGTGGCAGGCATCGATGAAGGCGGCGAAGTCCTCGGGGGTGCCATAGCGCGAAGTGGGTGCGAACATCGACAACGGCTGGTAGCCCCAGGAACCGCCGAAGGGGTGCTCCATGATCGGCAGCAGCTCGATGTGGGTGAAACCCAGCTCCTGCACATAGGGCACCAGACGCTCGGCCAGTTCACGCCAGTTGTAGAACCGGGCCACCTCGCCCGCCTCGTTCATCTCGCATTGCCAGGAGCCGGCATGCAGCTCGTAGATGGACAATGGGGCGCTGATGGCATGGCGCTCGGCACGCTGCTCCATCCACTGCTGATCGGCCCAGGTATGGCCCAGCGCGCCGGCGACCTTGGACGAGGTGCTGGGCGGCAACTCGGTGGCGCGCGCCAGGGGATCGGCCTTCAGGGGCAGGACGCCATCGCGCCCCAGCACCTCGAACTTGTAGGTCTCCCCCACGGCCAGGCCTGGGATGAACAATTCCCACACACCGGCGTTATGGCGCAGGCGCATCAGGTGGCGACGTCCGTCCCAGTTGTTGAAGGTCCCCACCACCGAGACGCGTCGAGCATTGGGTGCCCACACCGAGAAGCACACCCCCTGCACGCCATCGACCTGAGTCGGTTGAGCGCCAAAACGGCTCGACAGGTCGCGATGATTACCTTCGGCGAACAGGTACAGGTCCATCTCGCCTAGTTGCGGACCGAAGCTGTACGGATCCTCGGTGATCTGTTCACCACCTGCCCAGCCGATCTGCAAGCGGTAGGCCTGGGGCTGCTCGAGATGCGCCGTGAACAGCCCCGGCAAACTCCCCTGCTCCATTTCGGCGAGTACGCGGTCGTCGTGACGTGCGAGTACCCGGGCATTCAACGCACCGGGCAGAAACGCACGAATGACCTGGCCGCCGGCACCATCATCGTGCGGGCCGAGCACCGCGAAGGGATCGGCATGCTCGGCGCTGGCCAGTGCATCGAGATCGCGCTGGCGAAGGCCGCCGTTGCTGCGCGTGATTGAACTCATCTGACTCTTCCTTAGCATGTAATGTCGGTAGTGGGCTGGACCTGGATCATCGCAGCGCGTTGTGTCTTGTCGCATCATGGGTGGTCATCAGGACTCACCCGAGGTACTGATCAATGCATGCAAGCCTTGCAAGGGTACGGCCAACCAGCTCGGCCGATTCTCCGCCTCGTAGGTCACTTCGTAGGCGGCTTTCTCCAGGCTGAACAGCTCCAGCGCTGCGCGCGCACCGTCCTCATGCTGCCAGGCGTTAGGCATGGCGGCGGTGGCAAGTCCATAGGCGTGGACGAAAGCGTGGCGCGATTGGTGCAGATACTGGCGGGCGACCCGTTGACGTGCCTGGCGCGCGGCGTCGGACAGGTCGACCGCCGAAGCGCTGCGCAGGATCATCGCTGCAGCATAGTCGAAGGAACGCAACACACCGCTGACGTCCTTGTAGGGGCTGTGCATGGCCCGTCGCTCCTCGAGCGGGCGTGACGGCTCGCCCTCGAAGTCGATCAGGTAGGCGTCACCTTGCACCACCAGCACCTGGCCCAGGTGCAGATCGCCGTGCACGCGCATCAGCAGGCCACCCTCGGCCTGGCGGGCCAGTTGGTCGATATGCTGAGCCAGACCCTCGCGCTGCTGCTGCAGGTCATCCACCAGCGCCTGGCTGCCGGGGTCAAGGTTGCCGCGGTGTTGGCCGAGCAGGTCCAGGGCATGATCGAGCTCGGCACCGATCTGCTGGCGCCAGCGCTGGCTGTCCTGCGAGTCGCTGGGCCGCGGCGAAAAGGCCGGATCAGCGCTGGGCGCGCCGAGCAGCATGTGCATCTCGCCCAGGCGCCGACCGAGCAAGGTGGCGAAACCGGCCAACTCGGCCTGGGCATCGGTGTGCGCCTCGGCACTGCCCTGGGTCGGCTCCATCTCATCGCGAATCGCCCGCTCCAGGGTGTTCTGTGTCCACGACCAGGCATCGCCCTGGTTGCTCAGGTAGCCTTGAGCGATCATCAGCAGGTGCGGCTGCGCCTGATCGTCCACTCGGCTGACCCACGCCAGCAGCGGGGAGATATTGGCGAAGCCCGCCGCGGTGAGATACGCGCTCATTTCCAGTTCCGGGTGGATACCCGGATTGACCCGGCGGATCAGCTTGAGCACTGCACGCTCACCGATCACTACGGAGCTGTTGGACTGCTCGGCGCTCAGGTAGCGCACAGCGCTGTCATCGCCCAGTGCCAGTGGGGCCAATTGATCGGTGCACTCGAAGTGCAGCTCCCCGGCGTCGGTCGACAGTCGCGTACCGTCCTGGCAGGCACGCAGTACCGCACGCACGAACGGCTCAAGGACGAAGGCGTCGGTGATCAGGCCGACCTGGCTGGCGCGGCGCACCCGTGAGAGAGCCAGTTGCTGAGGCAGCGCGCTGTTGATCTGATCTTCGGCGAGCAGGCCGAACGGCAGCTGATACTGCGTGCTGACGCCATCACCGATCACTTCCAGCTCACTGAGCAGTACAGGGTGGCTCGGGCTGCCGAAACGCACGCCATAGCGGATGCGCACGGCGTCGATCGGGCTTTCCTTGCCGGCGAACCAGCGCCGCTTGAGCAGGTATTCGGGCAGGACCGTGTCCTGCAAGGTGTCGACAGAAGGCGCCTGAAGCAATTCTTCCAGACGTTGGCGCAGCACCAGAGTGTTCAATTCGGGCATTCCTTCGGTAGGTGTGTTGTGCCAGCTCGGCAGGCTGTCGTGGGGCGCCAGCAGGAACCAGTAGAAGCCGTAGGGCGAGAGCGTCAACAGAAAGGGTAGTTGGCCAATGGGCGGGAAGGCATTGCCGCCGAGCATTTCCACCGGCACCTTGTCCACGTAGGCCGACAGGTCCAATTCGGCAGCCTGGGCCGCGCGCGACACGTTGGCCACGCACAGGATCACCTCGGTGTTGCCCTGTGCATCGGTGTATTCGCGTACATAGGCCAGGATGCGCCGGTTGTTGGGGCTGAGCATTCTCAGCGAGCCCCGGCCGAACGCCTTTTGCTGGTTGCGCACCGCCAGCAACCGACGATTGAAGTTCAATAACGAATGCGGGTCGTGGCTCTGCGCTTCGACGTTGACCGACTGGTAGCCGTACAGCGGGTCCATCACCGGCGGCAGCACGAGGCGCTGCGGATCGGCCTTGGAGAACCCGCCGTTGCGGTCGGGTGACCACTGCATCGGCGTGCGCACGCCATCGCGGTCACCCAGGTAGATGTTGTCGCCCATGCCCAGTTCGTCCCCGTAGTAGAGGGTTGGCGTACCGGGCATCGACAGCAGCAGGCTGGTCAGCAGCTCGATGCGCCGTCGGTCGCGTTGCAGCAAGGGCGCCAGGCGCCGGCGGATGCCCAGGTTGATGCGCGCCCGACGGTCCTCCGCATAATAGTTCCACAGGTAATCGCGCTCGCGATCGGTGACCATTTCCAGGGTCAGTTCATCGTGGTTGCGCAGGAAGATCGCCCACTGGCAGTTGGCGGGAATTTCCGGTGTCTGGCGCAGGATATCGGTGATGGGAAAGCGATCTTCCATGGCCAACGCCATGTACATGCGTGGCATCAGGGGGAAATGGAAGGCCATGTGGCATTCGTCGCCATCGCCCTCGCCGAAGTAGGGACGGGTGTCTTCCGGCCACTGGTTGGCCTCTGCCAGGAGCATGCGGTCCGGGTAGTTGGCATCAATCTCGGCGCGGATCGTCTTGAGCACCCTGTGGGTCTCGGGGAGGTTCTCGTTGTGGGTGCCGTCGCGTTCGATCAGGTAGGGAATGGCGTCCAGACGCAGCCCGTCGACACCCAGGTCGAGCCAGAAGCGCATCACGCCGATCACCGCCTTCATCACCTGCGGGTTGTCGAAGTTCAGGTCCGGCTGATGGGAGTAGAAGCGGTGCCAGAAGTACTGGCCGGCGACGGGGTCCCAGGTCCAGTTGGATTTCTCGGTATCCAGGAAGATGATCCGCGTGCCATCGTACTTGTGGTCGTCGTCGGACCACACGTAGAACTCGCGCGCCTTGCTGCCGCGCTTGGCGTGCCGGGCGCGTTGAAACCAGGGGTGCTGGTCGGAAGTGTGATTGATCACAAGTTCGGTGATCACCCGCAGCCCGCGGCGGTGGGCCTCGGCGATGAAGCGCCGCGCGTCGGCCAGGCTGCCGTAGTCCGGGTGCACGGCCTTGTATTCGGCGATGTCATAGCCATCGTCGCGCCGCGGCGAGGGATAGAACGGCAGCAGCCAGAGGGTGTTCACCCCCAGCTCGGCGATGTAGTCCAGCTTGCCGATCAGTCCGGCGAAGTCGCCGATGCCATCGCCGTTGGAGTCGAAGAACGACTTGATGTGCAGCTGGTAGATCACCGCATCCTTGTACCAGAGCGGGTCTTCGCTGAAGGCTGCCGGGCGCGCGCGCTTGGCCATGGGCGACTCCTTGCTGTATCGGGTTCGACGCTGCGTTCAGACGGGCTTGGAAATCCGCCAGATGCCGAACGGCTGATGCCAGGGCTCGATGCGCATCCATTGGGTCTTGCCGTACCAGGTCCAGCGATGCCCCGTCATCAGGTCTTCGCCTTGGGTGTGGGCGTCGTCGTCCAGTCCCAGCTCCCACAGTGGCAACTCGAAGTGCGCTTCCTGGGCGTTGTGCGGGTCCAGGCTGATGGCGACCAGGATGAAGTTGTCACCCTCGGCCGTGCGCTTGGCGAAGTAGAGGATCTGGTCGTTCCAGCAATTGAAGAAGGCGATGCCCAGGTGAGTCTGCAACGCCGGGTTCTGCCGGCGAATGCGGTTGAGCTGGGCGATTTCGGCAATGACGTTGCCAGGTGCCGTAAAGTCGCGTGGGCGAATCTGGTACTTCTCCGAGTCCAGGTACTCTTCCTTGCCCGGCAACGCCGCGCTCTCGCACAGTTCGAAGCCTGAATACATACCCCACAGACCTGAGCCCATGGTCGCTAGCGCGGCGCGGATGAGAAAGCCTGCGCGGCCGCTGCTGTGCAGGAAGAAGGGGTTGATGTCTGGCGTATTGACGAAGAAGTTCGGGCGATAGCACAGGCTCCACGGCGGCTGATTGAGCTGCTCGAAATACGTGTGCAGTTCAGTCTTGGTGTTGCGCCAGGTGAAGTAGGTGTAACTCTGGGCATACCCGACCTTGCCGAGCCGCGCCATCATCGCCGGTCGGGTGAAGGCCTCGGCCAGGAACAGCACGTCCGGATAGCGGCTGCGCACATTGGCGATCAGCCATTGCCAGAACGGCAGGGGCTTGGTGTGCGGGTTATCCACGCGGAAAGTACGAACGCCCTCCTCCACCCAGCCGATGATCACGTCGCGCAGGGCGATCCACAGCGAGGGGATGGCGTCCGGTGCGTAGAAATCGACGTTGACGATGTCCTGGTACTTTTTTGGCGGGTTCTCGGCGTAGCGAATGGTGCCGTCCGGCCGCCAGCTGAACCAGCCGGGGTGCTCGCTGAGCCAAGGGTGATCCTGCGAGCACTGGATGGCGAAGTCCAGGGCGATTTCCAGACCATGCTCGGCCGCAGCGGCCACCAGGCGGCGGAAGTCTTCGCGGCTGCCGAGCTGCGGATGGATGGCGTCGTGGCCGCCGTCCGGGCTGCCGATGGCGTAAGGGCTGCCCGGATCGTCCGGCCCCGCCTGCAGGGAGTTGTTGGGACCCTTGCGGTGCTGTCTGCCAATGGGATGGATGGGCGGGAAATACAACACGTCGAAGCCCATGTCACGGATCATCGGCAGGCGCTGGTGCACGTCGTCGAAGGTGCCGTGACGCGACGGGTCGTCGGTGATCGAGCGCGGGAACAGCTCGTACCAGCTGGCGAACTGCGCCTGCTCACGGTCCACGTCCAACGGCAATTCGCGACTGCATGTCAGGTAGCTGCGGTGCTCGGCCTGGCTCATCAGGCTCGCGCTCTGCGGATCGAGCAGCAGCGCCACCTGGTCGTCGCCGGACAAGGTCGGCAGACGCTCCAGTAGCTGACGCAACCGCTCCCGCAGCTCACCCTCGCTGCGATCGACGCCCTTGCCCAGCAGCAGCCGGCCTTCTTCCAGCTCCAGCTCGATGGCGACGCCGGCCTGGTATTTCTTCTCCAGGTCGTAACAGTAGGTGGCGTAAGGGTCGACCCAAGCCTCGATGCAGAACAGGTGCAGGCCCAGCGCCTGAGGAGTGAACGCGGCCGTCCACAGGTCGTTGCCGGCGTCGCTCATCGGCACGGCCTGCCATTGGCGACTGTCGGCCTGGCGCCAGTGCAGCAAGACGGCCAGGCGATCATGCCCGTCGCTGTACACCTTGCTGGTCACCGCTACCGGCTGGCCTCGAATGGCCTTGACCGCGAATGCACCACCGTCGAGCACCGGCGTGGTGTCTTCGATGACGATGCGCGGCGCCAGGAGGGCCTGCGACAGATTGATGGCCTGGTCGGGATGATCGTTGGCCTTGGGCACCTGCTCGAAAGGCGCTGCTGCGACGGGCTCGTTACCGGACATCGGGCCTTGCTCCCTGGGACTGGTGGCGGTAAGGGTTCAGAGCCTGGGGTCCTGCAGGGGTTCCATATAAATTGAGCGAATCGTGGCGCCTGGATGTCGAAGCTTCGAGACCCCTCAACCAGCTCGCGAGGTCCGGCCATGACGCTTCCCACGCCCCACACGCCCGATCCGAACATCGACGATCCACCGCTGCCGCCGCCACAGCCGGAGGTGGATCCCGAGCCTCCGTCCACTCAACCGGCGCCGCCGCCGGTGGGTGATCCTCCAGAGCAAGAGCCGCCGATCAAGGCCTGAGCCGTTGGCGAACCGAGCCCGCATCGTGCGGGCTCGGCTACTTGCCCTGTCCCGGAGCGAAACGCGCGATACTCAGCTCGCGGATCCTGAACTTCTGCACCTTCCCCGTCACCGTCATCGGAAAGCGGTCGACGAAGTGGATGTGCCTGGGCACCTTGAAATGGGCAATACGGGCCTTGCACCAGGCCTGAACTTCGTCGGTCGTCAAGTCACACCCCGGATGCAGCCTGAGCCATGCGACGATCTGCTCGCCGAAGCGATCGCAGGGAATGCCCACCACCTGTGCCTCGGCGACCGCTGGATGGGTGTGCAGGAACTCTTCCAGCTCGCGCGGATAGATGTTCTCGCCCCCACGAATGATCATGTCCTTGTTGCGCCCGACGATCTTCACATAGCCCTGCTCGTCCATGATCGCCAGGTCGCCCGTGCGCATCCAGCCGGCCGGATCGATGGCCTGGCGGGTAGCGTCGGGGGCGTCCCAGTAACCGATCATCACACTGTAACCACGGGTGCACAGCTCGCCGATCTCGCCGCGCGGCACCACGGCACCGCTGGCGTCCACCAGCTTGGTCTCCAGGTGCGGTTGGGTGCGGCCGACCGTGCTCACGCGCAGCTCCAGGTCATCATGGGGACCAGTCTGCAGCGACACCGGGCTGGTCTCGGTCATGCCGTAGGCGATCTGCACCTGGGCCATGTGCATCTGCTCGATGACCCGGCGCATCACCTCGATCGGACACGTGGCGCCGGCCATGATGCCGGTGCGCAGCGTGGAGAGATCGGACTGGGCGCACAGGGGATGGTCGAGCATGGCGATGAACATGGTCGGTACGCCGTAGAGTACGGTCGCGCGTTCCTCGACCACCGCGCGCAAAGTCGCTTCAGGATCGAACGCGTCGTTGGGATAGATCAGCGTGCTGCCGTGGATCAGACAGGCCAGATTGCCCATGACCATGCCGAAGCAGTGATACAGCGGCACAGGCACCACCAACCGATCCTGTTCGCTCAGCCCCAGGCTGCAACCGACCATGTAGCCGTTGTTGAGAATGTTGCGATGGCTCAAGGTAGCGCCCTTGGGCGCGCCGGTGGTGCCGGAGGTGTACTGGATGTTCACCGCCTGATCGCACGTCAGGCTGCGCTGGCGCTCACGCAGCTCGTGAAGGCCCACCTGCCCTGCCCGCTCGGCCAGCGCAGACCAGGGAAGAAAACCCGTCGGAGGTGCGCCTGACAGGCTGATCACGCCGCGCAGGTGCGGCAGCCGTTCGCGGGCAGGCGCGCCCTCGGCGCGCTCCGGCAGCAGCTGCTGGAGCATGGCGTGATAGTCGGACGACTTGAACGCCTCGGCGCACACCAACCAGCAGCAGCCGGACTGACGCAGGACGAATTCCAGTTCGTTGACGCGATAGGCTGGATTGATGGTGACCAGGATCGCACCGATCCTGGCCGTGGCCAGTTGCAGGATGCACCAGGGTGCACCGTTGGGTGCCCAGATACCGACCCGCTCGCCGCGCTCGATGCCCAGCGCCATCAAGCCTCGCGCATGCAGGTCGACCTGTTCGGCCAGCGAACGCCAGGTATGTCGCACGCCTTCATGCCTGACGACCAATGCCTCGCGGTCCGGCCAGCGGGCCGCTGTGGCGTCCAGCGCCTCACCCAGGGTCAAGCTGAGCAATGGCGGGTGCGAGGGGCCTTGCGTATGACTGAGTGTGTTCACAGCTGTCCCTTCTTGTGGTTGTTGGGGCGCGACTGAAACAAGCGAACGATACTTTGGCTTAAATTGACGTTTACGTAAAGGTCAATAAGAGGTTTGACAGACTCCGCCCCCAGGTTTACGTTTACGTAAAGGTCACAGACAAGGCTTCGCTGCCCGTCTGCGTCCGCCCATGAGAGCCCACGTCCGCTCTGCATGGGATGCCAGCGCAGCGGAACCCGTTTCCACCCATTCCAAGAACAACAAGGTGCCCCATGCATTATCCGACCCTGAACTTCGCCCTCGGCGAAACCCTCGACATGCTGCGCGATCAGGTACGCACCTTCGCGACCGCCGAGCTGGCGCCCCGCGCGGCGCAGATCGACCAGGACAACCTGTTTCCGGCCGACATGTGGCGCAAGTTCGGCGACATGGGTCTGCTGGGTATCACCGTGTCGGAGGAATATGGCGGTGCAGGCCTCGGCTATCTGGCCCATGTTCTGGCCATGGAGGAGATCAGCCGTGCCTCTGCCTCCGTCGCCCTTTCCTATGGCGCCCATTCCAACCTGTGCGTCAACCAGATCAACCGCAACGGCACCCCCGAGCAGAAGCGTCGCTATCTGCCCAGGCTGATCACGGGCGAACACATCGGCGCCCTGGCCATGAGCGAACCCAACGCCGGCTCCGATGTGGTGTCGATGAAACTGCGCGCCGACAGGCGCGGTGATCGCTTCATGCTCAACGGCAGCAAGACCTGGATCACCAACGGCCCCGATGCCAACGTCTACGTGATCTACGCCAAGACCGACCTGGACCGGGGTGCCCACGGCATCACCGCGTTCATCGTCGAGCGGGACTGGAGCGGCTTCAGCCGTAGCGCCAAGTTCGACAAGCTCGGCATGCGCGGTTCCAACACCTGCGAGTTGTTCTTCGACGACGTCGAAGTGCCCGAGGAGAACATCCTCGGGCAGCTCGACGGCGGCGTACGGGTGCTGATGAGCGGCCTGGACTACGAGCGCGTGGTGCTGGCCGGCGGACCCACCGGCATCATGCAGAGCTGCCTGGATCTGGTGGTGCCCTACGTGCATGACCGCAAGCAGTTCGGCCAGAGCATCGGCGAATTCCAGATGATCCAGGGCAAGCTGGCCGACATGTACACCCAGCTCAACGCCAGCCGCGCCTACCTGTATGCCGTCGCGCAGGCCTGCGACCGCGGCGAGACCACGCGCAAGGACGCGGCCGGGGTGATCCTCTACAGCGCCGAGCGCGCGACCCAGATGGCCCTGGAAGCGATCCAGATCCTCGGCGGCAACGGCTACATCAATGAATTCCCGGCCGGGCGCCTGCTGCGTGACGCCAAGCTGTACGAGATCGGCGCCGGCACCAGTGAGATCCGCCGCATGCTGATCGGCCGTGAACTGTTCAATGAAACCCGCTGAGGCTGCCAGCGGCTCGACGCCCAGAACCTGCAGCTCCCCCCTTTTCACTTGAAGGCACCACGATGATCCTCAAGTCACAGCTGAATGTCAGGTCGGCGGAGTTCGTCGAGAACCACGCCGCGATGCTCGAACAGGTTCAGGCGCTGCGTGCGCTGCTCACCCGTGTCGCCGAAGGTGGCGGCGCCAAGGCGCAGCAACGGCACGTGTCGCGGGGCAAGCTTCTGCCGCGCGAGCGGATCGACCGGCTGCTCGATCCCGGCTCGGCGTTTCTGGAGATCGGCCAGCTGGCGGCCTACGAGGTCTATGGCGAAGCGGTGCCAGCGGCCGGCTTGATCGCCGGCATCGGCCGCGTCGAAGGCATCGAGTGCATGATCGTGGCCAACGATGCCACGGTCAAAGGCGGCTCCTACTACCCGCTGACCGTGAAGAAACACCTGCGTGCGCAGACCATCGCCCAGCAGAACCGCCTGCCCTGCATCTACCTGGTGGACTCCGGTGGCGCCAACCTGCCGCGCCAGGACGAAGTGTTCCCGGACCGCGAGCACTTCGGGCGGATCTTCTTCAACCAGGCCAACATGAGCGCCCAGGGCATTCCCCAGATCGCCGTGGTCATGGGCTCGTGCACGGCCGGTGGTGCCTATGTCCCGGCCATGGCCGACGAAACCATCATGGTGCGCCAGCAAGCGACCATCTTCCTCGCAGGCCCGCCGCTGGTGAAGGCGGCCACGGGCGAAGTGGTCAGTGCCGAAGACCTGGGAGGTGCGGACGTTCACTGCCGGACCAGCGGCGTGGCCGACCACTATGCCGACGACGACGAGCATGCCCTGGCACTGGCGAGGCGCTGCGTGGCCAACCTCAACTGGCGCAAGCTCGGCCACCTGCAATGCCGCGCCCCGCAGGCACCGCTGTACGACCCACAGGAGCTGTACGGCGTGGTCTCGGCCGATGCCAAGCGGCCTTTCGACGTGCGTGAAATCATCGCCCGCCTGGTCGATGGCTCGGTGTTCGACGAGTTCAAGGCGCTGTTCGGCACCACCCTGGTGTGCGGCTTCGCTCACCTGCACGGTTATCCGCTGGCGATCCTGGCCAACAACGGCATCCTGTTCGCCGAAGCGGCGCAGAAAGGCGCGCATTTCATCGAACTGGCCTGCCAGCGCGGCATCCCGCTGCTGTTCCTGCAGAACATCACCGGTTTCATGGTCGGCAGGAAATACGAAGAAGGCGGCATCGCCAAGCACGGCGCCAAGCTGGTGACCGCCGTGGCCTGTGCCCAGGTGCCCAAGTTCACCGTGATCATCGGTGGCAGCTTCGGTGCTGGCAACTACGGCATGTGCGGTCGGGCCTACGATCCGCGCCTGCTGTGGATGTGGCCCAATGCACGGATCGCCGTGATGGGCGCCGAGCAGGCGGCCGGGGTCTTGGTGCAGGTCAAGCGCGAACAGAGCGAGCGCAGCGGCGAGGCGTTCGGCGCCGATGACGAGCGCGCACTGCGCCAACCGATCCTCGACCAGTACGAACATCAGGGGCACCCCTATTATTCCAGCGCGCGGCTGTGGGACGACGGGGTGATCGATCCCGCGCAGACCCGCGACGTACTCGGCCTGGCGCTGTCGGCCGCGCTCAACGCCCCGATCGAACCCAGCCGCTTCGGCATTTTCCGGATGTGACCCATGCACGACTTCGACACCCTGGAACTGATCAAGGACCCCCGCGGTTTCGCCACGCTGTGGCTCAGCCGGGAAGACAAGCACAACGCCTTCGATGCGCAGATGATCCGCGAGCTCATCATCGCCTTGGAGCGCCTGGCCAGCGACGCCGAGCTGCGCTTCGTGGTGCTGCGCGGTCGCGGCCGGCATTTCAGTGCCGGCGCCGATCTGGCGTGGATGCGCCAGGCAGCGCAGCTGGACTTCAACAGCAACCTGGATGATGCCCGCGAGCTGGGTGAACTCATGTACGCCCTGCACCGCCTGAAGGTCCCGACCCTGGCCGTGGTGCACGGTTCGGCCTTCGGCGGGGCACTGGGGCTGATCGCCTGCTGCGACATGGCGATCGGCACCGAGGATGCTCAACTGTGCCTGTCGGAGGTGCGCATCGGCCTGGTCCCGGCGGTAATCAGCCCCTTCGTGGTCAAGGCCATCGGCGAGCGCGCCGCCCGCCGCTATGCCCTGACGGCCGAGCGCTTCAGCGGCATGCGCGCCTGTGAGCTGGGCCTTCTTGCCGAGGCCTGTGCGCCGGCGCAGCTGGAGGCCCGCCTCGCGGACTGGGTCGATACCCTCCTGCACAACGGCCCCAGAGCCCTGCGCGCTGCCAAAGAGCTGCTGCGCGAGGTGGATGCCGGCCACTTGAGCCCGGCGCTGCGCCGCTACTGCGAGAACAGCATCGCACGCATTCGTGTCAGTGACGAAGCTCAGGAAGGCCTGCGCGCCTTCCTGGAAAAACGTCGCCCCGCCTGGCGACCCATCGACCAGGAGCCACAGCCATGAGTACACCGACGCTGACCACCTTGCTGGTCGCCAACCGCGGCGAGATCGCCTGCCGCGTGATGCGCACCGCCAAGGCCATGGGCCTGACCACGGTCGCCGTGCACAGTGCCACCGACCGCGACGCCCGACACAGCCGCGAGGCCGATATCCGGGTCGAGCTCGGCGGCAGCAAGGCCGCCGACAGTTACCTGATGATCGACAAGCTGATCGCCGCCGCCACGGCCAGCGGCGCGCAGGCGATTCACCCCGGCTATGGCTTTCTGTCCGAAAATGCCGCCTTCGCCCAGGCGGTCGAAGCGGCGGGCCTGATCTTCCTCGGCCCGCCTGCCAGCGCCATCGAAGCCATGGGCAGCAAATCGGCCGCCAAGGCGCTGATGGAGGCCGCCAGCGTACCGCTGGTGCCGGGTTACCACGGCGAGTCCCAGGACCTGGCGACCTTTCGCGACGCCGCCCAGCGCATCGGCTATCCGGTGTTGCTCAAGGCCAGCGCCGGCGGAGGCGGCAAAGGCATGAAGGTGGTCGAGCAGGAGGGCGAGCTGGCCGAGGCGCTGACCTCGGCGCAACGTGAAGCCCGCGCCTCGTTCGGCGACGCGCGGATCCTCGTGGAAAAGTACCTGCTCAAGCCCCGGCACGTCGAAATCCAGGTGTTCGCCGACCAGCAGGGTCACTGCCTATACCTCAACGAACGCGATTGCTCGATCCAGCGCCGGCACCAGAAAGTGGTCGAAGAGGCCCCCGCCCCCGGGCTGTCGCCGGCACTACGTCAGGCCATGGGCGAAGCGGCCGTGCGCGCAGCCCAGGCCATCGGCTACGTCGGTGCCGGCACCGTGGAATTTCTGCTCGACGCCCGCGGCGCGTTCTTCTTCATGGAGATGAACACGCGCCTGCAGGTCGAACACCCGGTGACCGAGGCCATCACCGGCCTCGACCTGGTGGCCTGGCAGATCCGCGTGGCCTGCGGCGAGGCGCTGCCCCTCACCCAGCAGCAAGTGCCGCTGCACGGCCACGCCATCGAGGTGCGCCTGTACGCCGAGGATCCGGCCCAGCAGTTCCTGCCTTCGACCGGCACCCTGGCACTGTACCGCGAGTCGGCGCCGGGCGAAGGTCGCCGGGTGGACAGCGGCGTCAGCGAGGGCGACGAAGTGTCGCCGTTCTACGATCCCATGCTCGGCAAGCTCATCGCCTGGGGTCGGGACCGCGAGCAGGCGCGGCTGCGGCTGCTGGCCATGCTCGACGAATTCGCCGTGGGTGGCGTCAAGACCAACCTGGCGTTCCTGCGGCGCATCCTGGCACACCCCGCCTTCGCTGCCGCCGACCTGGATACCGGCTTCATTCCCCGCTATCAGGCGCAGCTGCTGCCTGCGGTCGAGGCGCTGCCAGCGCGCTTCTGGCAAGCCGCCGCGCAGGCGTGGCTGTCGAGCATGGCAGCCGAGGGTCGTGCCGACGATCCACACTCACCCTGGACTGCGCGCCACGGCCTGCGCCTGGGTCTGCCCAACTGCACCAGCCTGCACCTGAGTTGCCACGGGCAGGATCACAGCGTGAGCCTGCACGACAGCGCGACCTCGCTGTTCGCAGGGGTCGGTGAACAGCTCGTGGAAGAGCATGCCGGTGTCCGCCGCGATCACTTGGCGGTTCGTCGCGGGCATACCCTGTACCTGCGTTGGGAAGGCGAGCTGTACCCGGTGGAGGCCTTCGACCCCATTGCCAGGGCCGAGGCCGGACAGGCGCATCAGGGCGGGCTGAATGCACCGATGAACGGCAGCATCGTCAGGGTGCTGGTCGAGCCCGGCCAATCGGTGCAGGCTGGGCTCGCCCTGGTGGTCCTGGAGGCGATGAAGATGGAGCACAGCATCCGCGCGCCGCACGCCGGTACGGTGCAGGCGCTGTACTGCCAGGAAGGCGACATGGTCAGCGAAGGGACGGTACTGGTGGCGCTGGAGGAGGCCTGATGCGGCGCTCACACCGGTCCGGGTGGCGCAAATCAGTGCCGCCCGTGTGACCTGACCACCACGCCCAGCACTTGCAGGTGCTCACCGCACAGCAGTTTCGGATAGGTCGGATTGAGCGGTCTGAGGTAACGCTGCCCGCCCTCCTCGACCAACTGCCGGAACACTGCGGCGGTGCCGCCATTGCGGGCGATCACCAATTTGCCAGGGGCCGCCTGCACGCCGGGGTCGACCAGCACCAGCATGCCCTCGGGCACGCTCGCCCCGGTCGGCGCGCTCATGGCATCGCTTTCCACCGGCAGCCAGAAGGCCTTGCCCTGGGCGCTGTAGTCGGTCTGCTCGTAGACGCTGCCGTCTTTGGGCAATGGCCCATCCAGCTCGGCCCAGGTCAGCACCGGATAGCGGAAGCAGACGATGTACTGCAGCAGGTCGTCGACCTCGTCCGTTTCGCCGGCCTCGTAGCTGCCGCTGCGCTCAGCCAGCTGATCGATGCGCATCATCCGCAGCGACACGTGCAGGTGCGCCAGGCCCAGCGCCTGGAGCACATCGTTCATCATCGCCACCTTGGGCTGGCGCGTCCCGCGCAGCCAATGGCCCACCCCGCCCTGGGTGACCCCGACGCGTTCGGCAAGTTGCTCCTGCGAAAGTCCCAGCTCTCGCATCCGTTGCTTGACCAGCTCGATCCATTTTTCCATCGCCCGCACGATACGGACTGCCCGTCAGCGCTCAATACACATATTGTATTATTAATTCGATGATAAAGAATACATATAGTACTAATATCTGTTGTGACTGATTTCCCTTCACGCTCCACTGGTAACAGGATGAAACCTATGACACATCCAGAAAAGGATTTGGACGGCGAGGCCGCCCGCCGCGCGCTCGATTACTACCTGAACCCAACGCCGCCTCACGCCAGCATCGACACCTTGCCCTGGGTCGTGCGCGATGACGTCCCGCCCGAGCAAGCCAACGCCCATGCCATGGCCCTGCTGCGCTGCGCAGCCGCCACGGCCCAGGAAACCGGTAGCCACCAGCAGGGCACCACACGGGAAGTGCTGTTTGCGTTGATGCACATGGTGAACATGGCGCGCGCACTGTTGTAAGCCGATGCAGGGCATGTTCGAGTGTCCCAACTCCACCGGCATACCCGATTCCGTTCTTGCCCAGCCAGTGACGGCGACGTTGCAGTCATCTGGCTGGCTGCGGAGCGATCTCACTTCACCCCACCTCGTTTCTCATCCTGGCGCCCCGCAGTCATTCCTTCCCACGCGCGCGCCCGATTCCGGTGCCCGCATCCAGGCCGTCCCCTGAGTCGCAGCTGACGCTTAGTTAACCCGACGAGGCGTGAATACCGACGTCCTGGTGACCGCACGGGTCGCCACGCCAGGCGGCGTGTTCGCCCGCAGGTCGGCAGCATCTGCGAGTCCATCGGCGAGCCGGGTTCGCGTCCGCCAGCAGTCGACGGCCAACATCCCTATTGCTCGCAAGGCTTTCATACATCGGTATGAAGCAGGCGCCGAGACCTCGAACTTTTTGCGATTTCGGCGCCGTTCGCGAGCCCCTACCGTGCTCCCTGGCAGCGTTGACCACTAAAAATAACAGGAGACGACCCATGCCGATCCAGTCCGAACATGACCCGCGCCTCAAACGTGCTCTGAAAACCCGCCATATCAGCATGCTTGCCCTGGGCGGCGTCATCGGGGCGGGACTCTTCGTGGGTTCGAGTGCCGTGATCTCGGCGACCGGTCCCGGGGCTTTCATCACCTATGCCATCACCGGCGCGATCGTGGCGCTGGTGATGCGCATGCTGGGCGAAATGGCCGCCGCACATCCCAGCAAGGGTTCATTCGTCGATTATGCACGCCTGGCGTTCGGTCCAGCGGCCGGGTACATGACCGGGTGGCTGTACTGGTACTTCTGGGTCATCGTCGTAGGCTTCGAGGCTGTGGTCGGCGGCCAGATCATCAATGCCTGGCTGCCCGACCTTCCGGTCTGGATGATCGCCCTGGGGCTGATGCTGGTCATGACCCTGTTGAACCTGATGTCAGTGCATTCCTTCGGAGAAGCCGAGTACTGGTTCGCCGGTGTCAAAGTCGCTGCCATCGTGGTGTTCCTGCTGGTGGCGGGCGCCTACGCGTTCCACGTGTGGCCGAACTCCGACGCCAGCTTCGGCCATCTGACCGAGCACGGCGGTTTCCTGCCCCACGGCCTGGGCTCGCTGTTCACTGGCGTGGTGATAGTGATCTTCTCGATGACCGGCGTGGAAGTCGCCACGCTCGCCGCCGCCGAATCCGAAGACCCCACGCGCAATATCCGCAAGGCCGTCAACACGGTGATGGTGCGTATCCTGGTGTTCTTCGTGCTTGCGACGTTCCTCATCGTCGTCGTCCAACCCTGGACCGATCTGAGCCCTGGCAAGTCGCCGTTCGTGACCACCTTGGACCACATGGGAATCCCGGGCGCTGGCGCCTTGCTGAACGTGGTCATTCTGGTGGCCGTGCTTTCGGTACTCAATGCCGGTTTGTACACCTCGTCGCGACTGCTCTTCGTGCTGGCCTCCCACGGTGAGGCGCCAAGCTGGATGACCGCCGTGAGCCGACGCGGCGTCCCCGTGCGTGGGGTGCTCGCCTCGACCCTGATCGGTTATGGCTGCGTAGTCATCGCTGCGCTCTGGCCGCAGACCGTCTTCCAGTTCCTGATCAACTCGTCAGGCACGGTGTTCCTGTTCGTCTACCTGATGATCTGCCTGGCGCAACTCAGGCTTCGTCGTCGCTGGGTGGCCGAGGGCAGCCTGAAGTTCGCCATGTGGGGCCATCCATGGCTGCCAATCCTGGTCACCGTCGCGATCATCTCGGTGCTGGTCAGCATGGCATTCGACCCTTCCATGCAGCTCAGCCTGATCCAGTGCCTGATCGCCATTCTCGCCATCGCAGCCTCCTACCTCGTCAAGCGGCTGTGCGGCAAACCTGAATCCGACACCCATACGCTTTCTGCGCAAGGCGCAAAACCCTGAATACCGTGTCAGACACCACCCGAATCCTGGGTCGTCATTGGGAAGAACCCGCCATGTCAGCAAAACTCGATCTACCCCTACTGCCCAACAAACCTCTGTGGTTCAGCCACTGCCCGGCACGCGAGCGCCTCGAAGGGACCGTGGACGCCGACGTGGTCATCGTCGGCGCTGGGTACACAGGGCTCTGGAGCGCTTACTACCTGCTCAAGAGCGACCCGTCGCTGCGTGTGGTGCTGCTCGACAGGCAGGAAGTCGGCTTCGGAGCCTCGGGACGCAACGGCGGCTGGGCCTCGGCCATTTTTCCCATTTCGCTGCAACGGGTGGCGCAGCTGTACTCGCACGACGCTGCGCTGCACTTGCAGGCGGCGATGAATGAAACCGTCGATGAAATCGGTCGAGTGCTGTCGTTGGAAGGCATCGAAGCCGACTATGCCAAGCAGGGCTTCGTTTCCCTGGCCCGAAGCGGCCCGCAGATGGCGCGGGCACAAGCGACCGTCGCCGCGTCGACGCGATTCGGACTGCCCGAGCAATGGCGTGTGCTCGACGCTACCCAGGCGCGAGCCAGTCTGGGCGCGCAGGACACGGTAGGCGCCCTCTACACGGAGCATTGCGCGCTGATCCATCCGGGCAAGCTGGTACACGGGCTGGCTGCGCGGGTAGAGCGTCTGGGCGCGAAGATCTACCACCACTCGACAGTGACCTCCATGACCCCCGGCCTGGTGCACACCGATCGCGGCTCGGTGCGCGCCGGGATGACCGTGCGCGCCACCGAGGCCTTCACTTCGCAGCAGCCGGACGGCTCACGCGCGGTCATCCCTTTGTATTCACTGGTGCTGGCCACCGAGCCGTTGCCGCCCGAGCGGCTGGCCAGCCTGGGACTCGACCATCGCATGGCTTTCAACGACATGCGCCACCTGCGGGTGTACGGCCAGGTCACCGCTGACGGCCGGCTGGTGTTCGGCGGTCGCGGCGCGCCCTACCGCTGGGGCTCCAAGATGTCGGCCGCTGCGGATCTGGTGGACCGTACCCATGCCAGGCTCTACGACACCCTGCTGGACTTCTTCCCAGCGCTGCACGATGCGCGCATCAGCCATCGCTGGGGTGGCGCGCTGGCCGTGTCGCGCGACTGGTGCCCGAGCGTGAGCATCGATCGCAGCCAGCGTCTGGCCTGGGCCGGCAACTACGTCGGTGACGGCGTGGCGACCAGCAACCTGGCCGGACGCATCCTGCGCAACCTCATCCTCGAACGGGACGAGCCCATCAACGGTTTGCCTTTGGTCAACCACCGCTCGCCGGTCTGGGAGCGCGAGCCGCTGCGCTGGTTCGGGGTCAACGGTGGCCTGGCTGCAGCGTCCCTGAGCGACCTCGAAGAACGCCTGACCCATCAACCCTCACGCACCGCCAAGCTGCTGGAAAAGCTCACCGGTGCCCACTGACCAGGAGAAATGCCCGTGCCTGCCTTCACCATCCTCAAGCATGCCAACCTCAAGACCCTTGCGCTGACGGGTGCCGGTCAGCGCGCCGGCGCCGACCGCGGCGATCCGCAGATCGCCGTACGAACCCTGGCGCCAGATGCAGTGGGCAACCTCGGCGTATGGGAGTGCCAGCCCGGTGGCTGGCCGGTAGTCGATCGTCCCGACACCGAGTTCACCTACCTGCTCTGCGGCAAAGCGTTGCTGACCGACGACCAGACCGGCGAGGTGGTGGAAGTGAACGGTGGTGACCTGATCATCCTCCCGCCCGGCTGGAGCGGTCGCTGGGACGTGCTGGAAACCGTGCGCAAGGTCTACGCCATTTACTGATACCGCTGCACCCTCCGCACTGGTCGTGCAGCGCACCGCGATCGGCGGTGCGGCCAGACCTGGACGCAGTCCTTGCCGGCGCGATCTCCAGGTCGATGACCGGCGCGCACGGCGCACGACAGGCGCGCCGGCTGCAGGCCCTGCGGCCTTCGGTCGGCCCACCCCCTGCTTTTCCACCCAACGAGACAACCACCATGACTCAACGCATCACCAACTGGATCTGCGGCGCCCCGGCGAGCGCTTCGAGCGGCCAGGGGTCGCCCGTCTACAACCCTGCCACTGGCGCCGTGACTGGCCAGGTGCAACTGTCCAATGCACAGGACGTGGACGCCGCCGTAGCCTCGGCCAAGGCAGCCTTTCCCGCGTGGAGCAACCTCACCCCCCTGCGTCGCTCGCGCATACTGAACAGGTTTCTGGCACTGCTCAATGAGCATCGTGACGATCTCGCCCGGCTCATCACCGCCGAACATGGCAAGGTCTTCACCGATGCCCAGGGCGAGGTCATGCGCGGGATCGAGATCGTCGAGTTCGCCTGCGGCGCGCCGCAGTTGCTGAAAACCGACTTCACCGACCAGGTCAGCACCAACATCGACAACTGGGTCCTGCGCCAGCCGCTGGGCGTGGTCACTGGCATCACCCCGTTCAACTTCCCGGTGATGGTGCCGATGTGGATGTTTCCCATGGCCTTGGCTACCGGCAACACCTTCGTGCTCAAGCCAAGCCCGCTGGACCCAAGTCCCAGTCTGTTCATGGCCGACCTGCTCAAGCGTGCAGGCCTGCCCGACGGCGTATTCAATGTGGTGCAAGGCGACAAGGACGCGGTCCATGCACTGATCGAGCACCCCGATGTGCAGGCGGTGTCGTTCGTCGGCTCCACGCCGATCGCCAACCATATCTATGAGACCGGTGCCCGCCACGGCAAGCGCGTGCAAGCGCTGGGCGGGGCGAAGAATCATCTGGTGGTGATGCCCGATGCGGACATCGATCAGGTGGTCGATGCGTTGATCGGTGCAGCCTATGGATCGGCGGGCGAGCGCTGCATGGCGATCAGCGTGGCGGTGTTTGTCGGCGACGACACCGCGCAAAAGGTCATGCCCAAGCTGATCCAGCGGACTACCGAACTCAAGGTACTCAATGGCACCCATCAGCAAGCGGAAATGGGACCGATCGTCACCCGTGCCGCGCTCGAACGCATCACCGGCTACATCGACCTGGGTGTCGAAGAAAGTGCCACGCTGTTGGTCGATGGTCGCAACTTCAACGGCCAGACCGCGGGCGAAGACTGCGGCGAAGGCTTCTGGCTGGGCGGCACGCTGTTCGACAACGTGACCCCGGACATGCGCATCTACAAGGAAGAAATCTTCGGCCCGGTACTGGCTTGCCTGCGGGTCAGGGATTTTGGTGAAGCCGTGGAGCTGATCAACGCTCATGAATTCGGCAATGGCGTAAGCCTGTACACCCGTGACGGACACATCGCCCGCGAATTCGGCCGGCGCATTCAGGTAGGCATGGTCGGCATCAACGTGCCGATCCCGGTGCCGATGGCCTGGCACGGCTTCGGCGGGTGGAAAAAAAGCCTGTTCGGTGACATGCACGCGTATGGCGAGGAAGGCGTACGCTTCTACACCAGACAGAAAAGCATCATGCAACGCTGGCCTCAGGGTACGTCACAGGGCGCAGAGTTCGCCATGCCGAGCAGTCACTGAGACCACCCGACCCCGCTGTGCAGGACTGTGCGCGCACAGCGGGGATCTGCTGTCGGTTCAAGGCTGGCCGAGCAGGTCGCTGTTTCTGCCCGCCTCCAGAGCGATCCAGAAACGCGCGATGCCCTGCGTAGTGGTGGGCTTGATACCGGTGAGCTGCTCCACCAGCTTGAGGCGGTAGACCAGGGTCTGGCGATGAATGCCCAGGTCGAAAGCGGTGGCCTTCCAACTGCCATCGTTGCGCAGGAACGCCGTCAGTGTCGGTAGCAGTGCCGCATTCTGCAGGCGGTCATGTGCGATCAGCGGACCCAGGTAGCGGCCCACCAGAGCCCGCGCTTCGGCCAGCGATTTGGGCGCCATGATCAGGCCCAGCTCAGCTTCGCCATAACGCAGCCGAGCCCTGCCCAGGTCCTCGGCCTGGCTCAGCGCCAACCGGGCCTGGCGGACACTTTCATGCACACCGGTGGCCATGGCGATGGGCGCGCTGATACCCATGACCGTGCCTGCACCCAGGTTGCGCTCCAGGACATCCAGCAAGGCGGGGTCGTCCCGACAGATCATCAGCAACAGGCCCTGCTCGACGCTCATCAGCGGACAGGCCTGGTGAAAGTCCGGGGCATGGTGCAGCTCGCTCACCGGCCACAGGCCTTTGTCATCCGTACGCACCGCCAGGCTGACCAAGGTGCCGGTGAGGCCTCGGCGCTCGAGCATCGGCAACGCCAGTTTCAGTTCCGCAGTGTCCAGCAAGGTGTGCAGCAGCGCTGCGCTTTCCTCGCGCTGCTGATCGCGATTGATCATCAGCCGCTCGATTTCCACCGCCAGCAGGCCGACCAGGGAGCGCACCAGCATCGAGTCGTCACCGTTGCGCCGGGCCTGCCGACTCATCAGGAGATTGGTGCGCACCCGGCCTGCGATCGGAATGCGCTCGCCCTGTCGCTGGAGGGCCGGCGTGGCACCTGCCGTGCTGACCAGTAGCGCACCGCTGACAGCATCTTCCAGGGCCAGGTTCATGTTCAGCGAGTTGGCCAGGATCAACAGACGGCCGCCCAGATCGGGAGCCTGGCGCAGCGCCTGGGCGTAGGTCTGGAACAGTCGCTCGCTGGCATTGAAGCGCTCGCGCTGGGCCTGGAGCACACTTTCGATCACGTGGTGGGACAGCTTGACGAACTCCAGCTCGAAACTCGCAAGCACAATGGGGAACAGCAACAGCTCGGCAGCGTCCAGCATCGCCTGCGAAGGCGCAGGCGCAGCGGGGCAAGGCGCGATGACCAGCGCGCTGGCGTTGCTCTGCACGAGCTGCCGAAGCCAGGCCACCTGGGCCTCGGCGGCCTCGGGCAGGCCGAGCCCGGTGGTCATGACCAGATCACCGGGCGAGACCCAGCGCCACGGGTCAGGTAGCTCCACGGTATGCGCCCAGTTGATGACGCGACGGCTACCGCCCGCGCCAGCGGCGATCTGCAGTTGAAGCCGCTCGATGGCGACCAGGTCTTCGACTGTGAGCATGGTGGTTGGTCGTGTCCGTACCCAGTGAAACAATCCGACATCGGGGTGACAAGCGTGCAACGGCCCTACCGGGCCGACTCGTCGTCCCGCGTCCCGTGCGTGGCCTCATAGGCGCGACGCGACGCCGCGATGGTCTGGCGATGCCGCTCGGCCCACAACCACACCCCGCAAAACGCCTCCCCCAGGCTCATGCCCATTTCAGTCAGGCGGTATTCCACCTTCGGTGGCACGACCGGGTAGACCGTGCGCAGCAACAGCCCGTCCGCCTCCATCTGCCGCACGGTCTTGGTCAGCATCTTCTGGCTGACGTTGCCCACGTGCGCAGCCAGTTGCGTGAAGCGCAGGCAGCCCTGCTCGGCGAGCGCCTCGATGACCAGCATCGTCCACTTGTCGGCGACACGACCGATGATCTCGCGCACCAGTTGCTCCAGCTCCGGGTCGACCTTGTCGTCGCCATGGGGCCACGCAGGGCGGCGCAGTGCAGGTCGGGTGTGATCGCTCATCTGCAAGGTTTCCTCACGGTAAGTACGGCACTTTTCGGCGCGTACTTCCGCAGCACGCTCCAGGGAACTAGGGTACTGCATGTAGCCCCCTCTTACTCCACCACACAGGTAGCGATCATGCACACCACAGGCAATACCCTTCTGGTCACCGGCGGCGGTAGCGGGATCGGTCTCGAACTGGCCAAGGCGTTCATGGCCCTGGGCAACGAGGTGATCATCGCTGGAAGGCGCGAATCGGTACTGCAGCGACAGGTGGCTGACCATCCCGGGCTGCATTACAAGGTGCTCGATGTCACCAATGCCAACGACATCGAACGCGTCACGCGAGAACTGCTTGGCGACTACCCCCGCCTGAACGCCGTGCTGCATGCGGCGGGAATCATGCGCGGCGAATCGTTGAAGGTCGGCGCCAGCGAGCTGGAAGAGACCGTCGCGACCAATCTGCTGGGGCCCATCCGGCTGAACGATGCGCTGATGCCGCATTTTCTCCAACAGCCTCATGCGGCGGTGATCACCGTGTCCTCAGGCTTGGCCTTCCTGCCGCTGGCGCTCACGCCCAGCTACAGCGCGACCAAAGCGGCGATTCATTCCTACAGCCAGTCCCTGCGCTATCAGCTCAAGAACACCCACGTGCAGGTGCACGAAATCGTGCCGCCCTATGTGCAGACCGAACTGATGGGCGAGCGCCAGGCGAACGACCCTCAGGCTATGCCGCTGCGTGCGTTCATCGATGAAGTGATGGCAATCTTGCAACGCACGCCCGAGGCCGAGGAAATTCTGGTGGAGCGGGTCAAGCCGCTGCGCTTCGCCGAGCGTGGGGACGACTACCCAGCGTTTTTCCAGCGCTTCAATGATCAGATGGCTGCGGCGCGTGAGGGAGAGTGAGCCAGGCAGATGACGGTGCGGGGTGGCGAGGCGCGGGGTGGCCTAGCCCCGTTGGAAGGCGAACAGGTGTGGCGCCTTTGTTGCGGTCACCAGGGCTGCGCAGGCTGTCATCAGTGCTGCGCAGGAACAATCGGTCTTTACCGGTTCTTTACCTCGCGGCTTCGACTTCTTCGCGCAAAACAGGGTCTGAAGGATCAGTTGCACCTGCTCGGCCCAGGCACGATGACCCGCTGCCGGCCAGGTGCCGTAGATCCGAATACGAGGAGAAGACCCTTGATGAAAAAGCACCTGACGATACTGTGCACCTTGCTGATGCTCGGCGCGCCGCTGGCCAGCTTCGCCCAACCCGGCCCCGGGCCGGACGGTCGTGATGGCGGCCGCCCGGGCGGCCAGCAGCAGGGGCCGCAGGGCGGGCCTCAGCAACCAGGGTCACAACCTGGCCAGCCGAGCCGAGGCCAACCGCAGCCCCAAGGCGATGCGCACCCTCGCGGCGGCGGTCATCCTGCCTACCGCGACGAGGGCTTCCGACCGCAGGCCGGTATGCCCGTGCCGCATCAGCAGTGGCAGCGCGGCCGCGTGGTCGAGCCGCAGTACCGCGAGGACCGCTACTGGGTGACCGATTGGCGCGCGCGCCAGCTGTCGGCGCCTCCACCTGACCACCGTTGGCTGCGCATCAATGGGGACTACGTGCTGGTGGCCATCGCCACGGGCGTGATCACCAGTATCCTCACCGGCTACTGAGCCGCACCGGCCAAGGTCACCGTGCGCGCACCTCCACGTCATCGCCGTTGAGCCGCGCAGCCCACACCTGCAGCCGCTGCTCGGGGGCTTCCACACAGATGCCCTGCTCCAGATCGAAATGCTGTTTGTACAAGGGCGCCGTGACCACCAGCCGGCCGGCCAGGGTGCCGATCAGCCCCCGACCGATCACGTTGGCGCCTGATCGTGGATCGCGGTTCTGCACGGCGTACACCTTGTCCTCACCTTGGCCGGGCACATGAAACAAGGCGATCTGCACACCCTGCCACAGCGCGACGACGCCTGAATGGGCCACCAGGTCCTGGCGGCTGCACACGCGTACCCACTCCAGGCCGATGTCAGCTTTCTGCATGTTCAAAAGGGTCATCACTCGATCTCCTTGGCAGCGATCAGGCTGGCGTGCTCGACACGCGCAGGCCGGCGCTGACCACGTTCCTTGACGAACTGCACGTCCGGGTCCGCACCTGCGGCGTTGACGAACGTGCGGAAGCGCTTGAGCTTTTCCGGATCGTCCAGGGCATTGGCCCATTCGCACTCGTAGCGATCGACCACCAGCTGCATCTGCGCCTCCAGCTCGGCGGCCAGGCCCAGGCTGTCGTCGATGATCACCGCCTTGAGATAGTCGAGCCCGCCCTCCAGGCTCTCGCGCCATACCGAGGTACGCTGCAGCTTGTCGGCAGTGCGGATGTAGAGCATCAGGAAGCGGTCGATGTAGCGGATCAGGGTGGCGTCGTCCAGGTCGGTGGCGAACAGCTCGGCATGCCGTGGACGCATACCGCCGTTGCCGCTGACGTACAGGTTCCAGCCATTCTCGGTGGCGATGACGCCTACGTCCTTGCTCTGCGCCTCGGCGCACTCGCGGGTGCAGCCGGACACGGCGAACTTGAGCTTGTGCGGCGAACGCAGGCCCTTGTAGCGATGCTCGATGCGCAACGCCATGTCTACGCTATCCTGTACGCCATAGCGGCACCAGGTACTGCCCACGCAGCTCTTCACAGTGCGTGTCGACTTGCCGTAGGCGTGGCCGGTCTCGAAGCCGGCGGCGATCAGCTCGGCCCAGATGTCCGGCAATTCGTGCAACTGCGCACCGAACAAATCGATGCGCTGGCCGCCGGTGATCTTGGTGTACAGGTCGTATTTCTTGGCGACCGCTCCAATGGCGATGAGGCCGTCCGGGGTGATCTCGCCGGCAGGAATGCGGGGCACCACCGAATAGGTGCCGTTCTTCTGCATGTTGGCCATGAAGGTGTCGTTGGTGTCCTGCAGCGGCACCAGCCACGGCTCCATGATCGGCCGGTTCCAGCACGAGGCCAGGATCGAGCCCACCACCGGTTTGCAGATGTCGCAGCCCAGGTGGCCGTGGCCGTGGCGGGCCAACAGGTCGTCGAAGGTCTCGATGCGCTCCACGCGCACCAGGGCATAAAGCTCCTGGCGGGTGAATGCGAAGTGCTCGCACAGGCGGGTGTCGACCGTCACGCCGCGCGCCTTGAGTTCGTGCTCGAACACTTGCTTGAGCAGCCCGGCGCAACCACCGCAGCCGGTGCCGGCCTTGGTCTGACCCTTGAGCGTGGCAAGGTCCGCGCAGCCTGCATCGATGGCGCAACAGACCGCGCCCTTGGTGACGTTGTGGCAGGAGCACAGCGTGGCGGTGGCCGGCAGCGCCTCCATGCCCAACGCAGGTGCTGCCTCGCCCTGGGGCAGGATCAGCGACGACGGGTCGGCCGGCAGCTTGATGCCGTTCTGGATGTATTGCAGCAAGGTGTCGTAGTAGCTGTTGTCGCCCACCAGCACCGCACCGATGGCTCGCGTGCCATCGGCGGACACCACCAGCCGGCGATAGCTGGCCGTGGTCTCGTCGATGAAGCGGTAGCTGCGTGCGCCGGCACTGGCACCCTGGGCATCGCCGATGGAGCCGACATCGACACCCAGCAGCTTGAGCTTGGTGGACAGGTCGGCGCCAGCGAATGCCGGAGCCTGCAACCCGCACAACTGTGCGGCCACGCTGCGGGCCATCTGGTAGCCCGGCGCCACGAGGCCGAACACGCTGTCGTTCCACGCGGCGCATTCGCCGATGGCATGGATGTGCGGGTCGCTGGTCAGGCACTGGCCGTCGATGGCGACACCGCCGCGGGCACCCATTTCCAGGTTGCAGGCCCTGGCCAGTGCATCCTGGGCACGGATACCGGCCGAGAACACCACCAGGTCGGTTTCCAGGTGCTGGCCATCGGCGAAGTTCATGCGAAAGCGCAACTGCTCACCCGGCGTGATCGACTGGGTGCCCCGGGACAGATGCACCTGCACGCCCAGGGCCTCGATACGCGCCTTGAGCGCCACACCGCCTTCGGCGTCCAGCTGGACCGGCATCAGGCGCGGCGCGAACTCCACCACATGGGCCTCCAGCCCCAGGCTACGCAGGGCATTGGCCGCTTCCAGGCCCAGCAGACCGCCGCCGACCACCACGCCACGCCGGGCATTGGCCGCGGCGCTGCGAAGGGTGTCCAGGTCTGCCAGGGTGCGGTAGACCAGCCGCGATTGCGCAGCCGCACCGTCGATTGGCGGAACGAAGGGATAGGACCCCGTCGCCAGGACCAAACGGTCATAAGACAGCGCGCCATTGGCGGTGATCACCTGATGGCCCGTGCGGTCGATCGCCAGCACCGGCTCGCCCAGGTGCAAGGTCAGCCCCGGACGCTGGTAGAGCGCCGCATCACCCAGTGCCAGGGACTCGGCATCACGCCCGCCGAAGTATTCGGAGAGGTGGACCCGGTCGTAGGCACGCAGCGGCTCTTCGCCGAAAACGTGAATACGGTAGCGTTGCAGCGCACCCTGCTCGATCAACTGCTCGACGCAATGATGGCCGACCATGCCATTGCCGATTATCACTAGGTTCTGCAGATCACCCGCCCACTCGCTGTTCATGCACTCACCTCTGGAAGCCGATCCGGTTGTTTCGAAGCAAAAAAAAACGCCTGGAACCAGAAGGTTCCAGGCGCCATTGCCTGTTCGTGCTGCCGGCCCGTGGACCTGACGCAGTCGTCGTTACCTGAGCCGCCCAGGGCCACACGATCACCGTTGATCGTTCAGGTAGACCGCTGCGGTCGTGCAGCGGTTATACGAACACATGCAGCGGTTGTGCCACAACGGCCTCCAGCGACCGGTGAGGCGCACGCTTGCGGCCGAGGTGGCGTCGCAGGCCTGCCGCCGGGCACGGCGTAGCAGTCCCAAAACGGTGCATGGCATGCAGCGCTGCTCCAGGTCGAGGCACTGCCGATGCTCGAGTGCCACCTCGCTGGCTGACGAACCGCGCTCGACACCCTTCGAGCGCATGGGTCCCGACGTCCGCGCTGGTTGGCCCGGCCATTGCTAGGTCTGTGCAAACGCCGTCAACGTCGATGGCTGTCCATTCAGGCAATACCCCCCACGACAAAGGCGCCGTGCAGCTTCCGTTGAAAAACGTCGAAGCCGTATGGCGCCTTCGTCGTTTCTGCAAGAGAGCACGGCTATGGTGAAACCCCTTGAGCTCGGCAAGACCGTACGCAGCGTCTGTCCCTATTGCGGGGTGGGCTGCGGGATCGTCTTGCAGGTGCAGGACAACCTGATCGTCAAGGTGTCGGGTGACAAGCAGCACCCCAGCAATGCCGGTCGCCTGTGCACCAAAGGCAGCACCTGCGCCCTGCCGGTGGTCGACAGCGGTCGCATGGCGCAAGCCTTCGTGCGCGAAGTACGCCATCAGGATCCTGTGCCCGTCGGCATGGAGGCGGCCATCCAGGCCACGGCCCGGCGCCTGCGCGCCATCGTCGACACCCATGGCGCGGATGCCTTCGCCCTGTATGTCAGTGGGCAGATGTCGCTGGAGGCCCAGTACCTGGCCAACAAGCTGACCAAGGGCTTCATTCGCAGCCGGCATATCGAGTCCAATTCACGACTGTGCATGGCCAGCGCCGGCAGCGGCTACAAGCTGTCCCTGGGCGCGGACGGGCCGCCCGGTGCCTACGAAGACTTCGAGCACAGCGACGTGTTTCTGGTGATCGGCGCCAACATGGCCGACTGTCACCCCATCCTGTTCCTGCGCCTGCTCGACCGACGCAAGGCGGGCGCTCGACTGATCGTGGTGGACCCACGGCGCACCGGCACGGCGGACAAGGCCGACCTGTACCTGCAGATCGCCCCTGGCAGCGACCTGGCCCTGCTCAACGGCCTGCTGCACCTGTTGCTAAAGAACGGCCACACCGACCCAGCCTTCATCGCCCGCTTCACCGAAGGCTGGGAGGTGATGGAGGACTTCCTGGAGCGCTATACCCCGGAATACGTGGCGCAGATCACCGGCCTGGCCGAGGCCGATATCCGCCAATGCGCGCAGTGGATCGGCGAAGCGGCGAACTGGATGAGCTGCTGGACCATGGGCCTGAACCAGAGTGTGCAAGGCACCTGGCACACCAACGCCCTGTGCAACCTGCACCTGGCCACCGGCGCTATCTGCCGCACCGGCAGCGGGCCGTTTTCCCTGACCGGCCAGCCCAATGCCATGGGCGGGCGGGAGATGGGCTACATGGGCCCAGGGTTGCCGGGCCAGCGGTCGGCGCTGATCGCCGAGGATCGCGCCTTCGTCGAGCAGCTATGGGGAACGGAACCCGACAGCCTGCGTGCCGAAAGCGGCGACGGCACCGTGGCGTTGTTCCAGGCCATGGCCGAGGGCAGCATCAAGGCCTGCTGGATCATCTGCACGAATCCGGTGGCCAGCGTGCCGAATCGTCAGCAGGTCATCGACGCACTGGGCAAGGCGGAGCTGGTCATCGCCCAGGACACGTTCCTCGACACCGAGACCAATCGCTACGCCGACATTCTCCTGCCTGCTGCCCTCTGGGCCGAGGCCGAAGGCGTGATGATCAACTCCGAGCGCACCATGACCCTCACCCAGCAAGCCGTGCAACCTCCGGGCGATGCCCTGCCGGACTGGCAGATCATCGCCCGGGTCGCCTGCGCCATGGGCTACGCGCACGCCTTCAGCTATGCCAACGCCGCCGAGGTATTCGAGGAAATCAAGCGCGCGGCCAACCCGGCCACCGGCTACGACCTGCGCGGCGTCAGCCATGAGCGGCTGCGCGATCAGCCCGTGCAATGGCCCTGCGCAACCCCGCAAGCGCCGGCGCGCAACCCGATCCGCTACTGCAAAGCGGCGGTAGCGGGCGAGCGGCAGATCACCTTCCCGACGGCAAGTGGCAAGGCGCAATTCTTCGCCCGCCCTCACCTGCCGCCCGCCGAGCTGCCGGACGATGCGTTCCCGCTGGTCCTCAACACCGGCCGCGTGCAGCACCAGTGGCACACCCTGACCAAGACCGGCAAAGTGCCCACGCTGAATAAACTCAACCCCGGCCCCTTCGTCGAGGTCCACCCCAAGGATGCCGAACGGCTGGGCCTGCGCGCCGGCAGAGGGGTTCAGGTTCGTTCGCGCCGTGGCCTGGCGGTGCTGCCCGCGGTGATCAGCGACCGCGTTCGGCCAGGCGACTGCTTTGCACCCTTTCACTGGAATGACGTGTTCGGCGAAGCACTGGCCATCAACGCCGTGACCCACGATGCCGTCGACCCGATTTCATTGCAGCCTGGGTTCAAGTACTGCGCCGTGGCGCTGGAGCCGGCAGCCGATAGCGAGCAGCCAGAAACCTCCCTCGCCGGGCACGCCGAGCCGCCCGAGGCCGAACACGCGCTCAACGCTTTCGCCCGGGAGCAGGTCGAGACGCTCGAGCGGCTGCTGGACTTGCAGCCGGCCCCCGCGTTCGAGCTGCAGCCCCAGGAGCAGCTGTACATGCGTGGTTTTCTGCTCGGGCTGCGCAGCACGCAAGCACGCCAGTCAGGGGTGCCGGTCCTGCCCGAACAGGCGCCGGTCGATCCACGACGGCGCGTATTGATCGACGGCATGTTGGCAGGCCTGTTCTCCCGCACGGGCGATACCCCCCTGCCAGCCACGGCCCCGACACCCAGCGCCGAATGGCTGGTGCTGTGGGGGTCGCAGACCGGCAATGGGGAGACCCTTGCAGGGCTCTGCGCCCAGCGATTGGCCGGTGCAGGGCACCGTGCGCGCGTGCAGCCCATGAACGAGGTCGAGTTGCCGCAACTGCGCAGCGCCGCTGGCGTGCTGCTGGTGGCCAGCACCTTCGGTGACGGCGACCCACCGGACAATGCCGTGGATTTCTGGCAGACGCTGTCCCAGGCCGAGCCGCAGGCGCTGACCGACAGCCGTTTCAGCGTTCTGGCCCTGGGTGATTCCAGCTATCGGCAGTTCTGTGGTTTCGGGCGCAGGCTCGATGAGCGTCTGGCGGCCTTGGGCGCCGAACGCATTCAGCCGCGCCTGGACTGCGAGCCGGACTATCAGGCGCCCGCCGAACGCTGGCTGGTCGAGCTGTGCGCCAGGCTCGGCACCTCTATCAATGCTGATGACTCTGCAAAGGCCAACGGGAACGCCAGCGGCGCTCCTGCCCTGCCCTTGCCTGCCTCGACCCACCGCAGCGCCCTCACCCCGGAGCGCAACCCTTACACGCGTGCCCAGCCCCTGCGAACCACACTGCTGAGCAATCGTCTGCTCAACGGCCATGGCGCCGAGAAGGAGACCCGCCATCTGGCATTCGACCTCGCGGGTCACACCTTCCCTTATCAAGCCGGCGACGCGCTGGGCGTCTGGCCGGTCAATGCACCAAGGCTGGTGGACGAGGTGCTGGCTGCAATGGGTGTGAGCGGTGACAGCGAAGTCGCACTGGACAACCAGCCCCTGATGACGCTGCGCCGCGCGCTGAGCGAGCACCTGGAAATCGCCCGCATAAACCCGAACCTATTGCGCCGCGTCGCCGAGCTCAACGCCAGCGCCCACTTGCGCGCACTGCTCGAAGAAGACCAGCACGGCCCCTTGCAGGACTGGCTCTGGGGCCGACAGCTACCGGTGCTGCTGCGCGAGTTCCCGGTCGTGCTGGACGCGCAGCAGTGGGTACAACTGCTCAAGCCGCTGCAGCCGCGGCTGTACTCGATCAGCTCGAGCCCCGCGCTGACCCCCGACGAAGTGCACCTGACCGTCGCCACCGTACGCTACACCCATCAGGGCGTGGAGCGCGGCGGCGTGTGTTCCACCTTCCTGGCCGACCGCGCCGAAGCACAGGGGGTGCGTCTGTTCCTGCAACCCTCTGCGCACTTCCGACCACCGAAAGATCCCGAGACGCCGCTGATCATGATCGGGCCTGGCACCGGTATTGCACCGTTTCGCGCGTTCCTGCAGGAGCGCGAAGCCCAGGGCAGCCGTCGTAACTGGCTGTTCTTCGGTGAGCAGCGTGCTCGTACCGACTATTACTACCGCGACGAGCTGCGCGACTGGCAGCGCAAGGGCGTCCTGCAACGGCTGGACACCGCCTTTTCGCGCGATCAGGACGAGAAGATCTACGTGCAGCAGCGCATGCGCGAGGCCGGTGCCGAACTGTGGCACTGGCTGGAGCAAGGCGCCTGGGTGTGCGTCTGCGGCGACGCCGCACGCATGGCCAAGGACGTGGACGCCGCGCTCAAGGACATCGTGCAACGCCACGGCAAGATGAGCGGCGCGGCGGCAACGCTGTACGTCAGCGAGCTGAGCAAGGCCCGTCGCTACCTGCGGGACGTCTATTGAACGAGGGCTCGCCCGGCGCGTGCCCTCCAACAAGAGCATTCAGGAAATACCTCATGAGCGACGACAGCGAAGATCCGCCACTCCCGCCTGCACTGGCCTGGGTGGCCGGCAGCGACGCCCCTGAAAAGACCGTGCTGAACATCGGCTTCATGCCCCTCAGCGACGCTGCCTCTGTGGTGGTCGCGGCGACCCAGGGCTTCGCTCAGCCCTACGGCCTCACCCTCGACCTGCATCGACAGACGTCCTGGGCGGGACTCAACGACAAGCTGCTCAACGGTGAACTGGACGCGGCGCATGCCCTGTACGGCATGGTCTATGCGATTCAACTCGGCATCAGCGGTGCGCCGGCCAGCGACATGGCCGTGCTGATGGGGCTGAACCAGAACGGCCAGAGCATCAACCTCTCGCAAGCGTTGCGAAGCGCCGGTGTCACCTCCCCCGACGCCCTCAGGCAGCGCGCCGGTCAGCCCGGCAGGCCGCTCAATTTCGCCCACACCTTCCCCACTGGCAGCCACGCACTGTGGCTGTATTACTGGCTGGCCAGCCAGGGCATCCACCCGCTGCGGGACGTGAACAGCATGGTCGTGCCGCCGCCGCAGATGCTCGCGCACCTGCAGGCCGAGCGCATCGACGGCTTCTGCGTGGGCGAGCCATGGTCGGCCCACGCGGTGGCCCTCGGGCAGGGCTGTACGGTGGTCACCAGCCAGGCCATCTGGCCCGATCACCCGGACAAAGTCCTGGCCTGCACGCGCAGCTTCGTCGAGCGATACCCCAACGCTGCCCGTGCACTGGTCATGGCCGTCCTGGAGGCCAGCCGCTTCATCGAGGCCAGCCCGCAGAATCGGCGCAGCACCGCACAGCTGATGAGCGGCCAGGCGTACCTCGACCTGCCACTGGCCAGTATCGAGCCGCGCTTCATGGGGCATTACGACGATGGGCTCGGCAGACAGTGGCAAGACCCTCATGCACTGAGCTTCCACAACCACGGCCGCGCCAACTTCCCCTACCTGTGCGACGGCATGTGGTTCATGACCCAGTTCCGCCGCTGGGGGCTGCTGCGTGACGACCCGGATTACCTGGCCGCGGCCAGCCAGGTGCAGCAGCTGGAGCTGTATCGCCAGGCAGCGAGCGGTCTGCGAATGCCGCACGCCCCTGGGCCGATGCGTCGCTCGCAGCTGCTCGACGGCAGTGTCTGGGACGGCAGCGACCCCGCCGGCTACGCCCGCAGCTTCGCGCTTCACGCCCGCCATGACCCGTGACCGGAGGTTGACGATATGCTGCGCATCCTGCTGATCAACGACACTTCGCGAAAAGTCGGTCGCCTGCGCTCGGCCCTCAGCGAGGCCGGCTTCGAGGTGATCGACGAGTCCGGCCTGACCATCGACCTGCCGGCACGGCTGGAGGCGGTGCGCCCGGATGTGGTGCTGATCGACACCGAGTCCCCTGGCCGCGACGTCATGGAACAGGTGGTCATGATGACCCGCGACCAGCCCAGGCCCATCGTCATGTTCACCGACGAGCATGACCCTGGCGTGATGCGCCAGGCGATCCAGGCCGGTGTCAGCGCCTACATCGTCGAAGGCATCCAGGCCCAGCGCCTGCAGCCGATCATGGACGTGGCCATGGCGCGCTTCGAGAGCGACCAGGTGCTGCGCGCGCAGCTCCAGGCCCGCGACCAGCAACTGGCCGAGCGCAAACGCGTGGAATTGGCCAAGGGCCTGTTGATGAAGATGAAAGCGTGCGGCGAAGAGGAGGCCTACACCCTCATGCGTCGCCAGGCCATGAGCCGGCAGCAGAAGCTGATCCAGGTGGCCGAACAGATCATCGCCATGAGCGAGCTGCTGGACTGAGCCAGGCGTCGGTCGGCTGCACCGGGTGCTGGAGCGGTGTCGCTGCCGATCGATTCCACGCGCTGCTTCACTGGCGCTCGCATGTCACGACTTCCACGCACATCGCGCCGTCGACCACCGCGCACGCCACGCCCGGTGGCGACCTCGGTTGCAGGCCGCGCACCAGAATGCGGCGGCGGGCGCACCAATCGAGGCATTTCTGCCCTACCGCCCTTTGCTGCGGCCCGCTCCAAGCCCCGCCAGAGCGGGTGCGGCCGCCCTCTTGCCCTCTTGGCATACAACCTGCTGTAGCCAGTGCACAGGTAGCCAACGGCGGCTGCCCCACCCCGACAAAGACGTCGCACCTCCCATCGCGCAAGCGAATCGGGATTGCGACGTCTTTTGCGTTTCTGGCCTTGCGAAACGGGGCGGTGGAGCAACCGTGACAGGTCGCCCACCTGCAAGCACTTGACCTTCGTTGACTCTTTTTGCAGATGAGGTGCTGGAATGAACAACAGCTTCTGGAAAGCCGGACACACCCCCACATTATTCGCCGCGTTCCTGTACTTCGACCTCAGCTTCATGGTCTGGTACCTACTCGGCCCGATGGCCGTGCAGATCGCCACCGACTTGCAGCTGACCACCCAGCAGCGCGGTTTCATGGTCGCCACGCCGATTCTCGCGGGCGCGATTCTGCGCTTCGTCATGGGCATGCTGGCCGACCAGCTGTCGCCCAGGACGGCAGGCATCATCGGCCAGGTCATCGTCATCGTTTCGCTGCTGGCCGCCTGGCAGCTCGGTATCCACAGCTACGCACAAGCGCTGCTGCTGGGCGTATGCCTGGGCATGGCCGGCGCCTCGTTCGCCGTCGCCCTGCCACTGGCTTCGCAGTGGTATCCGGCCGAGCACCAGGGCAAGGCCATGGGCATCGCCGGTGCCGGCAACTCCGGCACGGTGCTGGCGGCGCTCGCCGCACCGGTGCTGGCGGCGGCGTTCGGCTGGACCAACGTATTCGGCCTCGCGCTGATCCCGCTGGTCCTGACCCTGATCCTGTTCAGCCTGCTGGCGAAGAACGCGCCGAACCGCAGCAAGCCCAAGTCCACCACCGACTACCTCAGGGCCCTTACCGACCGCGACAGCTGGTGGTTCATGCTGTTCTACAGCGTCACCTTCGGCGGCTTCATCGGCCTGGCCAGCGCCTTGCCCGGCTATTTCCACGACCAGTATGGCCTGAGCCCGGTGACCGCCGGGTACTACACGGCTGCCTGTGTCTTCGGCGGCAGCCTGATGCGGCCGCTGGGCGGTGCGCTCGCCGACCGCTTCGGCGGCATTCGCACCCTGCTGGGCATGTACGCCGTGGCCGCCGTGTGCATCGCGGCGGTGGGCATGAACCTGTCCAGCTCGGTGGCCGCCCTGGCGCTGTTCGTCAGCGCCATGCTCGGCCTGGGCGCGGGAAACGGCGCGGTGTTCCAGTTGGTGCCGCAGCGCTTCAGCAAGGAAATCGGGGTGATGACCGGATTGATCGGCATGGCCGGCGGCATCGGCGGCTTCCTCCTCGCCGCGGGTCTTGGCGCCATCAAGCAGCAGACAGGCGACTATCAGCTAGGCCTTTGGCTGTTCGCCAGCCTCGGCCTGGTGGCGTGGTTCGGCCTGCATGGCGTCAAGCGTCGCTGGCGAACCACCTGGGGCTCGGCAGCCTTTACGGCGGCACGGGTCTGAGCCGCGATCATGGCGTTGCAACTACGTTACGCCCAAAGCAGCGCGTGTGGTCCTCGTGCCGAGAACCAGGACGCCACGCGCATGGTCAGCCCGACCTCGGCACTGGCCACCAGCAAGGGCTACCTGTTCGCCCTGGCCGATGGTGTCAGCCACTGCGCCGACGGTGGCCTGGCGGCACGCTCGACCGTCCAGGCCCTGGCCCACGACTACTACGCCACCCCGCAGACCTGGAGTGTGGCGCAAGCGCTGGACCGTCTGTTGCTGGCCCAGAACCGCTGGCTCCACGCCAATGGCGGCGGTCAGCCGCTGCTTACCACCCTCAGTGCGCTGGTGCTGCGCGGCCAGCGCTTCACCTTGGCGCACATCGGCGACTGCCGGGTCTACCAATGGTACGACGGGCAACTGCAGCGCCTCAGCGAAGACCACGTGTGGTCTCAGCCAGGCCTGCAACACGTGCTCAAGCGTGCGCTGGGCCTGGAGCAGCACGTGGTGGTGGACTACCGCGACGGCGACCTGCGTATCGGAGCCTGCTTTGTGCTGGTCAGCGATGGCGTCTGGGCAACCCTCGGTGACGCGACGATCGCCGGCGTGCTACGCGACGAGCCGGACTTGCAGAAAGCCGTCGACGCCCTGGTCCACGCCGCGCACCTGGCCGGCAGCCAGGATAACGCCAGCGCCGTCCTGGTGCAGGTCGATGACGTCGGCCGGACCAGCCTCACCGACGCCCTCGGGCAGGTCGAACACTGGCCGCTGCCAGCGCGCCTCAAGCCAGGCCAGTGCTTCGAGGGCTGGCAAGTCGAGACCCTGCTCAGCGAGACCCGCCAGTCCTTGCTGTACCGCGTGCGCGATGCCCTGCAAAACAGCTGGCTGCTCAAGACCCTGCCGACCCGATGCGAGGGAGACGATGAAGCAGGCCAGCGTCTGCTTCAGGAAGAATGGTTCCTGCGCCGGGTGGCCGGGCGCTGTTTCCCCGAAGTCCACCCTGCCAGCGACCGCCAGCACCTCTATTACCTGATGCGCGAGCACCCCGGTCTGACCCTCGCCCAGCGACATCGCCAGCACGGCCCGCTGACCCTCAACCAGGCACTGGACATCGCCACGGCGCTGCTACGCGCACTCGGCATGCTGCACCGGCGCAACATCCTGCACCGCGACGTCACGCCGGATAATCTGCTGCTCGGTGACGACGGTGACCTGCGGCTGCTGGATTTCGGCCTGGCCTATTGCCCGGGGCTGTCCACCCACGACCCCGCCGTGCTATCGGGCACGCCCAACTACATCGCCCCGGAGGCCTATGCCGGCGCCGCGCCTAGCGCGGCCCAGGACCTGTACAGCGCTGGCGTGACCCTGTATTTCCTGTTGACGGGCCACTACCCCCACGGCGCCATCGAAGCGTTCCAGCGCCCCCGCTTCGGCACCCCGGTGCCGGCCAGCCGCTACCGCCCGGACCTGCCCGAGTGGCTGGTGCACACCCTCGACAAGGCCCTGGCCACCGATCCGAGCGAACGCTTCGAGACCGCCGAAGAGTGGCAACTGGCCCTGGAGCGCGGCGAACAGCAGCCGCCCCCACGCCCGCGGCCCCTGCTGGAACGCGAACCGGTGAAGGCCTGGCGCGCTATTGCGCTGGTGTCGCTGCTGTTCAACGCGCTGCTGGTGATTGGGCTGTTGCACGGCTGACGCCCGGAGTGATGACGGATCGGCGTACAAGGCATTGATCAGGCTCGTGGCACCCTTCTTGGAGGCCACGACGGATGAGTGCCGAGCACTCAAGCGACAGCTGGCCGTTTATAATCCGCACCAACAACCCGCTGCAAAACTGGCACTCAGTACAAGCATGAGCGCTCGATAGGCCAGCATGACGTTTCCCGTAGACCACGAAAGATAGTGACCATAACCTATATTGGTCACACCCTTTCAATCAGTTCTAGGATGCTTCCAGAATGACCACATCTTCTCCACCCTCGCCGGCCCGGGGGCCTGTCGACCACGACGTGAGGGATCAGATCATCCAGGCGGCCATGGTGCACTTCGCCCATTATGGCTACGACAAGACCACGGTCTCGGACCTGGCCAGGGCGATCGGCTTTTCAAAGGCCTACATCTACAAGTTCTTTGAATCCAAGCAAGCCATCGGCGAGGTCATCTGCTCCAGCCGGCTGGCGCTGATCCGCCAGCGCGTCGAGGACGTGATCAGCGACGCGACCACCCCGTCCGAGCAGCTGAGGCGTCTGTTCCGCGCCATTGCCGAGGGTGGCGCCGATCTGTTCTTCCATGACCGCAAGCTCTACGACATCGCTGCCGTCGCCTCGCGCGATCAGTGGTCGTCGGTGATGGCCCATGAAGCCACTGTCCAGCAGACCATTCGGCAGATCCTCGTACAGGGACGCGATCTGGGCGAATTCGAGCGCAAGACCCCGCTGGACGAGTCGACCCTGGGCATCTTTCTGATCATCCGGCCTTACGTGAATGCCGCGTTACTGCAACACAATCTGGACACCCTCGCGGACGCGATCATTCAACTGCCGGCCCTGGTCCTGAGAAGCCTCTCACCCTGAGACCACCTGACCCAACGATTATGTGACCATTGACAGTATTGGTCACAAGTATAAAAATTGGATTCTTACATCGCCTTTTGAGAAAGGGATCCCATGCGCCTGCGTCCCGCCGCCCTAGTTGGCTGCCTCCTGCCCTTTACCCTCGCCGCCTGCGGCGACTCAGCCCCCGACAAGGATCCGCGCGACAAGCCGCCGGTGGTCAGAGCTGCGGTGGTGCAGGACGCCAGAGACCCTGCACGCACCTTCACCGGGGTAGTGGTCGCTCGCACCCAGAGCGACCTCGGCTTTCGCGTATCCGGCAAGATCCTCCAACGTCTGGTCGACACCGGCGAAACCGTCACGCGAGGGCAGCCGCTGATGCGCCTGGACCCGGTGGACTTGAACTTGCAGGCGCGCGCGCAACATGAAGCGGTGGCGGCGGCGCGGGCGAAGGCCAGGCAGACCGCTGACGACGAAGCGCGTTATCGCAGGCTGGTGGCCGAGGGGGCGGTGTCGGCTTCGGCCTACGACCAGCTCAAGGCGGCAGCCGACTCGGCGAAAGCCGAGCTCAGTGCCGCCCAGGCACAGGCCGACGTTGCCACAAACGCCACCGGATACGCGGTACTGCTGGCCGATGCCGACGGTGTGGTGATGGAGACCTTCGCCGAACCTGGACAAGTCGTCAGCGCGGGCCAGGTCGTGGTGAGGGTGGCCAGGGCCGGCCAGCGTGAAGCGCTCGTGCATCTGCCCGAAACCCTGCGGCCCGAGCCTGGATCGAGCGCCCTGGCGACGCTGTTCGGCAAGCCTGCGCAGGCGATGCCTGCCAGACTGCGCCTGCTGTCTGATGCCGCTGACGCCGCCACGCGCACTTTCGAGGCCCGATACGTGCTCACTGGGCCTTTGGCGAGCGCTCCATTGGGCGCGACCGTCACGCTCGATATCGCCAGGTCAACGAACGCTTCCCAGGCCAGGCAAGTGCCCGTCGGCGCACTCTTCGACCAGGGTGGCGGCGCAGGCATCTGGATGATCACCGGCCAGCCCGCCAAGGTGACCAGGCGCGCTGTCGAGGTACTGAGTGTCAGCGATGAAAGCGCGGTGGTGAGGGGTGAGCTCGAGCCTGGCGATCGGGTGGTGGCGCTGGGTGCGCACCTGCTGCATGAGGGTGCCGAGGTCATGCAAGCCGCTCAGACCGGCCTGGGTACGGAGCAGCCGCGATGAGCCAGCCGCGTTTCAACTTGTCTGCGCTGGCCGTTCGTGAGCGCTCCATCACCCTGTTTTTCATCGTGCTGATCGCCTTCGCCGGCACGCTCGCCTTCTTCAAGCTGGGGCGCGCCGAAGACCCGCCCTTCACCGTCAAGCAGATGACCATCATCACCGCCTGGCCCGGCGCCACCGCGCAACAGATGCAGGACCTGGTTGCCGAGCCTCTGGAAAAGCGCATGCAGGAACTGCGCTGGTACGACCGTAGCGAAACCTACACCCGACCTGGCCTGGCCTTCACCCTGGTTTCACTTCTGGACAAGACCCCGCCGTCTGCGGTGCAGGAGGAGTTCTACCAGGCTCGCAAGAAGGCGGGTGATCAAGCCAGGCTCATGCCTGCCGGTGTGGTGGGTCCGATGCTCAACGACGAGTTTTCGGACGTCACCTTTGCCGTGTATGCCCTCAAAGCCAAAGGCGAACCCCAGCGGGAACTGGTGCGCGATGCCGAGGCCCTGCGTCAGCAACTGCTGCATGTGCCCGGCGTGAAGAAAGTCAACATCATCGGCGAGCAGGCCGAGCGAATCTTCGTGTCGTTTTCCCATGACCGCCTGGCCACGCTCGGCGTCACCCCCCAGGACATTTTTGCGGCTCTGGACAGCCAGAATGCGCTGTCGCCGGCAGGTTCCGTAGAGACGAGCGGCCCGCAAGTGGTGGTGCGGGTCGACGGGGCCTTCGATCAACTGACCAAAATTCGCGAAACGCCCGTGGTGACCCAGGGCCGTACGCTCAAGCTCGAAGACGTGGCCAGCGTCGAGCGCGGCTATGAAGACCCCGCGACCTTCCTGGTACGCAATGATGGCGAACCGGCGCTGCTGTTGGGCGTGGTCATGCGTGAAGGGTGGAACGGCCTTGAGCTTGGCAAAGCCCTGGAGCTGGAAACCGCCCGGATGAACGCGGGCATGCCCTTGGGCATGACCCTGAGCAAGGTGACCGACCAGGCAGTGAACATCACCTCGTCGGTCGACGAGTTCATGGTCAAGTTCTTCGTGGCCTTGCTGGTGGTGATGCTGGTCTGCTTCGTCAGCATGGGCTGGCGGGTGGGCATCGTGGTGGCAGCCGCAGTGCCATTGACCCTGGCGATCGTGTTCGTGGTGATGGCCGCCACCGGCAAGAACTTCGACCGTATCACCCTCGGTTCGCTGATCCTGGCATTGGGCCTGCTGGTGGACGATGCAATCATCGCCATCGAGATGATGGTGGTGAAAATGGAGGAAGGCTACGATCGCATCCAGGCCTCGGCCTATGCCTGGAGCCATACCGCGGCGCCGATGCTGGCGGGTACGCTGGTCACCGCCATCGGCTTCATGCCCAACGGTTTCGCCCAGTCCACCGCGGGCGAATATACCAGCAACATGTTCTGGATCGTTGGCATCGCCCTGATCGCATCCTGGGTGGTGGCTGTCGCATTCACGCCTTACCTGGGGGTGAAGTTGCTGCCGCGGATCGACACGGTCGAGGGCGGCCACGCGGCTATCTACAACACTCGCCACTACAATCGGTTCCGCGCGGTGCTGGGCTGGGTGATCGCCCGCAAGTGGCTAGTGGCAGGCGCTGTGCTGTGCGCATTGGTGATCGCTGTGCTGGGGATGGGGCTGGTGAAGAAACAATTCTTCCCGACCTCCGACCGCCCCGAAGTGCTGGTGGAGTTGCAGATGCCCTACGGTACGTCCATCGAACAGACCCAGGCCACCGCGATCAAGGTCGAGGCCTGGCTGCGCAAGCAGGAGGAAGCCAAGATCGTCACCAGTTACATCGGCCAGGGCCCACCGCGCTTCTTCCTGGCCATGGCCCCGGAATTGCCCGACCCGTCTTTCGCCAAGATCGTCGTACTGACCGAAGATCAGGAGGCTCGCGAACGCCTCAAGCACCGCCTGCGCGTGGCAGCCTCCGAAGGTCTGGCGCCTGAAGCTCAGGTGCGGGTCGCGCAACTGGTGTTCGGCCCTTACTCCCCCTACCCCGTCGCGTTTCGGGTGATGGGTCCGGATACCGCGCAACTGCGCCAGATTGCAGCACAGGTCCAGGGCGTGCTGCAGGCCAGCCCGATGATGAAGACCGTCAACACCGACTGGGGGCCTCGGGTGCCGACCCTGCATTTCGCCCTGCAACAGGACCGCTTGCAGTCGCTTGGCCTGACCTCGTCATCGGTAGCGCAGCAGTTGCAATTTCTACTGACCGGCGTGCCGATCACCTCGGTCAGGGAAGACATCCGCCTGGTGCAAGTGGTGGGCCGCGCCGCCGGACAGGTCAGGCTGGATCCTGCCCAGATCGAAAACTTCACCCTGATAGGTGCGAGTGGCCAGCGGGTTCCGGTTTCACAAATCGGCGAGGTGAGCATCCGCATGGAAGACCCCATCCTGCGCCGCCGCGACCGCACACCCACCATGACGGTGCGCGGCGATATCGCCGAAGGCCTGCAGCCACCGGATGTATCCGCTGCCCTCTGGAAAGACCTGCAACCGATCGTCACTTCGCTGCCAAGCGGCTACAGGATCGAAATGGCTGGTTCCACCGAGGAATCGGGCAAGGCCAGCCAGGCGATCGTTCCGCTGCTGCCGATCATGATCGCCTTTACGCTGCTGATCATCATCCTCCAGGTACGCTCGATCTCAGCCATGATGATGGTGTTCCTGACCTCGCCGCTGGGGTTGATCGGCGTCGTGCCAGTATTGCTGCTGTTCGGGCAACCATTTGGGATCAACGCGCTGGTGGGTTTGATCGCGCTTTCCGGGATTCTGATGCGCAACACGTTGATCCTGATAGGCCAGATTCAACACAACCAGCTCGAAGGCCTGGCGCCCTTCGAGGCGGTGGTCGAAGCGACGGTGCAACGCGCACGGCCTGTGCTGCTCACCGCACTGGCCGCCATCCTGGCGTTCATTCCCCTCACCCACTCGGTGTTCTGGGGCACCTTGGCCTACACCCTGATCGGCGGTACGTTCGCGGGCACCGTCGTGACCTTAGTATTTCTGCCGGCCATGTACTCCATCTGGTTCAGGATCAGGCCGGCGGGTGCGCAGGGCTGATCGCCATGTCCCAGCTCACCACACAACGAGAATCCGCTGTGTCCAAACCAAAAGTCGATCTCATCACAGGTGCATCACCGGGCATCGGACGCGCTACGGCTTTTGAGCTTGCAGGACAAGGCCGGCGGTTCCGGCCTTGATCTTGCCGCCGTTTGCCGACGAAAACCTCATCACCGACCAGCTGAGCCTTCTGGCCCAGTCGCGTGAGTTCGAGAAATCGATGAGGACTCAGCAGCGGCAACATCGGTCAATCACTCAATGGTTGTATGCCCGCTCGTTATGCTCACCCAGGTCGAGGCCCATCTCCTCGACCGAGTCATGTGCCCTCAACCCAACGACGGCCTTCAACACGCCAAGAATGATCCAGCTCGCAACGAAACAGTAAGCCGTGGTGAGTGCCACGCCTTTGATCTGAGCGATAACCTGATCAGCCATGCTGACGTTCTCGACCAGGCCACCCAACGACGGAACACAGAACACGCCAGTCAAAATGGCGCCAACCATCCCGCCGATGCCGTGCAAGCCGAATACATCCAGGCTGTCGTCGTAACCCAGGCGCGTCTTGAGCACGGTCACGCTGAGATAACAGATCACGCCACACAGCAAACCGATTGCCAGCGCACCGCCAACCCCCACATACGCACAGGCAGGCGTGATGCCCACCAGGCCGGCCAAAGCACCACTGGCCAGCCCCAACGCACTCGGCTTACCGACCCTCAGCCACTCGGTGAACATCCAGCCCAGAATACCGGCACAGGCACCCAGCTGAGTGTTGAGCATCACGATGCCTGAGAGCCCATTGAGGCCTCCACCGGACCCAATGTTGAATCCGAACCAGCCGACCCAGAGCATCGCCGCGCCGACCATGGTGAGGCTGAGGTTGTGTGCAGGCATTGGCGCGTTTGCGTACCCCTTGCGCTTGCCAAGGAGCAAGCAGGCTGCGAGCGCAGCGACACCGGCATTGATGTGAACTGCAGTGCCGCCTGCGAAATCCAGCACACCCCAGTTGTGCATCAAAGCCCCCGGTCCGCCCCATACCATGTGAGCCACCGGCGCGTAGACCAGGGTGAACCAGATCGCCATGAACAGCAGCGCGGACGAGAACTTCATACGCTCGGCAAAAGCGCCGGCAATGAGCGCCGGCGTAATGATGGCAAAGGTCATCTGGAAGGTGACGAACACGCCTTCCGGAATGTCGCCCACCAGACTGTCAGCCGTCATGCCTGCCAGGAAAGCCCGGCTCAGACCGCCCACAAAACTGTTGAAGCTGACCTCGCCCTCTACCATGTTGGTGTTATCCACCACCATGCTGTAGCCATAGATCACCCACAGCACCCCCACCAGTGCGGCGATACCAAAACATTGGGTGAACAGCGACAGCATGTTCTTGGCTCGCACCAGACCGCCGTAAAACAGCGCAAGGCCTGGCAGGCACATGAATAGCACCAGAACGGCTGCCGTTACCATCCAGGCGGTGCTGCCGGTATTCAATGTCGGGGCCTCGGCGGCCTGAGCCAGAGGGATGGAGCCACTGAGCGCGAGCAACGCAAGAAGTGATTTGGCGGGTAGACGATCAACCATTGTGGAAGCTCCTGCGATGAATGGAAAAGTGTCTGGCAGAAAGCGAGGTCAGGGTGCGCGGGCCGTTCGAGCCTCATGAATGCTTTGACGCAGACGCGTGCGTGCCCGTGAAGGTGTCGTGTCGATCAACGCTTCAGTTGAAGACAACTCGCCATCACGGGCTACGCGCGTACTACGTTGAGTGGCGTTTAGTATTGGCTACCCGGAATCCACGAAGTCCCAGCCAACGGCACGCGAGCCATGGCTGCGGATTCCACGGTCAAGGCCACCAGATCCTCAGGATCGAGGTTGTGCAGGTGGGATTTGCCGCAGGCCCGGGCCATGGTTTGCGCCTCCAGCACCAGAACGCGCAGATAGTTGGCCAACCTGCGCCCGCCTTCGATCGGATCCAGACGTTTTGACAACTCTGGATCCTGCGTGGTGATGCCTGCCGGGTCGCGACCGTTCTGCCAGTCATCGTAGAAGCCCGCCGCAGAGCCAATCTTCTTGAGTTCTTCATCAAGGCGTGGATGGTTGTCACCCAGAGCAACCAAGGCCGCCGTACCGATGGCCACGGCATCGGCGCCCAGTGCCATGGCCTTGGCAACGTCTGCACCGTTACGGATGCCGCCGGAGACGATCAGCTGCACCTGGCGGTGCATGCCCATTTCCTGCAGCGCCTGAACCGCCTGTGGAATGGCTGGGAGGATTGGGATACCGACGTGCTCGATGAAAACTTCCTGAGTCGCGGCGGTACCGCCTTGCATGCCATCGAGCACGATCACATCGGCACCAGCCTTCACTGCCAGCTTGACGTCGTAGTAAGGACGGCTGGCCCCGATTTTCACGTAGATCGGTTTTTCCCAGTCGGTGATCTCACGAATCTCGGCAATCTTGATCGCCAGGTCGTCAGGCCCCGTCCAGTCCGGATGACGGCATGCCGACCGCTGGTCGACTCCGATGGGCAAGGTACGCATGCCGGCCACACGCTCGGTCACCTTCATGCCCAACAGCATACCGCCGCCACCGGGCTTGGCGCCCTGCCCCAGGACGATTTCGATGGCGTCGGCCTTGCGCAGGTCATCAGGGTTCATGCCGTAACGCGAAGGCAGATACTGATAAACCAGGTGGCGGGATTGGCCACGCTCCTCCGGCGTCATACCCCCATCGCCAGTGGTGGTACTGGTGCCTGCGATGGTTGCGCCGCGACCCAGTGCTTCTTTCGCGTTGGCCGACAACGCCCCGAAGCTCATGCCGGCGATGGTCACCGGAATTTTCAGGTGAATCGGCTTCTTGGCGAAGCGGTTGCCGAGGATCACATCGGTTCCGCATTTCTCGCGATAGCCTTCCAGCGGGTAACGCGAGACGCTCGCGCCGAGCAGCAGCAGGTCGTCGAAGTGCGGCAACTTGCGCTTGGTACCACCACCGCGAATGTCGTAGATGCCGGTCTCGGCGGCACGCTGGATTTCCTGGATGGTCAGGCGGTCGAAGGTGGCCGACTCGCGCAGGACTGGCGTGGTTTTCTCGCTCATTTTCTTGCTCCTGAATCAGTACGCGCAGGCGTTGTCGACTTTGAAGTTGTACAGCTGGCGAGCCGAGCCATAGCGCTTGAAGTCGCTGGCTTTCTCGTTGAAGCCGGCTTCGTTCAGAAGCGCTTGCAACTCTTCGATGTGCTCCGGGCGCATCTCTTTTTCGATGCAGTCTGAACCCAGCGACTCGACCTTGCCTTTGACGAAGATCTTCGTTTCGTACAGGGAGTCACCCAGTGCATCACCAGCGTCTCCGCACACCACCAGGCGGCCCGCCTGGCCCATGAAGCAGCTCATGTGGCCGATGCTGCCGCCGACCACGATATCGACCCCCTTCATGGAGATCCCGCAACGAGCGCCTGCATCGCCCTCGATCACCAGCAGCCCCCCATGGGCCGTAGCACCCGCTGCTTGCGACGCGCTGCCTTTCACTCGGACGTAGCCGGACATCATGTTCTCGGCGCACCCGACGCCGACGTTCCCGTGTACGGTGATGGAAGCCTTCTGGTTCATACCGGCGCAGTAGTAGCCGGCATGCCCCTGGATATCCACGGAAACCGCTTCGTTGACGCCGACGGCGATGTTGTGCGCGCCGCCAGGGTGAGTGACGACCCACTCTCTTTCTTCAAGGGTCTTGGCTTGATCGTGCAGAGCCTGGTTGAGGTCACGCACGGTGGTGTTGCTGAGATCGAAGGTTTTCATGTGCGTGCTCCTTGAGCCGACTCGCGTTCCCAGATGTACATGGTGGCCGGTACCGGTTCCCAGACCTTGGCGTTCTCGATGCCCGGCAGACTCGACAGCGCCTGATACTCCGATGCCATCGCGACGTAGTCGTCGGTTTCGGCAAGAATCGCCGGTTTGCAAGCAATCGGATCGCGGATCACGGCGAATCCGTTGCGGGTGCCGATTGCGAAGGTGAAAAAGCCGTCCAGTGCTTGAAGCGAACTGTCCAAGGCGGTCTTCAGACTGTCACCTTGCTGTAGACGCCAGGCCAGGTAACCGGCCGCGACTTCGGTGTCATTCTCGGTGTCGAACTGGATGCCCTCGCGGCGCAGTTCCTGACGCAGACGGAAGTGATTGGACAGCGAGCCGTTGTGGACCAGGCACAGATCAGCACCGGTGGAGAATGGGTGGCTGCCTTCCAGGGTGACAGCGCTTTCAGTCGCCATGCGGGTATGGCCGATGATGTGGCTACCTTTCATCGAGCCCAAGCCGAAACGCTCGGAGATCTCTCTTGGCAAGCCCATGCCCTTGAGGATCTCGATGCTTTTGCCGGCGCTCATGACGCGCACGTCCGGGGCCAACTCGGCCAAAGCACAGCGTACGGCAGCTTCCTCTGCCTTGATCTTCAACACGATGGCGCTCGCATTTCGGAACCAGTCCAAAGACGCCGCGAGCTTGCTCTCCAGCGCGCCGACCAGGGCGTTGAAGTCGTAGTCATCGGTGGCTGCTTGCAAAGTCAACTTCACCCAGCCATCAGCGACTTCGTCACCGTAGATGGCGAAGCCGGCACTGTCTGGGCCGCGATCGGTCATGGCCTGCAGCATGGGTTCGAAGAGTTTGCCGAGCTGGGGCTCCAGCGCCGGATTTTTCAGGTATAGCCCCACAATTCCACACATATCGTTAACTCCTGGGCAGACGACCCCCTACCCATCGGCAGGGTGTCAGAAAGGGTTGGTCAAACGGGCGAGATCAGAAGAATTCGGTGTAGCGCTTCACTTCCCAGTCCGAGACGTGACGGCTGTATTCGACCCACTCCATGCGCTTGAGCTTGATGAACTCACCCACGATTTCATGGCCAAGCACTTCGGCGAACAGCGGGTCGGACTCAAGGGCATCACAGGCTTCCTTGAGCGACTGAGGCAAGGTCTTGATGCCGCGCGCGGCGATTTCTTCAAGACTCAACTTGTAGAGGTTTTCGTTGCACAGCTGGTCGATTTCCAGCTCGCGGTCGATGCCGTCCAGTCCCGCTGCGATGATCGACGCGCTCACCAGGTAAGGGTTGCAGCCAGCATCCGGCAGGCGGAACTCCAGGCGGCCGTACGGGACACGCACCATGGCCGAGCGGTTATTGGCGCCGAAGGCGATGAAGGCTGGAGCCCAGGTCGCGCCCGACAGAGAGTTGCCCACTACCAGACGCTTGTAGGAGTTCACTGTCGGGGCGGCGAAGGCGCACAACGCCGGGCCATGTGCCAGGAGGCCTGCTGCGAAGTGGTAGGCCATTTTCGACAGCCCCATGCCACTGGGGTCGCTCGCGTCGTGGAACAGGTTTTTGTTGGTCGCGCTGCTGATCGACAAGTGGAAGTGCATGCCATTGCCCGCACGCTTGGGATCAGGTTTTGGCATGAACGAGCAGATGATGCCCATGTCGTTGGCGATTTCACCGGCCGCCATGCGGAAGAAGGTGAATCGATCCGCCGATTCCATGGCGTTGCTGTAGGTGTAATTGATCTCGAACTGGCCGTTGGCGTCTTCGTGGTCGATCTGATAAATGTCGAAACCTACCGGCTGCAATGCCTCGGTCAAACGCTCGAGAAACTCACGCGAGCGGGACAGCCCTTTGTAGTCGTAGCACGGCTTGTCCAGATCATCGCTGGCATCGACCATCTGCAGCTTGCCCTGCTGGTCGCGCTTGAACAGGCTGAATTCAGGCTCCAGGCCTGTATTCAGGGTCCAGCCACGGTCACTCAACCGCTCGACCTGCCTCTGCAGGACGTAACGGCTATCGTACGGCCAAGGCTTGTCTTGCACATGCCCGATACATACCACACGACCGTAGCCTGGCTGCCATGGAACGGGTACGAGCGATGCCAGATCACCCTTGGCCATGAAGTCAGGGCCATGCGGTTCCATGCCCATACCGCAGATCGCGAACCCTGCGAAACCCGCCCCGGATTCGGCGACCATCTCCAGGCCCGATACGGGCACTGATTTGGTTTTGGCCGAGCCATGGATATCCACTAATTGAGCCAGGACGTACTTGATCCCGTGTGTCTCGATCAGGCGCTGCGTTTCTTGTGGCAACATTGGGCATGACTCCTGGCTGTAGCAATTCGTTGGTGGGAGGTCGATTAATCGCCCGATCATTTTTTACGACCAGGAAATTTAATTTCCCTCAAGGAATGCAACGAGCTTGCCAACTCGCGCTGGCTGCCGAAAAAGTCGTTTCGAGGCAGAGTCTTTCTGCCTTGTTTATGGGAAAATATTTTTCCCGTGATGAATAACACCTGGCGATCCTACCAGACGCAAAAAATTTGCACATTCTCAGTGCGAAAATAATTTTACTGTACGGAATTAGTGCAAGCCATGAACACACACGAAAGCCAACCCAAGCTGAAGCTCGAGCAGTACCTGGGAATCCAGATAAAACGTCAGCGTCAGGCGCAGGAGCTGAAGCTCGCAGACGTCGCGCGAATAGCCGGCATCAGTCAGGGCATGCTCAGCAAGATTGAAAACGCTCAGGTATCGACCAGCCTTGAGAATCTGAGCCGCCTTTGCGACGTGCTCGGCATGCCGATGTCAAAATTGTTCAGCCAATACGACCAGCCAGGCAGCAGCGCGATCTTGGTCAAGCGCGATGAAGGGCTAGAAGTAGTTCGACGTGGTACAGAGAAAGGCCATACCTATCACCTGCTGAACCATACGCGTGGGCCCAAAAAAAGCTTTGAGGCCTACATGGTGAGCATGGACGACGCCAGTGAGGAGTTTCCGACCTTCTCTCACCCCGGCACTGAATTTCTACATTTGCTAGAAGGTGAACTGGTGTACCGCCACGGGAACCAGCTCTACCACATGCAAGCAGGTGACAGCCTGACATTCGACGCAGACGTTCCACACGGCCCGGAAAAGCTGGTAAGCGTCCCTATCCGCCTCCTGTCGATCATGAATTACGCCCAATCAGAGGCCTGACCACGCCGATTGCCACGAGTCCAGGCTGCACCTGGACTCGATTTCCCTCTTCCCTTCGCGCCTCCCTCGCTCCTCACATTTCCTGTCAGTAAAAATTATTTCCCTGACGTATAGACGCGCCAGCAGAATTCGCCTATAAATTCCCCGGCCAGAATATTTAATTCTTTAAGAGAATATTTATTCACGGGCGAATCTGCGTTTCACCGATGAATCATCTGCCGGAACCCACGCCGCGCACATCCGAGGACTGACCATGCAACATGAAAAAAACCATTTCATTCTCAAGATCAGCTGTCCTGCGACGTCCGGCATCGTTGCAGCAGTGACCTCGTATCTGGCGGGCAACGCTTGCTACATCGGTGAAATGGCGCAGTTCGACGATGAGTTGAGCGGCAAGTTTTTCATGCGGGCTGTGTTCCGTTTCAACGCTGGCCATGAGGGCGACATCGCTCAGCTCAAAGCCGGTTTCGAGGATGTCGCACAGGCGTTCGGCATGCAGTGGGAGCTGTACGACACCCGCCAGCCAATGCGTGTACTGCTGATGGTCAGCAAATTCGACCACTGCCTCACCGACCTGCTCTACCGCTACCACAAGGGCGAAATGGACATGACGATCACCGCCATCGTGTCCAATCACCTCGATCTACGCCCCATGGCCGAGCGCGAAGGCATCCGGTTCATCTACTTGCCAGTGACCAGGGAGACCAAGGCCCAGCAGGAAGCCGAGTTGATGAAAGTGGTGGACGAGACCGGGACCGACCTCGTAGTCCTCGCACGCTACATGCAGATCCTTTCGGACGATCTGTGCAGGCAGATATCGGGCTGTGCGATCAACATCCATCACTCGTTCCTGCCAGGCTTCAAAGGTGCCAAGCCTTATCACCAAGCCTATGAGCGCGGCGTGAAACTCATTGGCGCGACGGCTCACTACGTCACCAGCGACCTGGACGAGGGCCCGATCATCGAGCAGGAAGTCCAGCGCGTCGATCACGCGTACCTGCCAGACGACCTGGTTGCCATCGGACGCGACACTGAAACCGTGGCTCTGTCCAAAGCGGTCAAATATCACTTGGAACACCGGGTATTTCTCAACGAAGACAGAACGGTGATCTTCCGATGAATACGTCCAAACTGATCGACGGCAAAGCGGCATCTGCACGTGTGATGAAGCGGGTTCGAGAAGACGTCGACCGACTCAAGGCCGACGGCATCTTCCCCGCGCTCGCGGTGATACTCGTCGGGCAAGATCCTGCCAGCCAGGTCTACGTGCGCAACAAGATCCTCCGTGCAGAAGAAGCGGGGATCAAATCGCTCGAATACCGCCTGAGTGGGCAAACCTCCCAGGGGGAACTGCTCAAGCTGATCGCAGACCTGAACGCGGACCAGACCGTGAACGGCATTCTGCTGCAGCTTCCGTTGCCTGAGCACATCGAAGAAACCCGTGCGTTACAGGCCATTGCCCCGGGCAAGGACGTCGATGGGTTTCACAGTGAAAACGTTGGCGGCTTGAGCCAGGGTCGCACTGTGTTGACGCCCTGCACCCCCAGCGGCTGCATGCATCTGCTCGAAGAGGCTTGCGGCGATCTGAGCGGCAAGCACGCGGTTGTCATCGGGCGATCCAATATCGTCGGCAAACCCATGGTCGCTCTGCTGCTACAGGCGCATTGCTCGGTCACCGTATTGCATTCACGCAGCGTCGATGCCAAGGCCCTGTGCCGGCAGGCAGACATCGTCGTGGCCGCCGTTGGACGACCCCGAATGATCGATGCCAGTTGGCTCAAACCAGGCGCGGTGGTCATCGACGTCGGCATCAATCGCATTGAAGAGGATGGCCGCAGCAAGCTTGTCGGGGATGTCGATTTCACTAGCGCCCTACCCCAGGTCTCAGCCATCACCCCGGTTCCAGGGGGTGTCGGGCCGATGACCATTGCCTTTCTGATGAAGAACACCGTCACCGCTGCGGTTCAGCAGGCCCATGCACAACGCGTTTTCTCGGAGGCCACATGCCTTTCAATCTCTTGAAGTATGGGCTCAGCTCTGAGTACCCGGTCGAAGTGGATTTACCGGCGCCCAAGGCGCTCAAGCCTTCCTATGACGTGGTGATCATCGGCGGCGGTGGCCACGGCCTGGCAACCGCCTACTACCTGTCCAAGTACCACGGCATCACCAACATCGCGGTGCTGGAGAAGGGTTATCTGGGCGGCGGCAACACGGCGCGCAACACAGCGGTCATTCGCTCGAACTACCTCACCAGTGAGGGCGTCCGTTTTTACGCCGAGTCAGTGCGCATGTTCGAAGGGCTGTCCAACGAATTCGACTTCAACATCATGTACTCCCATCGTGGCCAACTGACGCTCGCCCACACCGACGCCACCGTGCGCTCGTTCCGTCAGCGTGCGGAGGTCAACAAGCACTTCGGCGGTCGCACCGAAATGCTCGACCGTCAGCAGATTCGCGAGCTCGTGCCGACGCTCAACCTCGATCCAGGGCACCTCCCGGTCATCGCAGGTCTCTGGCACATGGACGGTGCGACGGCCCGTCATGATGCCGTGGCCTGGGGTTACGCCAAACAGGCTGCCAAGCGCGGCGTGGAAATCCATCAGCTCACCGAAGTCCAGGCGCTGGTGATCGAGAACGGCGCCATCAAAGCGGTTAAAACCAATCGCGGCACCATCGGGTGTGGCTGCGCGGTGCAGGCAGTGGCAGGCATGAGTTCGCAGTTGATGAAGAAAGCGGGTATCCGCTCGCCGATCCAGACATTCCCTCTGCAAGCCATGGTGACCCAACCGTTCAAGCCATTCCTCGACCCGTTGGTGAGCTCCTCTGCCCTGCACTGCTACGTGCAACAGACCAGCCGTGGAGAAGTGGTGTTTGGGGGTGGTTCGGATCCCTACCCGCTGTTCAACACCCGCTCGACCTTGGATCTGAAAGAAAGCCTGCTGGCACACGCGATCGAGATGTTCCCGTTCCTGGCCAATGCCAAGCTGATGCGCCAATGGGCCGGGATCACCGACATGACCCCGGACTACAGCCCGATCATGGGGTTGTCCCCGGTGAAGAACTATTACCTGGATGCCGGTTGGGGCACCTGGGGCTTCAAGGCCACGCCCATTTGCGGCAAGACCATGGCCGAACTCGTCGCCAGTGGAGGCCAGGTACCTGACTTGATCAAGCCGTTCGGCCTCGAGCGTTTCTCCACCTTCCAGCAAGTCAACGAAATGGGCGCGACAGCGGCCAGCCACTGAGGAGTAAGACATGAAAGTGATGAACTGCCCACTCAACGGGCCGCGCAACATCAGCGAGTTCACCTATGGCGGTGAACTCAAGCAGATGCCCGACCCACAGGCGTGCACCGATGCCGAATGGGCCGACTACGTGTTCAACAGCGATGACACGCTGGGCGTGGTGTGCGAGTGGTGGATGCACACCCCCTCCAGCTACTGGTTCCTGGCGAAGCGCCACACGGGGAGCAACGAGATCCTGCGCACCTTCGACCCCAAGGAACTGTTCAGCACCCGCGTTGAATTCACCCCCGCCAAGGAGACCGCGCAATGAGCCGCCTACCCGCTCCCATGGGCTTGTTGATCGACCGCAATCAGCCGCTTCATTTCAGCTTCGATGGCAAGGCGTATCAGGGGTTCGCAGGGGACAGCATCGCCAGTGCCCTGCTCGCCAATGGGCGCTTTCTGCTCTCGCGTTCGTTCAAGTACCACCGCCCGCGCGGCCCACTGACCATGGCCGGCCAAGACGCCAATACCCTGGTGCAGCTGCCGAACGAGCCCAATGTCCTGGCCGACACTCACCCGCTGGAAAAGGGTGTGCAGGTCACCGGGCAAAACTTCAACGGTTCTCTGGACAACGACAAGGACGCGTATCTTGGCAAGTTCTCCAGGTTCATGCCGGTGGGTTTCTACTACCGCTCGTTCTACAAGCCCAAGGGTGCATGGAAACTCTGGGAGCCGATCATTCGAAAGAAGGCCGGCCTCGGCGTGCTGGATCTCCAATTCCAGCCCGAGTACTTCGACAAGGCCTACCTGTTCGCGGACCTCGCCGTCGTCGGCGCTGGCCCTGCCGGACTGCAGGCAGCACTGATTGCGGCCAATGCAGGCGCGAACGTGTTGTTGATCGAGCAACAACCCATTCTGGGCGGCTCACTGACCTATGCGCGTTTCGATGTCGAAAACACTCGCGCCGAAACCCTGCGCCGCGAGCTGATCAGCGCTGTCGAAGGCCATACCAACATTCAGGTGCTGAAGAAAGCCACGTGCAATGCATGGTTCACCGATAACTATCTGCCGGTGATTCAGGGCAGGCGCATGTACAAGGTGCGTGCCACCCAGTGCCTGATCGCCAGCGGGTCGTTCGATCAGCCCGTGATTTTCCGCAACAACGACTTGCCCGGGGTGATGCTCAGCAGCGCAGCCCAGCGCCTGATGAAACTCTACGCCGTAAAGCCTGGCAAGCGCGCAGTGGTGCTCACGGGCAACGACGACGGTTACTACACGGCACTCGATCTGCACGAGCAAGGTGTTCAGGTTGCGGCGCTGGTGGACATGCGCCCCCATCCCGCTGATCACGCATTGCTGAGCGCACTGGAACAACGCGCAATCACGTGCCACCTCGGCAGCACCGTGTTCGAGGCGCTGCATGAAAAAGGCATGCGGCATGTCAGTGGCGTCGATATCCGAACAATCACAGGCCACGGCCAGGTGGCCAATAGCAGCGTGCATCTACAGTGCGATCTGCTCTGCATGTCTGGCGGTTACATGCCGGTCTACCAATTGCTGTGCCAAGCCGGAGGCAAGCTGTCTTACGACGATCGACTGGCTGAGTTCACCCTGAGCGGCCTGCCGAACAATCTCAGCGTTGCAGGTTCCGCCCACGGTTTCCATGCACTGGACAACGTGCTGGCCGATGCCACTCGCACCGCCAGCGAAATCGTTTCGTCGCTAGGCCTGGACACCAGCGTCAAACCACTGCCGCTGTGCCCGGAAGCACCGGTCAATTTTCCGTGGCCGATTTTCCCGCACCCCAAAGGCAAGGACTTCGTCGACTTCGACGAAGATCTGCAGGTGCGCGATATCATCAACGCCACGAAGATCGGTTATCGCGATGTGCAACTGGTCAAGCGCTACTCCACCGTGGGCATGGGGCCGTCCCAAGGGCGCCACTCAGCCCTGCCAACCGCTCGACTGGTGGCAGCGTCCACTCAACGCAGCGTCAGCGAAACAGGCGTAACCACGGCGCGCCCTCCGTTCGAGGCCGAGAAGCTGGCCCATGTGGCGGGGCGGGCGTTCGATCCCTACCGCCAGACTCCCATGCACCGCCGTCACCTGGAGGCAGGGGCAAAAATGATGCCTGCCGGTATCTGGCAGCGCCCTGCCTACTACGGCAAACCGAGCGAGCGCGATGAATGCATGCAGGCCGAGGCGCTGCATGTGCGCCGCAAGGTCGGCATCATCGACGTTTCGACGCTGGGCGGCCTGGACGTGCGTGGCCCTGACGCTGCCGAACTGCTCAACCGCCTGTACACCTTCGCATTCTTCAAGCAGCCCGTGGGTCGCTCACGCTACGCGTTGATGACCAACGAACAGGGCGTGGTGATCGACGATGGCGTCTGCGCGCGCTTTGCCGAAAACCACTTCTACGTCACGGCCACCACCAGCGGCGTGGATCGAATCTATCAACAGATGCTCAAGTGGAACGCGCAATGGCGCCTGAATGTCGACATCGCCAACGTCACCGCCGCACTCTCGGCGGTCAACGTCGCGGGACCCGACTCACGCAAGGTGCTGGAAAAAGTCTGCTCGGATCTGGACCTGTCCGCTGAAGGATTCCCCTACCTGGGCGTTCGCCTGGGCACCGTCGCCGGGATCAAGGCACGACTCCTGCGCGTGGGCTTCGTAGGCGAGTTGGGTTATGAAATCCACGTACCTGCACGGCATGCCTTGAAGCTCTGGGATGCACTGATCGAGGCCGGCAGGGAATTTGACATTCGCCCGTTCGGTGTCGAGACCCAGCGTCTTCTGCGCCTCGAAAAAGGCCATGTGATCATCAGCCAGGACACCGACGGCATGACCCACCCTGGCGAAATCGACATGGGCTGGGCGGTCAGCCGCAACAAGCCGTTCTTCGTCGGTCGTCGCTCCGTGGACATCCTCGAAGCGCAGCCACAGAAACGCAAGCTGGTGGGCTTCACGCTGCCGAAGACCAGCCCGCAACCGCTCGAGGGCCACCTCGTGCTGAAAGGGCCGGATATCAGCGGAAACGTGACCTCCTGCGAATATTCGCAAAGCCTTGATCAGATCATCGGCCTGGCCTACGCCGCCTTCGATCAAAGCACGCCTGGGCAGCAGATTCCGATCCGAGTAGAAGGCGGTGTCGTCGTTCAGGCAACCGTCGTGAAGCTCCCCTTCTTCGATCCAGACAACCAGCGCCAGGAGCTCTGACATGTCCAATCTCAATGAAATCGGGCCGAGCCCACTTCAGCAATGTGCGGTGGTCGATCTGACGGAGCTTGCAAGGGTTGGTTTTCGCGGCACTCAGAGTGGAGAATATCTGCAGTCGCGTGGCTTCAGCCTGCCTGACAAGCCAAACCAGAGTGTTGCCCAGGCGGATGGTAGCCATGTGGCGCGTCTGTCGCAGACGGAGTATCTGATCCTGGGCAGCCTTCGCGACAGGGGGGAGCGCGTTGCCGACGAAGAAGCGCGTTGGGAGCTGGATCACCTGGCCAACTACCTTCTGCCTCGCGAGGACAGCCATGCGTGGTTGCAGCTGAGCGGCGTGCACACCGCTCAAGTGATGTCCAAGCTGTGCGGAGTCGATCTGCGCAGCGCTGCGTTTGCCCAAGGAGCGGTGGCACAGACATCGGCGGCAAGGATCAGCGTGATCGTCATCAATATCGGATCACCGTCACAACCGATTTTTTACATCCTCTGCGATCGCGCTTCGCTCGAGTATTTCAAGGGCGCACTGATGGATGCGATGGCCGAGTTCGATGGACAGGCCCTGCAAATCGACGCGCTGTACTAGATGATTCAGACCGTGCCGTGCTGACTACGAGCCGAAACAGATCCTGTCCACCTAGGTCGTAGCCAGCACTCATGAGACAGCTCCCCAGACCCCGGCAAGAGCGACGAACGATGATTGACGCCCCCATCAAGGACGCCGACTACAGCGTACCGGCCCTGGCCCGAGGACTTGCCGTGCTTGGCTTGTTCAACGCTCGCACGCGTAGCCTGAGCATGCAGGAGATCGCGGAACGCTTGAGTGTCAGCACCTCCGCGCTGTATCGAATCGTGTTCACGTTGACCGACATGGGCTATCTGAACAAACACCACACTCAGTACGAACTCGGGGCACGCGTCATCAGTGATGGCTTCAGTTACCTCGCCAGCCGCGACATTGTCGATGTCGCCATGCCCCACTTGAATCAATTGCGAGATCGCACCTCCCTCTCCTGCCATCTGGCCGTTCGGGAGACTACCGAAAGCCTGTACGTCTACCGAGCGTTCGCGGCTCAGCGATTGTCCGTGAACATTCCAGTGGGTACCCGTATCGCCTGTCACTGCACGGCGATCGGCCGCATGCTACTCACCGGCCTGGACCAGGCAGAACTTGCCGCGCTTTACCAACACATTCGCCTAGACGATTACCCAAGCCCTGCCCCACGGACTCAGCTCGAGCTCCAGGAAGTGATCAAAGGTGATAGAGCGCAGGGCTGGGTAGTGCATCGCTCGGATTACTCGACTGCAATCGCCATGGCTGTCAAGGATCACCGGGGGGAAGTCACAGCAGCAATCAATCTGTCAGGCCCGGATGCCGTGATGAATCCCGAGGGTGCCATGGAGACGTTCGTGGCATTGCTTCGGGAATGCAGCGCGAAAATCAGCGCCGAACTGGGGTATGTCAAAGATGGATGAAGGGTGAGTGTATGGATGAAGACGCAGGTGAGCGCTTGCTCACTCGCCAACGAATACAACAACAAGGCAGCGGTCGCCGAAGTAAGGAAGAACATCTTTGGCAAACTTGCGCAGCATCTGTGACAGCGCGCTCTGACGCCCCTTGAGACTCAAGCGACAGACGGCACCCACTGATTGAAACACGGCCTCGAAAGCATGATCGTTGGAAAACCAAGGGCAAGGCGCTGCTCGCCTGGATTTCGTGCTTCACCATGCTCCACCGGAAATGCGAATTGGGGCATTCCCAATGCTGGCCTCGAATCTGGCCTCATCTTTTCTGGATACTGCCCGATTTCAGTGAAATGTGCCGAAACGAAAAAAGGGCCCCAAGGGCCCTTTTTTCAACGACTTACAGACTTCCATGGAACTCTGCAGATCTATAACTGGAGCGGGAAACGAGACGTGTACTAGAACACTAAGTCGTTGTTTCCCAATCACTTTCTTCGCTGAGGTGGCTAGCGAAGGCCTCAATTGTAGCCTTGTTTTTCATCCCCGGCAACAAGTTCGTCCAAAGAAATCCAACGACGTCCAGAGACATGCACTCCGCACCGGAGCCCCATTCGGCTACATCGCCATACGGACGGCCTCAAACTCGCCACACCATTTCTCTGCTTCCACATCGAATGCGATGCCGACCGGCTAGCAGCCTTCCGATGTCGCCGCTCTCGGCGCAGTTCGGATGCCACGGTGGAAGTACACGCACCGGCGCACTCACCGGAGCAGGCAGCGCCAAAGGAACGCACACCCTCGCCATGGTGCGTCGGCGCGCGATTCTTTATGGGTATATCAGGATGCCAGGATAGGAATGACGGGAGCGGATTCGCTGCGTCTGACTGGACGTTGGATGGGGATTGCCCCCTCTTCGCATCCCTTGAGACCGTTGGCATATCAGGTCATACCCAAACGGTTTTGCAAAGGCCGCAACTTCTTACGACCCTGATAGCGTGAGCGTCACTGTCGGGTCCACGACCCGATGGCTTTGCTTAATAGCTACATCGATTTTTCCACATCGAACACGTGCCGGCTATCAGCAACGCGAATCGTAGCAACGCGACTGAGCCAATGGACGAGCGAACCTCGGATCTCGCTTCTGCACAGGCCGACCATGAGGTTGGCGCCAAAGGAGTCGCTATGCAGTTCTCCTAGAAGGAGATGGGAGCATGTACGACAAACCACCTCTATCCAAGGTGTTCTATCGCCCGATCGAAGCCTCCATTAGGTGGGCCGGGCTGCTGCGGTTCAAACATGTCATCCTGGCCTCGATCTCGTCGCCAAGGAACCTGCCGAACTCTTTGGATTGCCCCCGTTGGAATGAGCTTCGTCTGTACACCGATCGCATCTACGATGGAATCCTGAATGGGGAACTTCCCTTCGGACAGAACGGCATCACGACACTTGAGGCCGCATTGATCGACTCTCCTGATCTCACAGTCCGCCACGTCGATCTGAAGCGCTGGATGCACCAGCATTATCCCGAGCACCGGCCGGGCTTTCTCTTCTCGCGCAGCGAACGCATCGCCCATCCGGTGATCTCGCTGGAGACTGGGCAAGCCATGCTGGTCGAACAGTTGGCGCTGAAATCCGCCTTGGAGCAGTCCAGACGCCAACTTCGCGAGCTGCAGGAAAAACACGATGCGCTGCTCAAGCAGTCCACGGTGATCCCCGCCTGCGCACAGTGCCCAATCAGCGATCGGGCGGAGGCTACCTACCTGAACATCATCGGAGGCATGCTGGAGCTCATGCTCGGCCAGTCGCCCTCGGGCGCGCCGTACTCCAGCTTCAAGACGCAGGAGGCCGTGGTCAGCGCACTGATCGCCCATCACCACAGCGTCATAGGGATCGCCGAGCGGACATTGAACGGCAAGTTCGCCACCGCCAGGCGTCGGCTGCATAGCGCCACCTTCTGAGATTTTCCAGCTTGTATGTGCAGTCGCGGATATTGCATTTGCAATGTCTTTCCGCAGCCGTGTCTATTGAATAGAGGTCACGCCAACAAACGCCACTGAGCGTTCAGGAGTGACCAACATGTCGCAAACACCTGTACTGCCACCGAACGAGCGCCGCATCCTGCGGCTGGAAGAAGTTGAAGCGAAGTCCGGCTTCAAGCGTGCCCACATCTACAACCTGATGAAGAAGCGCCAGTTCCCGCAGGCGCTTCGCCTGGGTGTGCGCGCCGTCGGCTGGGATTCCATCGAAATCGATCAGTGGATCGCCGAGCGCGTCAACAACCGGGTCTGACCCGTTCTGCCGCGGACTTTCCATCCTCACACGGAGAACGCCATGCAGGTTGTATCCATCATTTCAACGAAAGGTGGTGTCGGCAAGACCACCACGGCCGCGAACCTGGGCGGGCTCGTCGCCGACGCGGGGCTGCGCGTGCTGTTGCTCGATCTCGACGTGCAGCCCACCTTGTCGTCCTACTACGAACTGGGACATCGTGCGCCTGGCGGCATCTATGAGCTGCTGGCCTTCAACGAGCGCGACCTCGGCCAGCTCGTGTCCCGCACAATCATTTCGGGCCTGGACCTGGTGCTCTCCAACGACCACCGGGGCGAGTTGAACACCTTGCTGCTGCACGCGCCGGATGGGCGCCTGCGGCTGCGGCACCTGCTGCCGGTCCTGGCTCCCCTCTATGACCTGGTGCTGATCGACACCCAGGGCGCGCGCTCGGTGCTGCTGGAGATGGCGGTGCTCGCCTCCGATGTTGCGCTGTCGCCCGTGACCCCGGAAATCCTCGCGGCGCGCGAGCTGCGGCGCGGCACCATGCAGTTGCTCGAAGACATCGCACCATACCGGCACCTCGGCATCGAGCCGCCACCGCTGCACCTGCTTATCAACCGCGTCCACCCCTGGTCGGCGAACGCCCGGCTGATCCAGCAGGCCTTGCGCGACCTGTTCCAGGACCATGCCGGCATCCGCGTGCTGACCACCGACGTGCCGGCCATCGAAGCCTATCCGCGCGCCGCGACGCGCGGCCTGCCAGTGCATCGGGTCGAATACCGCCAGCCACCGGGCAGAGTCGCTCCCGCCGCGCTCGACACTATGCGCGGCCTCGCCGGCGAGCTGTTCCCGCAGTGGCAACACCGACTTGCCGCGGTGTCCGGCCGTTCGCCAGTCCCTCTTGATACGGGGAGGCCCCATGGCGAACGCACATGAACTGGCCCGAGGCCACAAACGGCTGCGCGCCCTGATCGAGTTCGCTGTCGGTGAAGGCTGGCACGTCAAGCGCACGCCGGGCGGCCACCTCAAATTCACCAAGGCAGGCTGCGCCGCGATATACACCAGTTCGACGGCCAGCGACCACCGGGCCGCCCTCAACGCCCGTGCGCAGATCCGCCGCGCCGAGCGCGAGGCCAGATCCCAAGCGCAGGGAGACAGCCATGGCTGAGATCACCTCCCAGCAAATGGCTGGCAAGCTGCTCGCGGCCGGGTTCGAGCGCAGCGGCCCGTCCGCGTCGGCCTTGAGCGACCCGATCGCCGACACACCCATGGTCGTAACCCTGGACCAGTTACGCCCCTACGACCATGACCCGCGCAAGAAGCGCAATCCGGCCTATGAGGAAATCAAAGCATCCATCCGCGAGCGCGGCTTGGATGCGGCGCCGGCCATCACCCGACGGCCTGGCGAGGACCACTACATCATCCGCAACGGCGGCAACACGCGGCTGGCGATCCTGCGTGAACTGTGGTCGGAGACCAAGGACGAGCAGTTTTTCCGCATATCGTGCCTGTTCCGGCCGTGGCCCAGCCGCGGCGAAGTCGTCATGCTGACCGGCCACCTGGCCGAAAACGAACTGCGCGGCGGCCTCACCTTCATCGAGCGCGCCCTTGGTGTCGAGAAGGCGCGCGAGTTCTACGAGCAGGAAAGCGGCGCCGCTCTGAGCCAGTCCGAACTGGCCCGCCGCCTGGCCGCCGATGGCTTCCCGGTCCAGCAGTCGCACATCAGCCGCATGAACGACGCGGTGCGCTACCTCCTGCCGGCGATCCCCGCCGTGCTCTATGGCGGCCTCGGCCGCCACCAGGTCGAACGCCTGTCGGTCATGCGCAAGGCCTGCATGTTCGCGTGGGAGCGTTACGCCAAGGGCCGCACACTGGTCCAGGACTTCGACGAGTTCTTCCAGGAAGTCTTGTCGCAGTTTGATGTGCAGGCCGACGAGTTCTCCGCGCAGCGCGTACAGGATGAACTGATCGGTCAGATGGCCGAGCTGCTGGGCGTCGATTACGACGTGCTCGCGCTGGACATGACGGAATCCGAGAGCCGCCAGCGCGCTCTGGTCAGCGATCCGACGCCACCCTCGACACCGCCCGCCTTGCCGGAGCCTGGGGTTATCGCGCGCCCACCTGCCAACGCCTCGCCGCCCACCACAGGGCCAGCATCGGCAGCGCAGCCTGCAGGCCCTGCGTCTTCCAGCTCAACGCGCGAGAGCGACGCGGATGCCAGCGAGGCGGGCACGGCCACTCCGACAGCGGATGACCACCTGCTTAAGAAGCACATCGTCTCGCCGGCGCCAACGACCGAACGGCTCCAGTCCATCCAGCGCATGGTCGCCGACCAGTTGGGCGATGCGCTGCCGCCCGACTTCTCGGCGAACGTCTTGCAGTCCATCCCCGTGCAGGCCGGCGGGCTCTATCCGATCTCTGATGTCTGGTATATCGACGCGAGCTTGGACACGCCCGAGCGCCTGCGCATCCACGTCGCGCAGTTCGCCCGCGAGATCGCGGGCGAGGCCCGCCTGGACGAGTGCATCGATGACCGTCCAGACGGCATCGGTTTCGCCTGCCGTACCCACGCCCAGGACCCGGGGCCGCTGGGCCGTGCCGTCCTGGCGCTGCTGGCATGCCTGGCCGGTCAACAGCCCGCCGACGTCGGCTTGGATAACAGGCAATTCGTCATCGACCTGTCGGCGCTGCTGCACGGACAAGGCGACTCAACCCGGCGACTGAGCGACACCGCACTCGTCAAGCTGTTCCGGTTGCTGCGGCTGGCCCGCCGTCTGCTCGACCAGGACGCAGGCGCTGCGGACCCTGGAACGTGACCGAGGGAGACCAGCATGTCCGCACCCCACCCACTCAACCAGGCCGTCATCGCCCAGGCCCTCTATGACCTGCGCAATGGGCAACTGCGCCGCTGCAAGCTGATGGGGTTTGGCGAGGAAGAGCTGGATGCCCTCAAGCATCCCGCGCTGATCAGCGTGCTGGCCAACGCCAACGTGTCGTGGTGCTCGGTGACGGTCAACCGCGAAGTGCTCCGGCGTCTGCTCAGGCAGGCGCAGGATGTGGAGAAAGAGATCGCCACGGTCGATCGCATGCTGCGCCTCGGCGCGAGCACCGAAATGGTCAGCCGCTTCTACGGCCTGACCCACCAGGAAGTGGCGCTTCGCCGCGAAATCCTCGGCCTGCCCAAGCGCAAGGGTCGCCATCCCGTGCTGGACGAGAAGCAGGACACGGAGCTGTGGCGGCAATGGAAGGTCGTGACCAGCAGCAGGAACGTCGATCTCGAAGACGAGACTTCCATCCTCGATGCCGCCATGGGCTTGGCCGAAGGCATGTCGCTGCCTCTGTCGGTGGTCTGGGCCTCGATCAAGAGCTGGGTCGATCAAGGATTGGGTTGACCATGGCCGTGGACGACACCGCACCACGTCGTGGCCCCATCGCACTCGCAGACCTGTTCGACGCTGCGCTGAAAGACCTTGTGCCCAAGCCCAACGCCGATGCGCCCCCGCCCACACCCACGCCTGTCGCCATGCCCACGGGCGCGGCGTCTGGCGATGCCTTCCTGTTCAGCGGCAACCGGCACGAGACCGTACCGCGGCGGCTGTTCCTCGACCGTCGCCTGACGCCGTTGGAGCGCAACGCCTGGCAGGTCTTCCGTCTGATGCTCAACGACGATGGCGTGACGGCGTTCCCGACGTATGAACAGCTTCGACCCTGGCTGGCGTCGATGCCCTGCGCCGGGCAAGCCTCACACGAAACCGTGGCGCGAGCGCTGACGCTGCTGCGCCTCACCCGATGGTTGAGCCTGGTGCGGCGCCGCCGCGACCCCAAGACCGGCCGCATCCTCGGCAACCTCTATGTCCTGCACGACGAGCCGCTGACGCCCTTTGAAGCGATGCAGCTCGACGCCGATTACCTGGCGCTGGTCAGCCAGTCCCTCGGCCACTCGGCGAAGGCCGTCCAGATGGTCGGCCTGAACACGCTCAAGGAAATCGCGGACGACCCGCTGCTGTCCGGCCGCACGCTGCCGTCACGGCTGCAGGTCCTGGCCGAACGCCTCGCCAGCCAAGGCATCACGGCGACCGAAAGTTATCCACATGAGGATGCCCCTCACGATTCCGAAGAAGGGCCGACGAGCCTTCTTCGGAATCCCGATGACCCCACTTCGGAATCCGAAGCAGGGCCGAAACCCGCGTCAGACGCCTCTCTTCGGAATCCGAAGCAGGCCCGTACAGTACGTAGTAGTCGTATTAATGAAGTACGTACTACCGCGCAAGCGCGCGCGCTGGGCGATCTGCAATGGCCCAAGCGCTTCACGGAACTGAAGGCAGAGCAGCAGACAGGCGCCAGGGTGGCATTGCAGCAGGTCGATGCCTCGCTGAGGCAGGCCGTGCTGGACGAATGGGCCACGCGATGCAGCAGCCACGGCATCCGCAATCCTGCGGGGTATCTGTTCGGCATCATCCAGCGGGCCATCCATGGCGAGTTCAACGCCTGGGCCAAGAAGGATGCACCATCGGCACACGCTCCGCCGAATGAGCGGCCACCACCAGCACCGCCACCATCCCAGCCGCAGGGCAAGCCTGTGCCGCCAGAAGTCGCCAAGCAGCACATCGAGCGACTGCGCAATCTGCTCGCCAGCAAGTGATCGGGTGTGCAAGGCGGTGAAGTGGATGCCGGTGGCTGTCAGCAGAACTATCCCCTGGGGATAGTTCTGCTGACAGCTACGACGTCGAACCGCTGCACGCCAGGCCCTCGATCGCCTGCCGCGGGATCGGCCTTGTCCGCGCTGACCAGGGCATGCAGCGTTCCTTGGCGCTCCATGGAACTATCCCCTGGGGATAGCTCGCGCCGCATGCGCCCGCGGCGCAGTGAACCGGGGACTGGCGGGTTTCGGTTTGTTGACTGACTGCCTTCCGCTTCCTGCCGAAGCTGGCCGCTCTTTTCCAACAACGAGCGGACACCATGGCAACGACCAACGAACCTCTGCAACTGAATCTCGGCTCCTTGCGCAGCGCGATGTCGCTGACGCTGCACACGCACCACGCCTCTCGCATCTGGCACGGCCGCGCCGCCGCCGAAGGGCGACCGGGCATCGTCGGCCTGAACGGCTACATCGCCCAGATGAACAAGATGCGGCGCGGCTCGGAGCAGGACGACCCGTACAGCGACATCTGGTTGCTTCGCATCGAGGACAAGCTCGACCAGACGAAGACCACGCTGCAATCGCTGCGCGAGCAGGTGGACCAGGCCCTGGCGAGCGTGCCGCCGGCACTCACCCTGGGCGAAAACCTCAACGTCCAGCCGGTCAAGCTGCCGCTGTTCGTCAATGCGCAGCTCGGCTTTGCCGCCGTGTACCTGCTCGCCGACTACGACGACATCGCCCGTAAGCTGATCCTCGCGCACCACACCGCGCTGATCGATCGCTCGACGCTCGAACGCTGGCTCAACGAAGGCGCGCATGCGCTGCGCAGTCTTTTCAGCCTGGCCCAGCAGTACCGTTACTCGGGCTGCACCCGCGACGACTTCGCCGCGAAGAATGCCGCAGCGCGGGCGGCGCTGGAGAAGTTCGGCGAGTTGCCGCAGGACGTGCTGGAAGGCACGCGCCGCTCGAAGTTCGCGCCGCCCATCGTGCGTCGTGGCCTGCAGCAGCGCGGTGATGGTCCTGCCGCAACACCATCCGCCAGTGACGAAGCCGCCGCCACCGAGGCCTCTGAAGCGACGGCCGGCGAGGACGAGCAGGCATGAGCGACCCGAATCGCGAAACCCGCTACTTCCGCCCGCTGCAACAGACCGCCTTCATGCGACTGGAACACGCAGGCTCTCAAAAAGGCCTTTTAAGGCCTTTTAAGGGTAAAGGGGACTTGGAGGCCTGGGCCAACCAGTGCTTCGCCATGCGCGACGAGTTGATCGGCTTGGCGCAGCGACAGGTGCTGCAACAGGCAACCGGGCATCCCTTCCATCTGCTACCCGTGGAGCTGGCCCAGCAGGCCACTGGCGCGGGAACGACGTTCCTTCGCTGGCGCCGGCACGACAGGTCGGCCATGGGCGTGGCCCTGTGGCAGGAGCTGATGGCGAGCACCAGTACGCCGGTCAACCTGCTGGCCGACCTGCACGCCATCGAGCTTCAGCGCATCACGCTGAACATGCAGATCAGCCTGTTGCACACCGTGGGCCGGCAAGCGCAGGAGTGCGCCAGCAAGGCCGCCGCGGCGGAAGACGCCTACCTGCGCCGGCTCAAGTCCACCCCACCCGCACTGCGCGATCGGTGATCGCGCCGGGGAACCCAGCACGCGCCCGTCACCGACCAGGTGCGGGTATTTCAACCACCACGGAGATTGCAACATGAGCACGCATTTTTCTGGCGAGGGCAACATCGGTTCGCCCCCCGAGTACCGGGAGTTCCCCAACGGCAACGACGAACCGCGGCGCTTGCTGCGGCTGAACGTGTATTTCGACAACCCCGTCCCCACCAAGGGCGGCGACTTCGAGGATCGCGGCGGCTTCTGGGCGCCGGTGGAAATCTGGCACCGCGACGCCGCGCACTGGAAGGACCTGTACCAGAAAGGCATGCGCGTGCTGGTCGTCGGCCGCATGGAGCGCGAACCCTGGACGGACAACGAGGACCAGCCGCGCGAGACCTGGCAGATCAATGCGCGCAGCGTCGGCATCCTGCCGTTCCGCATCGAGTCCATGACCCTCAGCCCCAGGCAGCAGGAGACCGCGCAGGACACGCAGCCGAATTCCCAGGCCACCCAGGAACCGACCGCGCCGAAGGAGCCGAAGCGCAGGAGGTGATGCAGCATGGGGCGGCGGCAGTCGTCCGACGCCCCACGCCCTCGCGAGCTATCCCCAGGGGATAGCTCCATCAACGTCCACCGGCGTCCGCGCGCTCCAAAAAATCGCGGCTCCCGGCCCGCACACCCTCGGCCGCACGCCAATTCCGTCCCAGCCATTCCATCCCGTGAAAGTGGTCGCGACCGCATGCGGCTTGTTTGCTGCTGCCCCTGGTGGGGCTCGGCATCCTCGATTCCAGCAACTCAATGAACCACGGAAATCGGATGGACGGACATGCGGCTGTTCTTGTGCGAGAAGCCATCGCAAGGCAAAGACATTGGTCGAATCCTCGGCGCGACGCAGCGCGGTGAAGGCTGTCTCAGCGGCTCCGGCGTCACCGTCACCTGGTGCATCGGCCATCTTGTAGAAGCGGCAGCCCCCGAGGTCTATGACGCGGCGCTCAAGCGCTGGTCGCTGGAGCAGTTGCCCATCATTCCCCAGCAATGGCGGGTCGAGGTCAAACCGAAGACCGCCACGCAATTCAAGGTCGTCAAGGCGCTTCTGGCGAAGGCGACCCATCTGGTCATCGCCACCGATGCCGACCGCGAGGGCGAGCTGATCGCCCGCGAGATCATCGAGCTGTGCGGCTACCGCGGCCACATCGAGCGGCTATGGCTGTCGGCGCTCAACGATGCGTCGATCCGCACCGCGCTCGACAAGCTGCGGCCGTCTTCCGACACGCTGCCGATGTACTACTCGGCGCTGGCGCGCTCGCGCGCCGACTGGCTCGTGGGCATGAACCTCAGCCGGCTGTTCACCGTGTTGGGCCGGCAGGCCGGCTACGACGGCGTGCTGTCCGTCGGCCGCGTCCAGACGCCAACCCTGAAGCTCGTCGTGGACCGCGACCGCGAGATCGCGGCCTTCAAGTCGGTGCCGTTCTGGGCCATCGACGTGTCCCTGTCCGCAGGTGGACAGGGTTTCAGCGCGCAGTGGGTTTCGCCCAATCGCTGCACCGACGACGCCGGCCGCTGCCTGCAGCAGCCCATCGCCCAGCAAGCCGCGCAGCAGATCCGCACTGCGGGCAGCGCCCAAGTGGTATCGGTCGAGACCGAGCGCGTGCGCGAAGGTCCGCCGCTGCTGTTCGACCTGGGAACGCTTCAGGAGGTTTGTTCCAAGCAGCTTGGGCTGGATGTGCAGGAGACGCTGGAGATCGCCCAGGCCCTGTATGAGACCCATAAAGCCACCACGTACCCGCGTTCCGATTCGGGCTACCTGCCCGAAAGCATGTTCGCCGAGGTGCCGACTGTTCTGGACAGCCTGCTCAAGACCGACCCCTCGCTGCGCCCGATCATGAGCCAGCTTGATCGCTCCCAGCGCTCGCGCGCCTGGAACGACGGCAAAGTGACGGCGCACCACGGCATCATTCCCACCTTGGAACCCGCGAACCTATCGGCCATGAGCGAGAAGGAACTGGCGGTGTACCGGCTGATCCGCGCGCACTACCTGGCGCAGTTCCTCCCTCACCACGAGTTCGACCGCACGGTCGCCGAACTGTCCTGTGGCCAGCAGAAGCTGGTGGCCACAGGAAAGCAGGTGGTCGCCCAGGGTTGGCGCCTGGTGCTGGCCGAGCCGCAGGCGGACGAGGACGGGGAAGCCGCGGCGCGCAGCCAAATACTCCCCCCGCTGCGTGAGGGCATGGCATGCCAGATGGCCGAGGCCGAGATCAAGGCGCTCAAGACGATGCCGCCCAAGCCGTACACGCAGGGCGAACTGGTCAAGTCCATGAAGGGGGTCGCCAAGCTGGTGACGGACCCGCGCCTGAAGCAGAAGCTCAAGGATACGGTCGGCATCGGCACCGAGGCGACACGGGCCAACATCATCAGTGGGTTGATCGCCCGCGGCTACATCTTGAAGAAAGGACGCTCAATTCGCGCATCGGATGCGGCATTCACGTTGATCGACGCCGTGCCCGCGGCGATTGCCGACCCCGGAACCACCGCCGTGTGGGAGCAGGCGCTCGACATGATCGAGGCCGGACAGCTCACCCTCGACGTGTTCATCGGCAAGCAGGCCGCTTGGATTTCGCAACTGCTCGCGCAGTACGGCAGCACCTCGCTGTCCATCAAGGTTCCCCAGGGTCCCGCTTGCCCGCAGTGCGGCGCACCGACGCGCCAGCGCACCGGCAAGACCGGCCCCTTCTGGTCGTGCAGTCGCTACCCAGACTGCAAAGGCACGCTGCCGGTCGATTCCGGCACGTCCAAGCGCGGTGCCTCGCGCCCGCGCAGTAGCGGCCGCAAGGGCTCCTGACCGACCCCCGCTCCCCGAGAGCCGTGCCCGCCATCGGCGGCGTGGCCCATGTCCCGCATGCCCTGCGGGACGCCCAGCGCGCAACGCCTTCTCTTGTCCGTGTGCGCGTCCCGCCCAGCCGTCCCCGGCCGCGGGACCTGAAGGTAGCTTCTCCACGAACCATGTCCGGGGTTTCCCGGCGCGTTCTGCTGATCTGCATTTTCCGCATCCGCGAACGGTCCCCCGGTGGCTTGCCGGCCTGCGAGCCACCCGGAGACCCTTCGTGGTCAGCGGTATTCGATGCCGTGCCCAACGGCGAAAAACTGGGCTCCTTTTGTGCGCGGATGTGCGCCAGAAGATGCCGGCGCCAACCACGACATGCGCCGGGTGCGATTGCTGACAGCAGACGGTTCCAGCGACGACCGGCCTGCAACAGCCCACGGGTGGTTCCGTCCTCCCGAGCCGAAGGCCACACGGCCTTCGGCGCCTTTCTCCTGCCGATCAACGTCCCGGCCCGGCCACACGGTCCTGGGCCACACGAACAGGAGACCCGACATGAACCCGCAACCTCGCACCCCACGCGGTGCGCCCCAGGCCGCGCCACTGCTGTATGGCAGCGTGTGCAGCGGCATCGAGGCCGTGAGCCTCGCCTGGCAACCCCTCGGCCTCGAAGCCGCGTGGTTCGCCGAGATCGAGCCGTTCCCGAGCGCCGTGCTCGCCCACCGTTACCCCTGCGTGCCCAACCTGGGCGACATGACCGCGATCGCCCGCCAGGTGCGCGTCGGCACCGTGCCGGCACCCGACATCCTGGTCGGCGGCACGCCGTGCCAGTCGTTCAGCGTTGCAGGTAGCCGTCGCGGGCTGGATGACCCGCGCGGAGCCCTTTCCCTTGCCTATGTGGAGCTTGCCAATGCCATCGACCAAGCCCGCCAACAAGACCGCCGCCCGGCGGCCACGCTCGTCTGGGAAAACGTCCCCGGCGTCCTCAACGACCGCAGCAATGCCTTCGGGCACTTCCTGGGGGCACTGGCCGGAGAAAGCCGTGCGCTCCAGCCACCAGGGGATCGGTGGGCGCACGCTGGTTGTGTGTCTGGACCCCGCCGCCGCATCGCGTGGCGCGTGCTCGACGCTCAATATTTCGGTGTCGCCCAACGCCGCAAGCGCGTGTTTCTTGTGGCAAGTGGTGGAGATGACCTCGATCCCGCAGAAGTACTTTTTGAGCGCGCAGGCCTGCTCGGGGATTCTTGTGCGGGCCGCGCGCCGTGGCAAGAAGCTGCCCACGATGCTGGACCGGGTGCTGAAGCAGCAGGCGCATGCGCAGGACTTGCAGGATTCGCAGGACTGAAGCAGCCCTACGGCAAGGTCACGACGACGTTCGGATTCAGCGGCGGCATTGGCCCCGTCGATGTGGCCGCATGCCTGATGGCCGCAGGCCCCAAGCACGACATTCGCACCGAGACGTTCATGGTGCAGTCGGTCGCCGGCAGTATCGCCCACACCCTCGACACCGCCAACAACGGCAAGGGCAGCAGCGAGGACGGCACCGGCAAAGGCGTTCCGATCATCGCCTTCACCGCCCAGGGCAGCGGCGCGGATGCCACGCTCGACCTGACGCCGACGCTGCGCGCTGGCGGCCATCGCAACAGCCATGCGAATGCCGGGGTCGTGCCCGCCATCGCGTTCGCGCAGAACAACCGCGGTGAAGTGCGCTTCGAGTCGGGCCATGGCCAGGTCGCTTGCACCGTGCTGTCCAACGGCAAGCCGGGCTACGGCGTGCCTATGGTGGCCTGCGTGTCCCTGCGCGGCCGCGAGCAGGGTCTTGCCGCCGAGCTGGGCGGCAGCGTAGCGGGCGCACTGCGCACCAGCGGTGGCGGTGCGGACAAGCCCCATGTCCTGGCCCCCGACTTCGAGGCGCATTTCCGCTACGACTGGAACGACCCTGGCCCCGGCGACTGGTCGCATTGGCGGGTGCGGAGGCTGATGCCCGTGGAGTGCGAGCGGCTGCAAGGCATGCCCGACGACTACACGCTGATCCCCTACCGCGGCAAGCCCGCCGCGGATGCGCCGCGCTACAAAGCAATCGGCAACTCCATGGCCGTCCCGTGCATGGCATGGCTGGGGCAGCGGCTCGTGCAGTGCCTGCACAAGACGGGCTCGACCGCTTCGGATTGATCGGCGACGCAGCCTGCGGGCCGCGCCATTCTCCCTCCTGCATTGCCGATGTATCGCCAGAAGCCCGCAGCCAGGGTGTCAAGGCTGCCGTGGGTTCCGCCCACGCCACCCGCCAGTTCGCCTCGGCATCTCACCGGCGAACTGTGCCCACCGGGGCATCGATGCCTCTTTTTTCCAACCCACGGGATGGCCGCCACGTCCCGTCGGGGGCATGTCGCCACCCGGTCGATTTCAGGACTTCCCATGGACAACATCACCAAGCAAGACCGCATCACGCTGAAGAACCTCAAGGTGGCGGATTTCGCCAGCGAGGAAACGATGTGCTTCAGCGCCACCGTCGTGTTCGACGGCACTCCCATCGCCGAGGCCCGCAACGACGGCCACGGCGGCTCGACGCTCCTGCGGGCGCTCAGCGGCAAGGTGACGCTGCTGGCGCAGGCCGAAGCCTTCGCCAAGGGCCTGCCGCCTGCGCCGCTCGACCTCGGCCAGGAGGGGGAAGACCCTCACTACATCGACATGACGCTCGACTTCCTGGTCGATGAACTGGCCGATGCCTTCCACGCCGAACGCAAGGTAAGAGCCGCGTTCACACGCGACATCGGCAACAAGGTGCTGTTCATCAAGGACGGCAAACTGCTGTTCATCAAGGGCATCAAGCTCAAGGCCATTGCCGACCGCAAGGCGTACTTCGCTTCGCTGCGCGCTCGGCAGGCCCAGCCCATCGTCATCCTAGCCGAGCTTGCACCCGAGCAGGCATTCGAGCTGTGGAAGCAGCATGTCCTGGGCGACAAGCCCGACTGACACAGCACCGACGCACTCTCCTGACAACCCCGCACTCGATGCGGGGTTTCTTTTTCTCTGCGCGCATCAATCGGGGGTGGGCTGGATGCCATTTTCCAACTGACGCAGAGCGGCCCGCGCACGAAGCTGCCCGCATGTTCGCTGATTCGTCAGCACATGCCAGCAGCCAGGGTTCCAGGCTGCCGCGGGTCTCTCCCGCGTTGCCCACCAGTCCGCATCGCATCAATTCCGCGGACGCGCGTCCTCGTGACGCTGATGCTTTTTATCAACCGCGTGCGGGAGTTGCCATCCCGTGAGGGACGAGGCCCCGCTTTTCCAAGGAGCCCGTCCATGTCCCAGCAAGCCTCTTTCGGCCAACTGGCCCTGACCTACTGCGGCAAGTTCCTGCCGCTCGAAGTCCTGCAAAGCGCCGCCGGTCACTACATCGGCACGCGCGATACCGAAGGCCCCGTTTCGCGGGAATCCCGCGAGTACTTCCGCAGCTATGCCGCGGCTCAACGTGCCCTCGAAAGAGGCGGCTGGTCCCAGCTCGCCATTCCCTGATCCAACTGGAGCAATCACGTCATGAACCAGCTTCTACCACGGGAAGTCGTCGATCAGATCATGCGGGAAGAACAGCATTTCGCGGCCGCGCCCCAAGCCTTTTTCGAGGCCTGGAAGCGCGGTGTCGAGATCGCTGGCCCCGAATGGTTCGGCGACGGCACCCGCGAAGGTCTGAACCAGGCCAAGAGCAAGTGGGATCTGCGTCCCAACATGCTGCAACTCAACGACGCCCTCGGCGTCCTGAGCAGCGGAGAACGCATGTTCCTGTCCGCCATGGTCAGCTTCTACAACGCGCGCGAGGGCGGTGCCATGCTCAAGCGCTGCCACTTCAACGGACTGTCGGACTTCGACGGTCTCGATCTGCAACGCCGCAAGGTTATCGCCGACCTGCTGGTGAACTACAACGGCTGGTGAGCCGGTCGCCGGCGCACCACTGCTTTTCGTCCCCCCCGAGAGGGACATGCGCCCACAAGGCCATGTCCCTCAATTTCTTCTTCATCACCCTGCGGATGCCATCGTCCGCATGGGCTGGCTCCGCTTTCTCGAAAGGAGCCACCATGGCGAACAACTACTACGAAGGCACGGGCGTTCTCGTGCTGGAGCGTGTTACCCCCGTCATCAAGGCGCTGTTCGGCGCCTTCGCGCTGGACGATGGCCATCCCGGCAACGGGCAGGCCTACTTCGCTCAGATCGCCGAGACCAATGATCCATGCTGGACGGATGTGCTGGACGGCCTGGAAGGCCTTGCCACACAACTCGGCATCCACATGCCCGACGACGAAGAACTGGCGATTCCGCCTCTGCTCGAACGGCTGGCCGCGCACTTCGGTGCCGAGCAGGACGCGGAGCTGGAGAACTTGATCGAACACCACAAGTTCGAGGACAGCGCCGACCTGGAAGCCTTGCTTCTGATCGCCTCCTGCTTCGATGACGGCCATCACCTGAGCGCCATCCAGTTCGAGGGCTGCTGGTATTGCAGCAAGCCGAGGCTGTTCGAGTTCGGCGGCGACGGCTGCTACCTGAGCCGCGAGGTGCAGGTCTTCAGAACGTCCTCGCAGGCGCTCCAACTCGGCGACCAACTGCGCAAGACGATCCTGGCCGCCGACATCGAAGAGGCCTCGGCATTGATCGCTCTGGAGGCCGCCAACCTGCTCGCAGGCATCAACGACGAGCAGTTCCGCCTGAACGTGCGCCGTCGCGTCGCCGACCGACTGGCCCAGATGCCAACGATCAGCGCCGCCTGACGCATTTTCCATTTTCAACCCACCGGGTCCAATTCCCGGTGGCGGGAATTGGCTCCATTATTCAATCTGGAGAGTTCCCATGTCCCAGAAACCCAATCCCTTTCTCCGTGGCTACTGGAATCTGAAAATCGTCCGCACGCTGTCCATCAGCTACGAGGACGGAAGCCCGCATGTCTGGCGAAGCATCCACGCGAGGCAAGAGCACCTCTCCGACGAGGAACTGGTTTCATCGTCCTGCATCGTCACCAACGATTTCGCCGTGGTCTGCAATGGCCCCGAAGGCGTGAGCGCCGAGGTACTGGCTGAATGCGATGCCGGTGAAGGTGTCAGCGGCGAAGGTGTGATCGGCGCCGTGGTCTATGCCGTCCATGGCGACGACTTCGACGGTCGCCCGGTCCACATCGGTGACAGCTATTCGGGCGAGGCTGCGCGGGAAGTGGTGCAGCGCCTGACTTTCGAGACCGGCTACTACAGCCGGTGCTGGGAGATCAGCCGTGAGCACATCACGGTCGATACCTGGCACTACCTCGCCGACCTGGCGGACATCGCCACGCCGGAGGCCATGCTGTTCATCGCCTTCCGTGTGCCGTACAGCCCGGCGATCGGCGTCAAGCTGATCTCCACGCCCTGGACGGACCAGAACCTGGAGCACGCCGAGGGCATCACCGCCGAGCAGCTTCGGCAGGAGCACCGGAACAAGGGCATGCCGGACGACCTGGCGAACATCCTTGAACTGGCCGGCCAGGCCGATGTGCGCATCCTCATCCTCGATGCCGACGCACCCGCGCTGCTGGGCCTGCCGCTGGCCGAGCCCTAGCAGCCGCGCGACACGCCGGCCTTCCTCATTGCCCCCCCCATGCCAGCCCGTCTCCCCAGGAGCCGGGCTGGTCCATTTTCATAGGAGCAACCTCATGTTCCCCGACCTCATCTCGCCCGCAGCCGATTTCGAGCACCAGCTTGGAGCCTGCGTCAACGCCATGAGCCAGGACGACGCCATCGGCCAGACTCTGGTATTCGAGCGCAGCAAGGGCGCGCTGCACATGCGCCATATCGCCATGGACGAACTGGTGGAAACGGACATCGACCGCTACGAAATGGTCGTGTTCGATGGTGGCAACGGCAGCGGCGATTCTTGGAAGCATGTCTTCTTCCCGCGGCAGCGCACGCACTGCTTCGTGTACGACGCTTGACCTTCAGCCCCTCATCCGAGGGGCTTTTCTTTGCCCGCGTCCAGGGCGTCGTTTCACCGCCACCGCAACGCCTCGATCACCAGGGCCAGCGCTGGCGCGATCTGGCGGCGGTTCGCGTAGTACAGGTGGTAGCCCGGGAAGGTCGGCCACCAGTCCTGCAGCACTGGCACCAACCGGCCCGCTTCGATATGGGCCTGCATGGTGTCCAGCGGCACGAAGGCGAGGCCCATCCCGTCCAGCGCCGCCTGGAGCATCAGGAAGGTGTTGTTGAAGATGGTCTGGCCGCCCACACGCACGTTGACCGCCTCGCCATCCTTCTCGAAGTCCCAGGCGTACAGGCCGCCATGCGTGGGCAGGCGCAGGTTGATGCAGCGGTGTTCGGTCAGCTCATGGGGCGTGCGGGGATGCGGCCTGCCGGTCAGGTACTCCGGCGACGCCGCCACGGCCATGCGCAGGTCGGGGGCGATGCGCACCGCGATCATGTCCTTGTCCACGCGATCCCCGATGCGCACGCCGGCATCGAAACGATGCGCCGCAATGTCGGTGAACGCATAGTCCACGCTGAATTCGAGGTGGACGTCGGGGTAGTCCCGCAGCAGCGGCAGCAAGCGGGGCCAGAGGACGGTGCAGATGGCATGGTCGTGCGCGGTGATGCGCACCGTGCCGGCGGGCTTGTCGCGCGCGGCGCTGAGCGATCCCAGTTCGAGTTCGATCTCGTCCAGACGGGGTGCCACCGCGTCCAGCAGCCTGGCCCCGGCCTCGGTGGTGGAAACGCTGCGGGTGGTGCGGGTGAGCAGCCGCACGCCCAGGCGCGCTTCCAGCGCCAGCATCGCGTGGCTCAATGCCGAGCGCGACAGCCCCAGTTGCGCTGCGGCGCGGGTGAAGCTGCGTGCGCGGGCCACCGCCACGAAGGCTTGCAGGTCGTTGAGGTTTTCCTTGGGCATTGGTGAATTTTCTGCACCATCGTATGTCGATTTTACGATCTTCTCAGCCAATGAGGAACACCATAAAGTTTTATACGAACGATATTGCCTGCTGTTTTCGCCCGTTCTTGGGTGTTTCGGCGTTGGCTCCTCGGCTGTTCGTAGCCCAGCCCTCATCCCTGAAAGGAACCGCCATGGAACTCAAACGCGCTGGATCTCAGCCTTCCGTCAAAGGACCTGCCGAGTGGTTCACCGGCACGGTTCGCATCGACCCGCTGAACGCCCCGCCTGCACCGGCCCGCGTGTCGTGCGCCGCCGTCACCTTCGAGCCGGGCGCCCGCACGGCCTGGCACACGCACCCGCTGGGGCAGACGCTGATCGTCACCGCGGGCTGCGGCTGGACGCAGTGCGAAGGCGAGCCGATCGTCGAAATCCGCGCCGGCGACGTCATCTGGTGCCCGCCGGGCCACCGGCACTGGCACGGCGCCTCGCCGACCACGGCCATGACCCACATCGCGATCCAGGAAGCGCTCGATGGCAAGAACGTCGAGTGGCTGGAGCACGTCTCCGACGAGCAATACCTCGCCGGACCGCCGCGCCGCTGACCTGACCCCGCCCACCACCAGGAAAGGACACCCCATGCGCTCTCTTCTCAACGTCGCCTTGTGTGCGGCTTTCTTGAACAACGGCTTGGCCCTGGCCGCTGAACCCCAGGCCGGCGCCGCCGACCGCGCGCAGCAGATCACGCGCGCGGGAGAACAGGCCTCGGCCACCGGGCCGGCCGAGTTCTTCACCGGCCGGGTACGGGTCGATCCCGTCTGGCCGGCCGACAAGAACGTCAACGCCTCCGGTGGCCTGGTGAGCTTCGAGCCTGGCGCGCGTTCCGCTTGGCACACCCATCCCGCGGGGCAGCGCCTGGTGGTGACCTCCGGCGTCGGGCTGGTGCAGGAATGGGGCAAGCCCGTGCAGGTCATCCGCCCCGGCGATGTGGTTTGGTGCCCGCCGGGCGTCAAGCACTGGCACGGCGCGGCGTCCGGCACGGCGATGACGCACCTGGCCGTGACCGGTACGGTGGATGGCAAGAACGTCACATGGATGGAGAAAGTCACCGATGAGCAATACAACGCCCGCTGAGCGCCACCGCGCGCACCGCTGCGCTGTCGCCCTGGCGATGGCCGCAGGCACGGTTGCGTGCGCGCAGGAGACCCGACCGATGAGCCCCATCCAAGCCAGCCTGTCCGAAACCCTCACCGCGCGCCAGCAGGCCATCGTGCCCATCGCGGCCTTCGCCGCCGCGGGCGATATGGCCCGGCTCAATGCCTCCCTGAACCAAGGGCTGGACGCCGGCATGACGGTCAGCGACGCCCGCGAAATCCTGGTGCAGCTCTACGCCTACGCCGGCTTCCCGCGCAGCCTCAATGCGCTGGGCGAATTGATGAAGGTGCTCGACGCGCGCAAACAGTGCGGTATCCAGGACGCGCCCGGCAGCGCGCCCAGCCGCCCCATTCCGAAGGGCGATGCGCTGCTGGCCGCCGGCACGGCCAACCAGACCAAGCTCTCGGGCGGCCCTGTCGAGGGGCCGCTGTTCGACTTCGCGCCGGCGGCGAACGAATATCTGCGCACCCACCTGTTCGGCGACATCTTCGAGCGCGACAACCTCGACTGGCAAAGCCGCGAGCTGGCCACCGTGGGCATGCTGTCGGCGTTGCCCGGGGCCGAATCGCAACTGCAGGCCCACATGCGCATCAGCATGAACGTGGGCCTGACGGCCGGGCAGTTGCGCCAGCTCACCAAGGTGCTGGCGGCGCGCGTGGACGCCGACATGGCGCGTCGCGCCAGCACGGCGCTGCAACAGCAGCTCGCGGCCAAGCCGGGCAAGTGAGCATGGTCGGCTCCAGGACACTGCTGCCGTGAAGCCATCGGAACCGGACGCCGCCTCCGCGCCCGATGCCCCCACGCCAGCAGCACAGCGCCGCGCGCAGGCGACATTGATCGCGGCGCTGCTCGGGTTCTTCGTCATCACCCTGGATGCGGTCGTGGTCAACGTGGCCCTGCCGACGCTGGCCCATGACCTGGGCGCCAGCGTGGACGGCCTGCAATGGGTGGTGGACGGCTACACGCTGATGTTCGGCGCGCTCCTGCTGTCGGCCGGCGCGCTGGTCGATCGCATCGGCGCACGGCGGGCATTCGGCCTGGGGCTGGTGGTCTTCATCCTCGCCTCGATGGCCTGCGGCGGGGCACCCACGCTGGCGACGCTGGTGGTGGCGCGCCTGGTGCAAGGCGTCGGCGCGGCGGTGATGATGCCGGCGTCGATGTCGCTGATCCGGCAGGCCTATCCCGATCCCGTCCGGCGCGGGCATGCGGTGGCCTTGTGGGCCATGGGCGGCTCGGTGGCGTCCACCTCCGGCCCGGTGATCGGCGGCTGGCTGGTCTCGCTGGACTGGCGCTGGATCTTCTTCGTCAATCTGCCGGTCGGCCTCCTAACCCTGGCGTTCCTGGCGCGGACACCGGCGTCGCCCCGTCGCGCCTCACCCTTCGATGCGGTCGGGCAGGTCACGGCCATCCTCGCCATGGGAACGCTGATCTACGGCGCCATCGAGGCCGGCGCGCAAGGGCTCGGCGCGACGCCGGTTCTGGCGGCCTTCGCCCTGGCGCTGGCGGCGCTGGCGACCTTCGTCTGGTCGCAGCGCCGCGGCGCGCACCCGATGGTGCCCCCGGGACTGCTGGCGCCGCGCAATGCCCGGATTTCCATGGCGGTGGGCTTCACTTTCATGGTCGGCTACTTCGGCCTGCCGTTCGTCATGAGCCTGTACCTGCAGCAGCATCGCGGCCTCTCGGCGCCTGCGACAGGCATTGCGTTCTTGCCGATGATGCTGATCGGGCTCGTGCTGACGCCGTTCAGTGCGCGGCTGGCCCATCGCTTCGGCGCGCGAACGATGATCGTGAGCGGCCTGCTCAGCATGGCCGTCGGACTGGCGGCCGTGGCGTCACTGCCGGCCTCGGCGCCGGTGGCCTGGATCGCCGCCCTGATGGTGCTGGTGGGCCTGTCCGGCCCATTCGTCGCGCCGCCGGTGGCGGCCGTGCTGCTGTCCAGCGTGCCTGGCGCGCTGGCGGGCACGGCCAGCGGGGTCTTCAACACGAGCCGGCAGGTGGGCGGTGCGCTGGCGGTGGCGGTGTTCGGCGCGCTGCTGGTGCAGGCACCCAGCTTCATGACGGGGCTGCGTGCCAGCTTGTGGCTCGCGGCCGCCATCGCGCTGGTCACGGCGGCGATGGCGCTGCGTCTCCAGTCCACCGCCACACCGGAACCATCGAGCACCGGCTGACTGGCTGGCCCAGTCTCGCCCAACACGCCGCAGTGCTACCGCTTGCGGCGTTTTTATTGCTCGACGCGAATGAAAGTGGGAACCGCGCAGTGCGGATTTCTGCGGGCATGCCACCCGCCCCAAGGTCATCCTGCCCCCATGTTCGTCGGCGTTGCCGACACATGCCCAGGCAGCCGAGACCTTCGAGGCTGCAAGCACGGGAAGCCGTGCTGGTCGTTTCTTCCTACGGACGCACCGCGTCCATCCACCCACAAGGGACCCTTCCCTTGCGGGCGGGGAATCCCTTGTTCTTCCTCAAGGAGATTCCCATGGACCGTTCCCTCATCAAATCCATGATGCCTTCGCTTGTCGCAGGCCATGTGCCCCGCAACGTGCGGTCGTTCAAGTACCGCGTGTTCGATGATCAGCCGCAGTCCTCGACGCTGGGTTTCGCCATCGACCCCCAGCCCTTCGACGGCAAGGTGGTCGCGGCCAACGACGACGCCATCGTCGTCAAGCTCAAGCCCAGCGAGTTCGCGGTGCTCGATCCCCACTTCGTGACCACCGTTCCCAGCGAAGGCGCCAAGGTGCATGTCCAACCGTATGCTCGCCGCCGCTTCGACGGCCTGCGCGCGGACACCCCGGAAGTAATCACCGAGAAGACCGCGGACGGTGTTCCCTACACCATCACCAGGCACATCCTCGGCTCCGCGCCTGCCAAGCTGCCCATCCCCGAGCCGCAGTGCATGGAACTGGGACAGCTCATCCAGCAGTTGGAGGAAATGCCGGCTCCCGACGGGTTCCGACGCATCACCCACATGCTGGTCGATGCGGGCGCCCGCGACTTCACCTGGGTCGATCCGAAGCCGTCCAAGATCATCGAGACGCCGCCGGCGATCAGCTTCTCGGTTTCGACCTCGAAGTTCGAGGGCCAGGTGACGATCCTCTACGACCGCGGCGGCGACACCTACGCGGTGGAACTGCGCCGCGACGGCGAACTGGTCGATCGGCACGACGAGGTGTATTTCGACATGCTCGGTGAAGTGCTGGAGCGGCTTATCGACGACGGGCACTGGCGCCTGATCGACGTGAGCGTCATCGACGCCAAGGCGACCAAGCGGCGCTACGGCTGATCGCAGCCTACCGGCGACTTGCCCCCATAGGCCTTCCATCCATTCGGGTGGAGGGCCTTTTTCTTCAGGAGATCAACCATGTCACTGCGATTCAAAGGTTCCGACCTGCGCCCCGTGCTGGCCGAGGCCGTTGCCAACCAATGCCGCGTCGTCCTCGCCAAGGACCAGGGCGTGTACTTCCTCGCCGAGCAGGGAGAGCGCCGTCCCGATGGCCGCGTGAAGCTGCTGGCCTATGCCGTCGGCTGCAACCCGGATACCGACCCGTTTGACGACTGGTGGGAACTGGCGCGCGCCGAGCTGGGTGGCGACGACTTCGGCGAGTTCTTCGACCCGAAGGACCGCGTTTTCACCCGTATTCTGCAAAGCTCGGATGATCTGGAGCTGTCCGCCACCCCGACGTACCTGTCACTGGCGGCGGTGGAATCGGCATAGCTTAAAAATCTCTGCATACCCCTCGAAGCCCCCAGTTTGGGGGCTTTCTTTTTTGGCAGAACTTGGCGACCCGGACAAAGGGAAACACCCGGATGCCGATTGATTGCTGCCACGCGCGCGAGGCCTGGACATGCTGCCCCCATGCCTGCTGACGTTGTCAGCGACATGCCAGGCAACCATCGGTCTTCGAGGTTGCCGCGCAGTTCCCACTGCGTGACCGAGCCAGCTCGCACCGCATCCATCCGCGAGCGGCCACCAGCCTCTGGTGGCGGATGCTTTCGCCTTATCAACCCACCGCGGGGTTACGCACCTTTCCCCGCATGCGTGGGGCCGGTGTGTCTCCGCTTCATCCCTATGGAGATTCACCATGAGCACCACGTCCAACGAGAAATCGTATTTCGACCTCCACACCTCGGGCATCGGCTACATCCAGCGTGCCCGCGAGGTTCCCGTCCGGGGCGGCCGCCGTGCGCAGCCCTTCCTGGCATGCACCATCGCCGCGCTGGTCGGTTCCGCCAAGGACCCCAGCTACCGCTACTTCGACGTCAAGGTCTCGGGTGCCGAGGCCAAGAAACTGGTCGAGCGCTACATCGGCGTTGACGATCCCAAGCAGCGGCCGCTGGTGCGCTTTCGCCTCGGCGACCTCTGGGGCGATGCGTACATCCGCGACAAGGGTGAGCACAAGGGCCAGGCCGCCGCGTCTCTGAAGGCGCGACTGCTGAAGGCCGAGCCGCTTGACCGGGCCGAACTGGCTTCGATCAAGCAGCACGAGCTGATCACCCGCGGCATCGGCTACCTTAGCCGTCCGAAGGACGTCTCCCCCAAGGATGGCGATCCGTTCCTGTCGTGCTGCGTCGCGGCGCTGGCCGGACCTGTCGGTGAACCGGAATATCGGTACTTCGACACCATCGTCGCTACCCCTGAAGCCGAGCACCTGGTTCGCCGTTGCGTGCAGGCCATCGAAGGGGACCGCAAGGTGCTGATCGCCTTCCGTCTGAACGACATGAAGATCGATCCGTACATCCGCACCAAGGGCGAGCGCGCCGGGGAACCGGGGGCGAGCCTGGAATCGACGCTGGTCCACATCGGTCTCATCAAGATCGACGGCACCCAGGTCTATCCGACGAGCCAGGCGCAAGCCGAGGCGCCACAAGCCGAGGACGCACCCGCGCCCGAAGCCGAGGTTGCCGCCGACACCGCTGCCGACCTGCCTGTCGAGCCCGCCGAGCGCGAGCCCGCAGGTGAAGTCGAGGAGCAGGAGCAGGCATTGGCTGCTTCGTTCTGATCCGGCATGGCCCCTCACGGGGCCTTGCCTTTTTCCTATTCCCCAAGGAGAACCATCATGGCAGTCACATCGGCGCCCGACCAATCGGGTTCGCCCATCACCGTCCCAGGCCAACTCACGCTGCGCACGATCCGCGGAAGAAACGGCCCTTTCAACGTCGGCCGACTTGTCACCCCCATCGGCAAGTTCGCGGTGAAGGATGCGGAGCTGGAGCAGTACCCCGAAGGCAAGTACGACGGGGAGTTCGTCATCCGCTACATCTTCCCGAAGTCCTATCCCGTCGGCGACGGCATGCGGTTCGAGATCCGTGCCAACCTGGACGGGATGACGCTCAACGGCATCGACAAACTGAGCCGCGACGAGGCACGCAGCTTCACCACCCAGGAAGTCGATCCGCTCGATGAAGAACTGGGCGCGCAGCCTGCGGCAACGCCGGCCAAGCCCGCCAAGGCATCCAGACCCGCCAAGCCCGCATCCGTGCAGGCGTCCGCGGACCCGCTGATCGATACCACGCCTTTTGGTGTGGATGCCCCGCCGCCCGCTGCGGCTGCTGCCCTCGGCAGCACCGAAGTTGGCGACGCCGCGCTGTTCGGGCTGCTCTGGCCGCTGGGAGAGTCCGTGAAACTGGATTCGACCATCGACCGCCGCACCCTGCGCGCGCAGATCGCCCGCCTGGGTGAACTGGGCTACGCGCTGGACTTCAAGACGCAGGAGTGGAGCCGCCAGGCCGAACTGCAACCTGCGTGATCGCAGACGCCGCATCCGTGGTGTTCTTCATCCACCCGCCGGGGTTCCTTCCCCATGCGGGGGAGGCTCCGGCTTTCTTCTGGAGGTCTCCATCATGTCCACCATCGCTTGCGATGCACCTCATTCCACGCTGGACGAACCCGCCTGGCGCGCTGTCTGCAAGACGGCCGCCGAGCACGCCCAGCGTGGTTGCGGCCTGTCCTGGGATCACTGGGTCACGCTTTTCAGTTCGGAGATCGACGCGCAAGCCAGTCGGTTGCCGGAAACCCAGCGGGCTCAGGCCCTGGAAATCGCGACCCAGGAATGGGACTACGCAACGCCTGCCGAACGGCAGGAAACCCAGGAGTGGAACGCGGCAAACGGCTACTGCTCCCATGGTATCGAACTGGGCTACTGCCCAGCCGGTTGCGGTTCCTAGTCCGCACCGGACTCCATCGCCGCACGCGCGGCATTCCATCACCCGCTGGGGGCTCTCCCCCACGGGGGGGCCTCCGGCTCGATTCTTCAGGAGGCCTTTCATGGGCTGGTATTTCTCCCCCCAATCGCGGTCTGAACTGATCGCGGAACTGATCGCACCGCAAGAGACCGAGCGCGCCAGCGTCAAGGTCATCGCCCACGCGCTGCGCGGCAACGTCTTGTGGTCCGTCGCGGAAGTGACGGCCAAACTCGAAGGCGTGCATCGTCATCTGGCGCCGGGCCAATCCCTGCGCTACATCCGTTGCGATCTGCTCGAACGCAGCGGCAACCAGTGGGGCTACAAGCCACTGGACGAGTCCATGCACCCGTACCACCACACGTGCCCGCTGTCCTATCTGGACCTCGCACCAGAGCAGTCCGCCGACTGGCGTGCAGGCGTTCGCGCCTACCACGCGCGCCGGCGCACACCCACGGCACCTGCGGCACCCACCGCAGCGCTGATGGCCTGAGCCAGGAGGAACCGACATGGACCCGATCCTGGCTGCGCTTCCGCCCTCGCTGCTGAAGCTCGTTGAAGGGAGTTTGTCCAACGACGAAGTTTCGTCCGACGAGGAAATGCTGGCGTACTTCATCAGCGAGGGACTCACCGAGGAACAGGCACGGCAGGCACTGACCTACCGCGACCAGTACCTCAACAACATCTACCTGGACGGCTTCACGCCGATCACCGCGGTGGACCAGGCGCTTCACTTCAATCCTCACACCCGGCAATTCGAGCCGGACTGAGCGGTTTTCATCCACCCCCTGGGGCAGTACTTGCCCCAGCGGGCGGTGCTGTTCCCGTTGATCCGAGGACACCACCATGCCCGCAAACACTTCTTCCACCACGCTGTATCGCATCGACGAATGCTCCGACGTGATGGCCGACGCTTGCGTCGGCGATGACCAGGGCAACCTGATCTTTCTGTCGATCTGGGCGCGCGACACCGCCGTCCAGCAGTTCCTCGCTCGTCTGACCCTCGGGCGCGACGAACAGGGCCTGGACCAGTTCCACGTCATCACCGACCAGGGCGGCAGCGTCCCGGTGTTCGTCAGCAACGTCGATCGTCTGGAAAAGCGCATGACCCGCGCCTACCGGCGAACGCTGTTCGGTTCGCTGTCCAACGTGTGGCTGTTCGACCGCCGCTGCGTCAAGCCCGACAAGGCCAACGCCAGCGCACTGGCATTGCTGCCCAAGGGCAGCGCCCACCGGCTTGACCGCCTGTGGATGCTGGTACGGGACACCTGCCCACTGCCGCTGCTCGGCCACTGGCGCGAAACCGTGCTGGAGCTGCTACAGACCCGCGAGATGCTGGCCCGCCTTCCGTTCGCCCTCGGGCCGCTGGAAGGCCATCGGCTCGCCATCGACGTGCCGGCGCTGACCCTGGCGCTGGGCTCCCTGATCCGCAGTGACGTGCTCACCGCCTATCCCTATCCGGCCAAGATTTGGACGCCGGAAGCGGTAGCGGCTTGACCCACCCGCGAGAGCACGCCAAGGCGTGCTCTCGCACTTCATCCCCGCCAACCAGGAGACTTCCATGGCCCTCATGTTCCCGCGGCTCGCCCGCAATTTCGCCAAGAACGGGTATTACCCGACCGACGAACCCACGCTCGAAAGAGCCCTCAACGCACTGATGCCCAGCGATGGGCCGATGTGCATCCTCGATCCCTGCGCCGGCGAAGGCGTGGCGATCGCCGAAGCCGCTCATGCCCTCGGGCGCGAGCAGGCCAAGGCTTTCGCCGTCGAGTTCGACGCGGAGCGGGCACGCCATGCCGGCGGCCTGGTCGATCACTGCCTGCACGCGGATCTGATGGATACGATGATCTCCAAGCAGTCGTTCGGGCTGCTCTGGCTCAACCCGCCGTATGGCGATCTGTCCAAGGACGTCAACGGCAACATCGGCTATCAAGGCCAGGGCCGGGCACGCCTCGAAAAGCTGTTCTATCAGCGCAGCTTGTCGTTGCTGCAATACGGCGGTGTGCTGGTCTTCATCGTCCCCGGCTACGTGCTGGACGCCGAGCTGGTCTGCTGGCTGACGCGCCACTACACGGACCTGCGGATCTACCGAGCGGTGGAGACGCAGTTCAAGCAGGTGGTGATCTTCGGCCGCAGGGTGCGCCAGCGCGAGCTGGCACCCGATGGTCTCAAGGCCGTGCGCAATCTGCTGCTGCAGGTCGGGCTTGGTGAAGTCGAAGCCGAGGAGCTGCCGAGTGAATGGCCGTTCCTGCCGTACATCGTCCCCGCCAGTCCGGCCGAGCCGAAGCATTTCTTCCGCGTGACGATGGAGCCGGAGCAGTTCGCCGATGAGGTAGGTCGGCTCCAAGGCCTCTGGCCGTCGCAGGACACGCACCTGGGGGCCGCGCAGCAATCGCTGCGTCCGCCAGCGCGTGCCTTGTCCCACTGGCATCTCGCCCTCGCTCTGGCTGCGGGCGCGATCTCGGGGGTTGTGCGCTCCAAGACCGGGCGCGTGCTCGTCGTCAAAGGTGACACCCACAAGGACAAGACGCTCCAGCGCGAATTCACCGAACGCGAAGACGGCTCCATCGCCGAGACCCGCATCCTCACCGACAAGTTCGTGCCCGTCATCCGCGCGTGGGACATGACGCCCGGCTCCGCTACACGGGGCGAGGTCCTGACCATCCGTTAATCCACCGGACGCGCTGCCGTCCTGCTGTACCACATCGAAGGAGAAACACCCATGTTCTCAAGCCTGTTCAAGCGGCCCGCGCCGCAGAAACAACCGTTGTTCGCACCAGGTACGTTGCAGTTGAGCGAGAAGGTGCATTGGCTGGCCCGCAAAGGCCTGATCGACCCCTTGGCTCTTGTCCAGCGCCATGTGCGCGGTGACTGGGGCGAGACCGATGAGGCCACCCGTCAAGCCAACGATGTCGCAATCCGTGGGGACGATCCGATGATCTCCCACTTCAGGATCACGCCCGAACTGGTGTTGATCGTCAAAACCAGCGAGGACCATCAGACCACGGTGATCCAGCTTCCCGAAGAACGGGACATGATCTGACAGCACCATCGTCGTCTTCATCCACCTGCCGGAGCCACTTCACTCCGCCAGGGGTGTCGTGGCTCAATGACTCATCAAGGAGGAGCCCATGGCATCACATCGCATTGAAACCTACTGCCACAGGCTGGCGTTTCCAATCGGCGCGCTCATCTCCAGCAGGGGCATCGATCGCTTGGTCCGAACGGGTCGCCTCGACCCGATCCCGTACTTCAGGCGCCACACCCGTGGCGACGTCAACCTCCAGCAATGGCAGGCCAACAGCACTGCACTGCAATCCGGTGCATCGCTGGAATCCTGCTATGTGATCCATCCGGGGCTGCCCATCCGCATCGTCACCGATGCGGAGCGCAGCGCCACCGTCATCGGGCTGCCGTCCGAAGACTGAGCACGATTCCCCAGCAGGCCGCCACGGCCGGCAACTTCGACCACCTCGGCCAAGCGCCGATTTCCTTCCCACTGCGGGGCATGCCATTGCCCCGCTGGGGGTGGTGCATGCCCCATTTTTCATTGGAGCATCACCATGTCCCTCGATCTCGAAACCACTACCGCTGAAGCCGCGCCCGTACAGGGCGAACTACTCGATGCGGAATCTTCCCCTCTGACCCTGAGCCTTCAGGATTTCGTCGGCGAGTTCGGCGACGAACTGCTCGACGCCCTCAATAGCGCGAACCCGCCGGTCTATAACGGCCAGCCGCAGGCGCACCGGCAACTCGTCGTCGCCAGCCTCAAGCGCAAGCTGTTCCCGGCCCAGGCCGAAGTCGTCCACGCCGCTGCCGAGCTGCTGATCGATCGTGGCGAACGCGCCGCGATCGTCAATGGCGAAATGGGCTGCGGCAAGACAACCGTCGGCATCGCCACGGCCGCTGTGCTCAACGCCGAAGGCTACCGCCGCACCCTGGTTCTTTCGCCGCCGCACCTTGTTTACAAGTGGCGGCGCGAGATCCAGGAGACGGTGGCAGGCGCCAAGGTATGGGTGCTCAACGGGCCGGACATACTCGTCAAGCTCATCAAGCTGCGCGAGCAGTTGAATGTCCAGCCCACGGGCCAGGAGTTCTTTGTCTTGGGCCGGGTCAGGATGCGGATGGGGTTCCACTGGAAGCCCGTCTTCACCCAGCGGCGTACCCGTCACGGCAACGTGGCGGCGTGCCCGGACTGCGGCACGGTCATCACCGACCTCGACGGCGAGCCGGTCAACCCGGTCGCGCTCCAAGCCGAGGAATACCGCAGGAAGTGCAGCCATTGCGCCGCCCCCCTGTGGACACTGATCCGCCCGCGCAGCCTGTCCGGCAGCGACCAGTCCTCGGCCGTGCTGAAAGCCTTGAAGCGCATCCCGACGATCGGGGAAGTCACCGCGCAGAAGCTGATGCAGAAGTTCGGCGACGGGTTCCTGGCGTCGATGCTGGGCGACAACATCCACGAGTTCATCAACTTGATGGATGGCAACGGCGAACTGGTCTTCTCTGACCGCCAGGCGCATCGCATGGAAAGAGCAATGGCGAACATGGAGTTCGGCTTTGGCGAAGGCGGCTACCAGCCGTCCGAGTTCATCAAGCGCTATCTGCCGCAAGGCACGTTCGACTTGTGCATCGCGGACGAGGCGCACGAGTACAAGAACGGTGGCAGTGCCCAGGGTCAGGCGATGGGCGTGCTGGCGGCGAAGGCTCGCAAGACCTTGCTGCTGACAGGCACGCTGATGGGCGGCTACGGGGACGACCTGTTCTACCTGCTGTTCCGAGCCCTGCCCGGGCGGATGATCGAAGACGGCTACCGCCCGACCACGAGCGGCAGCATGACCTCGGCGGCCATGGCGTTCATGAGGGACCACGGGGTCCTCAAGGACATCTACTCCGAAAGCACCGGCACGGCGCACAAGACGGCCAGGGGCACCAAAGTATCGGTGCGCACGGTCAAGGCTCCCGGCTTCGGGCCGAAAGGCGTCTTGCGGTGCATCCTGCCGTTCACAATCTTCCTCAAGCTCAAGGACATCGGCGGCAACGTCCTGCCGCCGTATGACGAGGAGTTCCGTGAAGTCGCAATGGACACGGCGCAAGCCGCGGCCTACCGCGACCTGGCGGGTCGGCTGACCGCGGAGCTGAAACAGGCTCTGGCGCGACGCGATACGACGCTGCTGGGTGTGGTGCTCAACGTGCTGCTGGCCTGGCCGGACTGCTGCTTCCGGTCGGAAGCCGTAGTGCATCCGCGCACGCGCAACACCTTGGCGTTCGTCCCGGCTCAGTTCAACGAGTTCGAGGTGACGCCGAAAGAGCGCGAGCTGATCGACATCTGCAAAGAGGAGAAGGCGCAGGGCCGCAAGGTCCTGGCCTACACGGTCTATACCGGCACGCGCGACACCACGTCGCGCTTGAAGGTGCTGCTGGAGCAGGAAGGTTTTCGGGTGGCGGTGCTGCGCGCAAGCGTGGACGCCAGCCGCCGCGAGGACTGGATCGCCGAGCAACTGGACCGTGGTATCGACGTGCTCATCACCAACCCCGAGCTCGTCAAGACGGGCTTGGACCTGTTGGACTTCCCGACGATCGTTTTCATGCAGTCGGGCTACAACGTGTACTCGCTCCAGCAGGCGGCACGCCGCTCCTGGCGCATTGGACAGAAACAGCCGGTGCGCGTGATCTACCTCGGCTACGCCGGTTCCTCGCAGATGACCTGCCTGGAGCTGATGGCCAAGAAGATCATGGTCTCGCAGTCCACCTCGGGCGACGTGCCCGAATCGGGCCTGGATGTGCTCAACCAGGACGGTGATTCCGTCGAGGTTGCATTGGCCCGGCAACTGGTCGCCGCCTGATCCCCACGCCAACGCCGGCCTCGCGCCGCCGGCTTTCCGTTGTTCTCACCTTGCAGCCACGCCCACGGTCTCCGTGGACGTGGCTGCACCTTCACTGGCCCCTTCGGGGGCCTTTTTTTTGGAGGGAGGCTGCCGGGAAATCGGGCGATGCCTGGTTCACATTGTTTGCTGCCGCTCGTGGCCCGAGCGGCGATGGTGAGGGCTCGATGTTTCAGGACGACGCGCCATGTGCCCCTCTCCACCCTGGTTTCACCATCCCGAACGCCGCCTGCTGGCGGGTTTTCTCGGCCTGCTTTGGTCGGTGCTGGCTGGCGGCTGCGCCACGACGAGCGCGCCGGTCGCGCCCGACACCATCGAGGAAGTCTCGGCCGCGCCCGAGCCCGAGGCGCCGGAGTACATCCCCGTCGTGCGCTACGGCCGCTACACCCTCGTGGAACTGACACCCAGGGCGGCGCAGCGCGACCTACTTTTGCAGACCATCGACGTGTCGATGCCCGAGGATGCACGCGCTACGGTCGGCGACGGGCTACGGCATGTGCTCAAGCGCAGCGGTTACGGCTTGTGCCAGACGGCGCACGCGGTGATCGAGCTCTACACACTGCCGCTGCCGGCGGCGCACCTGCACCTCGGCCCCATGACCCTGCGCGATGCGCTGCTCACCTTGGCTGGTCCGGCCTGGGAACTGCACGCGGATGACCGCGCGCGGCAAATCTGCTTCGAGCGGCCCGGCGACAGCATGATCGTCGACAACGTACCCGCGCCACCCGCCACCGAGGCGGTGCAGACGTTCCCGCTGGCGCCCGCGGCATCGGGAGGCCAGCCATGAACGCCCCGCAGCCCGCCCATCGTTCAACGGCCGCCGTGGTGGTGCAGAGCCTGATGTGGCTCTGGCTGATCGGCCTCAGTGTCCTCGTTGCCCTCGGCTACCAGGCGATGAACGACCAGGCCGACCAGGAGCGCCTCGATTCCCGCCTGCAACGCCTCGAAGCGCAGGCGACAAACCTGGCCGAGACCATCGAGGCCATCCAGCAGCGTCCGGCCGTCGCCACGGCGGCAGACCTCAAAGACACCCACCAAATCCTGGAAGCACGTGCGGCCCAGGTCGAGAAATCGCTGAGCGCCTATGCCGCTGCCGACGACCTTCAGGCGCTGCGCGCCGAAGTCGAGCAGGTCAAGGCGCGGCAGACCGCCGCACGCGCCGCAGCACCCGCCCGGCCACGCGCAGCGAACAAGGCCGCCGCCAAGTCCGAACCACCGCCGCTGCCGTTCCGCATCGTCGGTGCCGAACTGCGTGCCGGCGAGCGCAGCGTGTCCGTCGCACCAAGCACTGGCGACTTCACGCCCGACCAGCTTCAGGTGCTACTACCCGGTGATGCGGTCGGCCCGTGGCGCTTGCAGGCCGTCGAGGGCAACGCCGCGGTGTTCCAGGCCGGCGAACTGACCCGCCGCGTGGCGATTCCCTAAGCGGAGCAGATCGCATGCAGCCATCGATCATCCTTTCCGTTCTCCTGCTGGCGTCCACCCAGTGGCCCGCCTGGGCGCAGCAGCCCGCCACGGCTCCCGCCCGCAATGCGCAAAGCCAGGAGCGCCCGCTGGCCGCCCGCATCCTGGACGACCGGGTGGCGAGCGACTGGGGCCTGCAACCGCAGGAATGGGCGCGCTACCGCGAACTGATGGACGGGCCGCTGGGCATCTACTCGCCCAACCTGGACCCGCTGTCGGCCCTGGGCATCGAGGCCCGCACCGACGAGGAACGGCGCCGCTACGCAGAACTGCAGGTGCAGGTCGAGGCGCGCCGCGTCGAGAAGCTGCTCGCCTATCAGCGCGCCTACGACGAGGCCTGGCAGCGCCTGAACCCCGGCATGCAGCGGGTGAACCTGCCGGACGACAAGCCGGTCGCCGGCGCCACGCGCGGCTCCGGCCGCACGGCAGTGTTCGTCAAGGACGGATGCGTGGCCTGCGGCCAGCTCGTGCAGCGCCTGCAATCGGCGGGCGCCGAATTCGACCTGTACATGGTCGGCAGCCGCCAGGACGACGCGCGCATCCGCGACTGGGCCAAGCGCGCGAACGTCGACCCGGCGCGCGTGCGTGGCGGCAGCATTACGCTCAACCACGACGGCGGCCGCTGGCTGTCGCTGGGCCTGCCGGGCGATTTGCCTGCGGTCGTGCGCGAGGCAAACGGCCAATGGCAGCGCCAGCCATAGCCGCACCCCTGCGCGCACTGGTGCTCGCCGCTGGCCTGTGCGCCTGCGTCGCCCAGGCCCAGGAGGTTCCGCCACCGGCCTACCAGCTCGCCGCGCAGCGCGCAGGCATCCCCTCGACAGTGCTCTACGCCGTGGCCTTGCAGGAGAGCGGCATCCGCCGCAACGGGCGCATCGTCCCGTGGCCGTGGTCGCTCAATGTCGCCGGCCAGTCGCGCCGCTATGCGACCCGCGCCGATGCCTGCGCGGGCTTGCAGCAGGTGATGCGCTCCACGCCGCACACGCGCATCGACGCGGGCCTGGGCCAGATCAACCTCGGCTACCACCAGCAGCGCTACGCCAGCGCCTGCGATTTGCTCGACCCATACCGCAACCTCGCCATCGCTGCCGAGATCCTGCGCGAGCAGCACACCCCCGGCGAGGACTGGTTGCTGGCGATCGGCCGCTACCACCGTCCTGCGGGCGGCGAGCCTGCCGCCCGCTATCGCCGCAGCGTATCCCGCCACCTTGCCCGCGTGCAGGGCACGCGCCCAACCGCCGCGGTCCTCACCGCGCGCCAGGAGAGTTCCCCATGACGACATCCCATCTGGCCCAACTCACGGTGAAGGGCCTGCTCGTGCTGCTGGCGGGTCTGCCGCTGGCCTCGCTTGCCGGCGAGCCGCTGATCGTGGTCGAAGACCGCGGGGGCACGTCGGCGCTGCCGTACTACGAAACCCTGAACCTCCAGCCGCGTGCCAACGCGCCGAGCCGGCCGCCCATCCCAACGCCCCAGGTTCCCGCCACGTCGGCGGACGAGGCCGCGATGCTGCCGGTGCGCAGTGCCAAGCTCACGCCCGGCACCGTCGCGCGGCGGGTCATCGAGGCTCCGGGCCTGCGGCCTTTCGTGGTCGTCGGCGACGACGAGGCGTCCCGGGCCTGGCTTCGTCGCCAGGCGACCGCGCTGCGCGAGCGTGGCGCGGTTGGTCTCGTGGTCAACGTCGAGACCATGCAGGGCCTGGCGCGGCTGCGCGCACTGGTGCCCGGCGTCCCCCTCGCGCCCGCGTCCGGCGACGACCTGGCCGAGCGCCTCGGCTTGCGGCACTACCCGGCGCTGATCACGGCCACCGGCATCGAGCAATGAAGCCATGTCGGGGAAACAGCCGGTCGAGGTACTGCTTCGCCCAGCGGTGGAGCTATACACCGTTGCCGCATGCGCGGGCGCCGCGTTTCTGTCCCTGGTGGCCCCATGGTCGCTCGCGCTGAGCCCGTCCATGGGCATCGGCAGCGCGCTGGCGTTCGGCGCCTACGGTGCCATCCGCTACCGCGATGCCCGCATCATCCTGCGCTACCGGCGCAACATCCGCCGCTTGCCTCGGTACGTGATGACCAGCAAGGACGTGCCGGTCAGCCAGCAGCGGCTGTTCGTGGGGCGCGGGTTCCTGTGGGAGCAGAAGCACACCCATAGGCTGATGCAGACGTACCGGCCTGAATTCCGCCGGTACGTCGAGCCGACACCAGCATACCGGCTGGCGCGAAGGCTGGAAGAACGGTTAGAGTTCGCGCCGTTCCCGCTGTCCCGGCTGCCTGCGCTCACCGGCTGGGATGTGCCTTTCAATCCGGTGCGCCCGTTGCCGCCGGTGGGCGGCCTGCCTCGGCTGCACGGCATCGAGCCCGAAGAGGTGGACGTCAGCCTGCCGCTGGGCGAGCGCGTCGGCCACTCGCTGGTGCTGGGCACGACGCGCGTGGGCAAGACGCGGCTGGCCGAACTGTTCGTGACCCAGGACATCCGGCGCGTGAACGCCGCGGGCGAGCACGAGGTCGTGATCGTCATCGACCCGAAGGGCGATGCCGATCTCCTGAAGCGGATGTACGTCGAGGCCAAGCGCGCGGGCCGTGAAGGGGAGTTCTACGTCTTCCACCTAGGATGGCCGGACATCTCCGCGCGCTACAACGCCGTGGGGCGATTCGGGCGCATATCGGAAGTCGCCACCCGCGTTGCGGGGCAGCTTTCCGGCGAAGGCAACAGCGCGGCGTTTCGCGAGTTCGCCTGGCGCTTCGTCAACATCATCGCCCGCGCCTTGGTGGAGCTGGGACAGCGCCCGGACTACATGCTGATCCAGCGGCATGTCATCAACATCGACGCGCTGTTCATCGAGTACGCCCAGCACTACTTCGCCAAGACAGAGCCCAAGGCCTGGGAGGTAATCGTCCAGATCGAGGCCAAGCTCAACGAGAAGAACATCCCGCGCAACATGATCGGGCGCGAGAAGCGCGTGGTGGCGCTGGAGCAGTACCTCTCACAGGCACGCAACTACGACCCGGTGCTGGACGGCCTGCGCTCGGCCGTCCGCTACGACAAGACCTATTTCGACAAGATCGTCGCATCGCTGCTGCCGCTGCTGGAGAAGCTCACCAGCGGCAAGATCGCGCAGCTCCTGGCCCCGAACTACTCCGACCTGGCCGACCCGCGCCCGATCTTCGATTGGATGCAGATCATCCGTAAGAGGGCCATCGTCTATGTGGGCCTGGATGCGCTCTCCGACGCCGAGGTCGCCGCAGCGGTCGGCAACTCGATGTTCAGCGATCTCGTGTCGGTCGCCGGGCACATCTACAAACATGGGATCGACGATGGCCTGCCGGGCGCGTCGGCCGGTGCGCGCGTGCCCATCAATGTCCACGCCGACGAATTCAATGAGTTGATGGGCGACGAGTTCATTCCATTGATCAACAAGGGCGGCGGTGCCGGCCTGCAAGTCACGGCCTACACGCAGACCCTCTCGGACATCGAGGCCCGCATCGGCAACCGCGCCAAGGCCGGTCAGGTCATCGGCAACTTCAACAACCTGTTCATGCTCCGTGTGCGCGAGACGGCCACTGCTGAACTACTGACCCGGCAACTGCCGAAGGTCGAGGTCTATACGACCACCATCGTCAGCGGCGCGACCGACAGCTCGGACATTCGCGGGGCGACGGACTTCACGTCGAACACGCAGGACCGCATCAGCATGTCCAGCGTGCCGATGATTGAGCCGTCGCATGTCGTCGGCCTACCCAAGGGCCAATGCTTCGCGCTGCTGCAGGGCGGTCAGCTCTGGAAAGTGCGCATGCCGCTGCCGGCGCCGGACCCGGACGAGGTGATGCCGGCGGACTTGCAGCAATTGGCTGGGTACATGCGCCAGAGTTACAGCGAAGCGACGCAGTGGTGGGAGTTCACCAGTTCCCCCGCCTTGCAGGACACCGGCCTGCCCGACGACCTCCTGGATGACGCCGCTCCGGCCGAACCTCTCGCGGTGACCACCGCCACCGACGAGGACACCGGCAACGAGGCCTCGCCATGAAGGACGCTGCCTCAACTGCGCAACGGGAACAGAACCAACGTCAGGGCCTAATCGTCGGTACCATCACATTGCCGTTCCGGCTGCTCGGGGTGCTGATCGGCTCGCTGCTGTTCTCGATCGTCGTGGAATGCGTCGGCATGCACCTGTTCTGGAAAGACCAGGGCTGGCGGCATTCGCAGCAGATGTTGCAGTACGAACTGGGGCACCTGTCCAGCCACTTCACGCGCAGTGTGGTCGTGCAGGAGCCGGGGCGCACGGCGCACGAGTTGGTGGACACCGGCTACGAATGGGTGTTCGTTCGCTCCGGGCTGTTGGCGCGCATGAGCCAGACCGCCGAGCGCGCCCGCGCGCCCAGCCACGGGAAGGACCGGGACGGCGGCCGCAACTTCCGCTACTACATCAGCCAGGTCTACGTCTGGACCGAGAGCTACCTGATCGCCGCGGCCTTCACGACGCTCACGTTCCTGGTGCGCCTGCTGGTCCTGGTGCTCACGTTGCCGCTGATCTTCACCGCGGCGTTCGTTGGCCTGATCGACGGCCTGGTGCGGCGGGACGTGCGCAGGTTCGGCGCGGGCCGGGAATCCGGCTTCATCTACCACCGCGCGAAGGCCAGCCTGATGCCGCTGGCCGTGCTGCCGTGGGTCACCTATCTGGCCTTGCCGATCTCAGTGCATCCATTGCTGATCCTGCTGCCGAGCGCAGCCTTGCTGGGAATGGCCGTCAGCCTGACCGCTGGCAGCTTCAAAAAGTACCTTTAGGCGTTCAGCGTCTCTGCAAGACATCCAGCGCCGCATCCAGGGCTGCGACCGCTTCGACCACGGCCCGAACGGTGGTTCGGTCGAACTCGTGATCACGCTGCGAATCGTGCACGCCGCTATTAAGGTAACCCCACTCGATGCTCGTACCGCTGACATTGAGCAGAGTAACGAGGGCCGCCACCGCCTGAGGCGCACCGGGGTGCTGCGCCGCGATCCGATCAACCGCTGATCGCAACTTGGCGCATTTGTTGTTCAGTTCCCACGGCGAACGAGGACCACCCAGCTTGATCTCAATTCGACCATCAGCGCGACGTCCCAGCCATGTCCAGAGACGGTCCGTCAGGCTCTCCAACGCCGGCCGGGCCTGCCGCAGCGCTTCGCGCTTCTCATCTGCCGCCAAGGCCTGCTGCGCCAGCAGGACATAGTTCTTCGTGGGCGGATCACTGTCGACGCGCAGCTCGTGCTCCCCTTGGTGAGGAAGGAACTTGTAGCGTTTGATGGCGCCAGCGCGCCGGGCGCCCAGCTCCTGCTGGATGCGATGCAGGAATTCCTCGGCGTGGGAGGTAAGGATGACCTGCTTGCCGTCAAGAAGGCCGTCCTCGAAGAAGGTGCGCCAAATGCCGTCGCGATGGTCATCGTCGATCGCATTGACGACGTCATCAAAGATGACGACGGGGCAACCTTGTGCGATGTTTTTAGCGAGCAGTATGGCCAGGCCAAGGCACTTGATGTGTCCCTCGCTGAACACAATCAGTGCGTCGTATCGGGTGCCTGGCTCGCCGGCAAACTCCACCTCGATCTTGCCGTTCTCGGCCACGGGCAGCCACAACGCGTGCAGCAGATCGCCGGGCGGATCGGCCCGATTGAATGCGTTGTAGAGCTGGCGCGCCTGTTCTCCCAGCCCTTGGAGCAACATACCCGGCAGCGCAGCAAGGTAGGCGTGGATCTCGGGCAAAAAACCGTCGTAGGCAACCTTGACCCGCTGATGGTGCGCCACCACCGCCACTTCCGCCGCTACGGCCTCGATCAGTTCGCGGTTCGCCTCGTCGAACTGGGCGACGGTCTGGCGGGCCGTCGCCAGATCCTGATCGGCCGCCCCACGCATGGTGCGCAGCCGTTCGACCTCCAACTGGTGCTGCTGTAGGCGATCTCGCTCCTGAGTCAATGCGCCGCGCTGGGCATGCACTTCCCGCGCCTGCGCGTCGATTCGTTCAATGATTTCGGCGATGCGCAGCAGAGCGTTCCAGGCACGCCGATCACCATCGACCCAGGCACCAAGCCAGTTGCCGGCCGCAGTGGGAGGCAGCAGCGGCAGACCAGCACCCTGTGCTTCGGCCGGACAGGCAACGGCCCCCGCCGTCACCACTCGCCGCATCTCCTCCCACAGGACTCGAACCGCCTCGCTCAACTGCGTGCGATATCCGGTCTCCTGCTGTTGGAGGGCAGCCAGTTGCGCGAGCTGCTCCAAGCCCGCGCGCGCCTTGGCGAACGGATCCTGCGCTACGGCGGCCAATGCGGTTCCACACGCCGGGCAAGCCGTTGCCCCGTCCGCCAAAGCCAACACGGCCTCGTAGAGCTTCGCGTATGACACCTCGCCGGCACGGGCAGCAAGCTGCCCGGAGGACGCCTGCCACAGTCCCTGGATCCGGTAGGCCTCTGCTAGTAACGCCTGCAAACGGGCCTGCGTTACTTCATAAATGGCAGGCGGGTTGGCGTCCAGTTGGGCCTGGACGTATGACAGCCGCCCTTGTTGCTGTGGTGTACCCAGCAGCCAGTCGACGCAGGCCTGATAGGTCGCGCTAGGCGACATACGCTGCGCCAAGGACTGCTCCAGGCCCTCGATCGCAGCAATCTTCTGCGGATAGGCGGCGATCGTCTGCTCGGAGTTCGCCAACTGTACGCGGCGCTGTGCCAGCTGCGCGGCTTGGACACCGGCGAGCATCAGGTCCTGATCGAGCGAGGGGTTGAAGCCCCGCACGAATTCGCTGAACTGATCCACGCCGAACAGGGTTGCGATCAGCTGCCGCTGGTCACCCGGCGTCCGCGCGGCGATGCGCGCAAAGTCGTCCAGGCGGTTCTTCTCGATGAAGCAGAAGCGGTATTCGGCTTCGTCCGGCTGGACGGCCTGGGGCCGGTCTTCATCCCGGGACGATAGGACAGGCGCGACATGGCGGCGCAGGCGAGCGTTGTTGCAGTAGGCCCGTTGGTCGACCCGCTTGACTTGCGCCTCGCTGATCGAGCCGAGCATGGCAATTTCCAGTGCCTCGCAGAAGCTGCTCTTACCAGTGCCGTTCGCACCGTAGATCAGGGTGATGTCATGGCTGAGGTCGAATGTCTCCTGACGCATGAAGCCCCGAAACGGCCCGACGTCGAGCTGATGCAATCTCCCGAGGGCCGGCCCGGCTTCGGGGCCACCCGCCTCTGCATCGAATGCGGCGGGCGTCTGCGCCAGACGCTCGACAGCCAGCGGTGCGAGGCGCGTGGATCGACCGCGTCGTGCAGCCCCTACCTCTGAAAGAGGATGCAGGTGATCGAGTACCAAGCGCGCGAGTCGGCGCACGTCGTCGTGCACCTGTCGCTGGGCCAGGTGCGCAAGGAAACGGTGGTACTCCGAATGAATGCTTGCCATGCAGTCCCCTCTACACAGACAGACGCTCTGACTCGCGTCTTGGTGTTGTTATCTGCCATCTACAACTCAGTCGCCTGATGATTGCGGCCTAATCTTCATGGCGTGCTGTCGTACAGCGCGCACGGTGGTCCATGATTAAGCACTCAGCCTTCATAAATTACAGTCCGCCAACACCCACTGACCGCGCCGTCACTTCGTGAGCCACTGACCATAGGCTTCCACGTCGATCATGGGAACGGTTCCACTGAACTGGAGCTGGGCGATCAGCTTGAACAGAAACGCCGTGGCCGGCTTGTTTTCGTTGATGTAGCTGTAGTTTCCCGTGGCAGGGTCGTGAAAGAAGTGTCCATGGGCGGCGACGCAACCGACGTCAAGACGCCCATCGGCCAACTCGGCTTTCAGTGCCTTATCCATCGAGGGTCCCAGGGTGGGACTCCATTCGCTCTCGAAGGTGAGCAGGCCGCCGAGTATCGGAATGAGCGGTTTGGCCGGATAAGTTCCACCGGCATGAGGGATAGGCAGGCTCGTGCGGTGCAACCTGCGCACACTAGCCACCTTCTCCTGCGCATAAGCGACCAACGCGGCATCAGCGGTTTGCTTGGCCTCGAACACGGCATACACGCTTTCGGCAGGGATGATCGTCTCGTTCTCATAGGTGAAGATGAACGGCGAATACTGCCGATCAAAGACGACGACGTCGATCTGCTGGCTGAAGTTTCCCAAGCTGTCCACCACGTGCGCCTTGGCCGCTTGGTATCGTTTGGGAAGATACGTGTCCAGCATGCTGATCCAGACGTTTTCACTGGCATCGCCTTTCGTGCCCGGATGCGCGAAGCTCTTGCGCACCACGGACAGGCGCTGCTGGATATCGTCATGCAACGACGACAGCAGTTGGGAAAGCGACCATTGAGACATGCTCTACCTCGACTGAATGGTGGGAGAACCGGGAACTCAGGACAACGGAAACTTCGGTCCAAAAAGCGTGCGCCAGGCACGAAGCGCTTCAAGGTTACGCCCGCGCCGGCTGTGGTCGATGGCAATTGCTGCGTCGCGACTCGCTTGCGCCAGCAATTCCTGCGCTCGCTGTTTGCGTGCGGCATCCATGTCGTTACTGATCGCCGGACCCAAACCTGCAGGATCGGGCCATTCGTCGTGGACGCGGTCTGCGAGCGTGGCGAAGAACGACTGGACCTCGCGATCAAACGAGCCTCCCCAGCCACCGTAGAGGCATTCCAGCGCCATGACCTCAATGAGGAAAGATGGCTTTACCGGCTTGTCAGTACCGTGCTTGGGATTGTTGTTCCAGTACTTCACCATGCGCACGAGACCCTTCCACTCGTTGCCGTAGGCCTGATGCGCCGCCGTTGCTTTCTCCTTGTGGATTTCAGGATCCGTCTTGATCCATTTTCCGGAAGCCGAGTCGGGGATCTCGTATTCGCTTCCCGTGTCGAAGGCAGGCACGGCATCCACACTGACCACGCGGTAGTCAGTATTGTCTTCAGCGTCGATGTGCACGCCGAAGTCAACGTTGATCGAACGCGCCTGCTTGCGGACGGCAGCAGCACCATACTTTTCTACCAACGCCGCATGAAAGTCATCCAGCACGACAGATGCGGCCTTGCCGTGATAGTGCTTCTCCGAATCCTTCAGCACGAAGAAGATGTCAATGTCTTTCAGAGGCTTGGTCTTTGTGTACCGCGCATAGGAGCCAGTCAAGAAGCTGCGGGCAATCCCGAACTTGGTCTGCAGGTAGTCCCGCACTTCATTCTGGCGCTGCGAGGCGTTCTTCTGTTCGCGCTCGTTGAGTTCAAGGCGCGATTTGAACTTCCGGAAAGCTTCATCGATCGATAGCATCAGCGCTGCCTCCAATATCCGGCCTGCCCCGCCAGGCCACTGTGTTCGACGGTCGAGCCGAGGCTCTGCTTGACCATCCCATCGGTTGACCGGTAGCTACCCTTGCTCCAGCCGTCCACATCTGGACGTTCTGGCTTCGTGTCGAGCAAGAGCTTGTACTTGGCCTGCGAAGGCAGCAGTCCAGCCTTCTTGATCGCGTACTTCAATTGTTCGGTATCCGTCCAGAAGCTGCCGTCTCCATCCGACCAGCCGTAGACGATGTCAATGTCCCATCGAGTGACTAGCTTGTCTGTCGCTGGGTCGTAGACCTCCAGGATGACTTTTCGCAGATCGCCAGTCCCGAGCCAGGTCTTGATCGCGCGCGTGTTGCTCTCCCATCGATCGGCGAAGAACTCGGGATCCAGACCACTGAGCCGGATGATGTCCTTGAGGCTCTTGAGGATGTTGTCCGTCACATACGTGACCGAATGCGTGTACGAGTAGGTGGCGACGGTACTCATGACTTGAGGAACCCTCCAAGGTCGAGCGAAAGCGCCTGTGCACTGGCGGACCGTTCGTCGGTGGCGATGCCCTGGGTCATGTCCCTCGCAGTGATGCGTGTGCTGTGCTTTTTCAAAGACGCCTGAACCCAGGTGAGTTCGTCCTTCGGGCACGGCAAAGACACCGCCCAGTCGCCCTTCAGCGGCTCGAAACCCAGCGCGTCTTCGCTGGCATCGCTGCCATCGATGGCATCCTCGTCGAAAAGGCAGTAGATGCGGGTTCGTGGCCCGTCACAGGTCGCCACGATGGGCGCACCCTTGGGGGCCTGATCGGTGATCAGGCTGGCCGCTACTCCTGCTACCGCTTTGAGCTCCGTGCGAGCGGCACTCTCTTTACCCTGTGTGAGCAGCTCAACAATAGCGTCCCAGGTTTGCAACGCATCGCGATGCGGGCTGCTACGGAACGTTCGACTGACGACAGTGGTCATCGTTGCTTTCCTCCTTGAAGACGCGCTTGCTCGGCTTGGCCGATCGCACTGCGCAGATGATCGATCGACAACTTGTTGGGATCGATTGCGACTTGGGGATCTGCGGCAAGCGCGTTTGCTACCACCTTTCGGATGGCGCGGCCGTCCAGCCCCACGCATTCGCCAGCGCAAGCGTCGAACTGGGCCCCCGAGGCAATTTTGCCGATGTGCGGAAAGGTCTTGGCCAGCCCCTTCAAACACTCAATGAGTATCTGCTTGCATGCCTCTTTGCCCGGCAACGGCACCTCCATCACCATGTCGCAACGAGACATGAAGGCGCTGTCGACCGCTTGCGGGAAATTACTGGTGGCCACGAACAACAGATGCGGGTGTTGTTCGGCAAGGATGTCCAACTGAACCAGCACCGCGTCTGTCGCACGATGGACGTCGACGGGATTGGCCTCCAGGCTGAGCTTCGATCGGTCCGCTGCAAGAGTCTCAACTTCGTCGAGCAGCACGATGGTAGGCCCCACCGCGGCAGCTTCGGCGATAGATTGCGAGAAGAGTTCCGCCACTGCGCGCTGTGTCTTGCCCATCGCAGAACTGGTCAGTGTATGAGGATCGACTTCAAGCAAACGAAACTTCCCCGAAGGGAACGATTCCGCCACACGGTGCGCCAGGCCGCGCGCCAATGATGTCTTACCCGTTCCCGGTGGTCCCACCAGCAGAATCACACCATGCAGCGGCAACACCGTGCGCTCCACCCTGGGCCGTACCGTGAAGTTGACGATCGCCTGAGAGAGCAGTTGCTTCTTGCGCGCCTCGTCCATCACGATGGAGTCCCACAGCGCGCCCAGCGAGGCGTCTGGCAGCTTCCAGCTTCGGTGGATGCCTTTCGGCAGGGATACATCCGTCGGGGGATTCTTGGTCATCCGTGTGTCTCAACAGGTCAGAGGATGGTGCGGTAGCCGGCAAGCACCTTGGTGGTCTGGACCAGGCCTTGGCGCAGCAAGATATCGAGATAGCGATCGACGTCGATCGTCGGGTTCCTCAGTTGGGCACGCTGGCGCTGTGCGGCCGAGACGACTGCAGCCGCATCCAGATCCAGCAAGTTGTCCACGAACTCATCCGGGTGCTGCGATTCGACGCCGTAGGGCGCCAGCAGCTCATTCGGAAAATCTCGCTGGTTGAATGTCACGATCACACTCGCCCCACAGCGAATCGCGGCGGCCAGCACGTGACGGTCGTCCGGATCTGGCAAGGTCAGACCGGCCGCGAGCGATTCATACCCTTCTACCAATCCATCGGGGATGGCACGATCCATCAGGTCAGACGTTCGGTCGACTTGCGCCCTGGTGAGATCGGGCCGATTGATCAGCAGGTTGCGTTTCCACTCCTCGTGAATGGTTTGGCTCCAGCGCGCTCGGAACCGACCGGACAAACCCAGCCACATCAGGAAGTCCCGCAGCGGAGCGGGATAGAGAACGCATGCGTCGTAGATGGCTGTGAAGGGGGAATGCCTCATTCGTACCCCATTCCCAACTCTTGCGACTGCTGTGTGAGTTCAACCATCGCTTGCTCGCTGGCGCGCTCACGCGCCTCCTTGTACTGCATCAGGTCGGCAAACCTCACCCTGCGGTGCTTGCCGGTCCGATGAAACGCCAACACCCCATCTTCGAGCAGTTTGACGAAATGCGGGCGGGACACGTTGAGCAGGTCTGCGGCCTCCTGTGTTGTCAGCTCGGCATGGACAGGAACCACCTTCACAGCATTGCCGTCGGCCAGTTCGGCCAAGATGTCCACCAACAAACGCAAGGCCGAGGTCGGCAGCTCGACTTGGTGCGCCTGCTTCTGGTCATCGAAAATCTGGATGTGCTGGGTTTCAAACTGCGTGGCGAGGTAGGCAGCCAAGGCCCGTTGACCCTGCACGGCTGCCTTCACCTCACCCTCGGCGGGCAGAGTCATCTTGGATTGGACAGTAACGGTCATGGGTATCTCCTGGGCGAAAACGGGTTGCGAGCCGCATCTTAGTCGAAATAAACGAAAAGCGCAATAAACGAAACGAAGCATCGATCTCGGCCGTTCGGCCGCCGTCACTCGCCTCCGCGTCAATAGGGGAACGAGCCAGTTCGGATTGTTTGCGGCCTAAAACACCGCTGATCTCCAGGATCTGGCCATTGCTGATCACACAGGAATGGCGCGATGTTGGCTCCGATCTGGCAGCGCGCCGCGCATCGCGGCGTGCCCATTTTTCTCGTGACGGCCCTGCTGCTGGGTCAATCCCCAACGGCGTTGGCCGAGTCCCCCGCACAGCGCCAGGAGCTGGTCGCCGCGCTTCGCCAGCTCGACGCCCTGGAGCGCACCGTCGCCGACAGCGCCGCGCATCCCCCCATCCGGCCGGGCGAGCGCTACCACTTCGATTACTCACGGCTGCTGGCTGACTTGGCACGCGTGCGCGCCGGCATCCAGGCCCATCTGACACCTTCGCGTGCCCAGCCGCGCGACCTAGCCGAACTGGCCGGCGACTACCGCACCGAGCGGGTCGCCCTGCCCGCCCCGACGACTCCTGCGGAAGGCAAGCCATGAACGGCGCCCAGGTCTCGGCATTTCAAGCCAACAGCGGCATCGCGCCGTCGGCGATGGCGACCGTTCTGGTCGGCGCCGTGTTCGCGGTCCTGCTCGTCTGGGGCGTCTGGGCCATCCGAACGGCCTACGTGGGGTGGTCCGAGAGCCGCCTCAACCAGCGCCAGTTCCTCGGCGTCTGCGTCCGCTTCGTCGCGATGTACCTCGTCCTGAGCTTCTTCCTCCTCTCCTGACCTGAAAGGCACGACCATGCAAAACCGCATCCACCATTCCCGTCTTGCTAAGCGCGCCGCTGTGGCCCTAGGAGCCGCCGCGCTGCCCGCGCTTTCGTTCGCGCAAGGCTTGCCGCAGTTGGAAAACCCGACGCGCGGCACCGGCAACGGCATCATGGAAACGATCAGGAACTACGGCTACGACATCATCATGCTCGTGGCGCTCCTGGTCGTGGCGTCAATGTTTATCGGCGTCTGCTACCACGCCTACGGAACCTACGCGGAAATCCACACCGGCCGTAAGACCTGGGGCCAGTTCGGCCTCACCGTCGCGATCGGTGCCGTGCTGCTCGTGATCGGCATCTGGCTGCTCACCGAAGCCACCGGCATCCTGTAAGGCGAGGCCGGTATGTCCGAGCAGCAGCACGTCCGTGCGGACGGGACGGTCACGTTCCTTCCGCACCGGCTCAACCGCCATCCCGTTGTCGTGCGCGGCCTCACCGCCGACGAACTGTGGATCTGCTGCGGCCTGTCCGGCGCCGCCGGCCTGCTGGTCGGCGCGCCGCTGTCCTGGGTGTTCCGCACGATTGCCATCGCGCCGACGTTCGTCGTCCTGGGGGTGGCCCTAGGCGTCTTCATCGGCGGCGGCATCCTGCGCCGGCTCAAGCGCGGGCGTCCCGATACCTGGCTGTACCGGCAACTGCAATGGCGCATCGCTACGCGCCATCCGCTGATGGCGGGCTGGGTAGGCGGCCACGTGCTGATCTCGCGCTCCGGCTTCTGGTCCACCCGAAGGTCTGCCGCAAGGGGGGCACGATGAGCCGCTTCAAGAACGAAATCACCCATCTGCAGGCGCACATCAAGACGCTTCGCCTGGGTGCTGGCGCGCTGGTCATCGTCGCCCTGGTCATGGGCGGCGGCTGGTGGAGCGCTCCGCGCGACCTGACCATCCACGTCCCGCCCGACCTGCGCTCCGGCAGTACCCGAAAGTGGTGGGAAGTGCCGCCCGAATCGGTCTATGCGTTCACGTTCTACGTGTTCCAGACCCTCAACCGCTGGCCGACGAACGGCGAAGAGGACTACCCGCGCAACCTCCATACGCTTTCGCCGTATCTCACCCCGTCCTGCCAGGCCTTCCTGCGCGCGGACTACGACTACCGCCGCAGCACGGGCGAGCTGCGCCAGCGCGTGCGCGGCATCTACGAAATCCCTGGCCGCGGCTACGGCGACGACCCCACGGCGCGCGTGCGCGTGGTCTCCGACCGCGACTGGGTGGTGACGCTCGACATCACCGCGGACGAGTACTACGGGGCGGAGCAAGTCAAACGCGCCCTGGTGCGCTACCCCGTGAAGGTCACGCGGGTGGACATCGATCCCGCCCGCAACCCCTTCGGCCTGGCGCTGGACTGCTACGACGGCGCGCCCCAGCGCATCAGCGCACCGGAGCCGACGCGCCCGGCGTCCGGCGGCCTGTCTCCGCAAGCGCCCCAAGGAGGAAACACCCCATGAAGCATCCTGTACTCGTGCTGCTGGGGCTGCTGGCCGTGGCCGCGGCACCCGTCTCCCATGCTGTGGAGATCCTGCGCTGGGAACGCATGCCGCTCGCGGTGCCGCTGAAGGTGGGCCAGGAGCGCATCGTGTTCATCGACCGGAACGTCCGCGTGGGCGTGCCTGCGGGCGTGGGCGAACGCCTGCGCGTGCAGAGCGCGGGTGGCGCGGTGTACCTGCGCGCCAGCGAGCCGATCGAGCCCACGCGGCTGCAACTGCAGGACGCCGACACGGGCGCGCTGATCCTGCTCGACATCGCGGCCGAGCCGCCCAAGGACGGCGAAGCCGAGCTGGAGCCGGTGCGCATTGTCGAGGGCAGCAGCACCCCGGCGCGCTACGGCGATCAGGCCGGCGGTGCCGATGAGGCCCCGGCACGCACCCAGGATCAGACAGGCGCTCGTGCGGCACGGCGCGAAACCCCGGTTTCGGTCGTCCTGACGCGCTTCGCCGCTCAGAACCTCTACGCGCCCCTGCGCACCGTGGAGCCGCTGCCTGGCATCATGCGGGTGAACCTGCGCCGCGACCTCGACCTCGGCACGCTGATGCCGACGCTGCCCGTGCGCGCGGTCGCGCTCGCGTCGTGGCGTCTGGAAGACCAGTGGGTCACCGCCGTGCGCCTGACCAACAGCAGTAGCGGCTGGGTCACGCTCGACCCGCGCGTGCTGCAAGGCGATTTCCTCACCGCCACCTTCCAGCACGAAACGCTCGGTCCCCGCGGGAAGCCCGAGGACACGACCGTCCTGTATCTGGTGACGCGCGGGCGCGGCCTCGCGCAATCGCTGCTGCCGGCGATCCACCGCTTCGACCCGGCTGCGCACCTGCCGCAGCCGGAAGCTGAAGCCGACGACGGCAAGGGGGCCCGCCATGCGCAGTAACGGCTTGCTCAAGTGGCTGATGATCCCGGTTGCCTTGCTGGTGCTGTTCGTTGCCATTCGGCTGTTCTCCGGCGGAAGCACGTCGACACCGCCCACCGCGGATGCCGGCTCCAAGCTCACGCCCGAGGAAATGAAGGCTTTGGGCATCGAAGGCGATACCCCCCGGGATACTGTGGCAACGCTCGTCGCCCAGGTGAAGCAGTTGCGCACCGAGCTTCAGACCGCGCTGACCGACAACAAGTCGCAGCGCGAGGAAAACCAGCGGCTGCGCCAGCGCGAGAACTCCATCGATCAGCGCATCAATTCGGCCATCGAATCCGAGCGCTCCAACCTGCGCCGCGACCAGGAACAGGCGGCCAGTGCGCGACAGCAGACCGAAGGGCTGCTCGCCGACCTGCAGCGACGCCTGGACAGCATCGGCGGACGCGGCGGCGGCCACGCTGATCTGCCTGTGGGCCTGGGGCTGCGCGATGGCGACGAGGCCGGCATGGAAGGCGGCATGCACTGGGTCGAGCCGGACGACGCCAAGGAGGCCGAGGGACGCAACAGCGGTCGTGGAACGGGCAGCGCCGTGAGCTTCCCGACGAGTTTCGGCCCAGCGCAAAGCGCCCTGGAAGCGACGGCGGAAACCGTGGCGAACGCGGGTGCCCGCGCCGCAGGCGTCACGACCGCGAAGGCCGTCTATACCGTGCCGACCAATTCGACGCTGATGGGATCGGTGTCGATGACCGCGCTGATCGGTCGCGTGCCGATCGACGGAACCGTCAACGATCCGTATCCGTTCAAAGTCCTGGTCGGCCCGGACAACCTGACGGCCAATGGCATCGACATTCCCGACGTTGCTGGTGCGGTGTTCTCCGGCACCGCCTCGGGCGACTGGACGCTCTCGTGCGTGCGCGGCCAGGTGCGCAGCATCACCTTTGTCTTTCACGACGGCACGATCCGCACCATCCCCGAAGACCGCGACGGCAACCAGCAGAACAACCAGCAGCAGAACTCTCAAACCGGGGGCCTGGGCTGGATCAGTGACCCGTATGGCATCCCCTGCGTCAGCGGCGAGCGGCGCAGCAACGCCCAGCAATACCTCGGCTCGCAGGCCCTGATCACCGCGGCCGGTGCCGGCGTGGCCTCGCTGATCGACAGCGACAGCGGCCAGATGTCCTACGTGGGCGCGGATGGCTCCATCGGCAGCGTCGGCATCTCGGGCAACGAAGCCATGGGTCGCATCCTGGCTGGCGGCGTGCGCGACATGGCGGACTGGGTGAACAAGTTGTACGGGCAGGCCTTCGCGGCCGTCTATGTCCAGCCCGGCGCGAAGGTCGCCGTCCACCTCGAAAAGCCGCTCGCCATCGACTTCGATCCCGTAGGCCGCAAGGTCGATCACCGCGCAGGAGAAAGCCATGCTCTCGAACTTGAATAGGGGCCTGGCGCTGGCCCTCGCCGTCGCGGTGCTCGGCGGCTGCGCCACCAGCAAGGAAAAGCTGCTGCCTCACGGCGACGGCACGATGATGGACATCTGGCAGCAGAACGCCGGCGACGGCGGCGGGAGCGCCGGCCAGGCGGCACGCCGGCAGTTGCTCGATGCCCGCCAGAGCCTGCGCCGGCCGCTGACCGACGCCGATGTGCAGGCCGCGCCTGCCGAGCAGATGCGCTACACGCGCACGGCGCGCAACGAGGTCTATCGCCAGTTCCAGCGCCTGCCCAACCCCGATCTCGTCATGTACGTGTACCCGCACCTGGCAGGCACTGACCCCGTTCCCGTGCCGGGCTACACAACGGTTTTCCCGCTGTACCAGCGCGTGCAGTACGCCATGCCGGGCGAGCGCGTGGAGGACTACTGATGCGCTGGAAACTTCCCTGGCCGAAGCTGGCCAAATCCAGCGCCGGCGACGACGAGCAGCCGGACGGCTGGCAGCGCCACGTTGAGGCCTTGCGCCAGGCCGGCGTCCCCGAACCCGGCGCGGCGGTCCAGGGCCGCAGGCCGGCGACCGTGGCCGACGAGCAGGCGCTGTACGACGTCGCGCCGTCGTTCGCGGAACTGCTGCCATGGGTGGAGTTCCTGCCGCAGTCGAAATCCATGCTGCTCGAAGACGGGCAATCCGTGGCGGCCTTCTACGAGTTGGTGCCGCTGGGCACCGAGGGGCGGGAACCCGGCTGGCTGGCACATGCCCGTGATGCGCTCGAAAACGCCCTGCAAGACAGTTTCGATGAACTGGACGAGAACCCCTGGGTGCTCCAGCTCTACGCCCAGGACGAGCCCAGCTTCGACCAGTACATGCAGACCCTGCGCGACTACGTGCAGCCGCGCGCCCGCGATACCGCGTTCTCCGAGTTCTACCTGCGCTTCTTCGGCCACCACCTGCGCGCGGTGGCCAAGCCGGGCGGCCTGTTCGAGGACACCGTGGTCACGCGGCTGCGCTGGCGCGGCCAGACGCGGCGCGTGCGGATGGTCGTCTATCGGCGTGCCACCGGGCAGGCAAGCCGCCGCGGCCAGACGCCCGAGCAGATGCTGAACATCGTATGCGACCGCCTGTGCGGTGGCTTGGCGAACGCCGGCATCCAGGCACGGCGCATGGCCGCGGCCGACGTCCACGACTGGCTGCTGCGGTGGTTCAATCCGCGCCCCACGATGCTTGGGTCGAGTGCAGAGGACCGCGAGCGCTTCTACGCGCTGGCGCGCTACCCCGACGAGACCGAGGACGGCGAAATCGAGCTGGCGAGCGGGCGGGATTTCAGCCAGCGGTTGTTCTTCGGCCAGCCACGCTCCGACATGGAGCACGGCACCTGGTACTTCGACGGCATGCCGCACCGCGTGCTGATCACCGACCGGCTGCGCATGCCGCCCGGCACCGGACACCTGACCGGCGAGACTCGCAAAGGGGATGCCATCAACACGCTGTTCGACCAGATGCCGGAAGACACCTTGCTTTGTCTCACGATGGTCGCCACGCCGCAGGATGTGCTGGAAGCGGATCTCAACCACCTGGCGAAGAAGGCCGTGGGCGAGACGCTGGCGTCGGAGCAGACGCTCAAGGACGTTCAGGAAGCCCGCTCCCTGATCGGCAGCGCGCACAAGCTCTACCGCGGGACGCTGGCGTTCTACCTGCGCGGACGCGACGAGGCGGAACTGGACCGGCGCGGCCTGGACCTGGCGAACGTGATGCTCAACGCCGGCTTGCAGCCGGTGCGCGAGGACGACGAGGTGGCGCCCCTCAACAGCTACGTGCGCTGGCTGCCGTGCTGCTACAACCCCGGCCAGGACCGGCGCAAGTGGTACACCCAACTGATTTTCGCCCAACACGCGGCGAACCTGTCGCCGGTGTGGGGGCGTGCCCAGGGTACGGGGCATCCCGGCATCACGATGTTCAACCGTGGTGGCGGCCCGATTACGTTTGACCCCTTGAACAGGTTGGACCGGCAGATGAACGCCCACCTCTTCCTGTTCGGCCCTACGGGCTCGGGCAAGAGCGCCACGCTCAACAACCTCTTGAACCAAGTCACGGCCATCTACCGGCCACGGCTCTTTATCGTGGAGGCTGGCAACAGCTTCGGCCTGTTCAGCGATTTCGCCAAGCGCCTGGGCCTGACCGTGAACCGGGTAAAGCTGGCCCCAGGCTCAGGCATCAGCCTGGCACCGTTTGCGGATGCGCGCCGACTGATCGAAACACCCAGCGACGTGCAGACGCTCGATGCCGATGCGCTGGATGAAGAACAGCCGGCGGGTACTCCCGCCATTGAGGCGGACGAACAACGCGATGTGCTGGGCGAACTGGAGATCACGGCTCGGCTGATGATCACGGGCGGCGAAGACAAGGAAGAAGCCCGGATGACGCGGGCCGACCGATCGCTGATCCGCCAGTGCATCCTCGATGCCGCCGAGCACTGCGTGGCCGAGATGCGCACGGTGCTCACGCGCGATGTGCGCAATGCGCTGCGCGCCCGCGGCCAGGATCCGACGCTACCCGAGATGCGGCGCGTGCGGCTCATGGAGATGGCGGACGCGATGGACATGTTCTGCCAAGGCACAGACGGCGAGATGTTCGACCGCGATGGCACGCCATGGCCCGAAGCCGATATCACCCTGGTCGATCTGGCGACCTACGCCCGCGAGGGCTACAACGCCCAGCTCTCCATCGCCTACATCAGCCTGATCAACACGGTGAACAACATCGCCGAACGCGACCAGTATCTGGGCCGGCCGATCGTCAACGTCACAGACGAAGGACACATCATCACCAAAAATCCATTGCTTGCGCCCTACGTGGTCAAGATCACAAAAATGTGGCGCAAGTTAGGGGCCTGGTATTGGCTGGCTACGCAGAATATCGACGATCTGCCGCGCGCCGCCGAGCCCATGCTCAACATGATCGAGTGGTGGATCTGTCTCAGCATGCCGCCTGATGAAGTCGAGAAGATCGCGCGGTTCCGCGAACTCTCGCCCGCGCAGAAAGCGCTGATGCTGTCGGCGCGCAAAGAAGCCGGGAAGTTCACCGAGGGCGTCATCCTCTCCAAGAGCATGGAGGTGCTTTTCCGCGCCGTGCCGCCGAGCCTGTACCTCGCGCTCGCGCAAACCGAACCCGAAGAGAAGGCCGAGCGCTACCAGCTCATGCAGCGGTACGGCTGCACCGAACTGGAAGCGGCCTTCAAGGTGGCCGAGAAGATCGACCAGGCGCGCGGCATCGAGTCGCCGGCCCTGGGACTGTCGTAAGCCGGAGAACGCCATGGAACAGAAACGTCCTTCCATCCCGATGCAGGTCCAGGCGTCCCGCCGTCGCCGCTGGCGGCCTCGCTGGCCCTTGGCATTGGCTGCTGCGCTGGTCGCGCCGCTGCTGATCTGGCTGGTCTCCAGGACGCCGGGCGATTCCTCAGTGCCGTCGCCCGCGTCGGTCAGCACGGCGCAGGTCGTTGGGCGACCCTGGCAGATGGGCAACCCGGAGGGCCGTTTCACACTGACGCTCTATGCCGACCTGGAATGCCCGTTCTGCAGGGAGTACTTCCCGCAGCTCAAGCGCTGGGTCGTCAACAACACCGACGTGGCCCTGCAATGGCATCACCAGCCGCTGGCCGCGCACGAGCCGGCCGCGTCGGCCGAGGCGAGCCTAGCCGAGTGCGTCGCCGAAGCTGGCGGCCCTGAGGCATTCTGGCAGGCGGTCGAATGGGTCTATGCCCATACGCACAGCGACGGCCAGGGCTTGCCCGAAGGGCTTCGCTACCCCGAATCCACGCCGGCCATAGAGCAGTGCATGGCGAGCGAGCGACCCAACGCGGCCATCCGCGCGCAGGCCGCGGAAGCCACCAAGAACGGCGTGACCGCCACGCCGTCGCTGCGACTGCTCGATCGCCAGACGGGCCAGGCCATCCTGCTGCAGGGGCCGATCGAGGGTGATGCCTTGCTCTCGGCCATGGACATGCTGGTGGCAGATGATTCCACCGCGGCGTCAGCTACGGAAGTGCCCTCGAACCCGGACCGCTCGTCGCCGCCTTGATTCATACATTTGTACAAGGCGCGCCCGTCGAGTGACATTTTTAACGATGTTCAGCTCCTTTCTACATCAATAGATTCCAGTGCTAGGCACTGTCGATTACTAATAAGAAAGGAGACAACAAATGCCTATTCAGACGGAGCATGATCCGAGGCTGAAGCGTGCGCTCAAGACACGGCACATCAGCATGCTGGCACTGGGAGGTGTCATTGGCGCAGGTCTATTCGTAGGCTCCAGCGCCGTCATTGCATCAACAGGTCCCGGCGCCTTCATCACCTACGCCATCACGGGAATCATTGTTGCCTTGGTAATGCGGATGCTGGGTGAGATGGCGGCTGCACATCCGACCAAAGGCTCTTTCGTCGATTATGCCCGCCTGGCCTTCGGCAGGCCCGCCGGATACATGACGGGCTGGTTGTACTGGTACTTCTGGGTCATCGTCGTAGGGTTCGAGGCCGTCGTAGGCGGGCAGATCATCAACGGATGGATTCCAGAGCTTCCGGTCTGGGTGATCGCACTGGGGCTGATGATCGGCATGACGCTGCTGAATCTGATGTCTGTTCACTCGTTCGGGGAAGCGGAGTATTGGTTCGCCGGCATCAAGGTGGCCGCCATCGTGGTGTTCCTGGTCATCACGGGTCTGTACGTCTTCAAGCTCTGGCCAGGCTCGACCGCAACCTTCGGCAATCTGACGCAGCATGGCGGCTTCCTGCCCAATGGGATCGCCTCACTATTCACCGGCGTAGTCGTGGTGATCTTCTCCATGACGGGCGTGGAGGTCGCCACCATCGCGGCGGCGGAGTCTGAACACCCCTCACGGAACATCAGAAAGGCCGTCAATACGGTGATGGTCCGCATCCTGGTTTTCTTCGTGCTCGCCACCTTCTTTATCGTGGTCGCACAGCCCTGGACGGAGTTGGTTCCCGGGAAGTCCCCCTTTGTGACCACGCTGGACAAGATCGGGATTCCGGGTGCTGGCACCATCCTCACCGCCGTGATCCTTGTCGCGGTGCTCTCTGTCCTAAACGCCGGCCTGTACACCTCGTCGCGACTTCTCTTCGTCCTCAGTTCCAATGGCGAGGCACCCCGCTGGATCGCCGGGGTGAACCGTCGTGGCGTCCCGGTTTGCGGCGTCATCGCATCCACCATCGTCGGCTACGGGTGTGTCGTCATTGCCGCGCTTTGGCCTGACACCGTGTTCCAGTTCCTCATCAATTCCTCTGGCACCGTGTTCCTCTTCGTTTATCTGATGATCTGCTTGTCGCAGATGAAGCTGCGCAAGCGTTGGGTCGCCGAAGGATCGTTGAAGTTCGCCATGTGGGGACATCCATGGCTGCCCCTGCTGGTGACCGCATGCATCGTCGCGGTGCTCGTCAGCATGGCCTTCGACCCAAGCATGCGCATCAGTCTCCTGCAGTGCCTTATCGCGATTGGCGTCATCGCGGTCTCGTACGGCGTCTTTCGGATGTCGGACGTTCAACGCAAGCACGCAGTGGCGGATGCCCATCAAGCAAGAAGCTCCTAGCAGAAAGCGGCACGCCTACCGGCGCGCCGTCTCGGACTTAACCGCAATTGACAAGAAGTAGGAAGACGAAGAATGTCAGCAGGAATCGAGTTGACCAAGCTGCCAAACCGGCCGCTTTGGTTCGAGCCCGGCCAGGCCCGGGAGCGCCTGGAAGGTGCGATTGAAGCCGACGTGGCTATCGTCGGCGCGGGGTACACCGGGTTATGGACTGCCTACTATCTGCTGAAGAGCGATCCCACGCTGAGAGTGGTGCTGCTAGAACGTCGCGAGGTGGGTTTCGGTGCGTCTGGCCGCAACGGCGGGTGGGCCTCGGCAATATTTCCGATCTCGCTTCCCCGGGTCGCCCATATGTACTCCCATCGGGCTGCTTTGAGTTTGCAGTCTGCAATGAACGAAACGGTCGACGAGATCGGGCGGGTGCTCGCGCTGGAGGGCGTGGAAGCGGACTATTCGAAGCAGGGCTTTCTTTCTCTTGCCCGGAGTAAGCCGCAGTTGGCACGTGTTCGTGCGACCGTTGAAGCATCCGCCCGTTTCGGATTACCAGAGCAGTGGCAGGCGCTGGACGCTGGAGAAGCGGGCGCGCTGGTCGGTGCCAGAGACACGATGGGTGGCCTCTACACCGAGCATTGTGCGCTGATCCATCCTGGCAAACTCGTACGTGGATTGGCTCGGCTTGTGGAGCAAATGGGCGCGAAGATCTACGAGCGCTCTGGCGTCAACGAGCTGGACGTCGGCAGGGTTGCCACCGATCGGGGCTCGGTCAAGGCCAGTTTTACCGTGCGTGCAACAGAAGCCTTCACTTCCCAGCAGCCGGGACACGGGCGCTTTGTTATCCCGCTCTACTCCCTGGTGCTTGCCACCGAGCCATTGCCCAAGGAGGTTCTCCAGAAGCTGAACCTCGATCATCGCGTCGCCTTCAACGACATGCGTCATCTTCGCGTGTACGGCCAAGTCACGACGGAGGGGCGACTGGTGTTCGGCGGCCGGGGCGCGCCGTATCACTGGGGCTCGCGGATCGCTGATGAAGCCGACCTCGTGGACAAGGTGCATACCAAGATCCACGAGACGATGCTCGAATTCTTTCCCGACCTGTCCGAGGCACGTGTCACTCATCGCTGGGGAGGCGCGTTAGGTGTGTCGCGCGACTGGTGTCCCACTGTGAGCATCGATCGCCACCGGCGTCTGGCTTGGGCCGGCAACTACGTAGGCGATGGTGTGGCCACCAGCAACCTGGCGGGACGAGTGTTGAGGAACCTGATTCTCGAACGGGATGAAGACATTAATCAGTTGCCCTTCGTCAACCACCAGTCCCCGTCCTGGGAGCGGGAGCCCTTGCGTTGGTTGGGAATCAACAGCGGCCTTGCTGCCGCGTCGCTGAGCGACGTGGAGGAACGAATCACCAACCATCCATCCCGCACTGCGATGCTGTTGGAAAAGCTGACCGGTGCGCACTAAAAGGAGTCATGACGTGAGCAAGTTCACCATCGTTAAATCATCCGACATCACTTCCCTGGCACTGACGCCAGCCGGCCAACGTGCTGGTGCGGACAAGGGCGATCCCCAGATCGCGATCCAGACGCTGGCACCCGATGCCGTCGGCAACCTCGGCATCTGGGAATGCCAGCCCGGGGGATGGCCAGTGGTCAACCGACCCGACACAGAGTTCACCTACATCATTTCAGGCCGTGCGTTGTTGACCGACGACTCGACCGGCGAAGTGGCGGAGATCTGCGGCGGCGACCTGGTGATCCTGCCCCCTGGATGGACCGGCCGCTGGGACGTGATTGAACCCGTCCGCAAGGTCTACGCCATCTACTAAACGCTCCGAGAAGGGCCATGCCGTCGCGAGTTCCGGCCGGCTCGCCCTCTCGATCCAGCAAGAAGGCCACACCACCAACCGCGAAACTGCGGCAACCCCGCAACGGCCCTGGTGGGGGCCTTCCCTACATGTTTTACGTACCTGAGAGCTACCCATGACCAAGACGATCGCCAACTGGATCTCCGGCGCCCACGCAGATTCCTCCAGCGGCCAACAGCTGCCCGTCTACAACCCCGCCACCGGCGCCGTCACGGGCCAAGTCCAGCTGGCCAACCACGCCGACGTCGATGCTGCCGTGGCTGCGGCCAAGGCTGCCTTCCCGGCCTGGAGCAACCTGCCGCCGCTGCGGCGCTCGCGTGCCCTCAACAAGTTTCTCGCGCTGCTCAATGAGCATCGCGATGACCTGGCCCGCCTGATCACCGCTGAGCACGGAAAGGTCTTCACCGATGCCCAGGGTGAAGTCACCCGAGGCATCGAGATCGTGGAGTTCGCCTGCGGCGCGCCGCAACTACTCAAGACGGACTTCACCGACCAGGTCAGCACCAACATCGATAACTGGACACTGCGCCAGCCCCTGGGCGTCGTGGCTGGCGTCACGCCCTTCAACTTCCCGGTGATGGTGCCGATGTGGATGTTCCCCGTTGCGCTGGCAACAGGGAACACGTTCGTTCTCAAGCCCAGTCCGATCGACCCCAGCGCCAGCCTGTTCATCGCCGAGCTGCTCAAGCAGGCCGGCCTGCCCGATGGCGTATTCAACGTCGTCCAGGGCGACAAGGGCGCCGTCAATGCGCTGCTGGAGCACCCGGACGTGCAGGCGATTTCCTTCGTCGGCTCCACCCCCATCGCCAACTACATCTACGAAACCGGCGCGCGACACGGCAAGCGCGTGCAGGCGCTGGGCGGCGCCAAGAACCACTTGGTGGTGATGCCCGATGCCGACATCGACCAGGTGGTCGATGCGCTGATCGGCGCGGCCTACGGCTCGGCCGGCGAGCGCTGCATGGCCATCAGCGTGGCCGTGTTCGTCGGCGACGACACGGCCGAGAAGGTCATCCCGAAACTGATCGAGCGCACCAAGACACTGAAGGTGCTCAACGGCACCAACCTCGATGCCGAGATGGGCCCCATCGTCACCCGCGCTGCCCATGACCGGATCACCGGCTACATCGAGCAGGGCGTCAAGGAAGGCGCCAAGCTGCTGGTCGATGGACGGGGTTTCAACGGTGAGGTGGCAGGCGAAGGCTGCGGCGATGGCTTCTGGCTGGGCGGCACGCTGTTCGACGACGTCACCCCGGACATGCGCATCTACAAGGAAGAAATCTTCGGGCCGGTGCTGGCGTGCATCCGGGTCAAGGATTTCGCCGAGGCAGTGCAATTGATCAATGACCACGAGTTCGGTAATGGCGTGAGCCTGTACACCCGCGATGGCCATATTGCCCGCGAGTTCGGTCGCCGCATCCAGGTCGGCATGGTGGGCATCAACGTGCCGATCCCGGTGCCCATGGCCTGGCATGGCTTCGGCGGCTGGAAGAAGAGCCTGTTCGGCGACATGCACGCCTACGGCGAGGAAGGCGTGCGTTTCTACACCAAGCAGAAGAGCATCATGCAGCGCTGGCCCCAAGCCATCGCCAAAGGTGCCGAATTTGCGATGCCCACCAGCCAATAGCGGTTCTCGTTGATCAGGCACGCAGTTCCACGCTCGGGCGTGGAACTGCGTGTCACCCGAGCACCGATGCCTTCTGTCCAAGGGCATCCAACAGCTCGGTATTCTTGCCCGCCTGTATGGCGATCCAGAAGCGCGCGATGCCGTTTGTTGTCGTGGGCTTGATGCCCGTCAGCTGCTCGATCAGCTTCAGCCGATAGACCAATGTCTGGCGGTGGATGCCCAGGTCAAACGCCGTGACCTTCCAGTTGCCGTCGTTCCCCAGGAACGCCATCAAAGTGGCCAACAGTGCTGCGCTGTGCGAGCGATCGTGTTCGATCAGAGGCCCCAGGTATCGGCCCACCAGCGCACGGGCCTCGGGCAAGGACTTCGGTGCCATGATCAATCCCGTCTCGGCTTCTCCATAGCGGAGAATTCCCTTGCCGATCTCTCGCGCCTGCGTCAGGGCCAGCCGCGCCTGCCTCAGGCTTTCACGAAACCCGGTTGCTGCCGCGATCGGACCGCTGACGCCGATGACAGAACCTGCCCCAAGATTCTCCTGCAGGAATTCGAGGGTGCACTGGTCATCACGACTGAGTGCCAGCAGGACATCTTGATCCGGCAGCAGGAGCGGCGTCGAGGCATGCAGTGCTGGCGCGTGGTGGATCTCATCTTGGGGCCATCCCCCACCGGTCCCAGCGCTGATCGCAAGGCAAACCAGTGTGCCGGTGATCCCTCTTCTCTCCAACATCGGTCTTGCCAAGGAAAACTCGGTTTCGCTGTCCAGTAGGCTGCGCAGCAATGCCGCGCCTTCCTCGCGCTGCTGATCTCGCTGGATCATGAGTCGCTCAAGTTCGACTCCAAGCAACCCGACCAGCGAACGAACCAAGATTGGGTCGTCCAGCGTGCGTTGCCGCATCCTGGCCGTTACGAGATTGGCGCGAGCCCTGCCCGTGATCGGGACTCGCTCAACGACATAGTCATCGTCGTCCTTCATGGGGAACTGGGCCGTCTCAACAACCTTGAGCCCACCGACCGTATCCTCGATGGCCAGCTCCAAATTGAGTGTCCTTGCCAGTATCGAAAGCCGACCCGCCATGGAAGGCTCTTTCCGAAGCGCCTCCGCATAAGTCTGAAACAAGCGCTCGCTCAGATTGAAGCGCTCTCGCTGGGTCTGCAACACGCTTTCGATGACGTGTCGCGAAAGCTTGACGAACTCCAGATCGAAGCTCGCGCGGATGACAGGGAAACGGAGCGTATCGGCAGCCTTTAGCAGCTTGCGCGACAGTCTTGGTGCCCGCGCCCGAGGAGCGAACACCAGCGCGCTGGCGTCGCTCTTAGCTAGCAGTTCGAGCCACTCAACCTGCTCCTCTGCAACCGATGGCATTCCCAGGCCAGTGGTCATGACCAGATTGCCAGGAGACACCCATCTCCATGGATCGGGCAAGTCGACAGCGTGCGCCCACGTGACCGGCTTGCCGACCCCTTCCAAGCCTGCGAGCAACTGTAACCGCAGCTCCTCTACGCCGATAAGTTCTTGCACGGTGAGCATCGCCCCTCCCTCGTACCAATGCGAGCCCAGCGCTGCGGTCGCCCGAGGCAACACCTCCGTCAGCGCCCAGTTTCCATAACATCGTAGCCCAACGACACAAGAGGGTGGCCGATCACACCAGAGGCTCCGTCATCGATGCATGGTGGTCTTTCTTCAGTCACGGCAGCGCTTCCATCCCCGGGCATGCGGCTAGCCGAGTGCACTTGCCACCAGCAGATCCAGGCGCTGGTCGAGCAATAGCTCGGCCAGCGCACGCGGAGCAGTCCCGGTCATCTCCGCTATAGCATCTGGTGTTCCATCTGCGCCGCCCCTGATACTCGCTTCCATCGACAGGATTTGGTCCATGAGCAGCGGTGCCACACCCCTGGAAGCCAGCCGTTGCGCCAAATCGCCACTGCCAACCGATTCGAGCTTCAGTTTGCAGCCAAACACCAAGTCCAACGTGTTGACGAGCTCGGTGAGCAAAAGCGGCTTGGGCCCCGTGATATGCCGAACTTCACTGTGCGCCGTGCCTGCACGGAGCGCGGCCGCCGCCGCACGCGCAACGTCATTCCGAGCAACGTATGGCACATGGCCTGAAGCGGAAGTGGTCAGCCATGCCCCGTATCGCAGGGCCGCCGGAACCCGGGCTAGCAGAAGCTCGGCGTACCAGCCGGCACGGAGGATGGTGCAAGGGACACCTGCAGCCTGTACCGCGTCTTCGGCGGAGCGCCAATCGGCCGTATGTTGGCCCGTCGACGCCGCGACCGTATCAGCTGCAGAGGTGTAGACGATATGCCGCACGCCTGCTTTAGCTGCGGCGTCTGAAGCCTTGCGGATCTGTCGTGGGCTCAGTTTCAGGGCGCCTATTCCGTCGGTGGACGTAATGAGTACCCGGTCTACCCCGGTGAAAGCTGCCTCCAGCGTTTCTGCTGCATCAAAGTCCACCTTGGTGATCCTGGCGCCGCGGGCGGCCAGATCCATCAACTGTTCTGGCGTGCGGCTGCCTGCGGTCACGCCCTCTTCGGGGTGGCGCAGCAGGAGTTCGACCACCCGCCGCCCCAATGGGCCATTCGATCCGGTCACGCAAATGCGTTGCTTCATGGATGACGTCAAGGTTGAACTCTCTTTGTTTCAGTGAAGAACGCCAGGTGTGCCGGACGCGTCACGCAGTTGACGTACCGCTTCGTAGACCTGCGTCTGCTGGACGATGCGAACGCTGATGCTGGCCTCGAGCAGTGTTAGCTCGACGATGGCCCGACCACTTAGGAGGGCCGCCTTCAGAAGACTGCTCACGTCGCTCCAGTCCACCAGCAGCCCGAAGACAAACAGCGTGATCCTGTAGGCGCCATCCTCACTGTGCCCTGGATAGGCCGCCGAGATGGCTGCCTCTGCTGCCGAGTCGCGATGATCGATCTGGTCCCGCACAAACGCAGCCAATTGCTGTTCCGACGTTTTGTTCTCGGCCATCACCTTGGCGTAGATCCAAAGCTGCTCGACATCCACGCGTCGTATGAGCGCGCTGATGCGATGGCGATCGCAGGCCGTTCGAATCAACGTGTCTTCGTCGGGAAGTGGATCGGTCGCGATGTCTTCCTGTAGGTCCACGGTGTCCTCTTCCAGGCGCTTCGTTAGGTTTCGCGGATAGGTGCTGCTGTTGCCGGCGGCGGCCGAGGGGTCGGTGTTCCCTGCGCCCGGCTGCCCCGAGCGTAGTCGGCATTGTAGTTGACAAAACCGACCGGCAGTCGAATAATTTGTTAAGTTCCGACCGCTGGTCGGTTTTAACGTACGGAGTGGCCCAATGAGCGTGAGTGAGAGTTCGGCCGAGCGACCATCGGGGTCGGCTCGCAAGTCGCCGTGGAAGGCGATCGTGATTTCTGTCGTGGCAATCGCCGTGATCGGTGGTGGCTTGTGGTACTGGCGAATGGCGAAGCTTTACGGCGGAGGTGGCTGGGCCGGTGGTGGTCCGATCGACGTCGTGGCGACCACGCTCAAGGCGGAAAGCACGCCGGTCAGCCTCGAAGCCTTGGGCGAACTGCGCGCTGTGCGCCAGGTCACGCTGTCGGCGGAGGTGGCGGGCCGCGTCTCTGCGATCTCCTTCAAGCCCGGACAGCGCGTCAAGGCCGGCACGGTGCTGGTCCAGCTCGATGACGGCCCGGAACAGGCCGACCTGGCGGCCGCCAAAGCCGCTGCAGCTTTCGCGCAGCAGCAGTTCGCCCGCGCGAGCGAGCTGGCCGCGACGGGTGCCCAGTCTCGCGAGATCCTGCAGCAGCGCCAAGCCGAACGTGATCAGACCGCCGCGCAGGTACAGCAGCTGGAGGCGCGCATCCGCCAGAAGCGCATACGCGCACCCTTCGACGGCGAACTGGGCCTGCGCCAGGTTGATCTGGGTCAATACCTCAACCCGGGCGACGCGGCCGTGACGCTGACCGATCTGGACAACCTCTATGCCAACTTCGACGTGCCGCAGCAGGACCTGGCTCGGGTGCGGGTTGGCCAGCAGGTCAATGTCCGCATCGATACTGCTGGTATAGAGCCCGTGCAGGCCACCATCAGCGCCATCGAGCCGCAAGTGGGCCGCGACACGCGCAATGCGTCGATCCAGGCCGAGGTGGACAACAAAGGCCGAACCTTGCAGCCGGGTATGTACGCGACGGTCTCGGTGGCTTTGCCGCCTGAACAAGATGCCCTGACATTGCCAGTCTCGGCCGTCATGACCTCGGCGTCCGGCGATGCGGCGGCCGTGGTGCGTGAACTCACCCCCGAGAAGACCGGCAAGGCCGAGATCGTACCCATCGTGGTCGGCCGGCGCATCGGCGACGAGGTCGTCATCGCGCGCGGGCTGAAGGCGGGCGATATGGTGATCACCGAAGGCCAACTGCGCGTGCGCCCGGGCGCTGATCTGCGTGTTGTGGACAAGCCAGCCGCGGCAGACGCCCCTGCCGGCGGGAGGTAAGTCATGACCTTCACCGACCTTTTCATCAAGCGACCGATCCTATCGATCACGCTGAGCATGCTCATCCTGCTGACAGGGCTGGCGGCACTGTTCTCGCTGCCCACGCGACAGTACCCGGCCATGGAGAGCGCGACCATCGTGGTCACGACCAACTTCCCTGGCGCGTCGCAAGACGTGATGCAGGGCTTTGTCACCACGCCCATCGCTCAGGCCATCGCCAGCGCCAATGGCATCGAGTACCTGACCTCGACCTCGACGCTCGGCAAGAGCGAGATCAAGGCCAAGCTGGTACTCAACGCTGATGCCGACCGTGCCATGACCGAAGTGCTGGCCAAGGTGCAGCAGGTCAAGTACCGGCTCCCCGAAGGCGCATTCGACCCGGAGATCAAGAAGATCACCGATGGCGTGTCGGCGGTGCAGTACCTGGCCTTCGTCAGCGACGAGCAGACCATTCCCGAGATCACCGACTTCATCACCCGCGTGGCACAGCCGCAGATCACCTCGGTGTCGGGCGTGGCATCCGCGGACACCGGCGGTGGCCAGACCTTTGCCATGCGGTTGTGGGTCGACCCGATCAAGCTGGCCGCCCGTGGCCTGACCGCAGGCGACCTCGCCACCGCTTTGCGCGCCAACAACGTGCAGGCAGCGCCGGGCGCCTTGCGCGGTAAGGACAACCTGATTCCGATCACCGCCGCCACCGACATGCGCAGCATCCAGGACTTCCGAGACCTGGTGATCAAGCGCGCCATCGGCAGCGTGGTCCGCCTGGGCGACGTCGCCACGGTGGAGCTGGGCGGACAGAACTACGACAGCGGCTTCCTCAGCAGCGGCGCGCGCAGCGTCGCGCTGTCGATCTCACCCACGCCCGACGGCAACCCGCTGGAGATCGTCGAAGGCGTCAACGCTTTGCTGCCCGATCTGCAACGTGCCGCGCCGCCCGGTATGAAGGTCATCAACGTCTTCGACACGGCCCGATTCGTGAACGCCTCAATCGACGAGGTGATGAAGACCCTGCTGGAAGCCGTGGTCATCGTGGTGGTCGTCATCTTCCTGTTCCTGGGCACGTTCCGCGCGGTCATCATTCCCATCGTCACCATCCCGCTGTCGCTGGTCGGCGCAGCCGCCCTGATGCTGGCCTTCGGCTTCTCGATCAACCTGTTGACGCTGCTGGCGATGGTGCTGGCCATCGGCCTGGTGGTGGACGATGCCATCGTGGTGGTGGAGAACATCCACCGGCACATTGAGGAGGGGCTTTCACCGGCCAAAGCCGCCATCGTCGGCGCACGCGAAATCGTCTGGCCGGTCATCGGCATGACCATCACCCTTGCAGCCGTCTATGCACCCATCGGCATGATGGGCGGCATCACCGGCGCGCTGTTCAAGGAGTTCGCCTTCACGCTGGCCTGCGCGGTGATCGTCTCGGGCGTGGTGGCGCTGACCCTCTCGCCGATGATGAGCAGCTACATGCTCAACGCGCAGATGAACGAGGGCCGCTTTGCCCAGGCCGTCGAGCGCACGATGCACAAGCTCTCGACCGCGTACGGCCGCCTGCTCTCCCATGTGCTGCACGCCCGCGCCGCGGTGCTGATCGTCTGCGCCGTCGTGCTGGGTGGCATCGTGGTGCTGTTCCTCGGCGTGCAGCGCGAGCTGGCGCCGGGCGAGGACCAGGGTTACGTGTTCGTGCAAACCAAATCGCCGCAGTACGCCAATGTGGACTACACCGAGCGCACTGGGCTGGCCGTCGAGAAGGTGTTCCGCGAGTTCCCTGACTACCAGAGCAGCTTCATGGTCAATGCTTTCAACGGCCAGAACGTCGGCTTTGGTGGGATCGTGCTCAAGCCCTGGACGGAACGACAGATGACGGCCAGCCAGGTCGAGGGTGCGCTCAACGGGCGCAGCGCCAACATCACCGGGTCTTTTGTCACCGCGTTCCAGCCAGCAGCGCTGCCAGCAGGCAGCGACGGCCTTCCTGTGCAGATGGTGCTGCGCTCGCCCGCGGACTTCCAGGAGATCTACCAGGCCCTGGAAGCGATCAAGGGCGCTGCGTGGGGCAGCGGATTGTTCGCCTTCGTCGACAGCGACCTGGCCTTCGACAGTCCGCAAGCGCGGCTGAGCATCAATGCCTCCAAGGCGGGCGAGATGGGCGTGACCATGAGCGAGGTCGCCGATACCCTCGCTGTGCTGGTCGGCGAGAACTACATCAACCGCTTCAACTGGTTCGACCGTTCCTACGACGTCATCGCGCAAGTGCCTCAGGCCAAGCGGCGCGCACCGGACGACCTGACCGGGTACTACGTGCGCGCCGAGTCAGGACGGCTGGTGCCGCTGTCCACCGTGGTCGATGTGGAGGTCCAGCCGCAGGCCAATCGACTGCCTCAGTTCAACCAGATGAACTCGGCCACCTTGTCGGCGGTGTTGATGCCGGGTGTCACCATGGGTCAAGCGGTCGACTTCCTCAAGGCGCAGCCGCTGCCGCCGGGGTCTCAGGTCGACTGGCTCTCCGATAGCCGCCAGTTCGTCAAGGAAGGCAACCGCCTGATCGTCTCGTTCGGCTTCGCGCTGATCGTGATCTTCCTGGTACTGGCCGCGCAGTACGAGAGCTTCCGCGACCCGCTGGTGATCCTGGTGACGGTGCCGCTGGCGATTTGCGGTGCGCTGCTGCCGTTGTGGCTGGGCTACGCCACCATGAACATCTATACCCAGATCGGATTGGTGACGCTGATCGGCCTGATCTCCAAGCACGGCATCCTCATGGTGTCCTTCGCCAACGACATCCAGAAGCACGAGGGCCTGAGCCCGATGGACGCCATGCTGAAGTCGGCCATGATCCGTATGCGGCCGGTGCTGATGACCACCGCCGCGATGGTGGCCGGGCTGATCCCGCTGCTGTTCGCCGGTGGCGCCGGTGCCGCCAGCCGCTACTCCATCGGCATCGTGGTGGTGGCCGGCCTGCTGATCGGCACGCTGTTCACCCTGTTCGTGCTGCCCACCATCTACACCCTGTTGGCCCGCGATCACCGCGCGGCGGCCGCGTCCGAGCGCGAGCGCGAACTGGCCGAGGAGGTTCCGAACCATGCGTAATCCATTCATGCCTTCCCAGACTCGGCCTGCGCTGGGCGCACTGGCGGCGGCACTGCTGCTGGCAGGCTGCTCGCTGGCGCCGACCTACCATCGGCCCGACGCGCCCATTCCAGGGCAATGGACCGACGGCGCCGACGCCTCGCAGCCCGGCGCGGCCGCAACCCCTGCGGCATCCGCCGCGGCCACGCTCGACTGGCAGACCTTCGTCACCGACGAGACGCTGCGCAAGCTGATCGACCTGTCGCTGGTCAACAACCGCGACCTGCGCCAGACCCTGCTCAACGTCGAGGCGGCGCGCGCGCAGTACCGCGTGCAGCGCGCCGACCGCCTGCCGGGCATCCAGGCCGAAGGCAGCGGTGCGCGCCAGCGCGTGCCGGAGGATCTGCGCGCGCCGGGCATGCCCGCCGTGCAGAGCAGCTACCAAGCCGGTGTGGGACTCGCCTCCTTCGAGATCGACCTGTTCGGGCGTGTGCGCAACCTCTCCCAGGCGGCCCTGCAGGAGTACCTAGCCACGGAAGAGGCCGCACGCAGCGCGCAGATCAGCCTGGTGGCCGAAGTCATCCAGGCCTACCTGACTCGGGACGGTGCGCAGCAGCGCTACCTGCTGGCAACCAAAACCCTGGAGGCGCGCGAGGTGTCGCTCAAGCTGGTCGAGCAGCGCCGCTCCCTGGGAGCGGCCACCGATCTCGACTACCAGGAGGCCTTGGGCCTGACCCAGCAGGTGCGGGTGGACCTGGAGCGAATCGACCGCGAGTTCCGTCAGGCGAGCAATGCGCTGGCCCTGTTGGTGGGCGTGAGCGATGTCCGCTCATTGCTGCCGGCTTACCCAAGCGCCGGCGCGCTGCTGGTGCAGGATCTCGCGCCCGGCACGCCTTCGGAACTGCTGGCGCAGCGCCCGGACATCCGGGCCGCCGAGCACCGCCTGCAGGGCCGCAACGCCAGCATCGGCGCTGCCCGTGCGGCGTTCTTCCCGCGCATCTCGCTGACCGGGCTGTTCGGCAGTTCGAGCGCCGAACTGTCCAACCTGTTCGAGTCCGGCCAGCGGGCCTGGTCCTTCGCGCCGCAGATCACGCTGCCGATCTTCGATGGGGGACGCAACAGCGCCAACCTCGACCTGGCACAGGTGCGCAAGGATATTGCCGTCGCGGCCTATGAGCAGTCCATTCAGACGGCCTTCCGCGAAGTCTCCGACGCGCTCGCAGCCACGGACACGCTGCGACGCGAGGAGGCGGCGCAACGCGCTCAGACGGAGTCCAGCGCCGCAACGCTGCGGCTGTCGGAGGCACGCTACCGCAGCGGCACGGACGACCACCTGCGCTTCCTGGATGCGCAGCGCAGCGATTTCGCCAGCCAGATGGCGTTGGTGCAGGTCGAGACGCAACGGCAGATCGCACTGGCAACGCTGTTCCGCACCTTGGGCGGCGGCTGGCGCAGCGATGCGCCTTCGACGGTCAGCCTGCGGGCCGACGAGCCGCGATGACGCATGCACGTTCCCGCTCGAGTCACCGCAATAGCCTCGCTGGCACTGGGCTGCTGCGCGCCGCCCGCGCTTGCACAGCCTCCATACGCCCGTCCGGCGTATCGCCTCTACGGCGACATCGGCACCACCCTGGAGGCGGAGAAAACTCGGGTGGGTTCGATCGGTTTGCTGGTGCCGGTGCGGGGGCCGGATTGGCTGCCCCGCAACGCCGGCCCGATGTCCTTGCATTGGGACCTGTCGGTCAACGTCTGGCAAGCACCCCGAGCGCAAGGTGGGCACCGGAACTTCACGCAGCTCGCCGGCCTGGCGGTCTGGCGCCACGCGATCGGTGGGTCCGCCTCCCGGTGGTTCCTCGACCTAGGCCTGGGTGCAAGCGTGTTCGACGATCTCTACGAGACACCCCGCCACCGCTTCAGCACCGCCTTCCAGTTCACGCAGGCGCTGGGGCTGGGCTACCGCTTCGGGCGCGGAGCTGCCTACGAGGTCTCGCTGCGTGCCCAGCATGTGTCCAACGGCAGGATCAAGAAGCCCAATCCGGGCGAGGACTTGGTGCGCCTGCGCTTCGCCGCCGAGTTCTAGGCCCTGACGCGTGTCCCATCGGTTGACGTTCCGAACACCCGCGCTACCCCGACCTGAGAGATTGCCATGTTGAACAGCCTCAAGAGCATTGCTTTCGTGATCGATGAAACCCAGCGCGGCTCGCGCGTGGCCGACCAGGCGGCGATCCTGGCGCGCGAGCATGGCGCGCACCTGATCGGCATCTACAGCGCGCCCAACCCGGCGGTCACCACCAGCGGCAGCTTTGCGGTCGGCGAACAGGCGATCCGCGAGGTCATCGAGGGGGTACGCGCCGCGCACGAGCGCAAGGCCCTGGCGGCCAGCCGCTATCTGACCGCGCTCTCCCAGAAGTACGGCCTGCGCGTCGAGTTCCGGGTCATTTGGCGCGAGACCGACCGACTGGAGCTGCTGCCGCATGCGCTGCATTGCGACCTCATCCTGGTGTCCCACCCCCCGCCGCCCTCGCTGCCGGGACTGCACGCCGACCGCATCCTGCTGGCCGCTGGCACGCCGGTCCTGATCATCCCGGAACGCTGGCAGGGCGAACACGTCGGCAGGCACATCGTGCTGGCCTGGAACGGAAGCCGGGAGGCGCGCCAGGGCATCAGCGATGCCATGCCTTTCGTCGCGCATTCGGAATGGGTCAAGGTGCTGGTGATCGATGCCGAGGAGGCGCCTGACCGCCATGGTGCCGAGCCAGGGACCGACATCGCCCACTACCTGGCGCGCCACGACGCGCGGGTGGAGGTCGAGCGCATCGAATCCGGCGATGCGACCGTGGCCGAGGCGATCCTCGACTTCATCGGGACGGCCGGGGCGGACCTGCTGGTGATCGGTGCCTACAGCCGCGGGCGCTTGTCCGAGCTGCTGCTGGGCGGTGTGACCCGCGCACTGCTGTCCGAAACGCCAGTGCCGCTGTTGATTTCCCGATGACGATGGCAGTGCCCGCATTGCTCTGGCAGCCTTGCGCCATACAGGGCCCGCCATCTCCAGACAGGTGCCGCGCGGAACCGAGCACCCCGGCACCTGTGCGCCATGTTCCCCTTGCATGGCGCATCGGATCGGCTTTGTCTCCCCCCAAGGCTGATCCCTGCCGCCAAGCCAGGCGGCTCGACCGTCGTGATGACGGCCGGCGCGCAGAGGCGGGCAGCGCCCCCTCTGCGCCTTCTAATTTCGTGGGTTGGGCCGTGTGATGCCAGGCACCGCGGCCCCTCCCTCTGTGCGGACAACGACGCCATGCACACCACGCGCAGGCGCCGCGGCTCAACCGCTGCGGTCTTGGCGCCCATGAGGCCGGCCAGCACCGTCGCCTCCGCCGATCGGACAGCTCTCGTGCTCTCGGGCGGCGGCGCGCGGGCCGGCTATCAGGTCGGCGTGCTCCGGGCGCTGGCTGCCTTGCACCGCGAGGCATGCGGCGCCGATACGCCCAGCCCGTTCGGCATCCTGTGCGGCACGTCCGCCGGCGCGATCAACGCCGCAGCCTTGGCCTGCCGGTCGGACCGCTTCAGCGCCGCAGTCGAAGCGATCGCCGAGGTCTGGCGTGACTTCCGCGCCGGGGACATCTATCGCGCCGATGCGTTGGGCGTGGCCCGCAGCGGTGCGCAGTGGCTGACCATGATGTCCGTAGGGTGGATGCTCGCGCCCTGGCGCAGGCCTCGCCCTCGCTCGCTGCTGGACAACACGCCACTGGCAGGCCTGCTGCCGTTCTGGACACCGCTGGAGCAACTGCCGCGCATGCTGGCGCAGGGGCATCTGCGGGCGCTGGCCATCCGCGCCGATTTCGCCCGCGATCCATGTGGGCGCTGAGCGCCTGCTCATCGTCGGTGTCGGGCGCATGCATGAGCCGCGGGGACGGATTGTGCGTGACAGCGGTTATCCGACGCTGGCCCAAGTGGGCGGGCATGCACTCTCGAGCATCTTCCTGGACAGTCTGGGGGTCGACATCGAGCGCATGGAACGGATCAACCGTACGTTGGCTTCGATGACAGAGGAGCAGCGTCGTACGATGTCGTTGAAACCTGTGCAGGCGCTGGTCATCGCGCCGAGCGAACGTATCGATGAGATCGCCGCGCGCCATCAGAAACACCTGCCGAGGCCTGTTCGCGCCTTGCTGCGTGGAGTCGGCTCCTCCAACGCGAGCGGTGATTTGCGCAGCGCAGCGCTGGCGAGCTACCTCCTGTTCGAGGCACGCTTCACCCAGGAGCTGATGGCGCTGGGCGAGCGCGACACCCTGCAGCGTCGCGATGACGTGCTTGCCTTCTTCGGCTGGAGGATGCATCCATGAGCGCACCCGCAGTTGCCATGTACTGTCGCAAATCTGCCCAGGTTGCTTGCCCTGCACCGGGGCCAGCATCGCGACGCCCAGCATCCAAAGTGGAACCTGCTACCCGTCAGCCTTCCCCCTCTTGCGCCAAGCCCCCGGCGTTCATACCGTCGATGGCAACGGGCCCTCGTCGGCCTGGATCGCGGCTCCTCCGGTCGTCCCCACCCGCCTCACTTGCCTATTGCTCAACTAAACTTGATATTTTTTGCGCTCAAGCGCACGTGCACTTGTAACTGACGACTTACGGCGATACTCACCAGAGGATAGATTTTGACTACGAAAGCCAATGAACAGCCATCCAGCGGTGCCGCGCCGAAACGCCCTCAGGCGCGTGGCGTGAAGCGCGCCCGGATGCTCTTGGATGTCGCAACCGAGTTGTTCATCAGCAAAGGTATCGATGAAACAACTATCGATGACATCGTCGGCAAGGCCGGCATCGCCAAGGGTACGTTCTATCACCACTACGACTCCAAGGCCACGTTGCTGCTCGCAATACACGACGCGGTGATGGAGGACTTTGAAGATTACGTCGCAGCCGCGCTTTCGAAGTGTCCCCCTGACGACTTACTCGCTCGTCTGGATGCCTGGCTCAAAGCGACTTATGAGGCCTATGTTCAGATGCTTCCCAGTCAGGACATCGCATTCTCCAGCGAGGGTTTCCGGTGGTCACCTCGGGGGAACAAGCACTTTGAGGATCTGGTGCAACTGATCCACGAGGGCGTGAAGAAGGAGCTTTGGAATGTGAAGGATCCCTACAAGGCCGCGATCTTCATCGAGCGGGGCATGATCGGCGTCATCGATGACCGGGCCGTGATGGGCAAGGATCTCAAAGGCGGCTTGCGTGAGCTCGTCGAGCTTGCACGGCGCGTACTCGTACAGTGAAACCAGGAGCAGCCATGAACAAGCCAGTACCTCGCATGACTAACCTATTCCTTCAACTCGGGCTGCCCGCCGATGAAGCCTCGATCGCGCAGTTCATTGGCACACATCAATTGCCCAGCGGCGTCGAATTTACGGAGGCACCATACTGGTCCGACGCCCAGCGCCAGTTCCTGTCCGAACAGATCAAGGCGGATGCCACGTGGGCTATCGTGGTGGATCAGCTGAATGAATCTTTGCACGAGGAAGCCGTTCAGGGCGGAGGTCGCCTATCGAGCTAGGCGTACTTGGCACCCGGCCGAACTATCGATCTGTCCGGGCGACACTCGCGCTCCATTCGATGCTCCGAGCTGCTGCGATGTCTGCAAGGATCGAGAGCGCAAGCGAACTCGAATCCCGTGCGCGAGCAAACAGCCCAATCGGTGCTTTGATGCGCGCCACATCCTCGCTGGAGTAGCCAAGTCGCCTCAGTGTCTCACCCCTGCGCTGATGTGCTCTGCTGCTGCCCAGTGCCCCGAAATAGAACGGCGCTGAGGCGAGGCCGGCGCGCAGTGCAGGCATTTCAAGATCGGGATCGTGAAAGAGCACCGCGAGCGCTGTGTCAGCGTCGATGAGCTGTTGGGCGACGTCCTCATCACAGGTGGAGTAGGCATGTACCTCGAAACCAACTGCCCGAGCCAGCCGAGACAATGCCTCGACTTCGATGGACCTGCCATAGATCACTAAGCAGATAGGGGGACGGATGACCGTAATAAATCGGTTCTCGTGCCACCCGGTGCCGGCAACTTGCTCTACACAATCCAGGCTTTCGCGCCGAGGCTGGTAAACGAGCGCAACGGGGCGCCTTGCATCTAATGCTGCCAATGCAGTCTGCAGCGGTTCAAGTGATCGCAGAACGTGGATGGCGAGCGTGATGCCGCCTCCGCAAGGCAGGACGATGTCAAAGTAGGGCGATCCTTGGCCATAACGTATGTCCCGGTCTCGGCCCTCGCCCATCGCCTCTAGCGCTTCGGCAGCAGCCGCCGCTTCGACGCAACCGCCCGAGACGAAGCCAACATAGTTTCCATCGCCGCGAACCGCCATCATGGCACCCGACGAACGTGATGAACTGCCTCTGACTTCAACCAATGTGACGATTGCCGCCTGAAATCCTCTCTCAAGGGCGTCTGCCGCAAAGCGAATGATCGAGATGGGGTCATCCGTGAGGTGATGGGGGAAGCTGGCGGTCATGCTGGACAACCCTACACGATCGCCGAGCAAGACGCTGCCACCGTCAATGCCCTGACCGCGCCCCAACTGTCTAACTTAGAGACACGAAAGCATGCCGCCGAAAAAAAAGCTCGGCGGGCCTTGACCTCAAGTTAGGTTGAGGCTTTATAAACACAGGGCACCCCAGGATTACCTGACTTCGCGCTGATGGGCGCGGAAGGTGTCATTAGCATTTCAACTTGCAGGAGAGTCTCATGCCTTACGTTCTTCCCCCGCTGCCCTATGGCTACGACGCACTGGAGCCGCATTTCGATTCGCGCACGATGGAGATCCATCACTCGAAACACCACCAGACCTATGTCACCAATCTGAACAACGCTGTCGCGGACGCTGGCATCGAGGAAATGCCTGTCGAACAGTTGATCGCCGATATCGGCGGTCTGCCCGAGAAGGCAAGGGTGGCGGTGCGCAACAACGGAGGTGGCCATGCCAACCACGCTCTGTTCTGGACCGTTCTCAGCGCCAAGGGTGGCCACGCAGAAGGCGACTTGGCCAAGGCCATTGACGCGGAGCTTGGCGGCTACGACGCCTTCAAGGAGGCATTCACCAAGGCGGCGCAGACCCGCTTCGGCAGCGGGTGGGCGTGGTTGACCGTCGGCCGCGATGGCAAGCTTCTGGTCGAGAGCAGCGCCAACCAAGATAGTCCGCTGATGGGAGACTACGTCGGGCTGTCGGGTGGCACCCCCATCCTGGGCTTGGACGTCTGGGAGCACGCCTACTACCTGAACTACCAGAATCGCCGGCCCGATTACATCGCTGCGTTCTTCAACATCATCAACTGGGAAGAAGTTGCGCGGCGTTACGAGGCAGCAAAGGGTAAATGAACAGCCTCATGCCCGATAGCGTCTCCACGTCCGCTGGCGATTTGCCGGCGGACGTGGAGTCCCCCTTGGATGCGATCGCGTCGAGCAGCGTGCAAGAACGGCGATTCTCGTCACGGGGTTTTCGCGACGTCCTGGGGCACTTCCCCACGGGAGTCGCGATCGTTACAACGACGACAATGGCCGGGGAGTCTATTGGCTTGACCATCAACTCCTTCGCGTCGGTGTCGCTCGATCCACCGCTGATTACATGGAACCTGTCCACACGCTCATCGATGTTGGACGCATTTCGTACATGCGGCCATTTCGGCATCAGCTTTCTATCGACAGACCAGGAACCGCTAGCTCGTCGATTCGCAGCACCGGGTGCCTCAGGAAAGTTTGCGCAGTGCCGAACTATCGAAGGCCCGGAAGGGGTCCTTCTGTTTGATGAGGCTGTCGCAACCCTAGTGTGCTTGAATCGGCATACGTTGGAGATCGGCGACCACCTGCTATTCGTTGGGGAGGTTCTGCACATCAATGTGGAATGTCGTGCTCCCCTCGTGTTTCACAGGGGGCGCTTCGCTTCACTGGCGCCAGGACAGCAGAAAGACCAGCCGGTAGAAGGGAGCCGTTGAGGCATGGACGTGTCGATGATGGAACGCGTGGTGACCCAGGGACGCGACTCCGTGCTACTGCGATTCGGCCTGGGAAAGCACTATCTGGACAATGATGATCCAGCGCGTGCCGTCGAACACTTGCGGCGCTGCACCGAACTCGACCCATTCCACACCGCAGGCTGGAAGCTTCTCGGCAAGGCGCTACTGGTGAGGGATGAGCGATCTGCGGCGCAACAGGCGTGGGAGGCGGGCATTTCGGCTGCTCGCCACAATGGGCATATACAGGCGGAGAAAGAGATGAGTGTGTTCTTGCGCAGACTCACTCGGGCAAGTTGATTCTTGATGTCCAGTATCTTCAGACGCGCACAGGGGCAAGGTATGGCGAAAGGTGTCCAAAGAACAAAGAAGGCTGAGCCCGAACCGACCCTGACAATCGGCGAGGTTGCGAATCGCTGCGGAGTAGCTGTCTCGGCGCTGCGCTTCTACGAAGACAAGGGCCTGATCAAGAGCACCCGGACGTCGGGAAACCAACGGCGGTACCCGCGCAGCACGCTGCGACTGGTCGCAGTCATTCGCGTTGCGCAGCGCGCTGGCCTGCCGCTCGACGTCATCAAGGCTCACTTGGACAAGCTTCTTGCCGGCCCAGTGACAGGCAAGCAGTGGCGCGCGTTGAGCGCAGAATGGCGTGAGATGCTCGATGACCGGATCACCAGCCTGATGCACTTACGGGATCAACTCGACAGCTGTATCGGTTGTGGATGTCTATCGCTGAAAGACTGTCCTTTACGGAACCCTGGTGATGTGCTCGGCCAGGAAGGACCCGGCGCCCGCCTATGGGTCGAGCACAGATAGGCCGCGCGGGTGACCCGGCGTGCTCATATGCCGATGACCTACCCTCGCCCACTGCCGGTTGTTCAATAAGGACGACGGATATGGTGCTACTTCAACAACTCAAACGTTACGTCTATATCACCCGTGCGCTTGAAGACTTCTACGCCAGAATCAATACGGCCAACCTTCTGCAAATTACTGATCCGCTCACCATTTTGCTCGTACATGATCACAAAGCTATGGCGGGGCGTCCAATAGACAATATCGCCGACATCGTATCCGCTGGTGCTCGTTTCATTTGCGGGAAGCGCCTCCGGGAACCGGTAGACCACCTCGCGAGAATACAGATCCATCATGGGAACGGTCAGTGGAAACCTGGCCGCCAGAGCCCTGCTCGTCGCATTGTCGATGAACGTCGCCGTGAGTACGTGTTGCCCGGCAGTTACCTTGACCTTGAACGTACCAGCCGCGCTTTCCTCGGCCATGGCCGATATAGGCAACATGGCGGTGAGCACAAAGCTCATGAGTCTCGTTCCCAGCATTCTCATGCTCCTCATTTTTCCTGGTCGACCGATGGCACGGGCGACCTGACGCTTTGATCGGATTTTAACTTACGCGCATAAAACCCAAACCTCCACCCTTGCAGTTTTTTCGCCCAAACCTCTGCGGCCGAGGCAAGGGCTACGGCGGCGTAGAGAGCCTGCTCTCCCGCGAAAACTGCAACATCGTCTATGGCGATGCACAGGTGGTGCTGACCGGATGGTCCAATCGGTCAAGACTGGCCGCTCGATTCCAAATCCACCGACTTATCTATTTCTCTTCCATCGTATCGGAGCAATCCCCCATGGCATATGCAACCACCAACCCGTACACCGGCCAGGTCGTCAAGACCTTCCCCAATGCCACCGACGCCGAGGTCGCCCAGGCCCTGGACCAGGGCCAGGCCGCGTTCGCCGCGTGGAAGGACCTGGCCATCACCGAGCGCGTCAAGGTGCTGCAGAAGGCGGCCGACCTGCTGCGCGCCTGCCACACCGACTACGCCAAGGTTCTGACCCTGGAGATGGGCAAGCTGCTGAGCGAGGCGGAAGGCGAGGTCGAGCTGTCGGCGCAGATCCTGGAGTACTACGTCGAGCACGCCGAGACGCTGCTGGCGCCGGAGAAGCTGCCGAGCAAGCATCCGTCCTACACCGAGGCCTGGGTCGAGCACGAACCGCAGGGCATCCTGCTGGCGATCGAGCCGTGGAACTTCCCGTACTACCAGATCGTGCGCATCGCCGCGCCGCAACTGGCCGCCGGCAACGTGCTGATCCTCAAGCACGCCTCCAACGTGCCGCAGTGCGCGGCCGCGTTCGAGGCGCTGTTCCGCGAGGCCGGCCTGCCCGAGGGAGGCTTCACCAACCTCTACGCCAATCGCGACCAGGTCAAGGCGATCATCGAGGACCCGCGTGTGCAGGGCGTGGCGCTGACCGGCTCGGAAGGCGCCGGCGCGATCGTCGCCGCCCAGGCCGGCAACGCGCTGAAGAAGTCGACGATGGAGCTCGGCGGCGCCGACGCCTTCGTGGTGTTGGCCGACGCCGACCTGGACAAGGCCGCGAAGTGGGCGGTGACCGGTCGCCACTGGAACAGCGGCCAGGTCTGCTGCTCGTCCAAGCGCATCATCGTGGTCGACGAGGTCTACGACGCCTTCCTGGAGAAGTACAAGGCCGGCGTGGCGCAGCTGAAGGCCGGCGATCCGCTGGATGCGTCCACCACGCTGGCGCCGCTGTCCTCGCTGGGCGCGCGCGACGACCTGAAGCGGCAGCTCGAGCAGGCCGTCGCGCACGGCCCACGGTGGAGGTGATCGGCGCGGAGGTGCCGTCCACCGGCGCGTTCTTCCAGCCGGTGCTGCTGACCATGACCGAGGACAACCCGGCCTACGGCTGGGAGTTCTTCGGCCCGGTCTCGCAGGTGATCCGCGCCAAGGATGAGGCCGACGCGATCCGCATCGCCAACGGCTCGCCGTTCGGCCTGGGCGGCTCGGTGTTCACCCGCGACATCAAGCACGGCATTGAGGTGGCGCAGAAGATCTCCACCGGCATGGTCTACATCAACCACCCGACCGGCGTGGCCGCGGACCTGCCGTTCGGCGGCGTGCGCCGCTCCGGCTACGGCCGCGAGCTGGTCGGCCTGGGCATCAAGGAGTTCGTCAACCACAAGCTGATCGCGGTGACCGACATCGACGGCGCGTTCTGACGTTCAGTAGTTTAGGACCCAGCGAGCAACGGCCCCCCAATGGAGCAACCCACTGGGTGGTCCCGTTGCTGCTCCCTGGCAAACAGATGTTCGCGTTACTTGTACACGAAGCCAAAATCCGTGCTCTGTAGATTTTTTGACGGCCTGGGAGCATCGCGTAGGCGTGACTCGATTCGCCGAGCGAAATCATTGAGTCGATCTGGAAAACCGGGTAAGGCTCAGTTCCTATTTCCTGTCGCCTCGGCACTGGCATTGCGCTGCACTACCGGAATCTTGAATCCCGGGGTGGCATGCCATGCACCGTTCTCCTTCGATCGTTCGCGCCAGGCGGCCTTGGCTGACATCTGCCGGCCTTGCCGCGCTCCTTGCGACCAGCGCGCTTCACGCTGAAACCTGGGTCATCACGGACCAGGCACATCCAGTCTCCGGCAAGGCGGATCGGCTGATCCTGCTGGATGCTCCCTCCCGCATCGAGGCCGAACTGGCATCCGGCCTGCCGGCCGACCCGAGGCGCGCAGAACGCATCGCTCGCGATCGCCTGAGCCAGGGCGGTGCCGACCTCCAACGCCGCATTGCCTCTGCATACCAAGGCGTCACAGACGCATGGAGTCTGGGCATCACCAGCCTCCCGGCCGTCGTGGTAGACCAGCGCTACGTCGTCTATGGAGAGACGGACGTGGCCCGCGCCCTCGACCGCGTTGAGCGGCACCGGAGGCCCCGCCCGTGACCCGCCCATCCAACCTGCTGCGCCGCCTGCGTGCTGGCGTCGCCTCCGTGCTGCTGCTCAGCGCCTCGGGCAGCTATGCCCTCAACACGGCAACCATTGTCGGCTCGGCGGCATCGCCAGACTGCCTCGAATACCGAGTCGTTGGCATCTGCTACTGGCTCTACTGCACCTGGACGGGCTGCACCGTGCGCACGTCCATCAAAGTGCGCCACTACATCCCCGATGCGGTCGTCTCCAGCTACAGCAACACGGGCGAGAACCCATGGGTGGAAATCCGGGCGATGAGCACACCCAACCCGTCCGCTCAAGCGGCCGGCGACGGAACCACGAACGAGGATCACGAAAACAATCTCGCAAAATTCAAGAACGCGGACGTCGTCGGCCACCCCGGCGCCGAGGTGTTCAACCAGTTCGTCTCGTCGTCGGGCTACTTCTGCGAGGGTGCGGGCACGGCATTCATGCCGTACTTGCTCAGCACCTTGGACACGCTGGCCTGGCGCTACAACGTGCCCGAGATGGCCTACCCGGAAGCGCTGATTCCGGGCCGGCGCGAGGTCGGCGCACGCACCACGATGAACCTGTGGGGCAACGTATATCCCCGTGGCGGATTTCTGCACCAGACCGACGACCACAAGGCCGGCGCAGTCGTCGCCCAGCGTGCGGGCGATGTCGTCACGCGCCGCGGGCAGATCCACGTCTATCAGCCACTGCTCGCCAACTCCCGCGACGGCTACTGGCCCGCCGGTGCGCTGATGGAGGGCGATGCCTCCACCGGCAAGTGGCAAGAACTCACGCCAGTCCTGTCGTCGTCCTGCACGGTCTTTCCGCGCAGCGGCTTCCTTACCCAGGCACAGCAAAGCGACTACGCATGGGCGCTGTGGCGGCCGTATGCCTGCTGCGAGCGCCGGGGCCAGGTGTTCCTGGGCAGCGTCGATTTCCTCTGAGGTGGTGCCATGAAGTTCCGTCCTGCATTCGATCCGTTCTCCCGCCGGGCACGTCGCACGGAGAACGTCCTGGCGCTGGCCGGCGCGCTCGCGCTGGGCAGCGGCGTGGCCTGGGGGCAACTGGGATACCAGACCAGCGGCAGCGTCATCGGCGATGACGTCATGTACTCGATCGGCGGCGGCAACGCCGTGTCGATGGGACGTGCGGCCGGCATGCGCTCCCTCGGTGTCGGCGTGGGCTGGAACAGCAACTTGATCTGCGGTGACATGAGCATTCAGACCACGCTACGCAATCAACTCAACGGCGTTACGAACGGTTTTCAGCAGATCATGAGCAACGTCATCCAGAGCGCCACCAGCGCGGTGGCCTCGCTGCCGGCGCTGATCATCCAGCGGGCCGACCCTGGCCTCTACAACCTGCTCACCAATGGCGTATTGCAGGCGCGGCTCGATTTCGACCGCAGCAAGCTGACGTGCCGTGCCATGGCCGAGAAGATGGCCGACACGGCGGGCGGACAGCTCGGCTGGAGCCAGATGGCCGAAGGCCTGGCCTTGCGCGATGCCGTGTCGAGCACTGATGCAGTATCGGCCATCGAGCAGGCCGAGACGCGCCGTGGCAATGACGGCGTGCCGTGGGTTGGCGGCAGCAATGCGGGTGGCTCCGGCCAGCCCGCGATCAAGGTGGTCGGGGATGTCGCCCGCGCCGGCTACAACCTGGTCAACGGCCGTGGCGTGACCGACACATCGTCCATCGCACCGTCCCATTGCAGCAGCCTCTCATGCCAGACCTGGACCTCACCGCAGGCCGCCGTCGAATGGGCCACGCGCGTGCTCGGCGAGAAGGAGCAGCGCACGTGCGATGCCTGCACCAAAACCGAGACGACGCCCGGCGTCGGGCTCACGCCGCTGATTCAGGAAGAGTACGACACCAAGCTGCAAGCGCTCCAGGATCTCGTCTCCAAGGCGAAGAACACGACGCCGGAGAACCTGCGCGAGGCCGGCAGCGCGTCGCTGCCCATCACGCGCGGCGTGATCGAGGCGCTGCGCGACGAGCCTGACCAGCACCTGCTATCGCAGCGCCTGGCGTCCGAGGTCGCGCTGGCGTCCGTGCTGGAGAAGGCGCTGCTGCTGCAGCGCACGCTGCTCACGGGGAAGAAGGAGCCCAACGTCGCGGCCAACGAGCTTGCGGTGGAGGCCGTGAACCACGAGAGCGACACGCTCGACCGCGAGATTCGCAACCTCAAGACCGAACTGGAGCTGCGGCGTGAACTGGCGAACAACTCGCCCATGGCGATCATCCAGCGCCACGGTACGCGCGCGACGGGTTCGCGCGGCATCTACGAGGGCGATTCTGTGCCGGACCGTCTCGACCAGCTCCAGAAGGGCAATCCGGGGAGTCGGCCATGAGCCCGTCGCGCATGGCCTGGCGGCCGCTGCGCTGGTTGTTCAGCCGGCGTGCGGCGAAGACGCTGCTGTGGCTGGTGCTGATCGTTGGCGCCGCCGTGGGGGCGAACGTCGCGGGCATCTACTTGGTCGGCAGCGTTGCCAGCTGGGAACGGTGGCTGGCGGCCTCGGCAGGGTACTTCTTTATCTGGCGGCTGTGCGTGTACGCAGCAACGGTCTATGGATGGCTCTGGATGCGCCGCCGGCTGCTGGCTCGCGAGGACCAAAGCCGGACAGATGGGCAGGCGCGGCGCCGGCTGATTCGCACCGAGGTCTCCGGCGTCGTGGTCATCGTCGCGCTGGAAGCCAGCCTGTTGATGCAGGCCGCTTGAGGGGAGACCGAGGCCATGACGCTTTTCACGACCGACTACCTGGAGTACTACCTCACCCTCGTGTCCTGGATCGTCAACAACGGTATCTGGGCCGTGCTGGTGTCCAGCGGGGTGTTCGCGCTGCCTTTCGTCGCCATCGTCGTGCAGGAGTGGCTGAAGGCCCGTGCGGAAGGCGCTGACGAGGGCAACAAAGGCGCTCTGAGTGCCGCCCGTATCGAGAACCGGGTGTTCGTCGCGATCGTGTTGGTGATGTTCGCGGGCATTCCGTTCATCGACGTGGACCTCAACACCATCCAGTACGACAGCTCGCGCTCGGCGCAGTGCCAGGTCAGCGTGCCCCAGCCCACGGAAACCGGCTGGTCGCAGTCCTTCAGCACCATCAACAATCAGTCGGCGAAGGTGCCTGTCTGGTGGGCCTTCATGCACGCACTCTCGCGCGCCGTCACGAGCGCCTCGGTGGCAGCGATCCCGTGCGGTACGGACCTGCGGCAAATGAGGATGGAGATCGACGCGACCCGCATTGACGACCCGGTACTGGCTCAGGAGGTCGCGGACTTCTCGCGGGATTGCTATGGGCCTGCGCGGGCCAAACTGTTCATGCAGCGCCCGGATCTCGATGAGCAGCAGATGCACGACGTGACCTGGATCGGCTCGCGCTTTTTCACGGACACGGATGGCTACTACGACAGCTACCGCTCCAGCACGGCGCGCGAAGCATGGCCCTATGACGATACCCGCGACGCAGGGCTCGCGCAGGTTGCCAATGGAGGCGGCTACCCGACCTGCAGGCAGTGGTGGTCCGACGGCAGTAACGGATTGCGCGCGCAACTGTTGGGGCAAGTGGACCCGAGCCTGCTGAATCGCTTGGCGGGCTGGGCTGGATTCCTGAGCCGTACCGAGGTGGACGACTCGGTGATCCGCGCCATCGCGTCGCCGCGGCAGCAGAAATTGAACCAAGGCAGTGTCTATACGGACTACGGCGGCCAGATCGAAAAGACTGACCCGAACATCATCACCCGTGCGGCAGCCGACGTGGGGCTGGCAGTGGGATCGCTGGGCTACTTCCCCGCCATGGATGCAGTGCGCCAGGCTCTTCCAATGGTGCTGTCGCTCTTGAAGATGGCACTGGTCATTTGCATCCCGCTAGTGCTCATGATCAGCACCTACGGCTTGAAAACACTCGTGACGGTCAGCGTAGTGCAGTTTGCGCTGTTTTTCGTGGATTTCTGGTTCCAGCTCGCGCGCTGGATTGACAGCACCATTCTCGATGCGCTATACGGATGGGGCTGGGGATGGAACCGGCCGCATACGAATTTCGATCCGGTTATGGGCCTCAACAATGCATTCGGGGACATGCTATTGAACTTCGTCATGGCGACGATGTTCATCGTACTGCCCTTGTTCTGGATTACAGCCCTGGGTTGGGCCGGCTATTCAGTCGGGGCCGTGCTTCAAGGACTCACCGCCGGTACAGCGGGCGCCAAAGATGCTGGAGGCAAGGCGAGCAACATGGCGTTCGGTAGCGCAATGAAGTGGGCATCGACACCCAGCAAGAAGAAGTAGCGCATGTTAGTGATGCGCTACTTCATCATAACGGGCGGATCTTGCTAGTCGATTCGATAGTCGTCATCGGTATATAGCCCATAACCGGAGTGTCCATCGCGCCATTCTGGCTCGGGCGTCTTCCAGTCAACGGTGTCGTACCCTCGGGCCACCAGAACCAGGAAGACCAACAGCAAGGCAAGCCAGAACGTAACGTACAGCAGCAGCCCCAGGACAGCCAGCTTGCCGCCCCACAGCAGCGCGGTGGCACCAGCCAGCGGCACTCCCTTGGAGATCAACCAGTTCGACGCCCGCCGTTCGCCACGCGCATAGGCGCGCCATCCGCGGCCAAGGGCGCGGCCGAGACGTTGAGCGGTGCTGGTGCGGGTTGCGGTGTTCATGGTCGTCTCCTGCTGCTGAGGGATGCCTATTCCAGTTTGCTCCGTTTCATTCGGTTTGCGGCTTCAATGCGCTTTCTTGCTGCTTCAGAACGCTTCGTCCTCCGGCTCCACCGGGCCAGGATCGGGTTCCACGCCGATGCGGTAGGTGGCAACGAACTGCGGCCAGTCCACATGGTCAACCAGGTCGATGTCCTCCACAACGCTGATCTTGGCTCCCGCACGCTCGAACAGGGCGATGCTCTTGGCGGGATAGTTGTTGCGCGACGGGTAGAGCACCCCGTCGAACAGCGGCTGGCCCTCGTTTCCGCGCATCGCATGCACCTGGGCGGACACCTGCTGCGTGTGCGTGTAGGCGCGGCTGGCCAACTGCTCCAGATTCAGGCCGAAGTATCCCGCCATGACGCCCGGCGCCGTGAGATCGGCCAGGAGCACGTCGTCCAGCACGCCTACTGCGCGCACCATCCGGGCTTGGACTTCTTTCAGCGCGATCGAGCGTTGCGTGTCTTCAAGCCACTGGTGCTTGTGAAACACCGACTCCATCAGCGCCGTGGGCAGGTCACGCCCCAAGTAGAGCACCCCATAGTCCCGCGCCGGATCATCGTAGCGATTCGTGCCGCTGCGGCCATAGAACAGCGGGCTGCCCCGATAGATGACGCGGCTCACATGCTGGAGCAGTTCACCGGCATCGATCAGGAACGAAGGCAGCTCGTGGCTCATGGCGATCTCGCTTCAATGCACCTGGACGCCCAGCACGTTGAACACGGCCTCGGCCACGTCGTCGATCGTGCCATGCGTCACCGCATCCACCGGCGAGCGACCGCCCAAGCCTTCGAGCGGTTCGGACAGCGCGCGGTAGATCGTCCAGTGGTCGATGCCCTCGACCTCCTGGAGCACGGTTTGGGTCAACTGCTGCTTCACCGGGTCGAGCTGCCAGTCGGGCAGCTTCTGGCCGCGCGGCCCCACGTTCAGCGCCAGCAGCCGACGGGCAAGGATGTCCTTGTAGATTTGCTGACGCGACTTGTCCGCCAGCTTGGCGAACTCGGCAGGCGGCAGGTTGTCCGGCTGGTTGAAGGCTTCCAGCAGCACGGCGCGACCTCGCTGGACGTCGGTTTCAGCCGGTGCCCAGCGCGTGTCGGCGCGCAGCGCGGCCGCCTTGCGCTGCAAGGCCTGCGCCACCGTGTCACCTTCCAGGTTGGCGGGCAGCTTCACCGCCTCCACGCGCTCGTGGATGAACGCCTGCAACTCGGCCGCGAACGCCGGGGCATCCCGGATTTCGACGGTATCCGCGAATCGGCGCACATCCTCCACCGTGACGCGCGGCAAACGCTCGGCAATGAATTCGATGGCAGTGGGCATGGTCATCTCCCAAGTAGGTTTGAGACAGGATTCACTCTAGTCGCCCTTGTCGCTCTTGTCAACTTTGTCGCCTGCGTGAATGCCTACTTGCCGGGGTAGCGTCTTGGGAGCATAGGCCGGGGCCAGCGCCTGGTCGCCGCCCAATCCATTCATGCGGGTTCCCCATTGACGCTGGAGCCGCAACCCAGACCCCGCTATACCGAAACGGTTAAAGGCCAAAGGGTCGAAACGGGAAGGGAATGGGGTGCAAGGGGAAAGGCCCTACCCCGAAAAGGCGAAAAGGCCTCCCGCCCGGCCCGCCGTGAGGACACCGACATGCTCTCCCTGTTCCAGCGAAAACGACCCCCGGTCGCTGCCGCTCCACCGCCGCCGCCCGCCATCGACCTTCCGAAAGGATTGATGCGGCCGGAGTCGGCCACATCGCTGCTGGCGACGCCGCGCCGGCAGAAGCTGATGGAACACATCTGGCAGCGCACCTCACTCTCGCGCAGGCAGTTCGCCACCCTGTACCGCGCGCCACTGGAGCGATACGCCGAGCTGGTCCAGGTCTTCCCGGCCTCCGAAGCGCACCACCACGCATACCCGGGCGGCATGCTCGACCATGGCCTCGAAATCGTCGCCTACAGCCTGAAGCTGCGGCAGTCCCATCTGCTGCCCATCGGCGCCACCCCCGAGGACCAGGCGGCGCAGGCCGAAGCCTGGACTGCGGCCGTCGCCTATGCCGCGCTGCTCCATGACATCGGCAAGGTGGCGGTCGATCTGCATGTCGAGCTGGCCGACGGGAGCACCTGGCACCCGTGGCACGGCCCACTGCGCCAGCCTTACCGCTTCCGCTACAACCCCGACCGCGAGTACCGGCTCCACAGCGCCGCGACAGGCTTGCTCTACCGGCAACTGCTCGACCGCGATCTGCTGGACTGGCTCAGCGGCTATCCGTCCCTGTGGGCGCCGCTGCTCTACGTCCTGGCCGGGCAGTACGAGCACGCCGGGGTGCTGGGCGAGCTGGTCGTGCAGGCCGACCGCGCCTCCGTCGCCCAGGAGCTGGGCGGCGATCCCGCGCGCGCGATGGCCGCACCCAAGCACTCGCTCCAACGCAAGCTGGTCAACGGGCTGCGCTACCTGCTCAAGGAAGAGCTGAAACTGAACCAGCCCGAAGCCTCCGATGGCTGGCTCACAGACGATGCGCTATGGCTGGTGAGCAAGACCGTTTCGGACAAGCTTCGCGCGCACCTGCTGTCCCAGGGCGTCGATGGCATCCCTGCGAACAACACCGCCGTGTTCAATGTGCTCCAGGACCACGGCATGCTGCAGCCGACGCCCGACGGCAAGGCGATCTGGCGCGCGACCGTGACCAGTTCGACCGGCTGGTCCCACTCGTTCACCCTGTTGCGGTTGGCACCTGCGCTGATTTGGGAGCCCGGCGAGCGGCCGGCGCCGTTCGCCGGGACGGTGGCGATCGACACGACACCCGCCGACAAAGATGCCGATGCTTCGGTGCAATCGGCGGCAATCGCGGCAACGCCTCCTGTTGAAGAGCAGCAGTCCGCTCCATGGACGGACGCTGGCGGCGCCGCTGCCCCGGTTCACCCGTTCGCTGCCCAGGCCGTGCCCGATGTCATGGAAGACATGCTGGCGATGGTGGGAATGGGTGATCTGCCTGCCGCCCGGCAGGACGCAGAAACCGTCTCGATCGAAGCGCCTGCCGCAGTCCCCGAAACGCCAGCACAGCCTTTGGCGAAGCCTCTGCCTCCGTCACCAGCGCCCACGCCCACGGCCGCACAGCCATCGGGCGAGCACTTCATGGCATGGCTGCAACAGGGAGTCGCCTCGCGGCGGCTCATCATCAACGACGCCAAGGCGCTCGTGCATACCGTGAGCGACACCGCCTACCTGGTCAGCCCCGGCGTCTTCCAGCGATATGCACAGGAGCACCCGCAAGTGGGCACGCTGGCGAAGCAGGAAAGCCAGCAGGACTGGCAATGGGTGCAAAAGCGTTTCGAGCGGCTGCAACACCATCGTAAGCATCCCAACGGCTTGAACATCTGGACCTGCGAGGTGACAGGGCCTCGCAAATCCCGTCGCCTCCATGGTTACCTGCTGGACGATGCCCGCCTGCTGTTCACCGAGACGCCGCCAAACAACCCCTATCTGGCACTGGTGCAAGATAAGTGACGAAAACTGCAGCGCCACTTTCCTAGTGCGCCCGGCAACCGCTACCGGCTTATTTTGCGGAAGCTTTCTTCCGCGACCCGGCCGTCTTCTTGGGGGTGCCGATCGTCTCCTTGGTGGGGCGACCCTCGCTGTAGCGCAGCGCATCGACCACCAGCGAGAATGCGGGCGACGGTTGCCGCCGGCTGGGGTAGTACAGGAAGTACCCGGAGAACGGCTCGCACCAATCCTCCAGCACACGTACCAGACGGCCTTCCTCGATGTGCGGCGCGAATTCCTCTTCGGGCAGCGCGGCAACGCCCAGCCCTACAAGTGCGGCGTCCACCATGTTGGGCGTCGTGTTGAAGATCAGTTGCCCATCAACCCGCACATTTAACTGCTTGCCTCGCCGCATGAAGTCCCAGACATAGATGCCGCGGCTGGTCTGCAAGCGCATGTTGATGCAGTTGTGATTCAACAGGTCGTGCGGCTTCTTGGGGATGGGGTGCGACGCGAAGTACTCGGGGGAGGCGGCAATCGCCATGCGCAGTGGCGGCCCGATGGGCACTGCGATCATGTCCTTGTCGATCGTGTCGCCCATCCGCACACCGGCGTCGTAGCGGTCGGCCACGATGTCCCGGAAGCCGTAGTTCACGTCGAACTCGATGTTGATGTCGGGATACTCACGCAGCAGTGGGGTGAGCTTGGGCAGGATCGTGGTCCGCAGGATGTGGTCGCCGCAGGTGATGCGCACCGTCCCCGCGGGCTTGTCCCGCAGCTCGGTCAGTTCTTCCAGTTCGGACTCGATCTCATCGAAGCGATGCCCGATGGCATTCAGCAGGCGTTCGCCCGCTGCCGTCGCCGAGACGCTGCGCGTGGTGCGCGTCAACAGCCGGATCTGCAGCCTGGCCTCCAGCCCGTTGATCGCCTGACTCAATGCCGATTGCGTGACGCCCAGGTGCGCTGCTGCGCGCGTGAAGCTGCCTTCGCGCGCGATGGTCACGAAGTACAGAAGGTCGTTGAGGTTGCGTCTGGCCATGGCGCTCAGTCTCCCACGTATTTGAAGATTTACTGATTAGCATAACTTATAGGGGCTTTAAGTATTAATTAGCTAGTCAAAGCGCTTCGCAACGGGGAAGATACGAGGCATGAAAAAGTCAACCCCAACTTCCCCTTGGCGACGCGGCGCGCTCGCGCTGCTGGTCGGCTCGTTCGTCGGGTTGGCAGCCTGCGCCCCCGGCAGTTCGGTCGCCCAGACGCCGGCTGGTGCCTCCCGTTCGGCCTCGAAGGATCCCAGCATGAAGATTCGCCTGATCGTCGGTGGGCAGGTTGCCACCGCCACCCTGTACGACAACGCCACCGCCAAGGACTTCGCGTCGCTGCTGCCGCTGTCCCTGACGATGACCGACTACGACACCATCGAGCGCGTGTCCGACCTGCCGCGCAAGCTGTCCACGCAGGGCGCGCCCGAAGGCGTGGCTCCCGTGGCCGGCGAGCTGACCCACTACGCCCCCTGGGGCAACCTAGCGATCTTTGTCAAGCCGCGCTCCTATTCGCGCAGCCTGCTGCCGCTGGGCAAGATCGATGACGGCCTAGCCATCGTGTCCCAGCCCGGCCCCTACAAGATGCGCATCGAGCGCGTCGAGCCCTGAATCTTCGCCCGCGACAGCGGCCCGCATGAAAGGAATACCCATCATGACCAAGACCATTGAGACGAGCGACATCGCCGCGCCGGGTAGCCTGGACGTGGGCCGCCGCTCCTTGCTCAAAATGACCGCCACCGGCCTCGCCGCCGCGGGCGTCGGCGCCATCGCCGCCAATCCGGCACAGGCGCAAGCCCAGCCAACCGTGACGCTCACCGACAAGTGGGACAAGGTGTTTCCCAAGAGCAACAAGGTGGACCATCGGAAGATCACCTTCAAGAACCGCTACGGCATCACCCTGGCCGGCGACCTGTACCAGCCCAAGAATGCCAGCGGCAAGCTCGCGGCGCTGGCCGTCAGCGGCCCGTTCGGTGCGGTGAAGGAACAGTCCTCCGGCCTGTACGCGCAGACCATGGCCGAGCATGGTTTCATCACACTGGCTTTCGATCCCTCCTACACCGGCGAGAGCAGCGGCGAGCCGCGCAACGTCGCCTCGCCCGACATCAACGTCGAGGACTTCAGCGCGGCGGTGGACTGCCTGGGCCTGCTGCCGAACGTGGACCGCGAGCGCATCGGCATCATCGGGATCTGCGGCTGGGGTGGCATCGCGCTCAGCGCCGCCGCCGTGGACAAGCGCATCAAGGCCGTCGTCGCCAGCACCATGTACGACATGACCCGCGTCATGTCCAAGGGCTACAACGACAGCGTGACCCTGGCGCAGCGCACGCAGACGCTGGAGCAACTGAGCCAGCAGCGCTGGAAGGATGCCGAGGCCGGCAAGCCCGCCTACCAACCGCCCTACAACGAACTGAAGGGTGGCGAGGCGCCGTTCCTGGTCGAGTACCACGACTACTACCAAACGCCACGCGGCTACCACCCGCGCGCGGTGAACTCCGGCAACGCCTGGACCATCACCACGCCGCTGCCGTTCATGAACATGCCGATCCTCAGCAACATCAAGGAGATTTCGCCGCGGCCGATGCTCCTGGTCCATGGCGAGAAGGCGCATTCGCGCTACTTCAGCGAAACCGCTTATGCGGCGGCGGCCGAGCCGAAGGAACTGGTGATCGTTCCGGGCGCCGTGCACGTGGACTTTTACGACCAGATGGACAAGATCCCGTTCGACAAGCTGACGGCGTTCTTCCAGCAGCACCTGGCCGCGTCGGCGTAAAGCCGCCGGCCCCCGGGGCGTGCGCGGCCCGCCCCTTGTTTTGCATTTCTGACCGCGCATGTCCCTGCGGACCGCGTGGCGTTACCTATTGAGCCAGAAGAAAAGACTCCCATGACTAGCACCGCCATCGACGCCCCTCACGGCACCAATACCCTCAACGATTCCCACGAGCGGCCGACCTCGTGGAGCGGCGTGTTCGCCTTGGCCGTCTGCGCGTTCGCGCTGATCGCCTCCGAATTCCTGCCCGTCAGCCTGTTGACGCCCATGGCCCGTGACCTGCACGTCACCGAGGGCATGACCGGCCAGGGCATCGCCATCTCCGGCGCGTTCGCCGTGCTCACCAGCCTGTTCATTTCTTCCCTGGCAGGCAGCCTCAACCGCAAGACGCTGCTGCTGGGCCTGACGCTGGCGATGGGTGTCTCCGGCGCCATCGTCGCGCTGGCACCGAACTACCCAATATACATGCTGGGCCGAGCCCTGATCGGCGTGGTCGTCGGCGGCTTCTGGTCCATGTCGGCCGCCACGGCGATCCGCATGGTGCCCAAGCGCGACGTACCCCGTGCGCTGGCCATCGTCAACGGCGGCAATGCACTCGCCACCGTAGTGGCCGCGCCGTTGGGGGCCTACCTAGGTACCGTCATCGGCTGGCGCGGTGCCTTCCTGTGCCTGGTGCCGGTGTCGCTGATCGCGCTGGCCTGGCAGTGGAAGACGCTGCCGTCCATGCCCGCTGCCGCCCGCGCGGCAGGCATCGGCAACGTGTTCAAGGTGTTCACCCTGTTCAAGCACCCGGGCGTGGTCGTCGGCATGCTCGCCAGCAGCCTGCTGTTCATGGGGCAGTTCGGCCTGTTCACCTATGTGCGGCCGTTCCTCGAAACCGTCACGAACGTGCATGGCGCGACGATCTCGCTGTTCCTGCTCGTGCTGGGCACGGCCGGCTTCATCGGCACGGTGCTCATCGGCCGCGTGCTGCAACGCAGCTTCTACCAGACGCTGATCGTCATCCCGGTGCTTATGGCGGCAACGGCCCTGGCCCTGATCGCCTTCGGCGGCTCGGTTGCCATCGTCGTCGCACTGCTCGCGCTGTGGGGCCTGACCGGCACCTCGGCGCCGGTGGGCTGGTGGGCCTGGATCGCCAAGGTGTTCCCCAAGGATGCCGAAGCCGGCGGCGGCCTTTTCGTCGCCGTGGTCCAGCTGTCCATCGCGCTGGGCTCCACTGTGGGCGGCATGCTGTTCGACCACGGCGGCTACCGCACCACCTTCGTGGCGAGCGCCGTGCTGCTGGTGATCAGTGCCGGGCTGACGGTTGTGACCGCGCGCAAGTCCGCGGCGCACGGCTGACCGATCCGAGAGTGCCATGAACAAGATGAAGAAGCCTTATGTCATCATCCACACGCTGACCTCGTTCGACGGCAAGATCCACGCGATCGACCTTCCCGCATTCGATCTCGCGGCGCTCCAGTACGAGCAGTTGGTGCTGCATGCCGACCAGCAGGTGTTCGAAATTCAGGGCTACATCAATGGCCGCGTCACCACCGACGAAAACACCACGCACTACCGCACCCCGCAGGTGAACGAGGCAGCGGCTCCGGTGCCCGAGGGCGATTTCGTAGCCGACGCCCATGCGTCGATGTACTACGTGGCGATCGACGCCAGCGGCCGCCTGGGCTGGCAGGAGAATGTGGTCGATTACGGCAGCCGCCAGTCGCACGTGATCTCGGTGCTCACCGAGCAGGCGATCAACGCCTACATGGATCTGCTGCGCCTGGGCATCTCCTAAATCGTGGCCGGCAAGGATCGGTTGGACAACGCCCTGGTCCTGCACAAGCTCGCCACGCTGTTCGGCATGGAGCGCCTGATGATCGGTGGCGGCGGCGTACTGAACTGGTCGTACCTGCAGGACGGCCTGGTGGACGAGTTGAGCCTGCTCATGGCGCCTGTCGCGGATGGGTCGCCGGGCGCCCCCAGCATGTTCACGGCCAAGGCGCCGCTCACCCAAGTGCAGCCGCGCGCCTTCACCCTGATCGAGGCCAAACCCCTGGAGGGCGGCACGATCTGGGCGCGCTACAAGATCAACGGAGGACAGAACTCATGAAGAAAGTCATTGTGCTGGGCGCCACCGGCCACACCGCCCGTGAAATCATTACCCGCATGCTGGAGCAGGACGATGTGGAACTGACCCTGTTCGCGCACAACGCCAAGCGCCTGAGCGACTTCCATGGCGAGCGCGTCCATTTGGTCGAGGGCGATGCCCGCAACCTCGATGACCTCAAGGCCGTCATCCGCGGCCAGAACGCGGTGATCAGCGCCATGGGCGGCATGGACCTGGGCAACCTCACCGGTGGCGTCGTCCAGGTGATGGAAGAACTGGGCGTGCGCCGCATCATCGCCATCAGCGCGGGCGGCATCTACGACGAGCTGCCCGAGCCGTTCAACGCCTGGGACAAGGACATGGTGGGCCATACCCGGCCGACCAACCGCAAGACCGCCGAGGTGATCGAGAAGCCCTCGCTGGGCTACACCCTGTTACGCCCCGTCTGGCTGACCAACAAGCTCACCGAAGCGGTCGAGTTGACCCGTAAGGGCGAGACCTTCAAGGGCACGGAGACCTCGCGCGCCAGCCTCGGGCGCTTCATCGCCGATCTGGTCAAGCACCCCGAGCGACACCTCAACGAGGACCTGGGCATTAGTCAGCCGCACACCGACGGCAACCGACCCGCCGCCTACCGCTAGGGAGCCTCGCCATGAACGTCTAGTTCGATTTCACCGAAAAAGTCGCCTTCGTGACCGGGGCCGGCTCCGGCATCGGTCGCGCAACAGCGCTGGCATTCGCCCAGGCCGGCGCGAGCGTGGCGGTTGTCGGGCTGGAGGCAGACACAATGCAGGAAACTGCGCGTCTGATTGAGCAAGCCGGTGGCCGCGCCGTCGCAATCCAGGCCGACGTCGCCAGCGAGGCGGCCGTCGAGGCTGCCGTCGGCAGGGCGATCCAAGCTTTCGGCAGGATCGACTTCGCCGTCAACAACGCAGGCATCGAGCAGCCGCAGATCCTGTTCGACGAGATCAGCACCCAGGAGTGGCAGCGCCTGATCGGCATCAACCTCGGTGGCGTGTTCTTCTCGATGAAACACCTGATTCCGGCCATGCTCAAGCAGGGTAGTGGTGCCATCGTCAACATTGGATGGGGCGCTGCTGCGAAGGGCTTCCGCAAGCAAGCCGCCTACTGCGCGTCGAAGTTCGGCGTGGTTGGCCTGAGCAAGGGCGTGGCGCTCGACTATGCGGACAAGAACATCCGCGTGAACGTGGTCCCGCCCGGCATCATCGCCACACCGATGATGGACCGATTCTACGGCGGCACCGATGAAGGCATCGCCTCGGTCATCGCACAGGAGCCGGTCGGGCGCATGGGCCGCCCCGAAGATATCGCTGGCATGGCGCTGTGGCTGTGCTCCGACCTCGGTGCCTTCACCACCGGCGCCAACATCATCGTCGACGGTGCGCAGACCACCTGACGGCACACGGCAGAGAACACCCTTCGGCAATGCAGGACTGACACGACCATGACACTGACCCTTATGGCATGGGCCGCGATGGCCTTCTCGATCTGGTACATCCCAGCAAGGCTCAAGCACCTGCTGGACCTGCGACGCGCCTGGCTGTACGCACTGCTCACAGCCGTCGTGCTCGGCTACATGGCGCTGCTCTACAGCGGCATCTATGTACTCGACAACATTACCATCGCGTGGATCTACAACGTGCTGGGCCTGTTGTTCATGTTCGTCTTCTACCTGCTGTTCCTCCTGGTGCTCACCCTCCCGCTGACCGCGCTGACCCGGCGCAGTCCCGCCCAGCTAGTCGGGATTGGCAGCCTGGCGGTGTCGGCGTTCTTCATCGCATGGGGCTTCATCAACGCCCAGTCGTTCACGGTGACGCGCCAAGACGTGGCCGTGGCTGGTCTGACCCAGCCGGTGAAGATTGCCCATGTGCCCGACATCCATCTTGGCGCCCAGCGCGGCAAGGCTTGGCTCGGCAAGGTGCTGGCCGCGGTTCAGGCAGAAAAGCCCGACCTGGTGCTTTACAACGGTGACCTCGTGGACAGCAACATTGCCTTGGACCCTGATCTGTTCGCGCTCTTCAAGACTGTCGATGCCGAGCAGTACTTCACCACGGACAACCATGAGTACTACATGGACACCGACAATGCGCTGCACCTCATCGCGGATGCCGGTATCCACATCGTGCGCAGCGAGATGGTCGAGACCCACGGCATCCAGCTGATCGGCATGGAGTACATGAACGCCGACCGCGAGACCTGGGATGCCCATGTGGTGAACCCGCTGACGCTCTAGGAAGAACTCCCCCGCATTCCCCGCGCCGCCAGCAAGCCGACGGTGCTGGTGCATCACAGCCCGGTGGGTATGCGCTATGCCGCCGACGGCGGCATCGGTCTGAGGCTCGCCTGGTACACCCATGCCGGACAGGTCTTCCCGGGTACCTTGCTGGTGAAGTACCGGTTCCCGATGTACAGCGGCCGCCACCAGATCGACGGGCTGACCCTGTTGGTTTCGCAAGGCGCGGGCACCTTCGGCCCGTGGATGCGGCTGGGTTCGCGCAACGAAGTCCAGATCGTCAACCTGGTGCCGAAGCCTCGAACTGACCAGGGAGGCTCATGATGAAAACCGATCCCGTCAACCAGATGACCAATGTCTTCAAGACCAACCCGAATTAACCCTAGGAGAGAAAGCACATGACCGTCAAAGCCTACGGTGCCTACGCTGGCGACAAGCCCCTGGAGCCCATCGACATCACCCGCCGCGCGCCGGGCGCGCACGACGTGCAGATCGATATCGCCTACTGCGGCGTGTGCCACTCTGACCTGCACCAGGTGCGCGCCGAATGGGCGGGCACTCAATTCCCCTGCGTGCCGGGCCACGAGATCGTCGGCCGCGTCTCGGCCGTGGGTGCGCACGTCTCGGGCTTCAAGCCCGGTGATCTGGTCGGCATCGGCTGCATCGTCGATAGCTGCAAGCACTGCGACGACTGCGCCGAAGGGTTGGAGAACTATTGCGACGAGATGGTCGGCACCTACAACGGCCCGACGCCGGACGCGTCCGGCCACACGCTGGGCGGCTACTCCCAGCAGATCGTGGCGCATGAGTGCTACGTGCTGCGCATCCGCCACGACGAATCGCAACTGGCCGCTGTCGCGCCGCTGCTGTGCGCAGGCATCACCACCTATTCGCCGCTGCGCCACTGGAACGCCGGGCCGGGCAAGAAAGTCGGCGTGGTCGGCATCGGCGGCCTGGGCCACATGGGCGTCAAACTGGCGCACGCCATGGGCGCGCACGTGGTCGCGTTCACCACCTCGGAATCCAAGCGCGACGGCACCATGGCGCTGGTCGGCGCCCCGGCGTCGCCTCACCCCTCGCCGGAAGTCTTCAACTTCATCCTCAAACGCCGCAGCCTGGCCGGCTCAGCAATCGGCGGCATCCCCGAGACCCAGGAGATGCTGGACTTCTGCGCCGAGCACAACATCGTCGCGGATATCGAGCTGATCCGCGCCGCGGGAATCAACGACGCCTATGAGCGCATGCTCAGGGGCGATGTGAAGTACCGCTTCGTGATCGACAACGCTTCGCTCGCAGCCTAAAACAGGAGAACCACCATGATCAAAGACAAAGTCGTCATCATCACCGGCGCATCGTCGGGCATCGGCGAGACCACGGCCGAGCTGCTCGCCAGCAAAGGCGCCAAGGTTGTGCTCGGCGCGCGCCCCGCCGACAAGCTCAAACTGATTGCCGATGACATCCGGTAGCACGGCGGCCAGGCCGCCTACCAGGAGCTGGACGTCACAAAGCAGGAAGACAACGACAGCATCGTCAAGCTGGCACAGGACACCTTCGGCCGTGTGGATGTCATCTTCCTCGACGCCGGCCTGATGCCCAACTCGCCGCTGTCGGCGCTCAAAACCGACGAATGGCACCAGATGGTCGATGTCAACTTCAAGGGCGTGCTCAACGGCGTCGGCGCCGTGCTGCCGGCCTTTACCGCGAAGAAGTCGGGCCACGTCATCACCTCCTCCTCGGTGGCCGGCCTGAAGGCGTATCCGGGCGCCGCCGTCTATGGCGGCACCAAATGGCTCGTGCGCGACCTCATGGAAGTGCTGCGCATGGAATCGGCGATGGAAGGCATCAACATCCGCACCGCGACGATCTACCCGGCCGCCATCAACACCGAGCTGCTGACCACCATCAGCGACAAGGCTTCGCGCGAGCAGATGGAGAGCACCTACGACAAGTACGGCATCTCGCCCGACCCGCCAGCATCGTCGCCTTCGCGATCGACCAGCCCGAGGACACGACGGTCAACGAGTTCACGGTCGGCCCGGCGAACCAGCAATGGTGATCGAATGCCACTGAGCCGCGAACGCGGACCCGAAGGAGCCTTTCCATGCAGCCGCAGAATCAGACCATCGACTGCCTGCTCGCCGTCAAGACCCACGCCTTCGCCAGCGCCACATGCCTCGTGGTCGGCGCGAGCTTCGCCCTCGGCGCCGCAGCCCACCAGCCCGTCGCCGCAGGCCTGGCCTACGACGCGCAGACGCAAAGCGTGGTGCCGATTCCGCCTTCCGAGCGCGCCTTGCAGTCCATCGTGGCCGACCCCTGGTTCAGCGCATAATCCTCGAAGGCGCGATCTTCGATCGCAGCGGCAACCTGCTGTTCTGCGACGTGAGCGGCGGCCGTGCGCTGCGGCTGACTCCGGACAAGCAATTGTTCACCGTAGTTCGCCTTGACGGGCTGTTTCCGGGCGGGCTGGCCATCCACAAGGACGGACGCCTGTTCATCGCGGCGTTGACCGGCACCTTCGACAGCGGCGCTGTCCTGGCCGTGAACCTCGACAGCTCGGGCATGCAGACGATCATCCCTGTCGTGGCCAGGTACGCGCACAACGACCTGGTGTTCGACGCCGCGGGCGGCTTCTATTTCACCGACTTCAAAGGCACGTCCACCGAGCCCAAGGGCGGCGTGTGCTACGCCTCGCCGGACTTCCAGACGATTAAGCCGGTGGTGCCTAACTTGGCACAAACCAACGGCATTGGGCTGAGCCCCGGCGGCAAGTCGTTGTAGGCCACGGAGTTCGGCCGCAACCTGCTGCACCGCATCTAACTGTCCGACGTGAGCACCATCGCGCCGATCGGCTCAGCATCGCCTACCGCTTCGTCGGCCCGGCGCCGGATTCCATACGGGTGGACGCCGACGGCAACGTGTACGTGGCGCTCACGGGCAAGGCCGCGTGTAGGCATTCAACCGCAACGGCATCACGATCGGCCAGGTGCTGCTGCCTGGACGCAACGGCGGCCACAACCTGGCCTCGACCAGCCTGGCGATCGACCTGAACCGTAATGACACTTATGTGGTCGCCAACGACGGTGATGGCGGCCAAGGCGCGACGGTGTTCCAAGTTAAGGTATCCAGCAAGGGCTTGACGCCCCTTCGATTCCAATGATTCTATGCCACCGCAGTACGCCGTTGGAGGCCTCGGCAGGCCGCGCGAGGCCCGGCAGCCTGACCGGCGAAGATGCCCATGGACCGCCGAGGATTCCTCGCCACCGGCGCAGAGCTGGGATCAGCCCTGATCACCGGATCGCTGCTGGCCGCCACGCCGTCCTGGGCGCAGACGGCCGCTCGAGAGGAGGCCTCCATGCTCAACGCGCAATCTGGCGCGGGCCGCAAGGCCCGCGTATACATCACCGGCTTGACAGACGGGCTGGGCCATGCCGCAGCGGAAACGCTGCTGTCGCAGGGCCATGAGGTCGTGACGCATGTCCGCTCCCAGGCGCGTATGTCCGCCGTGAAGGACCTCGTGGACCAAGGCGCGCCCGCAACGGTCGGCGACCTGTCGGACCTTGCGCGCCGGATCAGCGAATTCAGCCGCATGGATGCAGTGATCCACAACGCCGGCATCTTCCCCGGCAACCAGGTGCTGGTCGCCAATGTCGTCGCTCCCTATCTGCTCGAGGCCCTGATCCAGCACTCGCAGCGCCTGATCTACTCGAGCTGCAGCGTGCACAAGGGCGGACGCGCCAGCCTATCGGGCATGGACTGGACGGGCCGCACGGCCACCGGCAACTCCCCGGACAGCAAGCTGTTCGTCACCGCGCTGTCCGCCGCCGTCGCTCGGCTGTGGGCCGAGGTGTAAAGCAACGCGGTTAATTCCGGCTGGATGCCGACCAAGATGGGCGATGCCGGGACACGGGACGAGCTGCGCTTGGGGCACCTGACTAGCTTCAGAGCAATCAAGGAATGCCCTGCATGAACGAACCCGGGACTCGCGGCATCAAGATGGGTGTCGGCCTCGCCGTGCTGGGCGGCGTCGGCGTGGCCGCCTATCTGCAGTACACCCTGTTCGGCCAGTTGCCCAGCCGTGAGTGGCAAGTGCGCATCGAGTGCTCCCCACTATGCCGATGGTGCGTTCCACAACTAGACCGAGACGCCGCTGCTGACGACCGACGAGACGCAGGTTTCGATTATGCTGGACTACCTGCGCAACAAGGGCACCACACGCCCACCCGTGTAACTGCCAGCGACCAAGACCGACCAGAAGGCGCTGGAAGCCTACGACGACGTGATGGTCTGGATTGGGCCACTCGTCCTACTACGTGCAACTGGGCGAGCAACGCCTGCTGATCGACCCGGTGTTCAGCGTCAATACGTCCCGGTACCTAGGATGAACATCGCCTTCGCCGGCACCAGCATCTATACTGCCGACGACGTGCCGGAGATCAACGCGCTGGTGATATCCCACGACCACTACGACCCTCTGGACTATCCCACCTTGCGGGCCTTACAGTCCAAGGTCAAGCGGGTCGTGGCTCCCCTAGGCGTCGGTGCGTACCTTGAGCGCTAGTGCTACGACATGAAGCGTTTGCAGGCAGTCGATTGATACGACAGCATCACGTTGTCCGCGCTCCAGATCACCGCCACACCGGCACGGCACTACTCAGGCGCACCTTTAATCATGACAAGTCGCTGTGGATGGGGGGTCGCCCTGGTCGCGCCCGAGCGGCGTCTGTTCTTCAGCGACGACACAGCCTAGGACCAGCACTTCGACGAGATTGGACAGCGCGTCGGCCCCTTCGACTAGGTGACACTCGATACGGGCTAATCCTCGCCTTCGCCGTCGTTCCCGGCGCCGCCTTCCACTCTGCTGTAATCCTGCCGCTAGCCTTCCGGGGTGCGCAGCACTTTGGCTTCGGCTTCGCGCAGCAGCCCGCGATGAATCACGGCTTCTCCGCTGCGGTCGAGGGTGACTATAGCGCCGGCCACAGCGCGCACGTCCTGGGCGCAGCCCTGCGAGACTTCCTCCACTGCTTGCGGTTCTCCGGCGACCCGTTCGCGGCGCGGTTCCAGTGCTTCGGTCTTGTCCTCGTCCTAGACGTCTTAGGGTTTGTCTGAAAATTCGTATTTTCTCGGCTGGCTCTATGATAGCAGCTAAGGCAGGCAAGACTGGTCATTACGACCTTTCGGATAAGCGCCGGACGATAATCGATGAGATCATTTCTCCATAGCAGAGGATGAGACGCTGAGGTCGTGATGATTGGAGGGACGCTAAATGGCAATTTCAAACCTCTGTGCTCGGGCAGACCAATCTTTCACAGGCCGGACTATGACGTCCTTAACTAGTAGGCCTGCGCATTATCAGATTGCGAGCTTTTCCGTTTCTATTCCCGCCGGCCGCCTGTCACATGAAAACCCCGTTCTTAAGGCTTTCGCTTAAGTAAGCAAACCTATTGCTATTGTGCTTATCAAATTCACCATCAGGCATATGGATATGTCCTTACTCCCTCTAAGCATCGCTAACCGCAGCCTACTGCGATTTAGCGTTCTTGCCCTGCTGGTTGTCGGAGTAGGCATCTTCGAGATCATTCAGATGTCGTAGCTTCCCGACCAAGAATTGGTGGTCCAAACTGACGATATTCCGGGGATAGTCGAGGCCGACAAAATAGCACTGCGGCTGGCTCGCACACGGATCGAGGCATTAGGCATACTGGCCATTCCAGACGCGCCTGCGTTGGCTAGTACGCGCATGAAGATTGGCGACATCAGCAGCGATGTTGCGGTCGTCTTTGGCCGTTATGGCAAGTTTAGTGGCTTGGATCGTGAGCGGCACGCCTTCGAGGCGGTGCGCTAGGACTACAGAGATAGCCTAAGCGTTATCAATCAGCTGACCTAGTGGCTGCCGTCAAGCTGGAGGACGCGCGCTTGTGAATACCGATATAGCTGCGGTAGGCGCCAGGATGATTGAAAACTCCGAGTCATTGCGCAAGATCAATCTGAATGAAATCAAAACTTCTGCCGAGAGCGTCAGCGCTACCTATAGGCAATCCCACGCAATCACCTGGCTGGCTATCGGCCTCATCCTGGGCCGGACTCTGCTGTATGCTTGGCGTCTGACAGTGAGCTCAACCCCGCCAATCGCCGCCGTAGGCGCAGCTAAGACGATCGCCACTGGCGATCCAACCCAGACCCTGAACACCCGTGGCCAAGATGAAGCCGCCCAGCGGCTGCAGGCCATGCAATAGATGCAAACCAACCTACGCGACACCCTGGGCCACCTGGGCCATTTGGCCACGCAGATAGCCTCGGTCGCTAAAGAAATGACCGCGCTTATGCATGAGAGTGCCATCGGCCTGCAGCAGCAGAACAGCGGAATCGAGATGGCCTCCATCGCAGTGACCGAGATGAGCCAGACGGTCGGCGAAGTAGTCTACAACGCACGTTTACCTCTAACGAGTCGTGCCAGGCCGCCGATACTGCCCGCCACGGCCAGCAGCAATTGGGCAATACGCTGGTTGCGATCGAGACCCCAACCAAGAACGTTATGGACGCTGGCGAGGGCGCCCAAGAGCTGGCCGAGCAGACCTGCAATATCAGCCTGGTTCTGGACGGCATCCGTTCGGTGGCCGAGCAGCTCAAGTTTCTGGCCTTGAACGCGGCGATCGAGGCCGCGCGGGTCGGTGATGCGGGTCGCAGCTCTGCTGTTGTGACCGACTAGGTGCTGGCCCTGGCTCAGCGTACTAGGGATAGCACGCGCGAATCGAGAAGATGATCGGCAGCAGCCAGCACGGTCCTAACCAGATGCTGGATGCCTTGCTGACCAGCGCCGACCAAGCTCCCCTGGCCTGTGAGGAAGCCCAGTCGGCCAGCGCCGTGCTGCAGACCATTACCCGATCGGTATCAGGCATCGATGACCGGAACCTGGTGATCGCCAGCGTATCTAAGGAGCAGGCCAAAGTCGCCCGAAAGGTCGAACGTAACCTCGTGCGGATTCATGACCTGTGAGTGAAAACCGCAGCCTGCTCCGATCAGACCCAGTCTGCCAGCCAGCAACTGTCGGCGCTGGCGGTAGAGCTCAACGGGCAATTTGGTCTATTCCGGGTGTGACGACTAAGGGCCAGCCGCGTAGCGGACTCGCGTTTGGTGCTTTTCCTATGGCAATATCGACATGGAACCCGCTGGCTGCCGCGAACCATGCCCACAGCGCCGACGCGCTTCTCGCTAAGAGTTCCCAGGTTGCAGTCGCGGTCGGCGCTATCGCTGGGGCACCGCCGTTGCCGCTTCTTGTCTGTCAGGAGCCTTCACCTGCTTTGCCGCCTCAGTAATCTCTGGCGCATTAATCGTGCTCATTCTAGCCAGACGAATGCAAAGGTACCTTCTTACCCTGCAGAAATGAATGACAGTCGAGTTGAGTGTAGGCATTCTTGGATATCAACATCGGCGACGGGCGGCCGCGGCTATGTGGTTGTTGACGGGGCTGTCTACAGCTCTCTTCGGCATGACTTATCGAATGCAACAAATCACCGCCGCAAACCATGCCTTTCGAGACTCCACCATCGTCGGCGAGGTCTCGCAACTCATGGAACAGCTGTTAGAAGATCACTAACCACTGTAACTTAAGGAGCAAAAAATTGAGCGAATATAACGAAAAGCCCGCATACCTGATCACCAACTGCGTCGTCAAAGATGCCGCAGGAATGACGCGCTACTCAGAAGCGGTCCGTCCCCTCCTTGAGAAATTCGGCGGTAGAATGATTTCTCTCGAACGAAACGTGACTGTTCTTGAGGGCTCCGTCTCTCCGTCTTTGGCCATTGTGAAGTTCCCGAGCATTGAGCAGGCTCGTGCTTTTTACGATGACCCAGAGTACGCACCGATCAAGCAAATGCGCATTAATGCAACGGAGGGCTCGACGATCTTGGCGGAAGGACTCTAAGCCTTCGTCAGGTGCGTGGCGGGCTCTACGGTTTGACAATTTTCACTGTCGCCTCGCGTGCTCGCACTTGATCAGCGGGCAAGGATACTAGCTGGTCGAGTACCACACCTTATAGGCCGCATTGATGGCATCGTTGATTGCACCCATTACCGGCTCAAACCGACTTCAACAGTCGAACCAACCGCCGCTGTGCGGCCGGCGCGCTGCTTCACCGCCGGCTAGCAGCATGAATCCGTACCGCTGTAGACGCGCACGTACAGGTCCCCATCCACCTTCACGCGCTAGATCCACGCCCGGGAGCCATAGGTCTTGTCGTCCTCGTGGAACGGCGAAATACGCAAGTCGTTTGCAACCACGATGCCTTCGAGCTCGCCGTGTTTCCACATGCTTGACTCCCCCAAGTGCCGACGCCCCCTGGCGGGGAAGCCCTGATTAAGCGATTCGATTCCAAGGCTCAGGTGCCGCAAGCCTTGGGGCTCCAAGCGACCGCCTGCACATACCCGGCAATCGAGTAGTTGCTCGGAGGTCAGTTTGTACCACTGGGGGCTGCCGACTGATGTCGGGCCGGCCGTCACCCGTGACGTCCCCACGATAACGGCGTGCCCTGGCTATTCGCCGGCAGTCGCTAGCTGGCGTCGCGAAAGTCACCCCGCAGTTGACCATCGAAGTTCTCCAAGCCGGGAATACCGAATACGTACTCGACACCTTCGTTTTCTAGGCATTGGACAACGACATCGGCGGCCTTGGCCATTTTTCTTCGTACCTCAGGTTCTGCTTCGGATTGGGATCGGATCATTCGTCATGAAGCGATCGAGTCAGTCAGCGGGGCGCGCTGACATCGGTTTGGCCCGTGGCCAGCAACGCACCGCGGACAAAGCCACTGCTCAGGCTACGTTCGACGAAATCGCGCACGTACGCTGCGGCTGCATCGTTGCCCCTAGGTACCGCCATGGCCTGGCGAATCGCAGTGAAAGCGCCATCCAGCACGCGATAGCGCGGGTCAGCGTCCGCCATTTTCTGCAGGGGCTGGCGAACCCCGGCTGCTGCGTCCAGATGTTGCTCGATGAACAGGTCGACGGCGCCGGCCGAGGTGTCGGCGCGCACCAGTTCGGCCTGCTTGAGCGTGCGGCTCAGGTAAAGGTCGTAGGCCGCTCCCCTGCCGACGGCCAGGCGCAGACCGGTCGCGTCCAGTTGCTCGACGCTGGCGAACGGTGCACCCTGCTCGACGAGGTAAGTCCCCTCGATCAGCACATACGGCTCACTGAAGAAGATCTGCGCCTCGCGAACCGGCTCGATCGCCAGAAACGCCAGGTTCCAGGCGCCCTCCTCCAAGGCGGCGAATACTTTTCCCGCAGCATCGAAGGTACGCATGTGCAGGGTAACCCCGAGCTCTTCGGCCAGCGCCTTGGCCAGGGCCACGGAGACACCCTGGGGATCCCCGCCTGGGCCGGGCTGGGCGAGAACCGGGTTGCCGAAGTTGATGGCGGCGGTGAGGGTGCCGTTGGGGGCCAGTTCGGCCAGGAGGGCTGGGGTGATTGTGGTGGACATTGAGTTCTCCAGGGGCTGTGAGGGCCTCTTCGCGGCTCAAGCCGCCCCTGCAAGGGGCGCGCAGGAGCGGTTGCGAATCGGGTCTCACCAGATGGGTAAGGTGTACGACACGATCAAGCGGTTCTCGTCGGCGCTGCGGGCGAAGTTGGATCGGTACGCCGCATTACGCCAGCGAATCCCCACGTTCTTCAATGCGCCCGACTGGATAACATAAGCGATATCGGTATTGCGTTCCCACTCCCGCCCCTCTTGGCCGAGCGTCGCGGGATCGGCGTGATCACCTTTGACGTACCGGGTCATGAACGTGAGGCCGGGGATGCCCACAGCGGCGAAGTTGTAGTCGTAGCGCAGCTGCCAGGAACGCTCGCCCGGCTCGGCAAAGTCGTTGAGCTGGATGTAGTTGGCCAGGTACGGGTCGGTACCGTTGAGATACGGCATCGAGGTTTCGCCATTCATCTTCTGCAGACCCACGCCGAATGCGTGGCCGCCCAGGCTGTAGGTGAACAGGCCGCTCAATGCACCACTGTCGATGGCACCGCCCTGGGCGCTGCCAGCATCGTCACTGAGCATGTAGCGCAGGTCGCTCTTGAGCTTGCCCGGGCCGATGCTCCAGCTGTGATTGAGACCCAGGAAGTGCTGCCGGTAGACATCTTGCAATTCGGCGTACTGGTAGCTCAGGGTCAGCGCCTTGCTCAGCGCGTAGTCGGCACCGCCAATCCAGAAGTCATCCCCTGTCACCGCACCGGAAAAACGCCGATTCTTGTTGTTCAGGGTAATTTTCTGCGTATCGCTGGAGTCACGGTCAGTCATGCGATCGAAGCGTGCCCCAGTCAGGGTCAAGCCTTCGATTTCACCACTGGTGAGCAGCCCGCCCTCGAACGTCTGCGGCAGGATGCGTCCGGTATTGGCCTGCACCGTGGGCAGCTTGGGGATCACAGTGCCGTACTTGAGCTCACTCTGCGACACTCTGACCTTGGCGGTCAGTCCCAGGCGGCTGAACTCGTCTGCCGCGCGGCCATCATCGTGGACTGGCAGCAGGCCGGTGCCGGCACGGTCGGGGCTGGAATCGAGCTTGATGCCGAGCATGCCGAGGGCGTCAAGACCGAAGCCAACGGTGCCGGGCGTATAGCCGGAGCGAAAGTCCAGCAGGAAACCCTGAGCCCATTCTTCACGCTTGGACTGCCCTCTGCCATCGCGGAAATCGCGGTTCAGGTAGTAGTTCTGCATCTGCAGGTTGAGCTTGCTGTCTTCGACGAAACCTTCGGCACTGACAACGCCTGCGATCATGCAGGGAGACAGGGTGAAAAAAGTACGCAGGATATTCTTGTTGTTGTACATCTGGCGATTTCCATCTGGTTGGCATGAGACTGCCCGGCCCGGGGCATGGCACCGGGCAGTGAAAGGAAGCACATTTCCGCGAAGGGGCCAGGTGACGGCCCCTTCAAGGATCAGTGGGCCGAGGCGGCCACGGGCTGATCGGGATCCTTATTGGTGACGCGCATCAGTGCCGTCATCAGGAAGGCGACGACCAGCAAGGCGCTGAGGAAGAGCAAGCCCGTGGCTGCGCTTTGGCTGTTGCCCTTGACTACACCGATCATCGACGGCCCGACGAAACCGCCGAGGTTACCGATGGAGTTGATCACGGCGATCGACACTGCGGCGGTCGCGCGGTCAAGGAACAACGTCGGCAATGCCCAGAACGGCGACTTGAAGCTGTACAGACCGGACAGCGCGACGCAGATCATTGCCATCGAGGCTATCCCGCTGGGCAGCATGCCGGCACCGATCAGACCCAGTGCGGCGACCGCCAAGGGAATCGCCGAGTGCATTTTGCGTTCGTTGCGCCGGTCCGAGCTGCGGGACCAGACGATCATCGCAACAGTGGCGACGATGTACGGCACCATCGCAATCAGGCCGATCTGAGTGTGCGTCAGGTCATTGGAGAAGCCCTTGATGATCTGCGGCATCCAGTAGCCGACACCCAGGCTGCCACATTGGTAGACGAAATAGATGAAGGCCAGGTACAGCACCTTCTTGTTGACCATGGTTTGCCAGACACTCAGGCGCTTGACGTTCTTGCGGCTCTGACGATCGCGCTCGAGCTCGGCCAGCAGCCAGTCCTTTTCCTGCTGGGTCAGCCACTTGGCCTGCTCGGGCTTATCGGTCAGGAACAGATAGCACGCCACCCCCAGAATCACGGCCGGTACGCCTTCGAGGAATAGCATCCAGCGCCAGCCGCTCCAGTCAAACCACTTGATGTTGTCCATGATCCAGGTGGAAAGCGGAGCGCCGATGATGTAGCTGACCGGAATCGCCGCCGTGAACAGGGCTACGGTGGTGGCAAGCTCCTTGGCACGGAACCAGTAGGTCAGGTAGACGATCACGCCTGGGAAGAAGCCCGCCTCGGCCACGCCAAGCAGAAAGCGCAATACGTAAAGCTGGTTGGCCGTCTGGGCGAATGCCGTAGCAGCGGCGATGACACCCCAGGTCACCAGGATGCGTGCGATCCACACGCGCGCGCCGAACTTGTGGAGCATGACGTTGCTCGGCACTTCGAACAGGAAGTAGCCGATGAAGAAAATTCCGGAGATGAAGCCGAACACTTCACTGCTCAGGGCCAGCTCCTTGTTCATCTCCAGTGCGGCGTAACCGATGTTGGCACGGTCGAGATAAGAGACGATGTAAAGCAGAAACATGAACGGGATGATGCGCAGGGTGACCTTGCGGACCGTCGCCTGTTCGTCGACAGTTTTATTGTTGTTCATAAGGACCTCATCGAGGGCAAGCCGTGGTCTGCCCTTTAATTGTTATGGATACAACCGAACATCAGGCAGAAAAGATCATGCAGACCGGACTGCCGGTCGAAACCGAGAAGCCGGTCTTGCGCAATGCGCCGGTTTGCACGTCCACCGCAAACGAGACGATGATGTCGCTGTCCTCATTGAGCGCGAACATGAAGCGCTGGTTAGGGGTAAGGGAGAAGAAGCGTGGCGTCTTGCCTTCGCTCGGGACGTACTGGACCGGACTGAGCAGGCCACTGCCCTCATTGATCGCGAACACCGCGAGGCTGTCGTAGCCACGATTGGAGGCGTATACAAAGCGACCGCTGCGGTCGACCTCGATCTCGGAGGCACGGCTGTTACCGGTGAAGGTCGCTGGTAGCGAAGACAGCACCTGCAATGGGCTCAATGCACCGCTGGCGGCATCGAAGCGGTAGCTGGTGACGGTCGAATCCAGTTCGTTGATCACGTAGGCGAACCCAGCTTTCGGGTGCAGGGCGAGATGACGTGGGCCGGAACCCTCACGGGCGACAACGAACGGCTGCTCGGCCGGGTGCAACTTGCCGTTGTCGAAACGGAAGCTGAAGACTCGGTCCAGACCTTTGTCCGGTACCAGCACGAAGTTGCCCGAGGCGTCGAACGGGTTGAAGTGCGGCTTGGCGAAGGGCTGCTCGACACGGTGCGGACCCAGCGGACCTTCCAGCTTCACTAGTTGGTTGACGGTGCCCAAAGCTCCGTCTTCACCGACGTTGAGCACCGCCACTGAGCCGGTGATGTGGTTGGAAACCACCAGAAAGCGCTCGCTCGGGTCTAGGGCCAGGTGCACGGGGTTCTTGCCTTCGCAGCTCGCACGGTTGAGCAAGCTGAGCTTGCCGGTCTGCCTGTTCACCTTGAACACACTGACCTCGCTCCGGTCACCGTGGACGCTGTACAGACGGTCGCCAGCGCGGTTCAAGGCCAGGAATGATGGGTTGACCAGATCATCCACCGTCTGGACTTTCTCAAGCGTGCCCGCTTGCTGATCCAGCCGGTAGACCGTGATGCCATCACCACGCGCATTACGCTCCCGGGTGGTGCGCGATCCGACATACGCGAACATAGGGGTGTTTCTCCCGCTTGCAGAATGTTTCGAAGATAAGGCGCCCGCCGCACTGGCCATGCTGGCCGGCAATATGGCGCCCAACAGGCCTAGTCCGGCAGCCGTACCCAGTTGTTTTAGAACGCTGCGTCGGCCTGCATCGGTGGGCTGCGCGCCCACGGCGTCGGGCGCGACGTCAGTGTGATGTTCGCGGTGCATCAGGGGATGTCCCTCTTGTTGTTTTGTCTGATCGCCCCGGCCACCGGGGCGGTACACCGGTCATTGCCGGGTGCGCGCGACGACCTTGCGGATCACGAAGGGCAGCACGCCACCGTTGCTCAGGTAGCGCACTTCCTGCTGCGAATCGATGCGCGCAATCACCGTGACCTCATCGCTGCGGCCATCGGCGCGATGGATGACCAGACCGATCTCGTTCTGCCCAACCACCAACTCGTCGAGACCGAGGAAGTCAAATCGCTCGGAGCCGTCCAGCTTGAGGTCATCGACGCTCTGGCCAGGCTGAAACACCAGTGGCAGCACGCCCATGCCGATCAGGTTGCTACGGTGAATCCGCTCGATGCTCTGCGCGACCACCGCCTTCACCCCCAGCAGGGCCTGGGCTTTGGCCGCCCAGTCGCGGCTCGAACCGGCGCCGTAGTTGATCCCGGCGAACACCACCATGGGCGTGTGCGCGGCGGCATAGCTCTTGGCCGCTTCGTAGAGTGGCAGGCACTCGCTGTGGTCGGCATTCCACGCCCAGGCACCTTGCCCTGGCTGTGACTCCCCAAGCAGGCGGTTCTTCACCGATTTGTTGGTCAAGGCACCGCGCAGCATCACCTCATGGTTGCTGCGGCGGGTGGAGTACTGGTTGAGGTCATGGGGATCTTCACCACGCTCAAGCAACCACTGCCCGGCCAGGCTATTGGCCGGGATGGCCCCGGCCGGAGAAATATGGTCAGTGGTGACGTTGTCGCCCAGAACCATCAACACACGGGCGCCGCTGATCGCCAGAGAGGCCTTGGGCTCGGCCTGGATATCGGCCAAGTACTGAGGGCGGCGCAGGTAGGTGGACTGTGGGCTCCAAGGGAACTGCACGCTGCCCTCGGCCGATAGTGCCTGCCAGTGGTGAGTACCGTCCCAGACCCTAGCCAGGCGCTGTTGGAAGAATTCGGGCTTGACCACGCGATCGACTTCAGCGGCGATCTCTACATCCGACGGCATCAACTCATGCAAATAGACCGGCTGGCCGTCAGCGGTGGTGGCCAACGGTTCGCGAGTGAGATCGACATCGATGCTGCCAGCGATGGCGTAGGCGACACAGAGGGCCGGCGAAGCCAGGTAGCCTGCGGGCACCTTGGGATTCACTCGCCCCTCGAAATTGCGGTTGCCCGAGAGTACCACCACACCTTTGAGGCCCTGATCGGCGAACGCTTCTACATGCTCCTCAAGCTTGCCCGAGTTGCCGATGCAGGTCATGCAACCAAAGCCCGCCAGATCGAAGCCCAGTGCAGAGAAGTCTTCCAGCAGACCCGCTTCGGCCAAGTAGTCGGCGACGACCTGCGAGCCGGGAGACAGGGAGGTCTTGACCCAAGGCTTACGCTGCAGGCCTAGGCTTCGCGCGTTTCGGGCCAGCAAGCCGGCCTGGATCATCTGCGCCGGGTTGGCGGTATTGGTGCAACTGGTAATAGCGGACATCACCACGGCGCCATGGGTGATCGGCTGGCCAAATGAAGGCTCGAGGAAGCGCTGCTCTTGTGGGGCGCCGATCAGCTTACCGCCGCCAAGCACTTCTTCATGAAAGGAGGCACCTGCCCGGGACAGCGGCTGACGCTGATGGGGCTGGTGCGGGCCGGCTACGCTGGGCTCGATGCAGGCCAGGTCCAGTTCGATCAGCTCGTCGAATTCGGGCTCCGGCAGGTCGTCACGACGCCACAGGGGCTGGGCACTCATGTAACTAACCACCTGCTCGCGCAGTTCTGCCGAGCGGCCGCTGAGTTCCAGGTAAGCCAGGGTTTCGTTGTCGAATGGGAAGAACACCACCGTAGCACCGTACTCGGGTGCCATGTTTGACACCGTGCCGCGGGCGGCCCAGCTCAAGGTGGACAGGCCAGGGCCGGTGAACTCGACGAATTTGCCCACCACCGAGCGCTGACGCAGGATCTCGGCTACATGCAGGGACAGGTCCGTGGCCGTCACACCTGCACGCAGGGTGTTGGTCACGCGAATGCCGATCACTTTCGGAAAACTGATAGGCACCGGCTCACCGACCATCGCCGCCTGCCCCTCCAGGCCGCCGACACCCCAGCCCAATACGCTTATGGCATTGATCATCGGGGTATGGCTGTCGGTGGCGACCATGTCGTCTGGATGCAGCAGGCGCACGCCGTTCTCGCCGGGGGTTTCCCAGACCACCTGGGCAAGGGCCTCCATGTTCATCTGGTGAATGATGCCAGTACCCGGCGGGATCACCCCGAAGTTGTCTAGGCTCTTCTGCGCCCACTTGATGAAACGATAGCGCTCGCTATTGCGACGGAAATCGATGTTCAGATTCTGCTCGACCGCATCGGCTTCAGCGAAACGCTCCACAATCACCGAATGATCGATGGTCAGCACTGCAGGAATTAAAGGGTTCATCGCCTGCGGGTCTCCACCCAGCTCGGCGACCACATCGCGCATACCTGCGAAGTCTGCCAGTGCCGGCAAGCAGGTGGTGTCGTGGAACATCAGCCTATTCGGCTGAAAAGGCACCTCGCAATCAGGACCCTGGCCGATGGCCCGTGCCAGCACTGAAGGCAGTGCTTGGGGCGAGCAGCGTGCAACGTTCTCCAGTAGGATACGGATGGAGTACGGCAGCTTGGCCAGTTGCCTGTGATCGAGCATCTTGCTCAGGTCGACGATGGTGAAGACGTCTTCGTTGATCACCAGGGAGGTGAGGAGGTGGCAGGCAGTCTCGGTCATGCTGGAATCGCTCGGCTTCTTATAATGTCACAGGCCCTGCGCAAGACAGGCGGCACTGCGGATAAGCCGATACTAAAAGCAGGCAGCCCCGATGAAAATTGATCAATCGCCATAGCAGCGTTCTCCAAAGGAGAACGCCGGGAGGAGTCAGTCGGGCAGCCTGAGGTGGTCGATGAAGGTTTTCAGCGTGGGTGAAGCGGCCTCGTATTTGCGCAGAACCAGCATCAATGTGCGCTGCGCCCACGGCTCGCTTAGCGTGACCGCCCTGAGTTTGTGACTTCGCAGGTACTGATTGATCACACTGCGCGGCAGCACGGCGATACCCAGGCCATTGGAAACCATGCGACACATGCAGTCGAAGCTGCTTATGCGAATGCGCAGCTTGAGTATCATGCCCAGTTTGTCGGCTTCACTGGTCAGCAGCGTGTTCATCGAACTTTCCAGATGTGGGCCGACGAACTCATGCTCCAGCACCTCTTTGAAATCGATCGACTTGCGTGTCGCCAGCGCGTGCCCGCTCGGCATAACTAGGGTGAGTTCATCGCGTCGGTAAACGAAGGTTTCAAGCCCCTGAGCTGCGGTCTGCTCAGCGATGATGCCCAGATCTGCCCGACCATCGGCCACTGCGCGAATCACCGCCGAGCCCACCCGTTCCTCGATGTCGAACTTGATCTGGGGGTACTGCGCAGCGAACCCTGCGACGTCCTGGGGAAGGAACTGGGACAATGCCGAAGTGATTGCATGCACCCGAATGTGCCCCTTCACACCGCGAGAGTAGTCACTGAGTTCGCTGTCCAACTGGGCCATGGTCTGCTTAAACTGACGGGCATAGAATAATAGGGATTGCCCAGCAGGCGTCAACTCCACACCGCGCGCATTGCGCAACAGTAGCGGCGAGCCGATCTGCGCTTCCAGCTCGCTGATCCGCTTGCTGATCGCTGACACCGCGACATGCTTGATGCGCCCGGCGCGTGTGAGATTGCGCTCCTGGGCCACAGTGATGAATAGATCCAGGCTGGTAAGGTCGTAGCGCACGGCGTCATTCCCGATAGGCGTCGCAGGCCAGATAACGGCCCAATTAGCAAGGGCGTGCCTACCAGCAACGATTCAGGGAAAACGCCGCTCGCCGAGACAGCCCTCATGGCTTTACAGCGTGAACAATAGCTTCTGGCCGAGTAATCGAGCCACTACGCGGTAGCACGTGCTCACCAAGTCGAACAATCGGCACATGGCGACTGTAGAGGCGATATCTCCAGCCCTCAAGACTTCTCTTTGCTCGGCGGCGTGGGCATAGAAGGCCTTCTTGCGTTCAAAGCGCGTGATTCGAGCTTCCAGCTCTTGGATTTTTTGCTGCTTTGGCGTCAACGATTTGCTGACCGGCGTGACTCCCCGTGAGATAGGGCATAGCGCTGGCTCCCTTGAGGTGCATGTACCCTGCACAGACTTTGTGAGCACCCGCACATAGGTCAGCATCACGCCAAGATTGTGATTGTCTACCCGGCCTGCCCTGCCAGCTCCATCCTCTGCACTGTCGTAGTAGCGCACATCGGTCAAGAGCTTGTCGTTGCCCAGCACTAAACTCTGCTCGAAGCCCACGTAACTTTGCCTGTACAGGTCTCGTAGCTGAGCGTGGTAAGCCTTACCACCAGCGGCCCACCCAGCCGGAAATCCCCTCCGACGTAGCGGAACCGGCTACTGGTTGCCGCTGGGTTGAAGCGACCGTTAGGCGAAGCCACCGACAAAGGCTGGTAATCAGTTGAATCACGCAGGTTGTTGCGATCCACCTGTCCGAGAAAGAGGAGCATGTTGTCGAACTGCTGCGATTTCAGTTCAGCACCCCGGAAGGTCTGGCTGAAAAGCCAGGTTTGACTGGCATAGATCACCGGACGCGCCGGTGCCAAAGTCCCCCAACGCAGCTCGGTCTTGTCGATACGCGCCTTCGTGGTGAGCCCTAGCTCTGAGTACTCATCACTCGGCTCATGGGTGTAAGGATTGTTCGGTAACAGCCCCGTGCCGACGCGGCTTGAGGAGGAATCCAGCTTCAGGTCAAGCCATGCCTGCCCCTCCAGGCCCAAGCCCAATGGGCCCGGGGTGTAACCGGAAGCGAAACTGGCGATGAAACCCTGTGCCCATTCTCGGGACGCAGATTGGGGGCTGCTGCCTTTGTAGTCCCGATTAATATAGTAATTGCGCGCTTTCAAGCTGGCAGCGCTGTCTTCCGTGAAGGTCAATGCCTGGCAATGGGCAACTGGTCCGAACAGCGCACACGCAAGCAACGCCGCTTTTCGGGGTTTCAGGATAGAGGGTCATGTCGACTCCGTGACATTATTGTTGTTTTCCGGATGACGCTACGCCAAAAAGCGATGACGCCCTGGGCGGACGTCGGGCCAATTTAACTGTGGTTGCGAGCTGCGGCGCCCTCCAGTCCGACCAGCAAACGGTCAGACTCCGGGATTATCATCTCGAACGTCGAAGTCACACTGGTGTAGTCGAAGTAACCGAGCCGGGCCAAAGGACGTATTTTCAGGACATCCAGCCGGCCGTCTTCAGTCAGGGCGCGATCGACAATGTGAACGCCAATTACCTTGCCGAATACTACGTCCACTGTGCCCATCGGCCCGTTGCCGGGCAGGCGGACGGTCTGCAGGTACTGGCATTCGAACTGCACTGGCGAAGCCGCCACGCGAGCCGCCGCCACTATCAAACCCTCGGCTTTTTCCAGGGTTGCGTGAACAAACTCATCAATCCCATATGGCAACTCCTGCGCGGTCAGGTTGACCTGCTCGCGCAGGTCGTAGGTTGCCATGTTCCAGATAAATACGCCGGTCTGCTCGGCATTGATCACGCTGTCCTTGCGTCGACCATCAATGGTTTGATTCGACGAGAACATCACCATGGCTGGGTCGAAGCTGACATTGGTGAACTGGCTGTACGGAGCGAGGTTGTCGACGCCGTCAGTGCTGCGCGTGGAGATCCAGCCGATGGGACGGGGTACTACACAGGACTTGAACGGGTCGTAGGGTAAATCATGGGTAGTCACACCTGGTTGATAGAACATGCAAGACCCCTTGTTATTGTTTTGGTTAGATCAAACGAAGGCATCGGCATAAAAGCGGTCAATGTTCAACTCCAGCTCGGTGACGTAATCACGCCGGGCGGAATCGACCACGATGGGAGCACCGCAGGCATACACGTCAAAGCCCTTCAAGCTCTTGAAGTCATTGATTACCTGCCGATGTACGAAACCCGTCGCACCTTGCCAGTCGCAAGCTGGGCCTGGCTCGGACAGTACCGGCGTGTAGCGCAGCCAGGGCAGTTGAGCTTCCAATGTGCGCAACAGTTCGTGTCGGTAAAGGTCAACGCGCTGTCGCCCACCCCAGTAGAGGTAAACCGGACGGCGGTTACCCTGCTCTTGCAACTGCTCAAGCAGCGCCTGGATTGGCGCAAAACCAGTACCGCTTGCCAAGAAGATCATCGGTCGCTCGTTATCTCGCAGGTAGAACGAGCCGAACGGCCCTTCTACCCGCAGAATTGCCTTAGGCAGTAGGGTGTTGAACACATGCCCGCTGAAAAACCCACCTGGCATATGACGGATATGCAGCTCCACCTGATTGTCGCGGGGAATGCTCGAAGCCATCGAATAGGCTCGTCGGCTTCCATCCTTGAGCAGCACCTGCAGGTATTGACCAGGCAAGTAATTGAATGTCGACCCCGGTGCTAACATCAGTCGCAGCACCGCTACGTCATGGCTCACCTTGTCAATGGTTGCCACGCGGGTCCCCATTTGCTGAACACTGATGCCGCGTAGTTCAGAGACTTCCGGGGCTTCGATCACTAGATCGGAGCAGGCCCGGGCACAACAGAACAGAGCCATGCCCTGCGCCCGCTCCACTTCGCTGAGCACATCCAATGGGCTGTCGGCGTGGTCCACGTCACCGCTGATCACTCGGCCCTTGCAACTGCCGCACGTGCCCGTGCGGCAGCTGTGCTTGAGCATCAGACCATCGGCCAAGGCAGCATCCAGCACGGTCTGGCCTTCGGCAATCGGGCAAGAAAGGTCAACCGGAAGAATCTGAATGTGGTGTCCCATCGCCCTACCCTCGCTGAGCCTTGAGTAGATCGAGTGCTACGTCGACGATCATGTCTTCCTGGCCACCGACCATGCGCCGGCGGCCGAGCTCGACCAAGATGTCCAGCGTCTTTAGGCCGTATTTCGCCGCCGCGATTTCGGCGTGCCGCAGGAAGCTGGAATAGACGCCGGCATAACCAAGGCCTAGGGTTTCGCGGTCGACTCGCACCGGGCGGTCCTGCAATGGGCGCACAATGTCATCCGCCGCATCCATCAGCGTGTACAGGTCGGTACCATGGTTCCAGCCCAGGCGCTCGGCGGCGGCGATGAACACCTCCAGGGGCGCATTGCCGGCACCGGCGCCCATACCAGCCAGGCTGGCATCGACGCGATCACAGCCCTCTTCGACCGCCACGATCGAGTTGGCCACGCCGAGTGAGAGGTTGTGATGTGCATGCATGCCGGTTCGGGTCTGGGGCTTCAGCACGGCCTTGAACGCCCGCATACGATCACGGATGTCGTTCATGTTCATGGCTCCTCCGGAGTCGGCCATGTAGATGCACTGGGCTCCATAGCTCTCCATCAGTTTGCCCTGCTTGGCCAGCTCCTCGGCTGGAATCATGTGGCTCATCATCAGAAAACCCACGGTATCCATGCCCAGCTTGCGGGCGTACTCGATATGCTGTTTCGAAACGTCTGCCTCGGTGCAGTGGGTGGCGACCCGAACCACGCGCGCTCCTGCATCGTAGGCGGCCTTGAGATCGTGAATCGTGCCGATGCCCGGCAGCAGCAACGTGGCAATCTTGGCATGGCTGACCACGCCCGCGACCGCCTCGATGTATTCGATGTCACTGTGCTTGCCAAAGCCATAGTTGAAACTCGAACCCTGAAGGCCGTCGCCATGGGCGACTTCGATGGAGTCGACTTTGGCCTTGTCCAAGGCCCGGGCGATGTCACGCACGTTGTCGAGGCTGTATTGGTGGCGAATCGCATGGCTGCCGTCGCGTAGGGTCACGTCGGAGATATAAAGCTTTTTCATCATGCTGCTCCCTGGGTCATTGACAGCGCCATGCGCTCGGCGGTGGCCAGCGCCGCCGAGGTCATGATGTCGAGATTACCGGCGTAGGCCGGCAGGTAATGGGCGGCACCCTCGACTTCGAGGAAGATCGATGTTTTGAGGCCTTCGGGCAGCACATCGAACTGCACCTGCTGCTTCAGCCGATAGCCAGGGACATAAGCCTGTACCGCTGCCGCCATTTCCTCGACCGAAGCGGCGATCTGTGCCTGGTCGGCCAGCTCCGAGAGCACGAACACCGTGTCGCGCATCATCAGCGGCGGCTCCGCGGGATTCATGATAATGATCGCTTTGCCTTTGCTCGCACCGCCGATGGTTTCGATGGCTTTGGAGGTGGTCTCGGTGAATTCGTCGATGTTGGCGCGGGTACCCGGACCAGCAGACTTGCTGGCGATCGAGGCGACGATTTCGGCGTAATGCACCTTGGCGACTCGGGATACTGCGGCCACCATGGGGATGGTTGCCTGGCCACCGCAGGTGACCATGTTCACGTTCGGTTGACGTAGGTTCTGTTCCAGGTTCACCACTGGAATGCAGTAGGGACCGATGGCGGCCGGCGTCAGGTCTATCACCTGGATGCCCGGTTTCGCTGCGCGCAACGCCGCATCATTGCGCGCATGCGCACCAGCGGAGGTGGCATCGAATATGAAGTCGACTTCATCGAAAGCCTTCATGGCGATCAAGCCTTCGACCCCTTCGTGGGTAGTGGCGACCCCCATGCGCTGCGCACGCGCCAGACCATCAGAAGCCGGGTCGATCCCGACCATCACAGCCATTTCGAGGTGCTTGGCATTGCGCAGGATCTTTATCATCAGGTCGGTACCGATGTTGCCCGAGCCGATGATCGCGACTTTCAATTTGGATTGACTCATGCGGTTTCTCCATAGACTTCAGCGAGCAGGATCACGTCCTGCCCGAGGCTTTCGGCATAAAGACGCTTGACCGCCTCTGCGCGCAGGGTCAGCGCTGCGCGCTGGTTGATGTAGCCTTTGTCGGTGATCTCCCCGTCGGGCAGGCTGGGTGGCGAGTCGAGGATGATCAGGCGGGCGGCGTGCTGCGAAGAGGCTGGAAAATCCTTGGCCAATGACTGCAAGCCGGCGCATAGGGCCAGGCGTACTTCCGCCTGCATGGCCAATTCACTCCCACTCATGGCTCGGCCGGCCCGCCCCAGTAGCTCGCGCAAAGCGGGTGTCGGGTAAACCAGCGCGGCGATGACGTCGCGGTCGTGCCCGCAAATCACGCAGTCACTAGCGTAGGGAGCCAATGCGCTGACCAGCCGGGTGCGTAACGTCCCCACGGACACCCAAGTGCCGCTGGTGAGTTTGAAGTCCTCGGTGACACGGCCATCGAACTGGACACCGAGTTCGGGGTGCTCGGGATCAACCAAGCGTCCGGCATCACCGATTCGGTAGAAGCCTTCTTCGTCGAATGCAGCGACGGTGTTGGTCGGGTCGTCCAGGTAACGCGGGAACACCGACGGCCCACGGACCCGCATTTCCAGCTTGTCCCCGGATGGCACGAACTTGAGCTCGGTACCCGGTACCGGCAGACCAATGATGCCGGCACGACTGGAGTCAAAATGGACGTTGGTAACTACTGGCGAGGTTTCCGTGGACCCCCATTCGGTGGCAAAAAACAAGGGCTCGCTGCGTACCTTGCGGGCACATGTGACCAAGCGGTCCCAACTGCTCTGGGGCAACGCTGCCGCCGCATAAAACAGCATACGCAAGCGACCGAATAGCGCCTGCCCCAGTTCCTCATCGCGCTCAAGGTAAGGCAGTAGAACCTCATAACCACGCGGCACGTTGAAGAACAGAGTTGGCTTCACCGCCTTGATGTTCTCCACCGTACGGTCGATCTGCCCCGGCAGGGGGAGGCCATCGTCGATGTACAGGGTGCCGCCATTACGCAGCACCAGATTGAAGTTGTGGTTAGCGCCGAACACATGGCTCCAGGGGAGCCAATCCAACACCACGACTTCGCCTTGTTCGACGAACCGCCAACACTGAGCAATGGCTTGCTGATTGGCGCAGAGCATGCCATGGGTATTGATTACCGCTTTGGGTGCGCCTGTGGAGCCTGATGTCATCAGGTAACGGGCGGGCGTTTCACCATCGACACGATGAAACGCCTCCATTACGGACGGCGTTTCGGTTCTGTAGAGCAACGGCAGCGCCAATGCGCCCGGAATTTCTTGAGCGTTACGCGCAGCCAGTACCTGGCATTCCGGTTGAGTCAAGCGAATGGCTTCGAAGTAAGCATCGCCATCGCTGACAAAGACTGCCGCCGGCCTCAGCACTTGGATGATCGCCTTGAGTTTGTTGCAACCGCCACCGGTGTCGCGTGAATAGGCCACGGACACCGTGGACACCGGAATGCCCACATGCAAGGCAGCCAGACTCAGCAGGGCCTGATCGATATCGTTTTCCGACAGCATCAGCACGGGGCGGCCAGGTTGCAGGTCGAGTTCCAGCAGGCCTTGGGCCAACGAACCTACCCGCTGGCGGACCTGCGCATAGCTCAGGCTGAACCAACCGTTGCCGCGCCTTTCTGCCAGGTACGGACGTTCGGGGGCTTCTGCGGCCCAGTGTTCCAGCCATTCCCCGATGCAACGCGCATAGGGCTGTAACGGCTCGGGTGACTTGAGGATGAAACTACCATCGGCTCGAATTTCGCGCAGCACCTGCGCGGGCGCGAGCTGCGCCGGGTCGTTATAAAAGTCGTACATTGCACGCCCTCATGAACGAGTCGGGCTAATCGCCTCGTTCACTGATCTTGTTCTTGTAGTGGGCCGCCGTTGTCACAACGGCGGGTATTGCAGTGCGCAGCTCAGGCGAACTGACAACTCACTTCGCCAAGGCGGCTGAGGCGCAGCCGTAGGCGATCACCGGCCGAAACGGGTACCATCGGCCCCAACGCCCCGGACAGCAGCACGTCCCCGGCTTGTAAGGGGCGCCCTGCCTCGGCCATGGTGCGTGCCAGCCATAGGCACGCATCCAGCGGGTTGCCCATACATGCTGCACCGACCCCAATGGCGGCTTGGCTGCCGTTCTTCTCCAACACCATGCCTTCAAGGGAAAGGTCCAGTCCTGACAACAGAACCGGCGTCTTGCCCAGCACATACAGTCCCGACGAGGCGTTGTCCGCCACGGTATCGACCAGGGTGATTTTCCAGTCCTGAATCACCGAGTCGACGATTTCCAGAGCCGGTAACACATGGTCGATAGCTCGCAGTAACTCGCTCAGGGTAGTGTCGGCATGAGGCAGATCACGGCCCAGGAAAAAGGCGATCTCTCCTTCGGCTTTGGGTTGGATCAGGCGGCTGTTGTCGATTACGCTGCCATCCTGATATTCCATGTCAGCGAACAACATGCCAAAGTCCGGCTGGTCGACCCCCAACTGCTGCTGTACCGCCAGCGAAGTGAGGCCGATCTTGCGTCCGCTCAGGCGTCGCCCTTGAGCCAAAGCGACCCGGGTGTTGTGTTCCTGTACGGCATAGGCATCCGCCAGGGTGTTGATATCAAAACGCTCAGAAATGCGAGCAATGGCCTGGCGTTGCTCCCGGGCATCAAGGATGGCAAGAGCCGCTGCTTCAAGATTCTGCTGATTCATCGTGTGCTTCCTTCAATACGCTGAAAAAGATCAGACCGCGCGTGCAACGCTCTGCCGATAGCCCTGATGCAGTTCATCCACCAGCTCCGCGACGGTGCTTGTACGATGGATCTGCCCTACGCCCTGGCCGGCTGACCACACGTGCTTCCAAGCCTTGTTGGCACTGGCGATGTTGCCGGAGAAGTCTATTTGTGCACGGAACTCAGCGTTTGGATCTATCCCTGCCTTGGCCAGCGAAGGCTTCATCCAGTTGGCCAGTACGCCGCTAACTGCCTTGGTGGCAGCGATATCGTCCAAAGTGCAGTCGACCAACATATCGCGGTAGGCTTGCTCAACCAGGCTTTCCGTGGTGGCCACCAAGCGCGTACCGACGAGCGCGAAATCGCAACCCAGCACCTGCGCCGCATGTACATCGCGGCCATTGGAGATAGCGCCTGCCAGTCCCAGTGGGCCGTCCCAGAATTCGCGTACCTCTGCGGTGAATGCGAATGGGTTATTGGTGCCGGTGTGGCCACCGGCGCCGTTGCACACCAGCACCAGGCCGTCCACCCCAGCCGCCATTGCCTTGCGTGCCAGCGCTGGCGTGACGACATCGGCGATCACCACACCACCGTATTCATGCACGGCATCCAGCACCCGAGCCGGACTCCCCAGTGCTGTCGAGACGATCGACGGCTTGTAACGTCGAACCAACTCCAGCTCTGCCTCGAAGCGGTCGTAGGTGCTGTGGACGATCATGTTCAACATCCAGGGCGCCCACTGTTCACCCCGATCAGCTGCCAGCTCGCGCTCGTTGACAATCTGCTCCAGCCACTCCTGCAGCTGCTCCAAGGTCCTGGCATTGGGCGCCGGGAAGCTGCCAATGACACCCGCTTGACAGCAGGCAGCCACCAGACGTGGACCGGATACCAGGAACATCGGTGCCGCCAGGACAGGTAATTCAAGGCTGGCAAAAATGCCCAACAACTGCCGTTGCGAGGCGCTCAGGCTTCTCGTGTTATTGCTCATTGCACGTACTCATTCTTGTAATTATCGAGATTGGAATTCAGGCCCGACGAGGGCGGGATGACCCGGCACTGCGGATTTCCCAGCCGCCATCGCTGTGAATGATATTGGCGGTGGTTAATCCGGCGTTCTCGCGAGAGGCCAGCAATACATAGTGGCCGGCATGATCTGCGGGGTCAGCGATCCGTTGCAGGGGTACCGCTTGCGCGGCACCGGCCTCGAACCCTGGAATCTGATTCAGCGGCACGCTACGGCTGTTCAGCCCTTCCAGGCTCTTCATCGGAGTGTTGGTCGCACCTGGTGCAACGCCATTGACGCGGATGTCCGGTGCCAGTTCGTAGGCCAGCTGGCGGATCATGCCGACCAATGCGTGCTTGGCAGTGACATAGAGAATTCCACCGCCACCGGCGTAGAACGCGCTATTGGACAAGGTGAAAATCATGCTACCCGAGGTATCGCGCAGGGCCGCAGTTGCGGCCTGAGCGCCCAGCAGATAGCCCTGCACATTGATCGAGAACAGCTTGTTGAACGCCTGGGCGAAGTCCTCCGGCGCGATACGGTCCAGCCGAGTGAAGTAATCGAACACCGCCGCATTACCGACGAAGGTGTCGAGTTTGCCGAACGCCTCCAGCGTTGCGGCGACTGCGCGTTGGTTATCACGATAATCCGCGACGTCACCCTGTACGGTTATGATCGCTTCGCCCAGTTCCTGCTCCAGCTGACGCAATTGGGTAATGTCGCGGCCCATCACCGCGACCTTGGCGCCCTCGGCCACATAGCGCCGCACCACTGCGCTGCCGATACCGCCGGTGCCGCCGGTCACCAGTGCGACCTGCTCATTCAGCCAACCCATGTCCAGATCCTCAGAGGAAAGTGTTGATGTTCTTGCACAGCAACATGGCGTTCGGGATTAGGATCTTGCGCTTGAACAGCTTCAACCCGTCCGCTTCGAGTCGCAGTACATCCTCACGCCTGCCGGTCAATTGATACTGCTCATCGAGCCCGCGGCTGCGCACGTTGATGAAGCAGGAATACGCGCGGTATTCACCCAGCTGCTCGCCTGCATACACCTCGATGTTGCTGATCAGGTGCACATTGCGGGTCGGTGGGTTCTCGGCCCATGCTGACGGTTGCTTGAAGCGGGCCACTCGCCGCTGCAACTCACGCAGGCCGTCATCGAACAAGGCCATGTGCTCCAAACGGTACGGCCCGGATTTGTCTTCCCGACGGCGGTTTTCAATGCCTGGCATCCAGTAGTGGATAGCTTCGCTCAACGTCAGCAACCAGTCGTCCCAACGCTCGTCATCCAGCAAGCGCGCTTCGCGCAGCAGGAATTGCTCGACCCGCCGTACTTCATCGGAGGTTGGCATCACTTCAATGGTCATCGCAGTCATCCTCAGCGCATCTTGCCGTTGCGATCTGGCACGTCGGCCCAGGTAGGCGCCTGCAGCAAATCCTTCCAACGCTGGTAGAACGCCCGCGCGTTGCATTCGTTGAGCTGACCCTTGAACACGTTGCCAGGCAGTTCGCTGTCCTCGATACGGCTGTCCATCCCCAGCGCGACATACAGGTCTTGGTAGCGGGTGACCACGCCGCGGCTGGTCTTGGTGCAGTACTCCCAGTTTTCGCCATCGTCCATTTCAAACACACCAGTGGGCGAGAAGGTCATCATCGCGCCTCGGCGCCATTTGTCTTTGATGTCTTGTGGTGCGTTCTTGTTGACGATCACCCAGGTAAACAGCTCGATCTTGTGCGGCCCGCGTGGTTGCCAGATACGTACGGTGTTTTGACCAGGAAGGAAGGAGAAGTTGGGAAATACGGTGAATGAGGAAATCGCCCCAATCAGCTTCGAGCGGAACTCGCCCAGGCGCTCGGCCACCTTCGGCCGTAATACATGGAGGTACTTGTTGATCTCGCGCTCGCCAAGCGTCGCGGCGTTGCCCACGACATCGGTAGCAAACTCATAGCCATGACCGTTCCAGTTCACCGAGTAAGACTCAGGGAGCTCGCCTACGTTGGTCACCGGCCCGCCGAGCATGGCCTTGGCCGCCGAATCGTGGGTCCAGCCACCATGAAGGATGTCGCCGACGAAGTTTTCTGCAGCGATCTTCCAGTTGCATTCGATGGTGGAGCGGATACAGCCCCCGAGAAACTCGCTGCCGCCCTCGTCCATGTCGAGCATGACATCCAGGTACCAGGTCATCGGCCCCAGGTATTCCTCAAGGCTCGGCGCATCCGCCGCGAAGGTGGCGAACACCAGCCCTTTGTAGGTGGCCACCCGGGCCTCACGCAGGCCGTGTTTGCTCTTATCGAAGTGGCTCTCTTCGTAGCACTTGGATTCATGCATGCCGAGCAGACGCCCGCCGTCGGCGCCGAACGACCAACCGTGGTAATTACAGATGAAGCCGCGAGCGTTGCCGGCTTCGGCGAAGCACACCTTGTTACCACGGTGCGGGCAGGCATTGAGGAACACCTTCAGCGAGGTATCCTTCTGCCGCACCACCAGCACTTCGTCCTCGCCCATGCTGGTGGTCAGGTAATCACCAAACTTGGGAAGCTGGGACTCGTGGGCGACGAACAGCCAGCAGCGGGCGAAAATCTTTTCCAGTTCCTGGGCATAAATCTGCTCATCCCAAAAGACTTTGCCCGACAGGCGTCCTTCCTCCATATCGCAGATACGGTCGAGGTTATCGAGTGCTGGGGTGGTCTCGATGTTTCTCAGTGGAATGTACTTGTTGTTATCCATTGCTCAGACTCACAGTATTTCGGCTTCACACCGGGCTGTTCGCAGCCGCCAGCGCTTCTTCGGCTTCTTCGGCGGTGTCGGCATAGACCTCACGGTCAGTGACGATGACCTTGTAGGTGCGCAGGTGCTTCTCACAGGGGAAAGTCACGGCCTGGCCACTTGGCACATGGAACTGCCCCCAGTGCACCGGACAGGTGATCAGATCGTCTTCCAGGTCCCCCTCGGCCAGCGATGCCGTAGCGTGGGTGCACATGTCCGTGGTGGCGTAGAAGGTGCCATTTAGGTTGTATACGCATAGCGCATCACCACCATTCGGGTTGTCGACTTTCTTCAGCTCCCCGGGCGCCAGGTCATCACGTTGGCAGAGCAAAATGCGGCTCATGTTCGGCCTCCTTCAGTTGTACGAAGCCCAGGCCGGCTACCCAGGCAGGCACGGCCTCGTAGGCAATTACTTCGCCCTGTGGCCGATCCAGCGCCGCCATGGCGCAGACGAAATTGCGGATTTCCATCGCCCCGTTGCCGGCACGGCGGAGAATTTCTGCATCCGAGTAGGCGCACAGCGCCTGCAGGTCGCCATTGATCCCGTGACGCAAGATCTCCTGGTCGAAGTCTTCAGCTACCAGCCCCATCTCAACGGTGCCGACCCAGTGACTGATGCCGCCACTGCCGATGATGACTACCCGCTCGTGCTCAGCGAAACTTTCGACGGCAGCGCGAATTTGCCGCCCGAGGTCCGCCGCACGGGGCAATGTAATGTAAGGGTCAACGCCACAGGCCAGGTACACCGGGATGGTTGGCAATTCACGACCCAGCAATGCCTGGGCAGGCTTGACCACCAACTGGTGAGGGATGGAGAACGAATGGTCCACGGTGAAGCTGCGAGCCACGGTCCAGTCGATACCTTGCGCCTGTGCGTGTTCGACGATATGGCCTGCCAGGCGCTGATGGTTCGGCACTTGCTCGCGAGCCAGACCCGGCAAGCGATCAATCGGCCCGTCTACGTCGCCAGTACCGATGACATAGCGCGGCAGGCAGTGGGTTCCAAACAGAATGTAGTGGTCACAGCCGACAATGATCACCGAGGTTGGCTGCAACGCCGCAAGGCGTTCAGCGCACTGGTTGTAGGCGTCCCACACGGCTTCGCGCTGTGGTTCAGGCGGCGCATTCGGCGCCACGAACATTACTGGGTCATGCGGCATCCAGAAACCGCCAACGATCTTGCCCATTGCTCACCCCTTCAGCGCGGCGGAGAACCCCGCGCTTTGTTCATCGGTGCACCCCAACCGGCGCTTGTAGGTCGCCATGTCACGTTGTGGTGAGAGTTCCTGCCAGTAGCCCATGGTCAGCATCGGGCTGACGCCGGCGGTCTGCAGGCCTGCGACGTCGAACTCGAGAATCATCGCTGCCTCGTCTGCCTCAAGCGCGAAGCGCGCGAGGAAACCCGCCGGGTCCTGGCGAAAGCGGTCTTTTGCAGCGCGTTCGACGCACAGTTGCCAAAGCACCCGCTCCATTAGATTGCGGCTCATGGCACGTCACTCGCTGAGGAAGTTGCGCACGAGCGCAACGAACCGTCGAGGCTGCTCGCTCTGCACCCAGTGGCCGCAGCGACCAAACAGGTGCAGATCGGCGTCCGGAATGCTGTTGGCAATCAGCAGACCGCACTGGGGCGGTACCACACGGTCTTCACGACCGTGCACTACCAAAGTGGGGGCGGTGATCTTGGCCAACGCTGCCGCCGGGAAACCTTTGACGATGGTCAGTCCATCGGTTGCAGGCTGCGGTATGAGCTTGCGCAGTGCCTCCTGCGCGCCGGGACGGGCGCTGGCCTCATAGCGAGCCTGCACCATCTCGTCGCTAATGAGCTGTTGATCGTAGGGGAACAGCTTCATCAGCGCGCGCATGTTGTCCGGCGAAGGCTCGTACTCCCACGCACCACGCAGGCCTGCGGTCTGTTCGAACTCCCCTGCAGGGGTGCCCAGCAGTACTAGGCGGTCAACCCGGTCCGGGGCGAAAACCGCCAGGCCAACTGCCAGTGCACCCCCGAACGAATTGCCGACGAAGGAAGCCTTCTGGATATCCAGTGCGTCCATGATGCCGACTAGATGGTTGACCCACAGCTTGATGTCGTACTTGGTCCCTTCCTTGAACTCAGTGAAACCGAACCCGGCGATATCAGGAACAATCACGCGCCAACTATCGGAGAACGCGGGTACGGTTTTGGCCCAGTTGGCCCAGCCGGATACACCAGGACCTGAGCCATGCAGGAGGAACAGGGGGGCCCCCTTGCCGGCTTCGTGATAATTGGTTCTGTGCCCCGCTGCAAGCAAGGTCTTGGATTGGTCAGTCATCAAGCTCTCCGCCTTCAACATACAGTTGTGTATGTGCATGCTAGTGCCCCATGGAGCTTCGGTCAAAGGGTTTTTGGGCTCCAACGCCTTGCAGCCTGGGCTCCGCAGTAGGCGAGCCGTTCAGAACAAGTTAAAATCCTGAATGTCCTGAACCCACCTATTGCACTGAAATCAACCCTATCTACAAGGTCACAACATACATGTCAGTACGGAACAACCTTTCCCGCGAGGACTGGATCGCAGCGGCACAAAAGGTATTGATCAGCGGCGGCATCGATGCGGTGCGTATCGACACACTGGCTAAGGAAATGAAAATCACGCGCGGCAGCTTCTATTATCACTTCAAAAGCCGCGGCGAATTGCTGTCCGGGATCTTGGATGCTTGGAGGGCACAAGCGACCGAAGACGTCATCAAAAACTTACGTTCCGCTAACCACCAGCCCGTAGAGCAACTGCAATTGCTGCTGGAACTTCCACACCGTGGACAACGGGCCAAAGATGCCGCTGCCATTGAGCTGGCAATTCGCGCATGGGCGCGCCGCGACGCGCAGGCCCGCCAAGCAATGAATGAGGTCGACAGCCATCGCTTGACCTACATCGAGAGCCTCTTGCTACAGGCGGGAACATCGCCTGAAGAGGCGATGTCGCGCGCCAGGTTGGTGTATGCGTACCAGATCAGCATGTCGTTACTCGGGGACGATAAGGATCCCGACCATGCCAAGCGAACCGCTCAGATTGCTGCCATTCTCATACCTTCCTGAGAGAGCCTCGGTAAAGGTCCGCCCGGGATCAGTGCGCCCAATCACGATCGGTGGTGAAGTTAATGGTTAGCCAGCGATTGGGGCTTGCTTCACCTAGCGCATCCGCGATGTCATTCCGTAATGCATCCCAGGACTGCAACGTGCGTGCAGGTAACTCAGGCGGCACGATGAAGTGCAGCTCGATCTGCTGCGCGCGTCCCACCTTGGCGACATAGGCGGCAAAGTCAACAAACTGCTGATCGGCCACCACTTGCCCGGCGACCGCATCGACATGCTCCCTTAGCGTTGGCGGTGTCGCCATGAGGATCTCCAGGTAGGCATTGCGCACGGTCAGGAAAGGCATAGGTAAGAGGCAGCTGCAAATCACCACCAGCACAAACGGATCGATATACGGACCTAGCCACTGCCAATTGGTGCCCTCCACAGCAGCACCCAAGGTGAAGGCGATGAGCAGCGCCGACGATATGCTGCCTGACATGAGCCATGCCTTGGTATCCAACGCCAAAAAATCAGAGCGCAGGGGTGCATTCGCTTTGCATGTGATCCATGCCGACGAGAAACAGACCACAGAAGCAAGCAGCGCATAAACCAGTGCATAGCCAAACTCCAGGGACTGCCCGCCACCCAGCACCGTCATCACTGCACTCACCAGGGCGTACAAGATGACTCCGCAGAGTAGAATTCCGTTTAAGGCAAGCACCATAGGTTCAAGGTGCCAGAATCCCATGTTGAAACGCTCGGCAAGCCGACGGCTTGTGGTGCTGTCCGTCGTGTATCGCCGTATCAGCGTGGTCACTACCAGCGCTACCCCGCTCATTGCCGCATCAATTAGTGAGTAAAAGCCATCAAACACGATGGAAAACGAACCTGATACAAGCCCAAAAATGATGCCGAACAGGGCCACCACCAGGGTGGTGGCTATCGACCACTTAAGGACCCCTTGTTCAGTTTGCAGCAATCTAAGCACTGACTTACCTCCACCGGGTTGCGTTGTCGGCCCTGCCATTAGCCTGTCAGGGCCGGGGCAGCATCAGATTTTGATTGCCGGCTTCACTGTCGTTCGACTGCCCAGCAACATGAGCAAACCGACCAATACGCTAAAGCAAATCGCCGTTATCGATAGGGTGAAAATCGCCTGACGATCGTTACCTTCAATCGCAACAGACAGGATGGCGGGCGCCACCGCAGCGGCGGTAATTTGTACCAGTCCGACCAGCTTACCCAGATTGTTCTGAGGGTCATTCACTGCGACGCTGGCCATGTAGTAAGCCAACGCCAGAGTCCAGCCGAAGTTCATCAAAAACACTGCAAGCATCAGTTGCCAAGGCTGGTCGATACCTCTCGCCAACAGCGAGAATGCAAGCAAGACGATGACCGAGCCGAAGATGATCATGGGCGCCCTCCCCACCCTCCCGCCAAATACACTTGGCAGAGCAGCACCAGGCAGGCCACCCAGCAAGCCGATACTGATGGCTAGGCCGATATCGACCGACGAAATGCCCGCCTGCGCTCCAATGCCCTCAATGAAGCCCCAAAGGCTGTAGATCGCGATCTGCAGGAGCAACATGCCGATCAACGCGATGACACCGAGTCTGCTTGAGCCACTCGCACTGGCAAGCGTCTGCTCAGGCTCGCTCGAAATGAGGCGCCTGGGCACCGCCAAACAGGCCACGACCACGAGCAAGAACCAGGCACAGAGCATACCGACGGCCTGCACATACCCCTGGCTTTCCCAAACCGCAGGAAGCGCACCAGCCATGAGAGAAAACACTGCGGTTTGAAACAGTAGCAGGATGCCAAATGAGCGGTCCGGACCATACAAGCGACCAAGACTGAACACTGCCAATGAATAAAGAACCCCGGAGCACAGACCAGAGAGGGCTCTGAGTAGCAATGAGACGTCAAAGGTGAGGGCTGTCGCCATGAGGCTATTACTGATCAAAAGGCCAACGGAGAAAATTAATGCAATAGAGCGCAGCCCGAGTCGGTTGATCATTGGCAAACAGAGCAAAGTACCCACCATGGCCCCGCCCATTTCCGCTGAAATCATGAGACTTTGCTGAGAAAGGGTCAGTTCGAGCTGGGCGGCGACAAGGCCGACGAAGATCGGCTGTATGCCAATGGCAAGAATCGAAATGGCGGCGATGAAGATAAAGGCGCTACGCAGGCGCAGTGAATGGACACGCATAATCGCAAGGCTCCCAGGGTTGTTGTATTGTCAGGGGCAGTGAAACTATCCCGCCGGCATGAGATTCGTTGGGGCTATTATTTTCAGGCCTTGCTCAGAGGCCGCGACTCCGTCGCGGCGTCAGAGTGCATAGGTTCTAATCAGGCACAGGCTACGCTCAACGAGGTATTCGGCTCATTTTTTGATTGAGACAAGTGCTGAATGATGGCATGCATCATTCGGACGCTGTCCTGATCCAGGTCGGTCACCGCTTCCGGCAAGGAAGACTGTTTGACAATGACCGTTCGGCTTTGCGGATGAATGAACAGGTATTGACCATGCACACCACCGGCCATGATCGCTTGATCATTGAACACATACCATTGGCTTTTATATGACGCGCCAGGCGTCCATTTAGCAAAATTCGGATTGGCACCCAGTAGTTGAGGGTCGGCACCTTTGACAATGCGCTGAATGGTATCCGCAGAAATCAGCCGTTGGTCAGCGTGAACCCCGCCGTACGCAATCAGCCGTCCGAAGCGCGCCATGTCTCGCAGTGTGGCATTGAATCCCGCGCCGGCGACGTTGCGTCCCCATGAGTCGGCGATGAAGTAGCCATCCCGCTCGCAACCAAGCGCTGACCAAATCCGCCCCAGGCGAGTGGCGCAGGACTCGCCGGATACCCTTTCCAATACCCACGCCAAAACTTCAGTAGTTGCCGTAACGTAGTGGAAAAAACCGCCATGAAGGCGTTCCTTTTCCAAGGTTGGCAAGAATTGATACAAGGATTGATGGTTGATAGCACCTTCGATGGGAGCGTAAATGCCACACGCCCGGCCATACTGCGAGCTCTCCGACATTGGATCGTCGTAAACTTCGCTGAATTTGACCCCCACTGCCATGTCCAGTAGCTGGCTGATACTGGCATCAGCAAAAGCACTGTTCGCAAGTTCAGGAAGGTAAGCGCTGGTCAACTCCTGGGGGTTTAGCACGCCTTCGCTGATCAACTCTTCCGCCAGAAAACCGATCAGCGACTTGGTAACCGAGAACATGATATGACGATCAGTCGACACTTGCCCATTGGCATAGTACTCGAAACAGATATCGTCACCTTGTAGAACAATTAGGCCATCAGTGTGACTGGCACGTAAGTGCTGGCCGACGCTAATTGATTGATTGCAGACGCTCAGAAACTTGAGTTGTTCAAGTCCGACTGGACGCTCAGCCATTTTCGATGGCGGCTGCGTATTGCTCGGCACATCAATGGTAGGACGCAGGCGTGCCACATTTCGAAAGCCCCATTTGTTAAACGGCGGAAACATCCAGTTAACTTGGGTGACGCGAGAGGCCTCGCTCGCGGGAAATCCTGCCATGAGGTTTTGAGAAATGTCACTTGCATTCGCTGCGTTTGCCTGTTCATAGGCACGAGCGATGCCCTGCAGTTCCGTTTCAGCAGTAGTCATTTGTACTTGCTCTTGTTGTAGATTATTAAAATGCTCTAGCTCATTAGAGCTAATATTCGAAGCACACTCAGCGTTGCTGTCGTTGACGCCAGCCCACCAATGCCTCGACTGCGGCGCCGACGCGCATCACAGTTTGCTCGTCGTAAGTGTGCCCAATGATTTGCAAGCCAATCGGTACTCCGTGCGAAGCCATTCCCACAGGAACACTGAGTGCCGGATGGCGGCTAAGTACATTGAACGGATAAGTCATCGCGTTTTGCAGGATGTCCTCGACTCCTGATGATGCCCCTGCTGCAGGTGTCTTGTTTTGGGCTAAGGTAGGACAGATCATCACGTCGTACTTTTGCATGACGGTCAGGAAGTTGTTGCTCATCCGTTCAACATCATTAAAGGAGCTGACATATTCGTCGGCAGTAATAGCCTCGGAAATACTCATCGCTTCTCGTACGTAATCACTGACCAGATCATCACGCGCACCGACCGCCTGGCGAATCATCCGCCCGAGGAGAAACCACAGTTGTGTTCGACAGGTTGAAGCGACGTCGACCTGCCATGGCAAAGCAACTTCGTCAACATGAGCGCCATTTGCACGCAGCAGGTCTGCAACGTGACTGACGGTGGCGGCTGTCTCGCTACAGACATCGAAATAGCCAAGATCGGGGGAAATCGCGATACGCAGGCCGGCGATTGAATTGTATTCGGTGGGAATGGGCAAGGTCGGTATCGCGGCGGGGTCCAGCGGGTGGGAACCGCACAGCGCGTTGTATAGATGGGCGCAGTCGCGCACGCTTCGAGCAAGCGGACCATTGTGCACATTGGAAAGCAATGCCAGTTTTGGCTCTGTTCCGGGTACTCGGGCGTAACTCGGTTTGAGTCCTACGATGCCGCAATAGGCCGCGGGCATCCTGATCGATCCCGCCCCGTCGGAGCCCGAAGCGAGCGTACTGAATCCCGCCGCGACCGCTGCTGCGCTGCCACCGGATGAGCCACCGCAGGTGAACTGCCTGTTCCAGGGATTGTGTGTGATGCCGTACAGGGCCGAGCGTGTGAATGCCACGATGCAAAACTCAGGCACGTTGGTGCGCGCGTGAATGATGCCGCCAGCGTCAAGGATCCGCTGAGTGACGGGTGAAGGGTACTGATCCACCGCGCCGCTCAACAAGCTGGAACCTAAATCGGTTGAACTACCAAGTAAGTAGTGCTCGTTCTTTAGCGCAACGGTGATGCCTTCAAGTCGCCGGATGCCTTCTCCCAGCCGATAGCGTCGCTCAGATTCTCGAGCCTGGGCAAAAGCGGCATCGATGCGCTGCTCGCACAGCGCGTTAATCTCGGGCTCATGATGCTCGATTACGCGCACCTGGGCCGCAAGCACTTCCGTCGGTGATAGATCACCGCTGCGGAAGGCTCGCAACTGCTGATCGGCTGAAAGCAGTGCAAGCTGTTGATCGGACATCCCCGCCTCCTGAATTATTATTTGCAGGATTTATATGCCAACTATAATTTTATAGTGACTATAAGTTAAGGGCAAAAAATTACGTCTGTTTAAGACCGTTGAAAATCATTGACATCAAGCGCCGGATCATTTGCGAATGACCTTGCCAGTCGGGTTCTTCAGTCTGGCACAGGCGGAGCAACAACAGGTGCGAATAGTCATTGATCAACGACACTGCCATCTCGACGTCTGCGTCATGCCGCATCAGGCCCGATGCCCGCAATTGATCGAAGACTTGCCAAAGCTCTTTGACCAATGCGTCATTAAGCACTTTATAGGCATTCGGCAAGCCCTCCCCGCTGCCTGTGATGATCAACGGCAGCAATTCGGCCCAGAGCGGCGCCGGCAACGCTCCCATGACAAATTCGGTGATGATTTTCTCGACGGCGCAAAGAATTTCCACTGGATCGGTCATCTGCGCGATCGTTCTTTTGACGCTGGACAAAGCATGTTGATCAGCTGACTTGAGCGCTTCAAGGATGATTTCTTGCTTGGTGCCAAAGTAATTGAACACGGTAGGTGCAGACACACAGGCCGTCCTGGCGATCTGCTCGATCGTAGTCTGCTGATAACCCTGCGACGTGAACAATGCCATCGCCGCCTGGGTGATCGCAGCCCGCCGCTGCTCCTTTTGATACTCCCGCAATCCCGACACCGCTCCAGCCCTCTGCTGTTTGTGGACCGAGGATCTTAGCGCCTTTCGTAGTGGCGTGCATGATTCGGCTCGCGTGCAGGAAGGCAAACGCGACTGCGCAACCGCCCCACGTACAGCCCCAGGTGAGGCTGGAATCACATCCTTTGCATTCTGCATCACAGTAGCTCCAGCGTGTCCGCGGTTGCTTATAGTCGGTAAAGATTTTTATTGACACTAACAAATGTGTCAATAAATATTTACCCGTCTTCACGACATCCAGACAGGCTCACAACATCAAGAAGGCCTGCGCGCGCTTCACCAGCCTGGCACGCACAGGCCATTCCAAGCTGCCCAACAATTCTAAAATCAGCATTGGTGCCACATATGATTTCTGTTTACACGTCGACTCCTCGCCTGCTCCTGGGCGCCATCCCCGTGTTTCTGTCCAGCAGCCTCGCAGCCGCCCCGTTGATCCAAGAGGGGGCATTACAGGTTGAAACCACGCTCAGCGGATCAGCAGCGTGGATCCACTCCCATAACGCCAACTTCGGCCTGGGCCGGCTCGATTTGCGAAGCGGCAAGATCGACAACGAGACCAACAGTTGGCAAGAGTACGCCCTGCAGCCGGGCATCAATTTTAGCTACAAGTACAGCGAAGACTGGACGTGGCTAGGCGGGCTGTCGGTGGTTGCCAATACCACTCAAGGCGGCTCGGACCCTGGCGGATACACACGTAGTGGTGATGGACGTGCATCGGTGGAGCAGGCCTACCTAGGCTTTCAAACGGGGGCCTGGAAGGTGACTGGAGGCAGCCAGAGCTTTGTGGTCGGTAACGGCTTCATACTTGCAGACGGGAATGTGGACTCATTCGGCGAAGGTGGTTACTGGGCGGCTCCCCGCAGTACCTTCCGCGATGGACTGGTCGTGCAATGGCAAGGCTCTGGCTTGACGGCACAGGGTTTCTCGCTGCGCGCAAAACCGTACAACGGTGATGTTCGCTTCAATGGGGTCAACGTCGACTATCAGTGGGGCGATTACGCCCAGCTCGGAGCCATGGCGTTCAAGGTAGACTCTCTGGACTCCAGGCTCGACCGAGTTCAGCCTCGCGACGGCATGAAGGTATATAACGTTCGCGCACTGAATGCTCACCTTCCAGGCGCCGAGGCCCTGACCTTCAATGCCGAGGCTTCTGTCCAGAAAGGCACAAATGGGGCATACGACTATGATACGAAGGCTTGGTACGCCGGCGCCGCATATGAATTCTCTTCATTGGCTTATCCGACTACGCTTTCTTACCGCTATGCAAGCTTTTCCGGTGATGGTGACCCCTCTGACACCAAGCTCTCTGGCTGGGATGCCTTGAGCAAAGGCTACACCGATTGGGGAACCTGGCTGATTGGTGACGTAGTTGGCAACTATGTCTTGTTCAACAGCAACGAAAACGTTCACTCCGTTCAGCTTAAAACTGCTCTGTCGCAGGCCTTCACCGTGGGTGCGCTTCATCATCAGTTCAGCTTGGACAAGAAGAACTATCAAGGTATTCCTGTTTCTGACAAACTTTTTGCTGACGAATCCACTGTCTACTTGCAGTGGACACCGGACGCTCATTGGTTTGTGGTGGCTGCTTATAACTTCGCCACCCCAAAGGCTGCAGCGAAGCAGGCATTGGGCAATGATGACTTCGACTCCTTTGAACTGTATGCAGCATTCAAATATTGAGCTTTTTGGCAAGTAGCCTGCGTCAGGAGCAAACACACATGAAACAGATGCATCTAAGTTCTATTGGAAGTCGACACTCGCCCACGATTGCTACCAAAACGGTCCTCCTTCTATCTGGCAGTATGACGATCATGGGTTCAGTCATGGTAGCGCCCGTCATTCCTCAAATTATTGCGCATTTTTCGGGCAATGAAGGTGCTGCATTGCTGGTTCAACTTGCCATCACCGGCCCTGCGCTGGCGATAAGTGTGTTCTCCCCCTTGGCCGGGATGCTGGCAGATGTGGTCGGTCGAAAGCGATTGCTGGTTCTGGCTACATTTTTTTATGCCTTCTTAGGCGCAGCACCGACCCTCATCCAGCATCTGCCCTGGTTGGTCGCCACTCGTGTTTTATTCGGCGTTGCCGAAGCGGTTGTCATGACTTGTGTCATGACGTTGATTGGAGAGTACTGGCAAGGCTCACAGCGCCTGGGCGTGATTAATCTTCAGGTCATCACCATCGGGTTGATCGGAACAGCACTTTACCTTCTCGGTGGATGGGTCGGTGAAGACGAGTGGCGGAACCCCTTTTTGCTATACCTTGTGCCGATCCTGCTCATTCCACTGATGAAGCGCTTTCTATTCGAGCCAGAACGCCCTTATACCGGGAAGCATCCGAGCAGCCAGGTGCAGCACGCCCTCAAGTGGAAGCCGCTTCTCAGTGGATACTCTGCGATTTTCTTCGGCATGATCCTTGCTTTCGTAGTTCCTATCCAGTCACCCTTTCTACTCATGAGCCTGGGCATTCATTCAACACTAGACTTCGCCGCCTTATCAGCCTGGAGTCTTTTCATCAGCCTGGCCGGTTCGTTGATATGGCCCTACATGCTCCGCCATCTGGGTGTCGCCGTCACTCACGGGGTGACGTTCATCCTGTTCAGTGGCGCGATCTGGTTGATGTGTCGAGCTGACAGCTATCAGGCAATGCTGGTTGCCGTCACGCTCCATGGGGTGGCGTGCGGTATCTTCCCGCCAAATGCAATGGCGCCGGTCATGGCTTCCCTCACCGATCAAACACGCGCAAAAGGGATGGGCTGTTTTACCAGCTTGCTCTACTTTGGCCAATTCCTGAGCCCTGTATTGGTTGCCATACTCGTAAGATTAAACACGGATTTACGCGCTGGTTTGAACGCATTAGCGATTATCTCCGTTTTTTACGCAGCGGCGTGGATCGCAGCTGCAGTCATGGCGCGGTTCAGCAGTAGCATCCATCAACAGCTCGGTCTTTGACACCAGTAGCGGTCAGCTAGCGCTGACCGCCCTTATTCTGAGCAACAATTGGTTATGCGTTTTTCCGAGAAGCATCGCGAGCATGTGGTACTAATTGCTGGTGAGTTGAATGACCTCGTTTGAGTATTTTCCGTATTCTTTCTCGAATTGCGCGCATGAATGTTGATGGCATCGTCAATTGCAGCCGAGCGCCACGAAGCACGTAACCCAACCATATTCACCGTTACGATACCAAGTCACTTACAGGAGCGGCTTCAGGGAGGCATCAGCCATCTTGAGGAAAAGCCTCCATCAAGCTGATACTGGAGTTACTGCTTGGGAGGCGAAAAATGCAACCAAGATTCGTTCTTTTTCCGGCTGTACCATCTCGCACGGAGTCATTTCGGTCAGGTATTCTTTAATATGCTCGAACCGTCTCTGAGGGTCTCGACATCTACGACAATCAAGAGAAAACACGGCTCAATAGAGGCGTTCCGACTCGCGATCTGGGCACGGTCATTTGCGAGAGATGAACGCTGAGGCCGTTAACCCCGACGCGCCATTCCTGTGCGAGGATGTGAGTGAACCGGTATACTTGCAAGCCAGCCCAGAATAGTTGCCATATTGCGCACACTGGATGCTGATACTTTGAGATGCCCCAGGCAGGCAAAAAACGGGTAGGCTACATCCATCCGCTTCAGGCAGTGACCACGAAGAGAGATTGCTTCATTCTCTGCCATTATTCAGGAGATGAGATGGCCCTCCCCCCTTTACACGCCTTCAAGGTATTTGAAAGCGTTGCACGTCTAGGTAGCCTGTCGAGCGCGGCAGTCGAACTGCATGTCACGACTGGTGCTGTTAGCCAGCAGCTCAAAGCCTTGCAGGCCACTTTGGACGTCGAGCTGTTCTCAAAGCATGGTCGACAACTTGTTCTCACACCTAGTGGTCGTCGGCTACAAGAAAGGGTGGCCAAAGCGATGAACGAGATTGCGGAAGCGGTAGGCGAACTTCGTGGTACTCACGCCCACCGAGAGGTCATTGAGATTACCTTGTCCACTCCCCCATTCGAAGGCACCGAGTGGTTAGTATCGCCATTGTTACGGTTCATGGCCGAATCCGACTCGGTGAAAGTCACTGTGGTAACGGCGCCCAAAATGGCGCAGGTAGATTGGAAACGTGCGGACATGGCAGTGGTTTACGGAGCACCACCTTGGCCTGGTTATTGGTGGCGACTTCTACATGGGATTGACATTATACCCGTATGCAGCCCTTCGTTCCTTGAAGGGCCACTCGCTATACATAGTGCGGAAGACCTAGCCAAACACCGTTTACTCCATGAGGACGATGGGAGCCTATGGAAGAGGTGGCTGGCTGAAGCAGGCCTTAACAGGACTTGTTTCGAAGACGTTCACTTCGAAGATTTCGGACTGGTTCTACAGGCAGCCCGTGATGGTTTCGGTGTCGCGCTCAGCGACGAGGTAATATCCGCTCGCGACCTTAGAGAAGGGAAGTTGGTCTGTCCTCTACCCAACTCAGTACCAGCTACATTGAACTATTACATTGTCTGCACTGAGAACATGCGAGAACGCCCGGAGATCAGAGCGTTCATCGAGAGCTTGCTGAAGATTGTGGATAAATCGGTTTAGTAGCCGTATCCACGACCGTCAGAGAACTGAATATCAGTCAAAATACTGATGTTATCCTCTACTTTGTATACCTTTGAGCTTTTAATCAACTCTGGATCACTGAAGTCCTGACTTTTACTGCTGCCCGCCTGTATTTCAATCATTTTATTCCGTATCGCAACTACAGACTCGTAGGTCATCGCTGGAACTTTTGTTGGATTTTCATCAGCATGCGCACCATAGATTGCGGTTTTCGGGTTGATGATCTCAAGAGTAGCGTTAAGCGACGAAACATAGTCCTTCACATTTCCAGCCAAAAGCCAAGAAGGATAAAGGTGGTCACCCGACAGGAGAACATTGTGAGCTTCGTCGAAAAGCGCCACCTCATCTTGCGTATGGCCAGGAACGCTTATCAAACGGACTTTAAGCCCCCCAAGATCTATGTTTTCATTTGGCTTAATCAGGCGAGACACTTTAAACGGGGGAACCGTCATATGATCAATGTTACCCAGATAAACTGGCTCTGGGACGTGATACAGGCCATCCCGCTGCTTGAATTTTCGGGTAAATGGAGTATCTACTAGGTAAATAATCTGAAAGTTATGAAGCCCGCCAAGGTGATCAAAATGCAAATGAGAAGGCAACACCGCAAGAGGCTTGTTAGTGATTCGCTTTGCCACTTCCGTGATATTTTCTTGCTGATTGGCACCCGCATCAAACATCAGGGCCTGCTTATCCCCCACTAATAAATATGAATAATTTTTTTGGTAATAGTTGGGTTCACCAATGGCATAAAGATAATCTGATAGCTTGTGCACAACAAACGCAGGCGCGCTTGGCTTTGTAACACCTTCAGCCTGAACGCCTCCAGATGTAGCGGAGATAAAAATCGATGTCAAGGCCAGTATTTTCGATAGCTTGTGCACGAGACAATTATCCTCAAAATTATTGTTAAACAAGGGGGCCGGCGTACCAAGCATATCAAGCCTTCCCGACCAGGAAACATCAATGCATATTTTCTGAAATATCATAGTTTAAAAAAACTGAACAAAATCTATTCATGGGCTGCGGTCAAGAAGTGACTAATTTTTTCTGGGAAAAACCGTAACGCGATTGCCACTACTAATAATATTCAGCGGTGCAATGGATATTATCCACAGGTAAGCCACCCGGTAGAGTCATTGATAGAACCGACCCACATCGGAATCACTATACCACTGAGTTCTCCGGGCAGGTAGCCCTTGCCACAGGAGCTGCATCAGGCATGGGGCTGGCAACAGCTCGTGCTTTTGACGAAGCAAGAGCTTCGGCTGCTCTGGCTGATATTAATGACATTGCCCTCGAATCAGTGATTCAGCAATTGACGGATGCCGGTTACCGAGTGATTGGTGCGCCTGGTGATATATCGGACGAGGCATATGTCAAATCGATGGTTGAGAAAACCGTCGCATCCTTTGGAAGATTAGACATGGCATTCAACAACGCAGGCATCCAAAGTCCCGCCGTCGAAACTGCCGATGTCACAAGTGAGGTATTCGACCGAATAAACGCCATCAACCTTCGTGGTGTATGGCTTTGCATGAAGTACCAGCTAGCTGAGATGCGAAAGCAGGGCTCCGGAGCTATCGTCAACAACTCCTCACTTGGCGGCCTGGTCGGAGTACCAGGCCGAGCTGCTTATCATGCCGCCAAGCATGGCCTATTGGGCATGACCAAGAGCGCGGCACTTGAATATGCTGCCCAAGGCATTCGCATCAACGCAATATGCCCAGGAATCATCGAGACACCGATGGTCACTGATATGCTCAAGGGTGAAACGGAAATAATGAACGACATGATGAAGGATGTACCTATCCGACGTCTGGGCACAGCTAAAGAAATCGCTGATGCTGTGCTCTGGCTTTGTAGCACTGCCTCAACCTTCATCGTTGGAGTCGCTTTGCCTATTGATGGCGGCTACATCGCACGCTGAGCAAGCGAGATTGATTCGGGCGCCCATCGCGGGGTTTGCACCGTGTCGATCTAACCAGCCGGGTGCTCAGCGTTACGTTGACGAACGAGGCACCCGGTCTGACTCGCATAGCTATGGAGCTGCGTGGAGACGATTACATGATTGTGCATCCCGTTCAGGCGCCTGCGACTGCCTACCCAGCTACCAAGACTAGCCGGCCTAACATGGGAGTGCAAAAAATTTCTAGCCCACACCACTCAATAGAAAAAACTTTCTAAAAAATCCTGATAGTCATTTGAATTAAGCAAAGCACCAACACTTCATTCATCATATATTTTTCTCGAAGCAACATACTCCAGCATCGAGATTAATCGGGCGCTGGCTTAAATAAAAACTCTTCAGGGCTTATACCGTTATGATTAAAAAGTTTGGCAAAGAAACCGCTTACCTGCTCATTGATGTACAAAAGGGCGTAAATGACTTGAGCCATTGGGGCGGGCCAACAGGCCGTCGCAACAACCCAGACGCCGAACCAAATATGGCCGCTGTGTTGGCAGAATGGCGTCGAGCGGGCCTGACTGTTATCTATACCCAACATGACTCTCGCCAGAAAGTATCGCCACTGAAGATCAGTCAGCCAGGTGGCGCATTCATGGATGAATTGCTCCCAAATCCTGGCGAGCTGATCATCTGGAAGGACGTGAACAGCTCCTTCATCGGTACTACACTGGAGCTAGAGTTGCGCCGTCGTGGTATTACTCGGTTGGTCATCACTGGTTTCTTCACCAACTACTGCGTTGAAACAACCGTTCGCATGGCCGGTAATATGGGCTATGATACTTACCTGATGCACGACGGCTGCGCCACTACCAACCAAATTGGTATCGACGGAGTCGACCATGACCCTGAGACCATTCATAGTCTCTCCATAACCAGCATGAACGGTGAGTTCTGCACGACTCTGGATCACAACCAGGTGCTGGGCCTGTTGGAAGTGGATAACGCCAATCTCAATCGCATCCAACGCAACGAATAACTTACATCCTAGTAGGCGCAGGTGACGAAAGCACCTACTGATCAGGGATAGGCAAACGGTGAGTGTCTTTGATTTCTCTCAACGCCAAGCTGGAATGGATAGATGATATTCCAGGCTGTGTTCGGAGAACCTTTTCAACGAACTCACCGTATGCATCCAGATCCGCAGCTACAATCTGCAAAATATAATCAGCATCACCAGTTACTTTATGACACGACAATACGTAGGGGTTATCTCGCATTACCTCTTCGAAATCATCAGCAGCTTTATCCGTGTGCATGTTAAAGCTGATCTGAACAAACGCCGTTAAATTCAGCCCAATCGCCCTTCGACTGATAGTCGCCTCATACCCCGTTATTACCCTCTCATCTTCCAGTCGCTTTCTTCGCCTCCAGGTAGGCGTTGTACTAAGCGATAGCTTTTCGCCAACAGCGATGCTGGACATTGTCCCATCGGCTTGCAGCAGGCGAAGCATTGAACGATCAACGTTATCGAGGGTGATCCTACTCATTTCTGAAGCCCACACCGCAGTAATTTTTCACCTGACGACCTTATTGCGCAAAAAATAATTCGTCAAGCAAAACCACCTCTAGGATCCGGTTGATCAGACGCAAGCGCGCCAAAGCTGTCATACTTTCGCGCAAAATAATTCCTGATTACACACAAACACCAGAAAACATTTGCTCAAATGCTCATGGCCTGCCCTAAGTTAGCAAAGTATTTCCAGCTCACTTGAGCGAGCATTACATCGCTGCAAGATAAAAACCAAAGAATCAGCGACCGCGATGCTCCCGCGAAGCGGCAATTGAGCCTGCCCAACAAAACTTTTCGACAAGAAAGAGGCTGAGCATGGAACCACATCCAATTACTCAGAATGACACCACTCATACCGACCCTCACCTGAAGCGAGCGCTCACCAACCGACATATTCAGTTTATCTCCATCGGAGGCGCCATCGGAACAGGATTATTCATGGGTTCCGGTAAGGTAATCGCTCTGTCCGGAACATCTATTATCCTCGTGTACATTATTGTAGGCTTCTTCCTTTTTTTCATCATGCGCGCTATGGGCGAACTGTTGTTGAGTGACCTCAGATTCAGGTCATTTGCAGACGTTGTTGCCCACTACTTGGGCCCCCGTGCAGGGTTTATGTTGAGCTGGTCATACTGGCTGAGCTGGAGCGTCGCAGTGATTGCTGATGTCATTGTGGTCGCGGGTTTCTTCCAGTTCTGGTTTCCGGATGTCCCGACCTGGGCAACGGCAAGCGTAACCATGGGGCTGCTGCTGATCCTCAATATGCTAGCGGTTAAGCTTTTTGGTGAGGTTGAGTTCTGGTTTGCGATCATCAAAATCGTGGCCATCGTGGCGATGATCATGACCGCATTTATCTTGATAGGAATGTCCTACCAGTCCCCTGAGGGTGTCACAGCATCCCTGAACAACCTGTTCGAGAAAGGCTCGATGCTGCCTCACGGAATCAGCGGTTTCTTCGCCGGCTTCCAGATCGCCATCTTCTCCTTCGCAGGCACAGAGCTGATCGGCACCACCGCTGCCGAAGCCAAAAATCCGGAACGCAATCTCCCCAAGGCGATCAACACGATCCCGTTCCGAATCCTGATCTTCTACGTGCTGTCCCTAGCCTGCATCATCAGTGTGACGTCCTGGAGCCATGTGCCGGCAGACCGCAGCCCCTTCGTAGAGCTCTTTTTGTTTGCTGGTTTCCCAGCTGCTGCGGGGATCATCAACTTTGTCGTTCTCACCTCTGCGGCCTCTTCGGCCAATAGCGGCGTATATGCGAGCTGCAGGATGCTTTTCGGCCTGGCGCTGCGCCGCTCGGCTCCAGCATTTTTCGCCAAGCTGTCGCGTGCTGGCGTTCCGGTGATGGGGGTGGCTTTTACAGGGATAGCGATGTTCTGCGGATTGTGCCTGCTGGTGATGTTCCCGAACGTCATGGAGCTGTTCACGCTGATTTCCACCGTCTCAGCGATTCTGAATCTGTACATTTGGATGATGATCCTGCTCGGCTATCTGGCTTACCTAAAAAAGGCACCAGAGCTTCACGAGGCGAGCATCTTCAAGATGCCTGGCGGTCGGGCTACAGTTGCTGCATGCCTGAGCTTCCTACTGTTCGGGGTGTGGGTGCTTTCTCTTCAGCCCGACACACGTATGGCGCTGTACGTGATGCCCCTGTGGTTCATCTTCCTGTTCTTCTCATACCGCTCTAAGAAAGCTGATGTCGATCCATCAGCCTATCGGGCAGTGAACTGACTCAAGGGCCCCCTTCCGCGAAGGGGGCCTTCTCATCTAAAAGAGTGCCAGCGTGTAGTTCAGGAAGACACGATTCTGCACCTGATTCGGGTCGATATCCGAATGCATCAAGCCGTGTCGCCAACCGAAACCAAGACCTTTGAAAGTGCCACTTTGCACCACATAATCGATGCCCATGTCGCGCTCCCACTCGCTGAGCTCTGGGCCTGTTGCGGTGTTGATTCCTTCACCTTTTACGTACATGACGAATGCCTTCAAGCCCGGCACACCCATCGCGGCAAAGTCGTAGCTGTACTGACCAAACACAGACCTTTCGCCTGCCCGGTTGAAAGCAGCCATCATGCGGTCGATGTAGATGTATAGCGATGAGGCACCCGCGCCCTTATCTGGCAACGTTCCCTGGCTCTGTTGCACAAAATTGCTGCCATTGGAAACTTGCTGATAACCCATCATCACCGCATTCCCACCCACCTGATAAGTCAGGGCCGCCGTCCAGAGGTGGTTGTCGATCTTGCCGTCAGCACTTTCAGTGAATCCACCTACGCGGTAGCCCGACACGCGCCCTTCTGCGCTTTTATTGGCACCATCAGCAGTGGTGCGGAAGTAGCGGAGATCAGCCTTCAGGCTCTGGCCAGGGGCAAGCTGCCAAGTATTTTGAAGACCAAGGAAATGCTGATCGTAATAATCTTCTAGGTTGGCAAAATAATACTGGGCCAGACCTTTCTCCCCAATTTGATAATCCACACCAGCCAATACCATCGCATCACTTTGACGAGTACCACCTGAGACAGCTAGGCCGGTGCGATCCGTCGACCCTCGTCCTGTTGCCTTCGTGATGCGGCCTGCTGTGAAGGTCAGTTTCTCAAGCTCGTGGGACGTCAGCAGAGCCCCTTCGAACGTCTGCGGCAGAGTACGGCTGTCGTTGTAGGTAATCACAGGTAGGTTTGGCAGCAGCGTGCCGTAACGCAGCTCGGTCTTCGACCAGCGAAGTTTTGGAGTAACGCCTAATCGCCCCCACTGATCGGCAGCACCATCACCTTTGTTTGGGATCATGCTGCTACCCCGATGCCGGCCATCACCACTGTCCAGCGTTACCCCAAGGAGAGCCATAGCATCAACGCCAACGCCTAGCGGGCCCTCTGTGAAACCCGATTGGAAATCCAGCACTGCGCCCTGGGCCCATTCCTCGATTCGACTTTGTCCGGCAGGGCCTGGACGGTCACGGTAGTCATTGCTGAAGTAGAAGTTGCGAAGCTTGAGGTTCGCCTTGCTGTCTGCCAAAAAATCAGCGTAGGCGACACAACTAAGGGGCAATACCAGGGCGCCAGGAATCAGCGAGCGAAGCAGATTATTCATTGGAAACCTCATTTTTGGGACACGGCTACGCCCACCCTCCTTGCAGAGGGTGATTGCGTTGAAGACAGGGTTGAAAGAACCGATAGCACCTCAGCGCTATCGTAAGCGGATGGCGAACACACCTTCAGAATCCCCAGATTAAGGGCGATGGTGTCCACCTAAAAATACGTGGACACCATCGTCCTTAATTCAAGGAACACCATGCGCCAGCGCACCTCTTATCCCAAACCCTTCAAGGCCCAAGTTGTCCAGGAATGCCTGAGCCACGATGTATCCATTGCCAGCGTGGCGCTGCGGCACGGCATCAACGCTAATCTGGTTCGCAAGTGGATACCTATCTATCGTGACCGGCAGGCTTCTGCCTTGCCTGCATTTGTACCGTTGAAGCTTGAGAACGCTGCGGCGACGCCTGCTCGGCAGGATGTAGCCCGCATCGATATTTCCTCAGGGCAGCAAACAGTCACTGTGAACTGGCCGATCTCCGACCCGGACGGCTGCGCCCGCTTTATCCGTAGCCTCTCCCAATGATTCGCATCGACGCCATCTGGCTCGCCACCGAGCCTATGGACATGCGCGCCGGTACCGAAACTGCCCTTGTCCGTGTGATCGCCGTGTTCGGTGCGGCGAAGCCGCACTGCGCTTATCTGTTCGCCAACCGCCGCGCTAATCGGATGAAAGTACTCGTGCACGACGGCGTGGGTATCTGGCTGGCCGCGCGCCGCCTGAACTAGGGCAAATTCCATTGGCCTGGCACGCATCGAGGCCACGAGGTTGAACTCGACGCCGAACAACTTCAAGCGCTGGTGCTTGGTCTGCCTTGGCAACGGGTGGGTACTAACGGCGTAATTACGTTGCTCTGAACGGGGTCTTTTAACTGTGTCGAGTGGGTTGCTTTGGTAAAATCCACGGCATGACTTCCACGCCCAATCTCGACCAAATGATCCCTGATCAACTGCGCGCACTCGCTGCGCAGTTGCTGTCGAAGGTCGACACCATGGGCCGCAAGATCCATCGTGACGAGACGATCATCGAGCAGCTCTCTCACGAGATCGCCATTCTCAAACGCCACAAGTTTGCCAAGCGCAGTGAGCAGATCAGTCCGGCGCAAGGCAGCTTGCTGGATGACTTACTCAACACTGACCTCGAAGCCATCGACGCGGAGTTGAAAGCGCTTCGCCCCGCTCCGGCACCGGACGAGCCACGCTAACAACCCAAGCGTGCAGCGTTGCCACCGCAGTTTCCTCGTACCGTCATTCATCACGAGCCTGATAACACCGAGTGCTCCTGTGGCTGCCAACTTCAACGCATCGGCGAAGACGTCAGCGAGAAGCTGGATTACACGCCCGGCGTGTTCACGGTTGAGCAGCATGTACGTGGCAAGTGGGCCTGCCGTCAGTGCGAAACACTGATCCAGGCACCGGTACCGCTACAGGTGATCGACAAGGGCATCCCCACCGCCGGCTTGTTGGCTCACGTGATGGTGGCCAAGTTCGCCGACCACCTTCCGTTGTACCGGCAGGAAAAAATCTTCGGCCGCGCCGGCCTGGCGATCCCGCGCTCGACGCTGGCTCAATGGGTCGGCCAAACCGGCGTACAACTGCAACCGCTGGTAGATGCACTGCGCGAAGCCGTACTGGCCCAGCAAGTCGTCCATGCCGATGAAACACCGGTGCAGATGCTGGCCCCGGGCGAAAAGAAAACGCACCGAGCGTATGTCTGGGCCTACTGCACGACACCGTTCTCGGCACTGAAAGCGGTGGTCTACGACTTCAGCCCCAGCCGTGCAGGCGAACATGCGCGCAACTTCCTGGGTACCTGGGACGGCAAGCTGGTGTGCGATGACTTCGCAGGCTACAAAGCTGGCTTCGAGCAGGGCATCACCGAAATCGGCTGCATGGCCCATGCCCGGCGCAAGTTCTTCGACCTGCATGTGGCGAACAAAAGCCAGTTGGCAGAGCAAGCGCTGCACTCCATCGGCTGCTTGTACGAAGTCGAAAGGCAGGCCAAGGACATGAGCGATGAAGATCGCTGGCGATTACGTCAGGAAATGGCGGTGCCCATTGCAGAAAAGTTGCACGAGTGGATGCTGGCTCAGCGCGCGCTAGTGCCCGAAGGATCGGCCACGGCAAAGGCACTAGATTACAAATTGAAACGCTGGGTAGCGCTGACGCGCTACCTGGATGATGGTGCCGTGCCCATCGACAACAACGCCGTGGAGAACCAGATCAGGCCGTGGGCGCTCGGTAGGTCTAACTGGCTCTTCGCAGGCTCGCTGCGCAGCGGTAAACGGGCGGCGGCAATCATGAGCCTGATCCAGTCTGCGCGCATGAACGGGCACGATCCGTATGCGTATCTCAAGGATGTGCTGATTCGGTTGCCGACCCAAAGGGCAAGTGAGATCAACCAGCTGTTACCTCACTCCTGGAAGTGTGCATGAGGCAACTACGTCATTCTAGTTGTCAGGTGGGATAGGGATGGCAGAGGTGTAAGGGTTAAACCAGATTCGGTCGCTCAGAGCATGTCCTGTATGCTGAGCACCGACGCGGCTGCAACAGGCATCGAGATCAAAGCATGAGCATGCAATACGGCAGTTCGCTACCTGGCATAGTGATGGTGGTCGAGGACGACGAATTACTGAGAAGCTTGATGGTGGAGGCAGTCGCAACTCTGGGCTATGAAACCGCAGAGTTTTCCACCGCTGACGATGCGCTCATCTACGCGTTGCGCCCATCAACCTGCATTTCATTGGTTTTGACTGACTTGACCGTACCCGGCCAGCTTGACGGTATCGATCTTGCCCGGCTCCTTCGGCAACGTATTCCCGGGCTACCGGTGATCATCACCTCCGGTTTCATCGGTGCGAATCGCGAACTGGACGATTGGATTGAGTTTCTGCCCAAGCCGTGGTCGATGTGGACCCTCACACAAATGGTAGACCGACTCGTATCCCCGCAAACCGAGGGCTAGCTCGCCCATTGAGTCATGGGATATCTCGCGCGGACGGGTCGTACACGTAAGGAGGGCCGTCAGGGTGCGCCTCCACCCCAAACTTGATCAGCGGTTGAGCGTCGAATACTGGCTCCCCACACTGAGTTGCCCCGCACCGGATAGCAAAATCGTTGTTACCGGGCGGCACAAACAACGTCAGCGTTGACGAATCGACATTGAGACCGACTGGGAACAAGTCGTTTTCACCAATTGGGGCATATTGTTTACGAAGATTGCGAAGGCTACTCAACGCCCCCAGCGCGGCAATGCCTGAGCCTAACGGCTTCTGAAACCACATTTCTCCATACACCAGGGTAACCGAACACTGTACGAGCTTATCAAAGCCCAATTTGTGAGTTGCCGTTCCCGACGGATGGAGACGCTCTGATCCCTCCACGAATGGGGCCGGTGTCTGCACAGCTTGGTCGAAGCTGAGCTATTGCAATGCTCAGCGTCATGCCAAGATGTGAGATAGAGTACATCGCCTTGGGAAATCGCCATGTTCCCACACCTAAGTCAACAGGGCTGATCCAGCCCCAGGACACCTTCTTGCCTCACTCTTCAGATGTCGACCAGATACGTGCACTCCAAGCCGAGGTTACCAGCCTCAAGGCTGAACTGGGCAAGACGCAGGATTATCACCGACTGATTCTCGATAGCGCAGTGGACTACGCCATCATAGCCGCCGATTTGACAGGTCGGATCACGGAATGGAATGAGGGGGCGGTGCAGATTTTGGGGTGGTCACGCGAGCAGGCTCTGGGTCAGCCGCTCCAGATGATCTTCACCGACGAAGACCGAGACAACGCGGTCGTAGAAAAAGAGATCGGGCTCGCCCTCAATCGAGGCCGGGCGGCTGACGACCGGTGGCATCTAAAACAGGACGGCAGCAAGTTTTTTGCCAATGGCCTGATGATGCCCATATTGGAAAACGGGCAGTTTGTGGGCGTGATGAAAGTGGTGAGAGATTTGACCTACCGGGTTGAACTCGAAAACCGCCACCAGACCGCCCTTTCGGCAGCTGAAAAAAGCTTTGCGCAACTCGCCGATGCCATTCCTCAGTTGGTGTGGACTGCCTCTCCCACAGGTGATGAGCTGTGGTTCAACTCACGCTGGCAGGTTCTTGTGGGCCTATCAGCGCAAGCGCTAGGCCAGCGTGGCTGGATGCAGATGATTCGTGAGGATCAGCGTGAGGATGTACGAAGTCGGCTTGAGCAGGCGCTTATCCAGAAAAAGCCCTTCGAAGAAACCTTTGCGATGAAAGATCGCGAAGGTACTTACCGATGGTTCCTGTGCCGCGCGCTACCCATCCATGATGAGTCTGGCACGCTTTTGAGATGGTTTGGCACCTGTACGGACATTGATGCCTTTCAGGTTGAGTTCGAGAACCAGCAGGAAACCAACAGAGGCCTTGAGCAGGCTAGCGCCCATCATGCTGATGAGATGGCCGCATCTACGGAAGAGCTGCGACAGCAAGTAGTTGGTCGCAAAGCGGCAGAAGGCCAGGTGCAGCAATTGCAGAAGATGGAAGCAGTCGGCCAACTGACGGGGGGTATCGCCCACGACTTCAATAACATGCTGACGCTGGTAATTGCCTCATTGGACTTGCTCAAACTGCGTAAAGCACAGACACCCAGCCAAATCGAGCGTTACTGCGAGATAGCACTGGATGGCGCACACCGCGCAGCTGCATTGACTCACCGACTGCTGGCGTTCTCTCGCCAACTGCCACTCTCGCCCCAGCCCATCAATTTGAACAAGCTCACTGCAGGTCTGGCCGACATGCTGTCCCGTACACTGGGTGATCGGGTGCAGTTCGAGAACGTCCAATACGCCGGCTTGTGGTTCACTCACGCTGATCCATCCCAAGTGGAGAACATCATTCTGAATCTGGCAGTCAACGCCCGAGACGCGATGAATGAGGGCGGACACCTGACCATCGAGACTGCCAATACCTATCTGGACGAGCAGTACGCAGAAGCTCACGACGTTAAGCCCGGCCAGCACGTGCTGCTGGCGGTGACCGATACAGGCAGTGGGATCGCGCCGGAGTTCATCGACAAGATATTCAATCCTTATTTTACGACCAAGGACGTAGGAAAAGGCACCGGCCTCGGACTTTCCCAGGTCTACGGATTCGTGAAGCAATCGGGCGGCCACATCAATGTGTACTCAGAGATGGGAGCAGGCACTACCGTCAAGATCTACTTGCCTCGTTACTTTGGGGAAACTGACGATCTGCCTGAAACAGGAACGGTTCCTGCGCAACCGGAAGAATTACTGGCACTGCCAAATGAGACGATTCTGGTGGTTGAAGATGACTCTTCGGTCAGGCAGTTGTCTATGGAGGCCCTGAGCACTTTCGGTTACACCGTCTTGGAAGCTGAAAATGGCGAGGTAGCCCTGAAAGTATTGGCGGCGAACCCTGACATCAGCCTGCTGTTCACCGACGTCATGATGCCGGGCATGACTGGAAGGGTACTCTCGGATACAGCCTACAAGCTGTACCCCACCCTGAAGGTGCTTTACACCACCGGGTACACCCGCAATGCCATCGTGCACAACGGTGTGTTGGATCACGGGGTGCATTTCTTGCCAAAGCCATTCAGTGTGAGGGAGCTTGGCAAAAGGGTGCGCGCGACTTTGGATAGCTAGGCCCCTCCCTGGATGGCGGGGATGGGCCTAGAGCACTCCATCCCCTTTCAGTTCAGGATGGCCGGATTGCCTTGGGGTAATGGACGGTAAAATTCGCGATGGTAGAGCCTAAATCAAGGGTCGCTGAAAACGCGGAGCGTATCGGCTCAATTCAAGGTCACACGTTCATTCGAGGATGAGGAGCAACCCCGTGGCAGTCACGCTGAAAAAATTGGACGCTTCTGAATGTCCTAATGACGTGGACATGAACGGTGCCGACCATGTCTGGCAGGTTATCAGCTTCGACGGCTCTGCCAGCTACTACGCCAGTGAGGAGGAAGCAGCGGCGGCTGTCGCTCAATTGCATACAGAGGATCAAGAAACCAATTCCTGAGCGCGGATCACAGAATCAACGCCTCAAAGCATCTCTATTCGTCGCAAGCCCCGAAGGGCGGGTTGTCCAAATATTGTACAGCTTCGTCGAATGGATGATTTTTCTGTACATCTTCAGCCGCCTGTCATCTGCGACCAACTGCAGTAACACTGGGAGATCAACCGAAAACAGATGTTCTGCGATGGGGTGACGAAAATGCCTGAGATACGCGTGCTGCTGGTTGAAGATGAGCCCATCCTTAGAGAATTGATGATTTTCGCCCTCGATGAAATCGGTGCGAACGTAACGGCGGTGGACTCAGCTCAGGGCGCAGCCGAAATACTGGCCAACCAGGCTTGGAGCTTATTGATCACCGACGTCCAAACACCAGGGCCCATTGATGGGTGGGATCTGGCGTGGAAAGCATTTAATACATGGCCTGAGCTACCGATCGTGGTGACCAGCGGTTATACGAGCAGGACTCAAGACTTGTTGCCACCTGCCGCAGTGTTCATCTCCAAACCCTGGGGTCTAGATCAGTTTCTCAACGTGGTCGGAGAACGGATTAGCCACTCTTGATAGATATGCGTGAGGTGCAAGGTGGGTTTGCCACACGCTTACGCGCTATCAGCAGCTCAAAGACAGAGTCGATTGGTTCGGCTACACGTTCAGTTTTGAATCATGTAGCCAGAGTGGCTGGCATCATCGAGTAGCCACGGCAACACCTTGATTTTCGGTACGCAGCCGGTGCACACCCATAACGCCGATTAGCGATAGCGCTGAAAGCGCGCTGAAGAACAACGCCAGCGGAAGCCACTGCCCCGAGAACTGGTTGGCTAGCATGGTGCCAATGATTGGTGTGGTGCCACCTGCGATGGCGCAAATGAGCTGGTACGCCATGGATATTCCCGAGTAGCGAAGGTGTGATGGAAATGCCTGTGCGATGAAGCCTGCCACGACTGCATACAATGCAGAAATGGTCACCACGCAGAGCGTGATGCCAAGGATCATCAGGCCCAACTTCTGGGTGGTGACCAAGACGAACATGGGATACGGAACCACAATCGACAGCAATGCAGCCCACATCAGAAACCGCGACTCTCCCACTCGCTCAGCGATGATAGCACTGACTGGCTGAGAAATGAGCTGGAAAACTGTCACGATGAACAGACAGTCGAGGATCGTTGCCCTATCAATACCCTGGTATTGGGTGACATAAGTGATCATGAAGGTGTTGGTGAAGAAGAAGCCCGCCGAACCGATTGTTACGGCAAGGGCCGCAAACAAGATCTGTCGCCAGCATGTGCGGATGACTTCGCTAACAGGGAATTTGACGACCTCGTTCTTTGATTTGGCCTCAACAAATTCTGGCGATTCCTCTACACCGAACCGGATAGCCAAGCCCACCAACATCAGCACGCCACTTATGAGGAAGGGAATGCGCCATCCCCACGCAAGGAAATCCTCTGGTGACAGTGTCGATACCACCCGGAATGCGATCAGTGCGAGGAGAAGACCTGCTGGACTCCCCAATTGAGCGAAGGACGCGTAGAAGGTCTTGCGTTTGGCCGGCGCATGCTCGCTGGCCATAAGAACCGCACCGCCCCACTCACCACCGACGGAGATCCCTTGGATGAATCGCAGGACGATGAGCCCGATAGGTGCCCACATGCCAACGGCTGCGTAACTCGGAAGAAGGCCAATAGCGGTCTTGGCCAAGCCCATCAAAACCATCGTGAACAGCAACATTTTCTTGCGGCCCAGTCGATCATCCAAATGCCCGAAGACCATGCCGGCCGTTGGCCGCGCAATGAAGCCGACTGCGAACGTGCCGAACGCGGCCAAGGTGCTCAGTAACGGATCTGAACCTGGGAAGAAGACCTGCCCTAGCACCAGTGCCGCCGCTGTAGCGTAAATATAGAAGTCGTAAAATTCGATGGTCGTGCCGGCAAATGCTGCCGCCGCCGCACGCCGCGATTGTGATTTGCTCTTCATGATGTACCCTTCATTTTTTTTGTTAGGCAGGGAATATCTGGACTGCAGCGAGATGCTCTAAATGGCGCTTGTTGGGTTTATCGCCAACTTCATTGGATCAATCAATTTACTAATATTTAAGCTGAAAATAAGCCGAAATAATGTCCACTGTTGGTGCTAATTCCATCGCGCCGGAAGTGATCCGATCTATCAGAATCTAAAAAAAGCCCCAACAAGCGGTCATCCTGACGGGGCAAGGAGGGTGAGACCCATCCAAAGTGCCTGGCATCCCGCCAGGCTAGGAGCAATAGAGCGCGTATCAATCCTGCAGGTTGCACCATTGAGCAATAAACAATGCGATGCTTTTCGTGATCAGTCTCAGGGACTCGATGTGCACACGCTCATCAAATCCATGGATGTCCAGCGACTTGGGCCCGTAAACGAGTGTAGGCATGTCGCCGTAGATCACGAAAACACGAGCATCGAGGTAACCAGGCGTGGTGAAGGACTCGAGCTCACTCTCAAACGCGATCCGGTGGCAATCGCGCAGAGTGTTTTCAGCGTCAGAGCCTTCCTCCAGCACGTAGCCCTCGGCGTAGAAGCCGTTGAAGGTGACCTCAGGAGCAAGACCACCAAGGCGAGGATCAGATGCGGCCTCGGCCAGGCATGCCTCGATCTCGGCACGGGCTTCATCGGCAGTGGTGCCAGGGTAGATGGCAGCACGCACTTCGAATTCGCACCATGGTGGTACAGTCGAAGGCCAGTCGCCGCCAACGATCTTGCCGACGTTGAAATTGATCGGATGATCCAAATGCTCGAAGTGACGATGGCAATGGTGCTGGCCGTTCCACTTCGACTCGATCTTGCGTAGAGCTTCCATCGCGGCGTAGGCAGCATCAATGGCGTTAACGCCAGTCTCCATTTCGCGGTTGTGCGTTGGACGGCCCTTGACCTTGACCTTGAACCAGAGCACACCGACGTTGGCCCGAACCAGCATGTTCTCTTCAGGCTCAGGAATGATCACGGCATCGGCCTTGTAACCACGAAGCAGCGCTGCAAGAGCACCATTGCCGGTGCATTCTTCCTCGACCACCGACTGGAAGTAAATCGGGGCCCCAGGTGCATAGCCGGCGGCCTTGATGGCGTCGTAGGCAAAGAGGTTCGCTACGAGACCGGCTTTCATGTCCGCCGAACCACGACCATACAGCCAACCGTCGATGATCGCTGGATCCCAAGGAGAGCGGGCCCAGTTTTCGACCGGGCCGGTCGGAACCACATCGATATGACCATTCAAGATCAGCGAACGCCCAGTCTGCTGCTCAGGGCGATAGGTGCCTACAACGTTGAAGGCGTTTTCGTAGGAAACGGTAACGGGCCCGAAGCCTGGGTGGGACTTAATGTCCTCGACGTCGATCTTCCAACGATCCATCGAAAAGCCGCGCTTGTGCATGGCCTCGTAAAGGAAGTCCTGGGCAGTATGTTCCTGCTCACGCAACGACGGGATGCGAACGAGATCTTGGGTGAATCGCAATTGAGCGTCGAAGTTGTCATCGACTGCTTTCAGGATGCGCTGAACCTGTTCAGGCGTCAGCTGATTCTGACCGGTAGTGCTAGTCATGGATGATTCCTAGATTGGTTTTTATGAGAGGTTAACGGGTCAGGCCCGATGGGCAGTCGCAGTACCAAGATGCGGATCACGACGCCTCTTGTGAATCGACAGGCCGATCACGGAAACCAAGGTGATCGCCGAAAGCACGGAGTAGAAAACGGCCAGTGGAAACCACTGATTGGGGTAAATGTGAGTCAGCCAGGTGCCGATCAAAGGGGTCAGGCCACCAGCAATCGCACCGCAGAATTGGTAGGAAAGTGAGATACCGGTGTAACGAATCCGGGTCTCGAATGCAGAGCTGATGAAGCCCGCCATAGCCGAATAAATGGCGGCCATTAAGACAAGAACAATAGCGATGCCGACGATGATGCTGAGGCTGGTGCCTTGGCTGACCAGCATGAACATTGGGTACGGCGCAGCCACCGATGCTGCAGCAGCGAAGATCAGCACCCGGGACGTGCCAACAGTTTCAGCAAACCATGCGGCCAGCGGCTGAATGAAGAACTGAATGATCGCGACGACGAACAGGCAATCCAGGATCATCCGGCGATCCAGTCCCAGCGTTTGGGAGGCATAGGACAGCATGAAGGTATTGGTGAAGTAGATACCGCCAATCGCCACGGTACAAACGCCCATGCACAGGAGAAGCGTGCGCCATGCAGTCCGGAACACTTCTCGTGCAGGAATCTCAGTGGTCTCTTTTTCCTCCAGCACTTTGGCGAAATCTGGAGACTCACTGACGCCAATTCGGATGAAGTAGCCGACCAGGAGAAGCACAGCACTGATCAAGAACGGGATGCGCCAACCCCAGCTAACGAAATCAGCCTCGTCCATGGAGGTGACCATACGGAAAGCTAGCAACGAAAGAATCAAGCCAGCCGGGCTACCCAGCTGCGCAAAAGAGGCAGCGAAGGTTCGACGTTTGGCCGAGGCATGTTCGCCCGCCATAAGCACTGCCCCGCCCCACTCACCGCCGACCGCCAAGCCTTGAGCCAGACGCAACACAATCAAGAGGATCGGAGCCAGGATGCCAGCCTGTTCATAACTGGGCAGAAAGCCGATGCCAACTGTCGCAATGCCCATGATGACCAAAGTGGCCATGAGGGCTTTCTTACGACCAACACGGTCGCCCAAGTGGCCAAAGACAAACCCGCCCAAGGGGCGTGCCAGGAAGCCAACAGCAAAGGTGCCGAATGCCGCCATGGTGCTCAAGAACGCATCACCCGTAGGGAAGAAAACCTTCCCGAAGACCAAAGCTGCTGCTGTCGCATAGATATAAAAATCGTACCACTCGATTGTGGTACCAATGAATGCTGCTGTGGCAGCGCGCACGGGCTGTTTTGCAGCCGGCACATGGGATGTCCCGGTCATGGTGAAGGCCTCTCTTAGATTTGTTGTGAGATTTATGCGCTCACCGCGACATTCGATCAATTTCCGTATTCTTAAGCTCAACATTAGCTAAATTAATGTCTTGTGCTAGGATCGCTGAATGAGGTTTGCTACATAGCAACCCGGAAATAAGTGAAATGATGGCCGCAGATGAAAGACAAAAATCACCGTATCAGTGATCGCCTTGACTGGAATCTACTTCGGACTTTTCTGGTGATCGCGAGAGAGAAAAGCATCAGCTCTGCTGCGGTAAAATTGCACGTCACCCAATCCGCCGTAAGCCAGGCGCTACGCCGGCTTGAGGATCAGTTCGGGCGAAGGTTGATCGAGCGTCACCATAGTCGGTTCTACCTCACGGCTGCAGGGGAAGAGGTGCTGGCCGCCGCCGATACCATTTATGGCAATGTGGCTCAGTTGGCGAGCAACGTTTCAGATGCGGAAGAGCAGACCGTGGGCAGGATCAACGTGTTGGTCGCAAGCCGCATCCACTCCGCCGTCTACGACGCGTTCTGGGCAAAGTTTCATAAGGCTCATCCCCGCATCGAAGTTGAGCTTGAGGTAATGCCCAGCAGTGAAATTGTTAAAATCATCCAGCAGAAAGGTGCCACTGCTGGAATCGCCCTTTGCAAGCAGATTCCAAAGCGATTGGAGCACAAAATTTTCCTGCAGCAGAACTACGGCTTGTTCTGTGGCCAATACCATGACCTCTATGGCAAATCTGACCTCACGATGGAGGATCTTCTGGGTGAGAATTTCGTTTCTTTCACCAGCGATGCACTTGGCGATAGCTTGTCGCCACTCACGATCTTCAGGGATCAGCGAGGGTTTTCGGGGACGGTAGTAGCAAGCTCCTCTCAGTACGATGAGGTCAAACGTCTCCTAGTAGCTGGCTTCGGCATTGGTTGTCTTCCAGAACATAGCGTCCAAGCTGACCTAGAGGAAGGTAGGCTCTGGCGTCTCCCTCCGGATGAGGGAGTCTGTACCGCAAATCTCTATTTTCTATGGCATGAAGATGCTCAACGGACTGCAGCAGAGAGAACGTTCCTGGACGCATTCAAAGCTCATATCGAGACTTATCCCCTTCCCCACCGCTTGCTCGCAACCATACCAGCCATATCGGTTGAGTAATTGGCGGCTGCTGAAGATCAGGGTCTGAAGACTATGTGCCCATTGAACCGGGCCACTAGGTGTAGAAAAGCAAAAACTTTTCAACAACCTCATACTCCCTAGAAAACAATTTCAGTTACCCCCCTGTGATGGGAGTCTAAAGCAAAGCAATTTTTCATCAGAAGAGGGAATATTTTTGTCACCGACGATACGATCTAGGAACAAAAATAGTGATCACCATCTTTAGCTCCAACCACCGGCTTCATCACGGCACAGAACTCAAGGATGGATCCTTGAAACCGTCGTTTGAAAATCCGCAAAGAGCAGACACCGTCCTGGCTCGCGTTAAAAGCGAGGGCCTTGGCGATGTCATTTCAGAGCAGCGCTTCGACCGTTCCAACTATGTCCCAGCACACAGCGAGCGTTACGTAACGTTCCTGGAAAACGCCTGGCAGGAGTGGGTGGCCACCGGAAAAACGCATGACGCACTGCCCCTTGTATGGCCAGTGCGTGACTTGGCCATCGATAAGGAACCTGGATTCATTGATGGCAAGCTGGGCTTTTACGCAATGGACGCCGGCGCACCTATCACTCAGGGGACTTGGGAAGCCGTTCGCAGTAGCGCTGATGTCGCCCTGACCGGCATGGAGCGGGTTATTGAGGGTGAGCGAGGCGCTTTCGCTTTGTGCCGTCCACCAGGACATCATGCTGCTCGCGAATATATGGGCGGATACTGCTATCTAAACAACGCCGCAATTGCAGCAGAACGCTGCCTACGTCGCGGGGCAAAGCGAGTAGCCATTCTGGACGTCGACTTCCATCACGGGAACGGAACACAGAACATTTTCTACGACCGGAACGATGTCTTCTTCGCCTCTATCCATGGTGATCCTTCTGTCTCCTACCCCTACTTCTCGGGGTTCGCAGATGAGAAAGGCGTAGGTATCGGTGAAGGCTTCAATGCTAACTACCCGCTGCCTCGAGGCACACAGTGGGACACGTTCAGTGTGGCATTAGCGGACTCTCTGAAGCGCGTACAGGCTCACCAGCCCGACTTCCTGATCATCTCATTGGGCGTGGATACCTTCGAGCATGATCCGATCAGTCATTTTCGCCTGACCAGCAACAACTTCATCCAGATGGGCGAGGCCATCGCGAAGGCCGGCATTCCAACGCTTTTTGTGATGGAAGGTGGCTACATGGTTGATGAGATCGGCATCAACGCGGTCAACACGCTTCAGGGCTTCGACAGCTTGGCACGCTGAAAAAAAATCCCCATCTCAAAGGGTGGGGACTTTCACTGAACTACTTGCGAGGAGAGAGGTGAATCCCAGCGATCATGCATCGCACCGAGCCACCAGCCATTTCTATAGTCGGCACATCCAAAGGCACCAACCTGGCCGAGCGCTCAATCCGCTGTTTCTGCTCCTGCGTCAGGCTGTTGAACGCCCGGCGAGAGAGGGCCAAGATCCGCCCATCACGTCCCGACAACTCAATGGCATTGCCGGCAAACTCGCCGATCTGCTGGTTGGTCAGGTCGATCACATCGCGGCCCGACTCCATCAGCCGCATACGCACTTCCTCTGCACGAGCCTTGTTCGTGAAGGTGCCAAAACCAACAAGTGCGAACTCGGTGGCCACGCACATCAGAACGTTGGTGTGATAAATCGGTGCGCCCTTCTCGTCCGCCGTATCGAACACCATCGGCTCGAAATTGAAGTGCGTGCTAAAGCGCTCCAGGGCAATCGGATCAGCTCGGTTGGAACGGGCGGTGTAGGCCACGCGAGACATGTGGTCGAACACCATTGCACCAGTGCCCTCCAGGAAGAGCTCGTCTTGCTCGAGGCCAGAATAGTCGATGACGTCCTGAACTCGGTATTCCTGCTTGAGCATTTCAATCACGTCGGCACGGCGCTCACGACGACGGTTGGGAGAGTACATCGAGTAGATCGCGACATGGCCGCCAGGATGAGTGGAGAACCAGTTATTCGGGAAGACCGAATCAGGAGTGTTGCTCTCGCCAAAGTCTTCGAACAGATGCACTCGGACACCCTCGGCCTCCAGCCTTCCGGCAGCATGGGCCACCTCATCTCGAGCAACATCGGCAAGGGCTTGCGCCGCGATGTCGGGATTTGAGCTTTGGAACGAGTTGTCCGCAGCGGTTTCCGGGTTAGGGGTAAAGGCGTGAGGCTTGACCATTACCACTGCTGCAGGCGCTTGAATCGAACGCGTAGGGAATGCCATTCAGAAATACCGATGTTGGGTGCTGGTCTTGTAGTTATGCAACGCGTCGGATGCGTTTCTTGGCGGAACGGCCACGAGTATGGCTGAACAGATCTTTCGGATCGTCCTCAACCCACGGTACTAGATCGATCTTGGTGCCGGCGCCCCGCTTCTGCGCCTGCGCCAGGACATAACGCAGCACCGAATAGTCTTCCAGAGCGAAACCGACAGAGTCGAAGACGGTAACTTGGTCATCGCTTTGGCGCCCTTCCTGCTCACCGGTCAGCACACGCCACAGGTCAATAACAGGAGAGTCGGCTTCAAGCTGCTGGATGTCACCCTCGATGCGGGTTTGCGGCTCGTATTCCACGAATACACGAGATTTACGCAGTACATCTGCGTGCAGTTCGGTCTTGCCGGGGCAGTCGCCGCCCACGGCATTCAGGTGCATACCAGGCTCGAGCATTTCTGGAGTGATGATGGTGGCGTAAGACTTGTCCGCAGTAACAGTGGTCACGACGTCCGCACCGCGAACTGCCTCAGCAACACTTTGGGCACGGGTGATTTTGAGGTCAGTGTACTCCTGCAGGTTTCGAACGAGCTTGGCGGTCGCCTGAGGGTCGACGTCATAGGCAACGATCTCCTGGATGCCCAGGTGCTTGTGGAAGGCTAGCGCCTGGAATTCGCTCTGAGCGCCGTTGCCGATGAGAGCCATTTTCCTTGAGTTCGGACGGGCCAACGCTTTGGCGGCCATCAGCGAGGTTGCAGCAGTACGCAGCGCAGTGGCGATAGTCAGCTCGGAAAGCAGCATCGGATAACCTGTCTCGACGTCCGCCAAAACGCCGAAGGCCATCACAGTATGGAGATCCTTGAAGGTATTGGACGGATGGCCATTCACGTACTTGAACGCGTACTGACTGGTGTCCGCCACAGGCATCAACTCGATAACGCCAACTTCCGAGTGGCTCGCTACCCGAGCTGACTTGTCAAATTCAGGCCAGCGCTTGAAGTCGTCGCGAATGACTTCCGAAAGCTCACCCAGAAAGTCAACTACGCCGATATCACTTACCAGGTCGGACATAGTAGGTACGTCGATGAAATGCGTCATTGTTATACACCTTAAAAGTGCTCCCACCCTGATGGCATGCAAAGCGGTCGCTATCTGTGAATTTTTTGATCTCCGAAATCTTGATGAAGAAATGAAGCAATTTGAAGCATGCAGGTTGCCAGATTTCATAGATTTCTAGACAATCTGGTCACTAAAAACAGCAATATGGATGGAACAAGGCAAATGGATAACACCGACCGTGAGCTGATCGCTCTTCTCCGAGACAACGCTCGGACGCCCGTTATGACCCTGGCCAAGAAGCTGAAGGTTGCTCGAGCTACGGTTCAAAACCGCATTGCCAAGCTTGAGGAACAAGGCATCATCATGGGCTATACGATCCGGCTTCAGTCCGATGCTATAGAACGTGGGGTGCGGGCTATAACCAGCATCAGCATCAGTGGTCACCACGCCGCCGAGGTGAAACACGCGTTGCGCGGCCACCCGAACGTTGTGGCGATCCACACCACGAACGGTCGCTGGGATCTCATGGCGGAGCTCCGCGCAGACACCCTGGAAGCCTTCGACAAAGCCCTCAACACAATTCGGTCCATCCAGCACATCGAGAATACCGAGACTAGCATCCTGCTATCAACCTTCAAGATGTAGCCTCCGAGGTCAGTTGTGCACCACGCCACTATGACTTAGCACATTGCTATAGATGACATTCACTTTGCTATGTACACCTGCTCTGCCTAGCAGTTTGTAGCGTTCCGATTGGCAACTATGACTGGCAAAATGACCATTCCAGCCCATCCGGACGGATACAGACAGAGGGATGAACGGTTAACGCGGTGAGATTCTCTATAAATTCATAAACTTGGTGAATGAGCTCGGTTTGAGCTTGCCTTTATAGTCTGCGCATTTACCACCACGTTCGGCTTTGTTAGCGGGCTTATAATTTATAGCATCGCGCTAAGGCTCGACCTTCTTCTCGAGGGCTGGAAGCGGTTTTTCATAAAAAAAAAATAAGAGGTGATATATGTATCAGATGTGCAATTCGCAAGAATCGGCCACTAGCGATGGTCGAGAACTGAAGCGGCGTCTTCAGAACAGACATATTCAGCTCATCGCAATTAGCGGCGCAATCGGTACAGGCCTGTTCATGGGCTCTGGAAAAATGATCGCCCTGTCCGGATCCTCAATTCTTCTCGTCTACGCAATCATCGGTTTCTTCGTTTTCTGCATCATGCGTGCAATGGGCGAAATGCTCCTCGCCAACCTAGAGATGGGATCGTTTGCAGAGCTTGTCCACCATCATCTAGGCCCTCGGGCCGGCTTTATCCTCGCCTGGTCGTACTGGTTGAGCTGGGTGGTCGTAGCAGTGGGCGATGTCGTAGTAGTTGCAGGCTTCCTGCAATACTGGTTCCCTGACCTTCCCACGTGGATACCGGCCTTCGGAACCATGTTCCTTCTCGTTGCCCTGAATATGTTGGCTGTGAAAGCTTTCGGTGAGGTGGAGTTCTGGTTCGGCCTCATTAAGATCGTTGCCATCGCAGCTTTGGTGCTGACCGGCCTCTACATGGTGGCGACCTCTTACACATCCCCTGATGGTATCACCGCATCGCTCAGCCACTTGGTAGAGCAGGGTGTGATGATGCCGCATGGCGTGCTGGGCTTCCTAGCCGGCTTCCAAATTGCCATTTTCTCATTCGTGGGCACTGAGCTCATCGGCACCGCTGCCGCCGAAGCCCACAACCCTGAAAAGACACTTCCAAAAGCCATCAACACCATCCCGCTGCGCATTCTTCTTTTCTACGTCGCAGCGCTCGCTTGCATCATAAGCGTAATTTCTTGGGCCCATGTCCCAGCAAACCGCAGCCCTTTTGTTGAGCTGTTCCTGCTGGGTGGCCTGCCCGCTGCGGCAGGGATGATCAACTTCGTTGTGATGACATCCGCCGCCTCCTCCGCCAATAGCGGCGTGTACTCCGGCTCACGAATGCTGTACGGCCTGTCTCACAACAAACAAGCACCACGAGCTTTCGGCCGTTTGTCAGGCTCCGGCACTCCAACCCGCGCCTTGATGTTTTCCGGTCTGTGCATGACCATCGCCCTGACCCTGCTGTTTGTCATCCAAGACGTAATGGGTGTGTTCACTCTGGTCTCGACTATCTCAGCAGTCATGGTGGTTGTGACATGGTCGTTGATCCTGTTCTCGTACTTGGCGTACCGACGCACTAGCCCACAAGCTCACCAGCGCTCAACTTTCAAGCTCCCTGGCGGCAGGTTTACTGCTGTGCTCTCGCTTGTGTTTCTGGTGTTCGTGCTGTGCTTGCTGGCACTGGAAGCAGATACTCGAACAGCGCTGTACGTGATGCCGTTCTGGTACATCGGCCTACTGCTGGCCTATCAACGAAGTTCAAAAACAGCCTCCCCTGTAGCCATGGCAGCTTCGTGAGGAGGCGATCGTGAGCTCAACAACGACTGGCATCAAACTCGACGCCCCGACCAAGGAGCGCATCAAGGAGGCCGCAAGCCTGCTGGATCGAACCCCTCACTGGTTCATGAAAAAAGCCGTGATGTATTGGCTGGAGAGAGTTGAGGCCGGTGCCGGTATTGGGGACATGCTCAGTGCGTCGGAGTTAGACGACGATGACCGGCAAAACAGCGTGCTGAACCGGCAGCGGCTACTGGAAGTTGACTAGCCAGGCATCACGACCGCAGCCAACCGCTGCGTTCGTTGCTTGCATCATACGCCCAGGCGAGCGAGGCCTGAGCAATACAATGCTGGAAGCCTTCCAGTAACACTGTTTCTGCCATAGTCATCCGCTGCTCTCAACTCCACAGCAGATGTAGATCGATATCGACGATGCCTTCAGCCGGTGGTAACCGCCAGAGAAGCCCATTCTCTACGTCTTCATCTAGGAGATGCTCTGGCATACAACCAACCCCAAACCCAGCACATACAAGACGGTGAACTTCTTCGAAGCTTGAGGATAAGCCGACAATCTCTCCGATGAGCCCATGCTGGTCGCGAAACGTTGCAAGTGGGGACAGATTGCCACCTAACTGGTCGCTGACGAAGCTCACAAAGTTTTCTCCACGCATCGCCTGAAAGGTCGTGTCATTGCGTGCGAACAACCGGCGTCGAACTCCGCAGTAAAATTCATACCTGCGGCCGAGTAAATGGCGCTGCTCCAACTTCGATTGAAGAATTCGGCAAAGCCCGAGACCTGCAGTAGCCGTTTTTTAAAGTAACGAAGTGATGATGTCGTCGCTACGCGCAACCTCAATTTCGAGCTCAACAAGGGGGTGAGCCTCATGGAAATCGCCCCACTAATGCTTCATCCCCTACGACCCAGAAATTGGGGCGCTAATTGCAGAAAATTCGCAGCCATTGGAGGGTACTTACCTCGGCCGAATCGTTGTGTATATCCGACGTAGCTAATTGACGTTACGCCATGACATAACCTTCTGGGCAACACACCTTTCTGATGCCATCGATTAAGGCGATGGTGGGTAAGCGCCCAGCGAACTCACCTTACGTAAGTCAGGCTGGCATCCATGGGTGCGGCAGCAATTGACCGGTCTCACTGGCTCGCTGTGTCGGCAACCGCGTCACCACATCTTTGAGATAGTCATACGGATCATGCTCGTTCATGCGCGCCGACTGGATCAAACTCATGATTCCAGCCGCTCGTTCACCACTGCGCAGCGACCCGGCAAACAACCAGTTCGAGAGCCCGAGTGCCTACGGCCGTACCTGATTCTCGACCTGATTGTTGTCGATGGGCACAGATCCATCGTCGAGGTAGCGCGTCAGCGCTACCCAGCGTTTCAGGCTGGAGTCGAGGGCTTTGACCGTGGCTGATCCGTTGGGCACCAGGTCACGCTGGGCCAGCATCCACTCATTAAGTGTGTTGCTGATTGGTACCGCCAGTTCCTGACGTATTCGCCCCCGACCTTCGTCCCTCATGTCCCGCGCCTGTCGTTCGACCTCATACAGCCCACTGATCGAGTGCAACGCCTGTCCGGCCAACTGGCTGTTGTTCGCGACATGCAGATCGCAAAACTTGCGACGGGCGTCGGCCATGCAGCCGATTTGAGTGATGCCTTGCTCAAAGCCAGCTTTCTAGCCAGCGGAGTCATCGCAGACCAACTTGCCGCTCCAGTCGCCCAGAATGTTGCGCGCATGTTCGCCCGCACGGCTTGGGCGGAAGTCGTATACCACGGCTTGAGCGCCGAAAACGGCGTGCTGCTGTACGCCCAGATGTAGGCCCGATGGGTTTTCGTATCGCCTGGCGCAAGCATTTGAGCCGGAGTTTCGTGAGCGTGAATCACACCCTATTTCAGCATAGCTTCACGCAGAGCATCGACCAATGGCTGGAGTCACACGCCGGTTTGTCCGCCCCCCCCTGGGCCAAGGTCAAGCGAGCGGTGGTCAGCCCAGCGCGACCAAAGATTTTCCCTCGCCGGTATTGCGGCAAGTGATCGGCAACCTTGGCCACCATCATGTGGGCCAACAGACTTGCGGTTGGAATACTTTTGTCGATGACCTGCGCCGGCACCGGCGCATGAGTCAGAGTTTCGCACTTACGGCAGGCCCAATTGCCACGCACACATTGTTCGACCTTGAACACGCCTGGCGTGTAATACAGTTTTTCGGTGATATCTTCACCGATGCGTTGAAGCTGGCAGCCAAAAGCGCATTAGGTGTTTTCTGGTTCGTGACCAACCTCCGTGGGTGGAAACTGCGGCGGCAATGGGGCACGTTTCGGCTATTGCCGTGGCTCGGCTTGTGACGAAGCGGGAAGAAGCTGTTTCAGCTCGGCCTCGATAGCTTCAAGGTCTGTATTGAGCAGGTCATCCGGCAAGCTGCCTTGCGCCGGGCTGATTTGCGCGCTGCGCTTGGCATGCTTGTGGCGTTTGAGCAGGGCGATTTCGAACTTGAATTGTTCGATGATGATTTCGTCGTTCTGGATCTCCCGACTCATCGCCTTGACCTCGGACTGCAACTGCAAACTCCTGTGCCGCCAAGGCACGAAGCTGCTCCGGAGTCATCTGGTCAAGATTGGGCGAGAAATTCATGCCGCCGATTGTGACAGACGCAGGCCCGAAACAACGACAAGCAGACCGGTCAAATGGTCGGCGATTACAGCATGTTGATCACACCGCCTGCGCCGACGCACAGCCACGACAGGCCTAGCACCAAAGCCAGGAGTTGTTCGCCGTCGAGTCCGACCTCGCGACCATGACGAATGCCGGGCCAGTAAAACTTGCCTTAATTCAGTCGTAGTGCGGCAAGTCAGACGCCCACGCCATCGTGCACCAGAACTTTCATCCCGTTAGCGCAGCGATTGGCGAAGAGATAAGCGCAGTGCGGTTTCGCCACACCGAGCACCGCGATCACTCGGGCCAATGCCGTTTTGGTGCCGGCGCGCATACCCATCGCGGTGACCAGCCAGATCGCATCGATGCGGATCATTGAGCGACAGCCCGTATAAATTGCGCGCAGCCCTCAGGATCTGAGGTTGGCCATTTCACCGTGATTACTTGCGCGGCCATGGGCACCTCAATGATCACTGACGCTTCGGCTGGCCGTTTAGGTACGGCCTTTAACGGAACAAATGCCGGTAGCGAGGTTGCTGCGGATTGGTCTCGATAGAGCGGCGTCCATTTGCGGATTACTTAGCAGTGATACTATAGCTGATGGCGATACTGGACACCGTTGCGCCAGGTTGCAGGCATCCCCAAACGACTTGGGCTTTAAATGGTTTTGGATAAGAGCTTCGTTGGCGCACTGAAATCTTGGCAATAAGGGGGATCGCGTCCGCTTAAAAATACGCGGACACCATCGCCCTTGAAGCGGGAGTGGGGAAGATGAGTTCGCCGGACGCTTACCTTCCAACCGCCATACTGCTCGCCAAACGTCAGGTGCTCGGTCGGGTTGTTGGGCGGCAGCAGGGCATAGGGGCGGCCTTGACGGGCGCGGTCCCGTCGAAAACAACTGATAGGCTTCCGCCCATGGGCTTGGAGAGACCGCCCGCCGTGCTGTCGGGCCAGACCACGCGCCGGTTCTCCAGATCGACCCAATCCCATTCGAGCCTGCAGATTTCGGAGCGGGAGCCGGCGAACTCGAATTACAGGCAAATCGCCGGCTGAATAACGTATTTCTCCAATCCTTTCGTCTCTAGCTTCTCCAATTGGCGGAAGATCAACGCTAGCTCGTCGCCGACGATGAGCCAGGTTACCTCGCCGGACGGGTGCATCGGGAAGTGGGGCACGGGTTCGTGCCGTCCAAGCGGTAACCCAACTTCGGTCAGGTGGAACATCTCGCGTAGCATGCCCAAGGCGTTGTTTGCCCCGGCCGGCTTGCAGGCCAGCTTCTCCGTCAGCCCGGCAACTTCAGGCCGCTTCACGTCCTGCACTTTCTCGTGGTTGGTCAGCCAACTGTGCAGTGCGCACATAAGCACCATGCTGATTTACTCAAGCACACCAAATTTAACTAGACTGCATCCAGGCCGAACCTGTCCCGCATTCTTTGAAACTCTGCGAAAGCCTGATCGATTTCTTCTTCGGTATTCATGACGAAGGGGCCGCGTGATATAATCGGCTCCCTGAGCGGTTTTCCTGCGAACAAAATGGCGCGCAAGCTCTTATTCTTCGTGGCAAAGGCAACCTTGCTTTCCTCCACCTCATATTGAAGCCTGGCGATTTGCCCGCTATGCGTAGGCGCAGCATTGGCACCAATGAAGCCTTCGCCTTCCAGCACAACAACGACACCGTTGTAATCCGCCGGCAATTCTTGCTCGATCAACGAATGAGGTTCGAGACGTACTTCGACCATCGTAACCTTCGCATGATTGCGGGTCGGCGAGACGTGTTCACCTGATGCCCCCGAAAACACGAGGATCTCGGCACCTGGCAGCTTCCGCCTGAGCACCCGGTCATCCTTCAATTCCTGAAAACTGGCTGGAATCAGCTTGTCTGTACGAGGCAAATTTACCCAAAGCTGCAAGGTATGGATAGGCCGGTCATCGACCGGCACCTCGTTGTGCAGCAATCCCTTGCCAGCCGTCAGCCACAGCGCCTCGCCAGGTCCAATGACACCTTTGTTCCCGTGATTGTCGTAATGGGAGTTGTATCCGTCCAGCATGTAGGTGACTGTTTCGATGCCCCGATGCGGATGGTTCTGGAAGGCGCCCTGGGAATACCAATCTTCCATGAGCACAAGAAACGGGTCGATTTCCTCTGCGAGTTCAGGTGAGAGGAGCATCCGGTTGCGATGAACGGCTGTCCCCCCCGGGAGCATCTTGGGCGTATCAACATGCCTGACGTTTCGCGACTTAACCACAGCAGTTCTCCGATCAGACCTTGAGTACGACAATCTGCTGGGCAGCCGATTCCAGTGCCTGCGTGCGCTGCTCCGGCCCCGCATTCAAACCCTCCGCGACCACAACTTGAAGATCAGTAACGCCGATGAAACCGAAGATTGCACGCAGGTAGGATTCAGCATGTTCCCAAGCGGCGACAGGCGAACCTGCCCCGTAGAGACCGCCGCGCGCGACAGCCAACACGACCTTTTTGTCCCCGACCAACCCTTGAGGGCCTGCCTCGGTATAGCGGAAGGTTTTGCCATTGATGACAATGCGGTCAACCCACGCCTTGAGTTGGCTGGGAATCGTGAAGTTGTAGAGGGCTACACTGATGACAACTATATTCGCGGAAAGAAACTCATCGAGCAGATCGCTGCTCAAGGCTAAGTCGTGCTGCAAAGCAACGTCATGTCCGACTGCTGAGCCACTAGCCGCTGACAGATACGCTCCCGAAAGATGGGGGACAGGATTGGCAGCGAGGTCGCGGTACTTTACGGAAATTGCAGGATGAATCGCCATGAACTTCGCGACTATGTCGGCCGAAATCTGACGGCTGGTGGAGTTCTGGCCGAGAATGCTTGAGTCGATATGTAACAGCTTCGTCATGATGGTTTCCGGACGATGATTGGTATTAATAGAATGCTAGGGTTAAACTCGGAACTACACAAGGAGGCACAGCTTTGATACCACAATCCATAGCGGTAACTGAGGAACATGGCTGCCGTGCCGCCATACTGGAAACGCTGGCGCGGATCGGCGACAAATGGAGCGTGCTCACGATCATGGAACTGGCCAAAGGTCGTATCCGATTCAACGAACTCAAGCGCAACGTCAAGGGCATTTCCCAGCGGATGCTGACGCTGACTCTGCGCCACTTGGAGCGCGACGGGCTGGTGACGCGCACTCAATTTCCAACGATCCCGCCGCGCGTGGACTACGAGCTAACAGAATTGGGCCATTCGTTGCGAGCACCCCTCATGGGCCTTGGCGATTGGGTCGCGCAGAATCAACCCCGTGTTGAAGCTGCGCGCGAGGCGTTCGACAGGCGAGACAGTTCAACCGCTATCTAGTCGCCGTCTAGACATTGCATATCCACAGAATCAGTGGAAAAGCATTGATGGCATAGCAGTCGAGTAGGAGGCGGATTGACGCCCGCTGCCCTCTCTCACCACCGTGCGTACGGTTCCGGACATGGCGATTCAAATTACGCGGCTAAGCCGGATGATCGTATCCAGTATCGAGAACCGGGCCGAGTGTCCCATAGCTTCTTCGGCAGCGCCTGATTCATGCGGGACTCCCCCGGAGTTCCATCATGGGGTATCGACCATTGACTGTCGATTTCCAAGCGCATTTATTATCCACACCTAAGCGCATCAATTTACGAGCACTCGTCGAGGATGCTTTCCACTGTCGCCAGAGCATGCAGCGAAGAGCGTGACGTACCCACCCATCCATAGTCTCTAGGGCTCGCATCCCTTGAGCGAGTTTGAAATAGCCCACCCAACCATGCAGTACCGGGTCAATGCGCTCGATGACGGTTGCCATCTTGCGGCCCCGTGCACCGTGCAGCACTGCCTGGAGCCGATCACGCAGACGACGCAAGCTCAGGAGAATGATTAGGAGCCTCAGCTGACGATGCCAGCTCATCCCATAGCCCAGGTAGCTACACTTCCAAGCCCGTACCACGCGGCTCTTTTCTTGGTTCAGCGTCATTTTCAGTCGCTAATTCAGGAAGCGCACGACACTGCTCATAGTTCGCTCACCCGCGCGGGGGCTGCGCATATAAATGTTCGCGTCATCGGAATAGCGCACAAAGCGATGCCCCCGGATGCTCAAGATCAAGGTCGAGCTCATTGAGCAGGATGTTCGACAGCAGCGGCGTGGGCGGACCGCCTTGCGGTGTCCCCTCCTGCCGCGGGCTGAAAATCCCGCCTCACGTGACCCCGGCTTCAACGTAGCAGCGAATCAGCTTGAGCACGCGCTCATCTTCGACGTGATGCTGCACATGGGTCATCAAGATGACGTGATAGGCTCGATCAAAGAACTTTTCAAGATCAGGCTGCACTTATCAACGATATCCGTCCGCCACATGGGCGCGGACCATTTCGACGGCCTGGTGAGCGTTTTTTGCCCAGACGAAAGCCGTAGCTGTAGTCCGAGAACAAAAGGTCGAAAGTCAGCCTTAGCTGTTGCAGCAAGGCTTGCTGGATTAGCCGATCAATGACACTGGGAATCCCCAGTTGCCGTGTACCGCCCGCCGGCTTGGAATTTCAAGAGCCCGCACTGCCTGGGGATGGTATTCGCCGGCCAGCAAGCTGGCCTTCAGGATTGGCCAGAACTGCTTCACGTAGCCTGCCAAGTCAGCGACCGCCATGCCATCGGCACCCAGCACACCTCTGTTGCTGACTACACGTTGATACGCACGTCCGAGGTTGTCAGGTGCAAGCACCCGCTTCATCAGCGTATCCGGCTCCGCTTTCGTTCACATCACAGACGCCGCCGACACCTTTGCACTGCCAGGTATCACCCTCGGCTTCTGGCCAAGATGCGGAGTGACAGACTCCGTTGTAGGAAATCATCTGCGGAGGCCGACACGCTGCCGACCAGAATCTTTCATGATGGCAATGACCAGCTTCATCACCATCACCATCGACACCGAAACCGAAACCGAAACCGAAACCCTGCCGGTCGGGCCGCTTCAGCAGATCGCCAAGATTTTAACATACCGGCGACGGCGACCGACCAAATAATGATCGGTTACGCGGAGGGGAATTGGTGCTTGCCGCCATTCCGCTGGTCAACTTGACGCAAGTCCGGCGACGCAGGCCGGTGCTTATGCTAGCGATCACGGGTTTTCTCTTCTTCAATCTCGTGACCGCGTTCTCGCCATGGTTCGCCCTGACCTTGGTTGCGAGGTTACTGGCCGGCGTATCGGCAGGGCTGTCCTGGGGGCTGCTTGGCAGTTACGCGCGACGCATGGTGATAGACCGTCTCACGGGCCGCGCGCTCGCGGTGGCAATGGTCGGCACACTCCTAGCGCTGTCAATCGGCGTCCCGCTGGACACGTTCACTGGCAGCATTATCGGCTTGCGCGGCGCCTTTGTCTCTCTGCGCGTGGTGGCCGCGCTGCTGCTCGCCGCGATGTCGTAGCAGATGCCCGACGTACCAAGCCAGCCACCCGAGAGGCGCATCTCCATCTGCAGCGTAGTCAGCTCCGCAGGCGGGCGCTCGATCCTGTTCACGGCTCTGGCCTGGGTCACGGCGCAGCACATGCTCTACACCTACATCGCCGTTTTAGCCGGCACACTGGGGCGGAGCGCAAACATGAACCTGCTGCTGCCAGCCTTCGGCGTGGCTGTCATCGGTAGCGGTGACCTTGGTCTGGCCAGCCCATCCTCGGCCGCGCTGATCGCCGTTCCCTCAACGATGTTGTAGGGAGCGAGTTTTGGCGGCGCTGCGAACTCGACCCAGACGCCACATCCGACACCGCTGGTGAAGGTGTTGACGTCATGTGAGCGATGCTCATCACGGTATGAAACGCACGCATCGCTGCCGGGAACGCACTGGGCGCACTGAGTATTGCGTGCGGCGGAGCGAGCGTCCTGCCAGCTTCAATGCTGCCGCTGATCCTCGTCGCACTGCCAACAGCGCTGGCCTGCTGCAGAGACGGCTTAAGGGCTGGAGCACGCGCCTGATCATGCACAACCGCGACCAGTCAGTGATCAGGTCCATGATCGCCATTTGGAGTTACCAAAAAATGATCTCATTGATTAGCCAAGCTAATAGGCATGTTAAGCACTCATCAAGTAGTTAGGCAGGCCGGTTTCTGTAACAATCCATATATAAGCAGCATTGCTACAATCGCTTGAATTACGGTCTAACAGGCACTTTGCTGCATCGGGTTATCAACGATATTAGAAATCTGGAATATGAATGCAATTTATGACTTCAAGGGCCAAGTAGCTAAGGCAACGGGTGCAGTCGCCGGCATGGGCCTGACGACTGCCCGCGGCTTTGCCCATGACGGCGCATCGGTGGTGCTGGCCGACCGCGACGGCGAGCGCTCCGGCGAGGAAGCGGCGGTTATCGTCGCTGGAGGCCGCACTGCCATCGGTCTGGCCTGCGACCTCAGCGACGAGGCGCAGGTCGCTGCTCTGGTCGAGAAGACCGTCGCCGAATATGGCCGTCTGGACTTCGCGTTTCACAACTCCGGTGTCATGGCCAAGATCTCCACCTTCACTGAGGCCACCAGCGAAAAATTGACCGAGTGATTGGCATCAACCTGCGGGGCGTGTGGCTGTGCATGCAATACGAACTGCAACAGGTAGAGCGCCGGGTAGCGGCGCCATCGTCAACAATGCCTCGGTCGGTGAGCTTACTCGCGACGTCGACATCGGCGCCTACATCGCTTTCAAGCACGACGTGCTAGGCCTGACCCGCGCCGCGTTGGAGTACTGCGAGCAGGGCATCCGCGTGAAAGCGGTCAACCCTGGAATGATTGACTCGCAGATCGCCCGCGACGTGGCTGGCGGGCAACGACGAAGCCTTCGCCAAGCTGGTCGCGAGCGCACCTATCGTCCGCGCCGGCCGTCCCGAGGAGGTTCGTTCGGCCGTGCTGTGGCTGTGGAGCCCCGGTGGCAGCTATATCATCGGCGAAGGCCTCACAGTCGATGGCGGCTACATCGTTCCGTTATCGGGCAGCCAGAGCATGCCGCACATCATCGTCAAGATCGCCGAAGGCCTAAGCCAGTCCTCGAAGTGAAACTAGCCGATCAGCTGGCCGCCACCATGATGGACATGCTGGGCCTCGATTCCAGCGGCGTGTGTGCCGATGCAGGATCGGAAGCAGCATGTCCATGGCCCCGGCATCGAGACAGCAGGCGAGCATCTGTTAAAGCGCCCGGCGTACGGCCCCCTCGCCCCACCGCCGAAGGAATAAGATAGCATCATCCCCGCGTCCCGCTCAGTTCAGCGCTGGGATCGCGAGACTACAGGAGTGAAATGAAATGAACTATTCCCATCTTGGCCGCACCGGCCTCAGAGTCAGCCGCATTGCACTGGGCACTATGAATTTTAGCGAGCTGACCGACGAAGCGACCAGCTTCAAGATCATGGATGCGGCGCTGGACGCAGGCCTTAATTTCTTCGACACCGCCGACGTCTATGGCGGTCCGCAGTCGCCGGACATGGCCAAAGGCTACGGCACGTCCGAAGAGATCATTGGCAACTGGCTGGCGCAGGACAAGTCCCGTCGCGACAAGATCGTGCTGGGCACCAAGGTCTATCAGCCGATGGAAACCGGCCCCAACGATAAGTATCTATCGGCTTATCACATCCGTCGCGCCTGCGAGGCGAGCCTGAAGCGCCTGAAGACCGACCACATCGACCTGTACCAGATGCACCACGTCGACCGGGCCACGCCCTGGGAAGAAATCTGGCAGGCCTTCGAGCAGCTCATCCGCGAAGGCAAGATAACCTATGTGGGCTCCAGCAACTTCGCTGGCTGGGACATCGCCACCGCCCAATGCACGGCCGCCTCACGCAACCTGCTGGGACTGGCCTCGGAGCAGAGCCTCTACAACCTGACCCAGCGGACCATCGAACTGGAGGTCATTCCGGCGTTGCGCCATTTCGGTATCGGTCTGATCCCATGGAGCCCGATCGGCATGGGGCTTATGGGCGGGGTGCTCAAGAAGATCGCCAGCGGCCGTCGTGCCACGCCCGGACTGCAGGCGCAGATCGACAAGCTGCGTCCACAGCTCGAAGCCTATGAAGCCTTGTGCGATGAACTGGGCCAGACGCCCGCCGACGTGGCGCTTGCATGGCTGCTGCACAACCCGGTCGTGACCGCTGCCATCAGCGGCCCACGGACCGTCGAGCAGTTGCAGCAGAACCTCAACGCGCTGTCGGTCAAGCTCTCCGACGAAACCCTGACGAAACTGGACGAGATCTGGCCGGGTCCAGGCGGCGAAGCGCCTCAGGTTTACGCCTGGTAAGTTGCTGATTGCCTGCCGGCGTCAGCAAGCCGCGCCGCCCGATTGAGCTTCGTCCAGATAATTGTGTTCCGGCAAGCGTAAACGCGCCCACGCAGTCGAGCCAGCAGAGATGGCTCGACTGCGTGGGCGTTTTTGTTGATGAAACCGACTAATGGTTCAATAATGACGTATTACCGACTTACAGTCGGTTCACTCTAGGGCGCGGGTTCCGCATAGGCCGGACTTGTTCATTCCTGCCCACCATGAGGCGCAGAATGCTTAGTTCAACCAACCGAACGAACATCGGTAACAGTTCCAGCGCTCCCGAATTGGGACGGCGTCGGTTGCTGAAACTCGCAGGCATGGGCATGGCCAGTCTTGCCGCTGCTCCGCTGATCGCTTCCCTGTCGGCCGGTGCCGCACGGGCGCAGACCGCAGCGCCTGGCCGAGCGATCGGCTCGGGCAACTACAAGCACCTTGGCCGTACCGGCCTCAAGGTCAGCCGCATAGCGCTGGGTTGCATGAACTTCGGGGAGCTGACCGACGAGGCGAACAGCTTCAGGGTCATGAGCAAAGCGCTGGATTCGGGCGTCAATCTCTTCGACACCGCTGACGTCTATGGCGGCCCGCAGGCGCCGGACATGGAGCAAGGCTTTGGCATCTCCGAGGAGTACATCGGCCGCTGGCTGGCCCAGGACAAGTCCCGCCGTGACAAGATCGTGCTGGCGACCAAGGTGTACCAGCCGATGGGCACGGGGCCGAACGACAAGTACTTGTCGGCGTATCACATTCGCCGCGCCTGCGAGGCCAGCCTCAAGCGCCTAAAGACCGACCACATCGATCTCTACCATATGCACCACGTCGATCGCTCGACGCCGTGGCAGGAAATCTGGCAGGCGATGGAGCAATTGGTCCGCGAGGGCAAGATCACCTACGTCGGCAGCAGCAACTTTGCGGCGTGGGACATCGCCAGGGCGCAGGGCGTGGCCGAATCGCGCAACTTCCTGGGGCTGGTGTCGGAGCAGAGTCTCTACAACCTGACCCAGCGCACCATCGAGCTGGAAGTGATTCCGGCCGTGCGCGAACTCGGCATCGGCTTGGTCCCCTGGAGTCCTATCGGCATGGGACTGCTGGGTGGCGTGCTGGGCAAGATCACCGAAGGGCGTCGTGCAACGCCAGGCCTACAGGCGCAGATCCCGAAGTTCCGCCCGCAGCTGGAAGCCTACGAGGCGCCGTGCCGAGAGCTGGGCCAACCACCCGCCGTCGTGGCGCTCGCCTGGGTGATCCACAACCCAGTCATGACCGCTGCTATCAGCGGACCGCGCACCGTGGAGCAGATCCGGGAGAACATCAGGGCACTTTCCCTGAACCTCTCAGGCGAAACGCTGGCCAAGCTGGACCAGATATGGCCGGGCCCGGGAGGCGGAGCACCGAAGGCATATGCCTGGTGACGCCTGCGTTTCCGCTCAGGCGCCGGTTCCAGGGCAAGCCCAGCCGTCCTTCCACGGCGTGTTTCGGCAGAGTTCCTATCGCCTCGTATGGCGGTGGGAGGCGCTATTGCGTAGAGAGATTGGCATACGCAGAACACTTTCGAGATTTCAATGGGAGCGCGGCTCATGGAATTGCGACATCTTCGATGCTTTGTTGTCTTGGCCGAGGAGTTGCACTTCACGAGAGCGGCTGAGCGCCTGCACATCGAGCAGCCGCCGCTTTCCCGAGCCATCAAGGAACTGGAGGATGAACTGGGCGCAACACTCTTCGACAGGGATCGGAGAGGAACCCGCCTGACCCCAGCCGGATCAGCATTCCTGCAAGACGTGCGAAGGGTATTCGCGGCGCTGAAGCAAGGCCGGGAGAACGTCAAGGCTATCGCCGCAGGTTTGCAAGGCAGTCTGCGTATCGCCATATCCGATGGCACCGTTGACCGGCGCCTGTCGGCCTTCCTCGCCCTCTGCCGCGAGGAGGAACCTGAGATTGAAATTCGACTGGTCGAGGTTCCTCTCTCCGGGCAATTGCGTGGACTTCGATCGGGCGACTTCACCATCGGGTTCGCCCACACCGCAGAGGTTGGTGAGGAAATCATCGCGGAGCCGATATGGCATGACCCGTTGATCTTGGCAGTACCCGCGCGACATCCGCTGCTCGCTCACAAGGAAGTGCCGCTTCCAGAGCTCGCTTCCTATCCGCTCGTGCTGTGCGATCCGCAGGTATGCGAAGGCTATTGCCGCGAACTGACACGGCTGCTGCGGCCATTGAAGCGAGAACCGAATGTGGTCGAGCACGCATCCTCGCTGGACATGATGCTCACGTTGGTCGGGGCTGGATATGGTCTCGGCTTCACGACCGCGACTAGATTTGCAGTCAGCCAACGCGCGGATGTCATTGCACGCCCTCTGGTCGCGGATTCAGCCGTGATCACCACCTACCTACTTCGGCCCAGCAGTGACACCCCATGCCCTGCATTGGAGCGTTTCATTACCCGCCTGCGCTCGCAGGCGGACGGATAGAAGTCTATTTGGCGTTAGCCTGCATCGGCATGAAGATTGCGTTCCGTTGCAGCCATCAGCTCGGTGCCACTCATTTTGAGCGCTGCGGCAACTTTCAAGATCACGGCCAGCGAGGGCAAATGCTCCCCTCGCTCGATCTTGCCCATGTGCGAGCGCTCAATCCCGGCCATCGAAGCCAGTTCCTCCTGAGCAACGCCCTGGTCCATACGAGACGCGCGCACGGCCTTTCCGAAAGCCAGGGCTGGCTCGGCTTCATATCGTGTAGTGCCTGGGGGACGGCCTCGTTGAACAGTACGCTTCTGCATTAGCAGAAGCGTCGAGCAGTCACTAGAATTTAACCACGTTAAATTTAACTCATGGGTATCATGTCGAGTTATTTTCTTAACCAATTCTCTTCTTGGGGGCTCTTATGCACGACGCCGCCAGTCGGTCCCCCCGTATCAGACTTGCCGTAGCACCGGGCGTACCGTCACCTCACCTTTCGGCGCTTCTCGCGCGACAACGCGCGGAAAAACCAGACGTCGCGCTCGCGTTTTTCGAGGTTGCAGGTGACGTCCTGCTTCAGGGGCTTCGTGAAGGCCGCTACGACGCAGGGCTGTCGCTTCAGGGGGCCAGCGATCCGGCGCTCAAGACGCAACCTTTGTGGACCGAGAACCTGGCGGTTGCCATGCCGCCGCGATTCCATCTACTCGATCGAGCAAACCTCACCATCGCCGACCTCCAGGACTGCCCCATCTACCGCTGGCAGGCCGAGGCGTGCCCTCTACTGGATGAGATGCTGGCCTCGCTCATGCCGCGGGATCAGGAGAGCAGCCAGAAGTTGTCTTCCTTCGAGATGATGGCGCTGTGGGTAGCGGCCGGCTATGGCGTCGGGTTGTCTGCGCGATCGCGCATCGAGCGCGCCCATGGATGGGGAATCACCGTGCGACCGCTGGCCGATGGCCCCTATGAAATCGTGACCTACCTGCAGCGACCCCACGCGCGAGCCGATTCCGTTTCGGAGCGGTTCGAGCGCAGAGCGATGCAAGTCACCGGGGCTGATGCCACGTGATAACACCCCCTACGGCCGAGGCCATGACCCGGCCGTAGTTGAATCGGGGGGTTAAGCCCCCTCAAGTACCGCGGCGCTATCCACCAGCCGACGGACACTCAGCCGCACATCCTCGGGGATGGGCCGCATGGCAATGGCTTCGTGCGCATCCTCGTGGCGCTGGTAGTCGCCCATGATGACCCGGATGATCGCGGGCACGTTGGTCGGCGTGACCACATCAATGGCCGCACGATCCCCCAGGTCGGGGTGCTGCTGGGTCAGCATGCGGTACAGGTCCCACGAATCCGCGTCCGGGCACTGGTTCATGAGCACCTGGGTCAGCTTGTGCTTGAGCGGCAGCAGTTGCCAGTCGGGAACTCGCTGCCCCCGGTTGCCGAGGCTGATCGACAGCAGCTTGCCCGCCTTCAGCTCGCGGTTGATCTGGTCCTTAGACTTGCCGGCCAACTTGCCGAACAGAGGAACCGGCAGATTAATCGGCGACTCGTAGATGGTCAGCATTACCTCGCGCTCGCGCTGGATCGCGGACACTTCGGGCTCCGGGGCATGCACCGGAGCCGGTGGCACTTGCGACAGCCGCTGGAACGTGATTCCGCCCCTGTTCGGGGTCACGACGATGGGCGCGGCCACCACAGGCGGCACACCAGCGACAGCAGGCTCGGCCACTGCGGGGACCGAGCCCACCGCTTCCTCCACTTCCGCCATCGCCGGCACCCCGTCGATGCGAATGGTCAGGTGCGCGCTCGCGGCTTCGACTTCGCCCTGTTCGAGCAGGTCGAGACGGTCTGCCCAGTCCTGCATCATGCGGCGTCGCGGCTCCACGTACTTGGCATGGTTGTAGGCCGAGCTGACCTTGTTCGGGTCGGAGTGCGAAAGCTGCGCGTCCACCCAAATCTTCGGGTATCCGATCTCGTTGAGTGCGGTCGAGATGGTGCCGCGGATACCGTGGCCGGTCAGGCGCCCCTCATAGCCCATGAGCTGCACGGCCTTGTTGAGGGTGTTCTCGCTGATGCGCTTCTTGAGTTCGCTGCGATGCGACAGCAGATACTTCTGCGCCGGCCGCATCACGCCCAGGAGATAGCGCACGATCTCGATGGCCTGCAGGGATAGCGGCACGATGTAGGGCGGCACGTCCTGCGGCCGCTTGCCGGCCTTGCGCATTTCGTCCTGGAGCTGCTTGACGACCTGCGGCGGGATGATCCACAAGCCCCGGTCGAGGTCGAACTGCTCTAGTTCGGCCAGCCGCAGCTCGCCCGTGCGCACCCCCGTCAGGAACAGCAGCCGGACGCCAAGCTGGGTCTGCCAGCCGCGAGGGTTGTAGAGCCGAAGCTTCTGAAGGAACTCGGGCAACTCGGGAAGGTGCAGGTAGGGGTTGTGCGCCACCGGAGGCTTGGGCTCGGCCACCACGTCCAGGTCCGCTGCCGGGTTGACTTCGAGCCCCTCGGCAACGACCAGGGCATAGCGAAACATCTGGTTGAACCAGGTGCGCACTTTCTCGGCGGTGGTGAACGCCTTGCGCTTCTCGATCGCCGCCACGACGCCCACGAGCTGGGGCCGGCGAATGTCGTAGATCGACATCTTCCCCAGGGTGGGCAGCACGTCTTTGTTGAAGATGCGCAGAATCTGCGAAAGCGTGCTTTGACGGCCTTCCTTGAGTTCCTTGCGGCGATGCTCAACCCAGGCATCAAAGACGTTCCTGAAGGTGTATTCGCCCGCCAGCTTGGCCGCGTGCCGACGCTTATCGCGCTCGATTTGGGGATTGATCCCCATGGCGAGCAGGGCTTGGGCCTTGTCCCGCTCGGCGCGGGCCTCACGCAGGCTGAGCGCGGGATAGCCGCCGAGGGACAAGCGCTTCTGCTTGCCCAGCCAGTAAAAGCGGAAGATCCACGATTTGCCGCCTGCGGCAGAGACCATCAGGCCCAGGCAGTCGTTGTCGGAGAGGGTATAGCGTTTGCCGGTAGTCCTTGCCTGCCGGACGGTCAGATCAGAGAGTGCCATTTCGAGGCTCCTAAGTTATGACTTAGGCCCTATTCTCGTCATGCTTCCCGCTCTGCCCCAGCAACTATCCGGTAGCCGTCCCACCCGTATTCTTGTGCCTCAATTGGTCACTCAAAAACGGTAGCTGTGGGTAGATTTCCGTGGCGCTCGCTGGAATGAAAAAAGGGGCCGAAGCCCCTCTTTTCAACAACTTACAGACGTCAGTAGAAGTCTGTAGATCATAACTTGGAGCGGGAAACGAGACTCGAACTCGCGACCCCGACCTTGGCAAGGTCGTGCTCTACCAACTGAGCTATTCCCGCGGGGTGATGGCTGCCATTCTAGCGACCTGCCAGAGAAGGTCAACCCCTTGATTCAAAAAAACTTTTACTTCTGCTCCGAACCTTCGCGCAAGTGTGGCCAGGCTGCGACCAGGTAGTGCACCATCGATACCAGGGTCAAGCCCGCCGACACCAGCAACAATGCATAGCCCAGCCCGACCCAGAACGTCAGCACAGGTGGATTGCCCAGCAGAATCACCAGCGCGAGCATCTGCGCGGCGGTTTTCCATTTGCCCAGGTTCGAGACCGCCACGTGCGCCCTGGCCCCCAGCTCGGCCATCCATTCGCGCAGTGCCGACACCACGATCTCGCGGCCGATGATCACCGCGGCCGGCAGTGTCAGCCAGAAGTTGGCGTGCACCTGCACCAGCAGCACCAGGGCCACCGCGACCATCAACTTGTCGGCCACCGGATCCAGGAACGCGCCGAACGGCGTGCTCTGTTGCAGGCGGCGCGCCAGATAGCCGTCCAGCCAATCGGTCGCGGCGGCAATCGCGAACACCGTACTGGCGGCTGCATAGCTCCAGTGATAAGGCACGTAGAACAGCAGGATGAAGATCGGGATGAGCAGGACGCGCAGAACGGTGAGCAGGTTTGGAATATTCATCGGTACGACTGGCCGCAGGTTGAGCCTCGCATTCTACTCGCTATGCAGGCTCGCATAAATCGACTCGGCCAGCTTTTTGCTGATCCCCGGCGCCTTGGCGATTTCATCCACGCTCGCCCGGTTCAGTTCCTGCAGGCCGCCGAAATGTTTCAGCAGCTCGCGGCGGCGCTTCGGCCCGACGCCCGCGACCTCCTCCAGGCTCGACGTACGACGTGCCTTGCCACGCCGGGCTCGGTGTCCCGTGATGGCGAAACGGTGAGCCTCGTCGCGGATCTGCTGAATCAGGTGCAGCGCTGGAGAGTCGCCCTTGAGGGTGAACTCGTGGGCCACATCGTTGAGGTACAGCGTTTCGAAACCGGCCTTGCGAGTCACGCCCTTGGCGACCCCGAGCAGCGTGAGGTCGCTGAACGCGAGCTCCTGCATGACCTCGCGGGCCATGTTCAACTGGCCCTTGCCGCCGTCCACCAGGAGCACGTCGGGCAGCTTGCCTTCGCCGTCCCTGATACGACCGAAGCGGCGCGTCAGGGCCTGTTGCATCGCCGCATAGTCGTCGCCAGCCGTTACCCCCTCGATGTTGAACCGACGATAATCGGACTTGATCGGGCCCTCAGGCCCGAACACCACGCAGGACGCCACGGTGGCCTCACCGCTGGAGTGACTGATGTCGTAGCATTCCAGACGCTGGGGAACCTCCGGCAGCTCGAGTACCTGCGCCAGCGCCTCGAACCGCGCCGCCATGTGCTGACGGTTGGCCAGGCGCGCATTGAGCGCCTGCTCGGCATTGGTGACCGCCAGTTGCTGCCAGCGCGCCCGCGTACCGCGCACCCGGTGGCTGATGGTCAGCTCGCGACCGCGCAGGCTCTGCACCGCTTCGCTGATCGCCTCGAAGTCCTCGTGCACCACGTTGACGATCAGCTCGCCCGGCATCTCGCGTTCGGCATTGCCCACGTAGTACTGGGACAGGAACGCCGCCATCACTTCGGAGACGTCCTCTTCGATACCCACCTGCGGGAAGTAGTTCTTGCTGCCGAGCACGCGCCCTCCCCGCACGCTGATGAGGTGTACGCAGGCGCCGCCCGGGTTGATGAAGGCCGCCACGACATCCACATCGCCCGATCCTCCCTCCATGTGCTGCTGATCCTGCACCCGCCGCAACAAAGCGATCTGATCGCGCAGCTCGGCCGCCTTTTCGAAATTCAGGGCCATGGCGGCGCGCTCCATCTCGGCATTGAGCTCGTTGCCCAATTGCTGGCTGCGTCCTTCCAGGAACATCACCGAGTGGCGGACGTCCTCGGCATACACCGAAGGCTCGACCAGGCCGACGCACGGTCCCTTGCACCGTTTGATCTGATACTGCAGGCAAGGTCGGGTACGGTTGGCGTAGTAGCTGTCCTCGCACTGGCGCACCGAGAACGCCTTCTGCAGCAGGCTCAGGCTCTCGCGGATGGCACCGGCACTGGGGTACGGGCCGAAATAACGGCCCTTCGCCTTCTTGGCGCCGCGATGGATGCCCAGCCGCGGAAACTCACCGTCGGAGAGAAACACATAGGGGTAGGACTTGTCGTCACGCAGCAGGATGTTATAGGGCGGACGCCATTCCTTGATCAGCGTCTGCTCGAGCAGCAGCGCGGCCGTCTCGTTGGCGGTGATGGTGGTTTCCACCTGGGCGATGCGCCCCACCAGGGCAGCCGTCTTCGGCGCCAGGCCGGCCTTGCGAAAATAGCTGGCCAGGCGCTTCTTGAGGTTCTTCGCCTTGCCCACGTAGAGCAGCCGCGAATCGGCATCGAACATTCGGTACACGCCCGGGCGACCACTGCAGGTCGCCAGGAACGCGCTGGCATCAAAGAGTTGGGACATGAGGGATTACAGGCTTGCGTCAACCATACCGTGGCGAACGGCCAGCAAGGTCAATTCGACGTCGCTGGTGACCGAGAGTTTTTCAAAGATCCGATACCGGTAAGTATTGACGGTCTTGGGGGACAGACACAACTTGTCGGAGATGACCTGCACTTTCTGGCAACCGACGATCATCAAGGCGATCTGGATTTCCCGCTCCGACAGGGCGTCGAACGGCGAGCCCTGGGGCTGGAACGACTTGAGCGCCAGTTGCTGGGCGATCTGCGGACTGATGTAGCGCTGTCCGGCGAAGGCCAGGCGAATGGCCTGGACCATTTCGTCGAGCCCGGCACCCTTGGTCAGATAACCGGCTGCGCCGGCCTGCAGCAAGCGAGTCGGGAACGGGTCTTCTTCGCAGACGGTAACCGCCACCACCTTGGCATCGGGGTCGCTGCGCAACAGCTTGCGAGTGGCTTCCAGGCCGCCGATGCCTGGCATCTTGACGTCCATCAGGATCACATCGGGCTTGAGCTCGCGCGCAAGTTTCAGCGCCGATTCACCCGAGTCTGCTTCGCCCACCACCTGCAGGCCATCGATATCGGCCAACATGCGGGTGATGCCGGTACGCACCAGATCGTGGTCATCGACCACCAGTACCCTAATCAAGCAGACACCTCGTTGTGGGGCGATTGTTTCCGACCACCTTAACAAAAAATTTCGTGGCGAACATAACGCAACACATTACACGGACAAGTCTGACACCCGTGCTTGAGTCGACCAGCGTCCGGTAAAGCTGACTTCAGGCGTCAGGCGCCCCAGCAAATGCCATACGGCGGCCCGGTCATCGGCGCTCAGGTGACGCAGCCCGCACAACAGGCGGCTCTCTTCGGCGCTCAGACATTCCACGGGGGCCGGCGCGCGCAGGCCGGTCAGCACGTAGAGAGCATCGACGCCTCTGTCGGCCAGTGCCGCCAGGTAATCGATGCGCGGCGTGCGCTCGCCGCTTTCGTACTTGCCCTGTGCGTTGGGTTCGACGCCGCCGATGTCGCCGAATACCCGCTGGGTCATGCCCAGCCGCTCACGTTCTTCTCGCAATCTCAGCCCGAATCCTTTCATCGCCTGTCCTTTTCGGCTCCATCGACTATCCCTGGGATGGATACAGCGGCGGGCGATCGGCCCGCCCTCGAATGGGCACTATGCCCATTGGATCCAATGAACACAAGCCAGGCGGGTACCATCCGTCCGAGCTTGCGCTGCGGCGTCTGGACGAGGTGCGGGCGCTCTAGGTTCGAGGTTTGCCCAGGTTGCGCTGCATGCGTACGAAGCAGGCGTCCTGGCCCATCTCGATGAATCCTGCGCGGGTATACAGCCGACGGGCGGGATTGCTGCTGAATACCATCAGGCGCAGCAAAGGCAGACGACGTTGCCGAGACCAATTCGCCAATTCTTCGAGTGCCCAACTCCCCACGCCCTGCCCGCGAAACGCCGGCAGCAGGTGCAGCTCGCGAATGAACAGCGCCTGTGTGTCCTGACTGAGGCTACAGAAGCCCAGCACCTGATCGCCCCGTTGAATCAGAAATTGCTCGCGCCAGCTCCAGGCCTGATCGAAGGCTTCTTCGACCCAGCGCAGGTCGAACTGTTGGTAATAGGGAAGCATGGCCCGCCGAGTCAGATCACGGGCGAAGTTGCGGTCAGCCTCGCTGGCGGGGCCGAGGCGCAGAGGCGGCACGTTCATGGGCGCAGGGCTCGGACAGGTCCTGAAACGAGCATAGCTGTATCTGGCGCGCCGTGAACGCCCCGGGTGATCACGGCCCTCGGCGGGTCAGGGCGATGTCGACACGCAAACCACCAAGCGGGCTCTGCGACAACGCCATGCTTCCCTGCCACGCCTCCACGATGTCGCGCACGATACCCAGGCCCAGACCGTGACCGGCCACCTGCTCGTCCAGCCGCGAACCGCGTGCGAGCACCTGCGCTCGCGCGTCTTCCGGGATACCCGGTCCATCATCGTCCACCCACAGCCGGTACCCCTGCGGGGTCGGCTGGATGCTCAGCCGCACCTCCCCATCGGCCCACTTGCAGGCGTTGTCCAACAGATTGCCCAGCAGCTCCAGCAGGTCTTCCCGATCCCAGGGTAGCTGCAAGCCCGCAGGCACCTCTTTTTCCAGTGACAACCCGGGCCCGTGAACCATGGCCAGGGTCGACAGCAGTCCAGGCAACTCCGCGTCGCAATCGAATCGAGCACCGGGCAAGGCATCGCCGGCCAGCCGTGCTCGGTTCAGCTCGCGCGCCAGGCGTTGCTTGATCTGCTCCAGTTGCTCGCGCAACTGCGCCTGGAGCTCGGGTGCGTCGGCCAGTCGGGCGCTACCCGCCAGGCTCATCAGCACCGCCAAGGGTGTCTTGAGCGCATGGCCAAGGTTGCCCAGGGCGTTGCGCGAGCGGCGAAGACTGTCCTCGGTGTGAGCCAGCAGATGGTTGATCTGTTCGACCAGAGGCTGCAGCTCGGGAGGCACCTGCGCATCCAGTTGCGAGCGCTGTCCGCGCTGCAACTGGGCGATCTGCTGCCGCGCGCGCTCCAGGGGTCGCAGCGCGCGGGTCACGGTGATCCGCTGCAGCACCAGAATCAGCAGCAGCGCCAGCAGGCCCATGCCCAGGCCCACTTGTTGCAGGCGCTTGAAGCCGTCGCGCACGGGCGAATAATCCTGGGCGACGCTGATCGACACGTCCTGCCCCAGGCGCCGGTAGTCGCCCCGGTAGGCGAGCAACTGCTGCCCCTCCGGGCCGAGCTCGTGCCGGTCGTCCAGACCGGGGCGCCCTGGCTTGGGCATGTCGAGGTCCCACAGCGAGCGCGAGCGCCAGGTGCCCTGGGCGAAATCGATGCGAAAGTAATAGCCTGAAAAGGGCCGATGGTAGGCGGCCGATACCCGGCGCTCGTCCAATTGCAGGCCTTTGGGGCCATGCATGAGTGCCACCAGCAGATTCTCGCTTTCCTTGCGCAGACCGGCCTCCAGGTAGCGCTGCAGGCCCGCCTCGAACAGCCACAGGGTTACCTGGGCCACGGCCACCCCCACCACTATCAGCACCGCGACCAGTCCAAGGCTCAGACGCGCCTGGATGGACTTCACCCCTCGGCGCTCCCGGCATAGACGTAGCCCTGCCCTCGCCGGGTCTCGATCACCGTGCGGCCGAGCTTGCGCCGCAGGTGATTGACATGGACCTCGAGGACGTTGGAGTCGCGTTCGGTTTCGCCGTCGTACAGGTGCTCGGCCAGATGCCCTTTGGACAGCACCTGGCGCGGATGCAGCATGAAGTAACGCAGCAGGCGGAATTCGGCAGCGGTCAACTGCACGTCGACGCCTTCGCGCACCACGCATTGTCGACCCTCGTCCAGGTGCAGGCCGGCGGCTTCAAGGCGCGGCTGGTTGGCCAGCCCCCGTGCACGGCGCAGCAGCGCCTGGATGCGCAGTTGCAGCTCTTCGGGATGGAACGGCTTGCTCAGGTAGTCGTCGGCGCCGGCCTTGAGCCCTTCGATGCGCTCGGCCCAGGAGCCCCGGGCGGTAAGGATGAGCACAGGCACGGCCAACTGGGCGGCGCGCCACTGCTGCAGCACCTCCAGACCCGGCAGGCCAGGCAGGCCCAGGTCGAGGATGATCAGGTCGTAGGGCTCGCTCTGTCCTTGGTACACGGCGTCGCGACCATCGGCCAGCCAGTCCACCGCATAGCCCTGGCGCTGCAGGCTGGCGATCAGCTCGTCAGCCAGCGGCACGTTGTCTTCGACCAGCAACAGGCGCATTCAGTCGTCTTCCTCATCCTTCAGCAACGCACCGGTGCGCGCGTCGTACTTGATTTCCCGCACTACGCCCTCCGGGGTCAGCAACTCGACCTCGTACTCGTAGCGGTCGTGTTTTTCCTCGAGCTCCGCTTCCAGCAGGCGCGCCCCGGGGTAACGCCCCAGGGCGGCTTCGAGCAAATGCTCGAGCGGCAGGATGATGCCCTTCTGGCGAAGGGCCAGAGCCTCGTCCTGATCCAGGTCACGGGCGCTGGCCGGCGCACCGGCCACCAGCAGCGCCATCACCAGGTAGGGCAAGGCTCGCGGCAGGCTGTTCATCAGCTGTCTCGTTCGTCCTTCAGCACTTCACCGGTCTTGGCATCGAGCGCCACGTCCCATTCCACGTTCTGCGCATCGCGCAGCTCGACCTTGTAGACATAGCGACCATATTCATCTTCCAGCTCGGAATCGGTGACGGTGGCACCGGGGTGTTTGGCGACAGCGGCGGCCTTGAGTTCGTCCAGCGACTTGATGGTCTTGGCGTTGACCAGCTTCACCACTTGATCGGGCTGGACGTCCTTGGCGAAGGCGGCATTGGCACCGAGGGTCAGGGCGGCAGCGGTGAACAGGGCAGTCAAGGTTTTCATGGTGTCTCTCCATCGTGCGGTACAGGTTGTTGACGCAATCGAAGTTAACCCCATGGCCTTAATTCAACCTGAAAACAACTGGCCGCATGATAGCGCGGCTGGCCCAACCTGCGACACACACCCAGTCAAGACGCTTATACTGCGCGCCTGCCGCCCCAGGGACCGCCATGAACGCCGCCATCCACATCCGCAACCCCGCCCTCACCTTCAAGGCGGGTAAACGTGCCCTCGCTCAGATTCGCGAACGCGGCTTGCGTGCCGCAGACGTAGGCGTGCTGCCAGGTGCAGCCGGCGGGCCGAAGCCGCTGGGGATTCAGGGCCTGGACCTGGCCCTGTTCGGTCAGTTCCTGCCTTCGGCGCCCCGTCAGCGTTCGCTGATCGGTGCCTCCATCGGCGCCTGGCGTTTCGCCAGTGCCTGCCTCGACGATCCGGTCGCAGGGTTACGGCGCCTGGGCGAGCTGTACACCGAGCAGGATTTCGCCAGAGGGGTGACGCCGGCGCAGATCACCCAGAGCTGCCAGCGCATGCTCGACGACCTGCTGCAAGGACGCGACGCGCAGATCCTCGCCAATACGCAGTACCGCCTGAACATCCTGGTGGTCAAGAGTCACGGCCAGCTCGCCTTCGATCATCGGGCCAGGCTCGGTATAGGGCTGTCGGCGGTCATCGCCAGCAACCTGCTCGGTCGACCGCGTCTGGCTCGACATTTCGAGCGAGTCGTCCTGCACGATCCGCGCAGCGCCCCCCCGCTGGATCCGCTTGAGGACTTCCCCTCGCGATGCCTGCCGCTGGACCTGGACAACCTGCGCCAGGGGCTGCTGGCCTCAGGCTCCATTCCCATGGTCATGCAAGGCGTGCGAGACCTGCCCGGCGCCGGAGCGGGCACTTACCGCGACGGCGGCCTGCTGGATTATCACCTGGACCTGCCCTACCGGGGCGACGACCTGGTGCTGTACCCACACTTCACCGACAAGGTCGTCCCTGGCTGGTTCGACAAGGCCCTGCCCTGGCGCCGCGGCGATGCCACACGCTTGCAGAATGTCCTGCTGATGACCCCCTCGCCCCAGTACCTGGCCGCCCTACCCTACGGCAAGCTTCCAGACCGCGGCGACTTCAAGCGCTTCATGGGCGACGCCGCCACGCGCAAGCGCTACTGGTACAAGGCCATCGCCGAGAGCCAGCGCCTGGGCGACGAACTGCTCGAACTGGTGGCCACCGGGCGGCTGCACGAACGGCTGCAAGCCTTGTAGGGATCATGCTGGTAGACTGCGCGCATCTTCGATTCAGACAGAGTTATCGACGCGTGGAAATCTTCAAGGAATTTACCTTCGAATCGGCGCACCGCCTGCCCAACGTGCCCGCCGGACACAAGTGCGGCCGGCTGCACGGGCATTCGTTCAAGGTCGCCCTGTACCTGAGCGGCCCGCTGGACCCGCACACAGGCTGGATTCGCGACTTCGCCGAAGTAAAGGCGATCTTCAAGCCGATCTACGATCGCCTGGACCACAACTATCTCAACGACATTCCAGGCCTGGAGAACCCGACCAGCGAGGTCATCGCCGTGTGGATCTGGCAGCAGGTCAAACCGCTGCTGCCAGAGCTGTCGAAAGTGCGGATTCACGAAACCTGCACCAGCGGGTGCGAATACACCGGCGACTGAATCCTCAGGCCTGGGGACTCGGGTGCGGTGGCACGCAAGGGTTGCTGATCACCATCGTGAAGGCACCGCGTGCGCCGAAACTGTCGTTTAGGTAGGCGACACGTTCCACCCGACGTCGCACGACGTAGCCGTTGGGGCTATAGAGTGCCAGATTGGTGAACACGTCGTGCTCCTTCAGTGCAGTGGGGTTCAGCGCCGGAATGTGCCACAGCGGCGTGCGCCGACCGCAGGTCAGGGAGTACAAGGGCGTCGAGATGCGCAGCGGAGGATCGATGGGCAGCTCGAACGTGGTGCCGTTGGGATTGCGCAGGGTCACCTTGCCTTTTTCATTCACGCATACCCCTGCTGCCGACAGTGCCCGGTAGAAGCCCAGGTAGCCGTTGCGACTCACGTCCAGCCAGTAGTCCAGGTTGGGCCAGGCGTGCGCGTTGCGGCCATCGTAGGCAGGACGGATCTCATAGACGTAGCCATCGGCATGGCGGTACACGCCGAACCAGAAATTGCGGGTGACGTAGCGCTTGCGCACCTGCGAGCCGGTGGCGCCGTCGATCAGGTACGAGCCGAGCCCTCTGTCGTCGTAGTCGTTGCTGGTGAGCAGCCAGCCGTCGTCGCCGTTCCAGTCGTTGAATTCGACCCAGAACGAACGGTACATATCGCTGGTTTCGTCCCACTGCTCCAGCGTGACGGGGGTGTCATGCAGCTGCCAGTGACAGCTGGCGATGAAGCTCATTTCGGGTTGGAACTGAAGTGTGCTCATGGGGATGCCCTGGACGCGATTGGGCCTTCACGATAAGGTCCGCACACCCCAGACAGGCAGCGAGAAGCGCTATCCCTGGGCGTCTCGCAGAAAAGCCGGGGCGATGTAGCGCTGGTAATGCGCTTCGGAAAGGATGAAGAATTCCCGATCGATGGCATCGCGCAATTGCGGCAGCTCCCAGTCGCGAAATTCCGGCAACAGGGCGATGCCGTAGGCGTCCAGATCACGGATCATGCGCGCACCGCGAGCGATCAACTGGTAGGCCCAGCAGTATTCGGATTGCTGGGCCAGGAAGCGAATCGAGCGCTGCTGCAACTGCTGACGCAAGCGCTGTGCATCGAACACCTCGAGCTTGGCCATCATCACCTGCACCAGCAACTGCTCCAGGCGCAGCCAGACCGCCCGCTTGTGCGCCTCGTCATAGCCGTTCCAGTGAATCACCTCGTGATGAAAGCGCTTGCAGCCACGGCACACGGTGTCGCCGTAGACGGTTGAGCAGAGGCCGACGCAGGGCGTCTTGATGGACTGATTGGGCATGTCGGACAACGAGAAGGCGATGGCACACCGGGGCATGTTAGCCCTTTGTCTAACCGCGGTCACGGGTTAAAGTCCAGGCCAGCAACTTACCTTCCGCCTTTTTTTGCCGTAGAATAACTCCGCCTTTTCAAGGCAACCATGTCCGTTGGAAGCTGTTTTCAAAGCGTCACGAGCACAGTTGATCCGGTAGAACGGCGTTGGCCCGGTGCATGCTGCCTGCATGACCGCGCCAACCCCTCATCAGCCTTCCGTTCTACAGGCGTAAAACTTTGAAAGCAGCTTCTGTAAGGATTCTCCGCGACCCTGGCTGGACGGCCCAAGAAGCCGTGAACCGCGCAGGGGTGCTGGGAATGCTGGATGAGTGTCCCGGACTCCCTTTAGGGACAACTGATGAGGGTAATAACTGTGCTTGAAGCCTACCGCAAACACATCGAAGAGCGTGCCGCCCTGGGTATCGTGCCCCAGCCGCTGAACGCCGAACAGACCGCAGGCCTGGTCGAGCTGCTGAAGAACCCACCAGCCGGCGAAGAAGCCTTCCTCGTAGACCTGATCACCAACCGCGTCCCCCCTGGGGTCGACGAAGCTGCCTACGTCAAGGCCGCCTTCCTGTCCGCCATCGCCCAAGGCCAGGCCAACTCGCCGCTGATCGACCGCAAGCATGCCACCGAACTGCTGGGCACCATGCAGGGCGGCTACAACATCGAAACGCTGGTCGCGCTGCTGGACGACGCCGCACTGGGCGCCGTCGCGGCCGAACAGCTCAAGCACACCCTGCTGATGTTCGACGCCTTCCACGACGTGGCCGAGAAAGCCAAGGCCGGTAACGTGCACGCCAAGGCGGTGCTGGAGTCCTGGGCCGCGGGCGAGTGGTTCACCTCGCGTCCTGCCATCGCCGAGAAGTACACCTTGACGGTGTTCAAGGTGCCTGGCGAAACCAACACCGACGACCTGTCCCCGGCGCCCGATGCCTGGTCGCGTCCCGACATCCCGCTGCACGCCCTGGCCATGCTGAAGATGGCCCGTGATGGCATCGAGCCCGAGCAGCCAGGTTCGGTCGGCCCGCTCAAGCAGATCGAAGCGATGCGCGCCAAAGGTCATCCGGTCGCCTACGTCGGTGATGTGGTCGGCACCGGCTCCTCGCGCAAATCGGCGACCAACTCGGTCCTGTGGTTCTTCGGCGACGACATCCCCAACGTACCGAACAAGCGTGCCGGCGGTTTCTGCTTCGGCACCAAGATCGCGCCGATCTTCTACAACACCATGGAAGATGCCGGTGCCCTGCCGATCGAGTTCGACTGCACCGACCTGGGCATGGGTGACGTGATCGACGTCTATCCGTTCAAGGGCGAGGTCAAGCGCCACGACAGCGGCGAGCTGGTCACCACCTTCGCCCTGAAGACCGAAGTGCTGCTGGACGAAGTCCGCGCCGGTGGTCGTATTCCGCTGATCGTCGGGCGTGGCCTGACCGAAAAAGCGCGCGCCGAACTGGGCCTGGGCGCTTCGGACCTGTTCAAGAAGCCAGAGCAGCCTGCCGACACCGGCAAGGGCTTCACCCTGGCGCAGAAGATGGTCGGCCGTGCCTGTGGCCTGGCCGAAGGCCAGGGCGTTCGCCCAGGCGCCTACTGCGAGCCGAAGATGACCACCGTCGGCTCTCAGGACACCACCGGCCCGATGACCCGCGACGAGCTCAAGGACCTGGCCTGCCTGGGCTTCTCCGCCGACCTGGTCATGCAGTCGTTCTGCCACACGGCCGCCTATCCGAAGCCGATCGACGTCACCACCCACCACACCCTGCCAGACTTCATCCGCACCCGCGGTGGCGTCTCGCTGCGTCCGGGCGACGGCATCATCCACAGCTGGCTGAACCGCATGCTGCTGCCTGACACCGTCGGCACCGGTGGCGACTCGCACACCCGCTTCCCGATCGGCATTTCGTTCCCGGCCGGTTCCGGCCTGGTGGCCTTCGCCGCCGCCACCGGCGTCATGCCGCTGGACATGCCTGAGTCGGTACTGGTGCGCTTCAAGGGCAAGCTGCAGCCGGGCATCACCCTGCGCGACCTGGTTCACGCCATTCCTTACTACGCCATTCAGCAAGGCCTGCTGACCGTGGAGAAGAAAGGCAAGAAGAACGCCTTCTCCGGTCGCATCCTGGAAATCGAAGGCCTGGACGAACTGACCGTCGAACAGGCGTTCGAGCTGTCCGATGCCTCGGCTGAGCGTTCGGCCGCCGGCTGCACCATCAAGCTGCCGGAAAAGGCCATCGCCGAGTACCTGCAGTCGAACATCACCCTGCTGCGCTGGATGATCAGCGAAGGCTACGGCGATGCCCGCACCATGGAGCGCCGCGCCCAGGCCATGGAAGCCTGGCTGGCCGATCCGCAGCTGCTGTCGGCCGATGCCGATGCCGAGTACGCCGAGATCATCGAGATCGACCTGGCCGACGTCAAGGAGCCGGTGCTCTGCGCACCGAACGACCCGGACGACGCTCGCCTGCTGTCGCAGGTCCAGGGCGAGAAGATCGACGAAGTGTTCATCGGCTCGTGCATGACCAACATCGGTCACTTCCGTGCCGCCGGCAAGTTGCTGGACAAGGTCAAGGGCGGCATTCCGACCCGTCTGTGGCTCGCTCCGCCGACCAAGATGGATGCCCACCAGCTGACCGAGGAAGGCTATTACGGCATCTACGGCAAGGCCGGCGCGCGCATGGAGATGCCAGGCTGCTCGCTGTGCATGGGCAACCAGGCACGGGTGCAGACCGGCTCGACCGTGGTGTCCACCTCGACCCGTAACTTCCCCAACCGTCTGGGCGATGCCACCAACGTCTACCTGGCGTCGGCGGAGCTGGCGGCAGTGGCTTCGATTCTCGGCAAGCTGCCGACAGTCGAGGAATACCTGCAGTACGCCAGGGACATCGACAGCATGGCAGCCGATGTCTACCGCTACCTGAGCTTCGACCAGATCGCCGAGTTCCGTGAAGCGGCGGCCAATGCCCAGATTCCGGTGGTCCAGGCGTAAGTCAGCGGTACGTTAAGCGCTCTAAGCGACAAGAAAAACCCCGGCAGGCATGCCGGGGTTTTTTCGTTGGGATGGCGGGGTTTCGGCCTCGGTCGCTCGGCAGGCCGGCACTAGAAGCTGTCCGCCGGAACACGCACCCAACCTTCCATCAACACCCTCGCACTGCGACTCATGATGGCCTTGGTCACGGTCCACTGCCCATCGACGCGTTGCGCCTCGGCACCCACCTTCAAAGTGCCGGAAGGGTGACCGAAGCGTACCGACGTGCGCTCCCCGCCACCGGCCGCGAGGTTGACCAGCGTGCCGGGAATCGCGGCAGCGGTGCCGATGGCGACGGCGGCCGTCCCCATCATGGCGTGATGCAGCTTGCCCATCGACAGCGCGCGGACCACCAGGTCGATGTCGCTGGCTGCCACGGCCTTGCCGCTGGATGCAGTGTAGGCGGTGGCCGGCGCGACGAAGGCGATCTTAGGCGTGTGCTGGCGAGTGGCTGCCTGGTCGAGGTGCTCGATCAAGCCCATGCGCAGCGCGCCATGGGCGCGCAGAGTCTCGAAGCGCGCCAACGCACCGGGATCGCCGTTTATCGCCTCTTGCAGCTCCGTGCCGGTGTAACCGAGGTCGGACGCATTGACGAAAATGGTCGGGATGCCGGCGTTGATCAGGGTCGCGGCGAAGGTGCCGATCCCCGGCACCACCAGTTCGTCCAGCAGATTGCCAGTAGGGAACATGGCGCCGCCACCCTCGCCTTCTTCCTCGGCGGCAGGGTCGAGAAACTCCAGCTGCACTTCGGCCGCCGGGAAGGTGACCCCGTCGAGTTCGAAGTCGCCGGTTTCCTGGACCTGACCTTGGCTGATCGGGACATGGGCGACGATTGTCTTGCCGATGTTGACCTGCCAGATGCGCACGGTCGCGATGCCGTCGCTGGGGATTCTAGCCGGATCCACCAGGCCATTGGCGATGGCGAACGGGCCGACCGCTGCCGACAGGTTGCCGCAGTTGCCGCTCCAGTCGACGAAGGCCTGGTCGATGGCGACCTGCCCGAACAAATAGTCGACGTCATGGTCGGCCTTCTCGCTCGGCGACAGGATCACGGTCTTGCTGGTACTCGAAGTGGCGCCGCCCATGCCGTCGATCTGCTTGGCATAGGGATCGGGGCTGCCGATCACGCGCAGCAGCAGGGCATCGCGTGCCGGACCGGCTGACTGGGCGCGCTCGGGCAGGTCTTGCAGGCGAAAGAACACGCCTTTGCTGGTGCCGCCGCGAATGTAGCTCGCCGGAATTCGGATCTGTGCTGGGTGTGGCATGGTCATGGTGTCCTGTCGATGATGATGACGAGCCAGGGGCAGCCAGGCAGCCGCGCTGGCGCTTGACTGTGCCGGGGCGTACTAGGCACCGGCCTCCAGGAAGTCCTGGGCGAAGCGCTGCAACACACCGCCCGCCTCGTAGATCGAAACCTCCTCGGCAGTGTCCAGCCGACAGGTCACCGGCACCTCCAGACGCTCACCGTCTCGGCGGTTGACCACCAACGTGAGGGTGGCTCGAGGCGTGCGTGCACCGAGTACGTCATAGGTTTCGCTACCGTCGAGCCCCAACGTGAGGCGGGTGGTCCCAGGATGGAACTCCAGAGGCAATACGCCCATGCCGATCAGGTTGGTGCGGTGAATGCGCTCGAAGCCCTCTGCGGCGATCGCCTCGACGCCTGCCAGACGCACGCCCTTGGCCGCCCAGTCGCGCGATGAGCCCTGGCCGTAATCGGCGCCAGCCACGATGATCAGCGGCTGCTTGCGCTGCATGTAGGTTTCGATGGCCTCCCACATGCGCGTCACCCGCCCCTCCGGCTCCAGACGCGCCAGCGATCCCTGGCGCACGCTGCCGTCGGCGTTGCGGACCATCTCGTTGAACAGCTTCGGGTTGGCGAAGGTGGCGCGCTGGGCGGTCAGATGGTCGCCACGATGGGTGGCATAGGAATTGAAGTCCTCTTCCGGCACGCCCATCCTGGTCAGGTACTCGCCGGCAGCGCTATCAGCCATGATGGCGTTGGACGGCGACAGGTGATCGGTGGTGATGTTGTCCGGCAGAATGGCCAGTGCCCGCATGCCGCGCAGGGTCCGCTCACCGGCCAGCGCCCCCTCCCAATACGGCGGACGTCGGATGTAGGTACTCATCGGCCGCCACTGATACAGCGGCGCCACTTTCGGACCTGCCTGCTCCTCGATGGCGAACATCGGAATGTAGACCTGGCGGAACTGCTCCGGCTTGACCGAGGCCCGCACCACGGCGTCGATTTCCGCGTCGCTGGGCCAGATGTCCATCAGCCGGATCGGCTCGCCATTGACCACCCCCAGCACATCCTTTTCGATGTCGAAGCGGATGGTTCCGGCGATGGCGTAAGCCACCACCAGCGGCGGCGAAGCCAGGAATGCCTGTTTGGCATAGGGATGGATCCGACCGTCGAAGTTGCGATTGCCCGAAAGCACCGCCGTGGCGTACAGGTCGCGGTCGATGATCTCCTGCTGGATCTGCGGGTCCAGCGCGCCGGACATGCCGTTGCAGGTCGTACAGGCGAACGCGACGATACCGAAGCCCAATCGCTCCAGCTCCTGCTCCAGCCCCGCTTCCTTCAGGTACAGCTGCACGGCCTTGGAACCCGGCGCCAGGGACGACTTGACCCAGGGCTTGCGTGCCAGCCCCAGCCGATTGGCATTGCGCGCCAGCAGCCCGGCAGCGATCACGTTGCGCGGATTGCTGGTGTTGGTGCAACTGGTGATGGCGGCGATGATCACCGCCCCGTCGGGCATCTGGCCAGGCACGTCCTCCCACGCACCGGCGATGCCCTTGGCCGCCAGATCACGGGTCGCGACCCGTGCATGGGGGTTGGAAGGGCCAGCCATGTTGCGCACCACACTGGCCAGGTCGAAGCTCAGGGTGCGCTCGTACTCGGCCTTGGCCAGGCTATCGGCCCACAGGCCGGCGACCTTGGCGTAGCGCTCCACCAACTGCACTTGCTGGTCGTCGCGTCCGGTCAGGCGCAGGTAGTCCAGGGTCTGCTGGTCGATGGCGAACATCGCTGCCGTGGCGCCATATTCGGGCGCCATGTTGGAGATGGTGGCGCGATCGCCCAGGGTCAGGCCACGGGCGCCTTGACCATGAAATTCCAGGTAGGCGCCGACCACTTTCTGCTTGCGCAGGAACTCTGTGAGCGCCAGCACCAGATCGGTGGCAGTGATGCCCTCGGCGAGCCGGCCGGTCAGTTCCACGCCGACGATCTCCGGCAAGCGCATCCACGAAGCGCGACCCAGCATGACGTTCTCTGCCTCCAACCCGCCCACGCCGATGGCGATCACCCCGAGCGCGTCGACATGAGGCGTATGGCTGTCGGTACCGACACAGGTATCCGGGAATGCCACGCCCTGCTCGCAGTGGATCACCGGCGACATCTTCTCCAGGTTGATCTGGTGCATGATGCCGTTGCCCGGCTGGATCACGTCGACGTTCTTGAACGCCTGCTTGGTCCAGTTGATGAAGTGAAAGCGGTCTTCGTTGCGCCGATCCTCGATGGCGCGGTTCTTCTCGAAGGCCTGCGGATCGTAACCGCCGCACTCCACTGCCAGGGAGTGGTCGACGATCAGTTGCACGGGTACGACCGGATTGACCTGAGCAGGATCACCGCCTTTCTCGGCGATGGCATCGCGCAGCCCGGCCAGGTCCACCAGTGCGGTCTGGCCGAGGATGTCGTGGCAGACCACCCGCGCCGGGTACCAGGGAAAGTCCAGATCACGCTTGCGCTCGATCAGTTGACCCAGTGACGCATGCAGGGTGGCCGGCTCGCAGCGGCGCACCAGGTTTTCGGCCAGCACCCGAGAGGTGTAGGGAAGACGGTCGTAGGCGCCGGGCTGGATCGAGTCGACGGCGGCGCGGGCGTCGAAGTAGTCCAGGCCCGTGCCTGGCAAGGCGGTGCGGTAGGCAGTGTTCATAGCGTTCTCAGGCTCACGGTATTCGACTTGCAGGTGCGATCAGCAGGCGCTGCGCGTGTCGTTGGCGGCTCAGGGCCATTCACACCGCGTCGCGGCGCGGCATGGATGGCCTTGCATCACCAACGGCTGCGCTGCCCTCCAGTGATCGATGTATTCAACGCTGCTCGACAGGCACGAACGGCCTCTGTTCGACGCCGGTGTATTCGGCGCTCGGGCGGATGATGCGGTTGTTGGCACGCTGCTCGAACACGTGCGCAGCCCAGCCGGTGAGCCGCGAGCAGACGAAGATCGGTGTGAACAGCTTGGTGGGGATGCCCATGAAGTGATAAGCCGAGGCATGGTAGAAATCGGCGTTGGGGAACAGCCGCTTCTGCTCCCACATGGTCTTGTCGATCGCTTCGGATACCGGATAGAGCACGGTGTCGCCCGCCTCGTCGGCAAGGCGTTTCGACCAGCCCTTGATCACCTCGTTGCGCGGATCGGACTCCTTGTAGATGGCATGGCCGAATCCCATGATCTTGTCCTTGCGCTCGAGCATGCGCAGCAACTCGGCGCTGGCCTCCTGCGGGCTCTGGAAGCGCTCGATCAGCTCCATGGCGGCCTCGTTGGCACCACCATGCAGCGGACCACGCAGCGTACCGATGGCGGCGGTGATGCACGAATAGAGGTCCGACAGGGTCGAGGCACAGACCCGGGCCGTGAAGGTGGAGGCGTTGAATTCGTGTTCGGCGTAGAGGATCAGCGACACGTTCATCACCTTCACGTGCAGTTCGCTGGGCTTGCGGCCGTGCAGCAGGTACAGGAAATGGCCGCCCAGGGTGTCTTCCTCGCTGCTGCACTCGATGCGAACACCGTGGTGGCTGAAGCGATACCAATAGCACATCACGGCCGGGAAGACCGCGAGCAGCCGATCGGTTCTGTCGTGCTGGGCATCGAACGTCAGTTCAGGCTCCAGGGTGCCGAGCACCGAGCAGGCCGTGCGCATCACGTCCATGGGATGGGCATCGCGCGGGATACGCTCGAGCACCTCCTTGAGCGCCTGAGGCAGATCGCGAAGGCTCCTGAGCGTGCGCTTGTAGTCGTCCAGCTGCGCCTGGCTCGGCAGCTCGCCATAGAGCAACAGATAGGCGACTTCTTCGAAGTCGGCAGCGGCGGCCAGGTCACGCACGTCATAACCTCGATAGGTCAGGCCGGCACCGGCCTGGCCAACGGTCGACAACGCGGTCTGCCCGGCGACCTGGCCACGCAGGCCAGCGCCACTGAGTACTTTTGCTTCGGCCATGGGAGAATTCTCCTTTCTTGAATTTGTTATCGAGTCTTGCTGGCTGTACACGGTGTGGAGAGAGGCGCATGGCCCTTGCCGGCGCGCCAGATTACTGCTGGAAACTAGCCTTTCTTCTGTGCGAACAATGCATCGAGGCTTTGCTCGAAGGCGTGGTAGCCGATGGCATCGTAGAGTTCCATGCGCGTCTGCATGGTGTCGAGCACGTGCTTCTGGGTGCCGTCTCGCCGCAGCGCGGTGTACACATTCTCCGCCGCCTTGTTCATGGCACGGAAAGCCGAGAGCGGATACAGCACCAGCGAAACGTCCACCCCCGCCAGTTCCTCGGTGGTGAACAATGGCGTGGCGCCGAACTCGGTGATGTTGGCCAGGATCGGCGCCTTCACCCGATCGGCGAAGGTCTTGTACATCGGCAGGTCGGTGATGGCCTCGGGGAATATCATGTCGGCACCGGCTTCCACGCACGCGGCTGCCCGGTCCAGTGCGGCCTGCAGGCCTTCGACGGCCAGCGCATCGGTGCGGGCCATGATCACGAAGCTGTCGTCGCTGCGAGCATCGACCGCAGCCTTGATACGATCGACCATCTCCTGCTGGGAAACGATTTCCTTGTTGGGTCGGTGTCCGCAGCGCTTGGCTCCCACCTGATCCTCGATGTGGAGGGCGCCGGCGCCCGCCTTGATCATCGAGCGCACGGTGCGCGCGACGTTGAAAGCCGAGGCACCGAAGCCGGTGTCGACATCGACCAGCAGCGGCAGGTCGCACACATCGGTGATACGGCGCACGTCGGTGAGCACATCGTCCAACCCGCTGATGCCCAGGTCAGGCAGGCCAAGGGAGCCTGCCGCGACACCACCACCCGAAAGGTAGATGGCCTTGAAGCCGGCGCGCTTGGCCAGCAGTGCATGGTTGGCATTGATCGTCCCGACCACTTGCAAAGGGTGCTCGGCGGCCACCGCGTCACGAAAACGTTGGCCGGGGGTGCTGTTCTGGGTCATGACTCACCTCGTGGGGCGTCGTCGGCGCCGCCGTGGTTGGTAGGAATATCCTGAAAATGACGCTCGACATTGCGCTTCGATGCCGCGATATGGCGACGCATCAGCAGTTCGGCCAGTTCGCCATCTCGTTCGGCGATCGCATCGAGGATGCGGTGGTGCTCGGCGAAGGCTTGTCGGGGTCGATTGGGTGTCGCCGAGAACTGGATACGGTACATGCGCACCAGCTGGTACAACTCACCGCACAGCATCTTCACCAGGGTCTGGTTGCCACTGCCTTGAATGATCCGGTAATGGAAGTCGAAATCACCTTCCTGCTGGTAGTAGCCGAGACCGGCCTGAAAGGCGGCATCGCGCTCGTGGGTGTCGAGCACCTGGCGCAGTTCGTCGATCTGCGCCTGGCTCATGCGTTCGGCGGCCAGGCGACAGGCCATGCCTTCCAGCGACTCGCGGATCTCGTACAGCTCGATCAGTTCGGCCGGCGCCAGGGACACCACCCGGGCACCGACGTGGGGAACGCGTACCAGCAGGCGCTGCCCCTCCAGTCGATGGATGGCCTCACGCAGTGGACCACGGCTGATGCCGTAGGTGCGTGCCAGCTCAGGCTCGGAAATCTTGCTGCCCGGGGCAATGTCACCCTTGACGATCGCTGCCTGGATTCGGCGAAAGACATGCTCGGACAAGGTTTCGCTGTCGTCGATCAGCTCGTTCGCCGCAAGTGAAGCTTGATCCATATTGTCGACACCTTTAGTCAATCACTAACCGAAATTAGCCCTCATACGCGTATCAGTCAAAGAAAATCTAGTTATTGTCGACAATATTTAAGCGACGAACTTACCGCCCCTGCCCGCGGTCTGATCGCAGCGCGCTGGCGTCAAGACGTCGGCGTGATAGAATGTCGCGCTCCCGAAGGATCACCGATAGCGTGCCTGTCATCATTTCATGCCGTTGACAGATGAACGAGGCGCTCGCGCCCTGCCCCGAACACAGACAGCACCGCGCCAGGACTATGAGACCCATCTTTTCTTCTTTGTTGTTCTGTCTCGCCGCCCTGCCGGCACTCGGCCACGCGACCGAGAAAACCGTCTACGGCCTGAACGAGTACGCCCGCCTGGGCGATCTGGACCTGGAAGTGGCGGCCAAGCTGGACACCGGCGCCAAGACCGCCTCGCTCAGCGCCCGCGACATCAAGCGTTTCAAGCGCAACGGTGAAAGCTGGGTGCGCTTCTACCTGGCGATCGATGCCGCGCACAAACACCCCATCGAGCGGCCCCTGGCGCGCGTCAGCAAGATCAAGCGACGCGCCGGCGACTACGACCCCGAGCAGGGCAAGGCCTACACCCACCGCCCGGTGATCGAACTGAACATCTGCATGGGCCAGGCCCAGCGCACCATCGAAGTCAACCTCACCGACCGCAGCGCGTTCCAGTTCCCGCTGCTGATCGGCTCCGAGGCACTCAAGCATTTCGACGCGCTGGTCGACCCAAGCCTCAAATACGCGGCCGGCAAACCTGCCTGCGCCACCGAAGCTCCCAAAGTAGAGTAACTCCATGCGCTCTCTGACCCTGCACCTGAAAGTCCTGATCACCATCCTGGTGCTACTGGGCGTCACGGTCACCTGCTATCAGATCTTCGTCCTCGGCATCCCGGTGACCGAAGACGAGACCGACGATCTGTGGAACATCGACGCCAAGGTCGAGTTCGTCGCCAGCCCCAAGGATCCGGTCAAGATCCAGATGTACGTGCCGCCGCTCAACCGCGACTACGTCAGCCTCAACGAGAGCTTCATCTCCAACAACTACGGCGTGAGCGTCAACCGCGCCGACGGCAACCGCAAGGTGACCTGGTCGGCGCGACGCGCCAGTGGCAACCAGACCCTCTACTATCGGCTGGTCCTGACCAAGCGCTACAGCACCGAGAAGGCCAAGATCAAGGGCCCCACCTTCCGCGACAGCCTGGCCGTCGAAGGCCCCGAGAAGATCGCCGCCGAGGCACTGATGGCGCCCATCCGCCAGCACTCGGCCGACGTCGAGACCTTCGTCAGCGAAACCATCAAGCGGGTGAACAACGCCAACGACGACAATGCCAAGCTGCTACTGGCGGGCGACAACTCGCCGTTGAAAAAGGCCCAGGTCATCGACCTGCTGCTGTCCATCGCCCATGTGCCGATGGAAAAGGTGCACACCGTGCGCCTGGTCGCCGATACGCCACAGAGCCCGGAACTGTGGCTACGCAGTTTCAACGGCAACGACTGGCTGTACTTCAACCCAGAAACCGGCGAACAGGGCCTGCCCGCCGACCGTTTGCTGTGGTGGACCGGGGACGACAACCTGATCGCCGTCGAGGGTGGCAAGAAGGCTGCCGTCACCTTCAGCATGAACAACAGCGAGATGAACGCGATCCGCCTGGCCAAGCTGACCGACGAGAACACCGACGCCGACTTTCTCGAATATTCGCTCTACGGCCTGCCGCTGCAGACCCAGCAGACCTTCATGATCATGGTCATGATCCCGATCGGCGTGCTGGTGATCCTGGTGTTGCGCAACCTTATCGGCATCCAGACCCTGGGCACCTTCACGCCGGTGCTGATCGCCCTGGCCTTCCGCGAGACGCAGCTGGGCTTCGGCATCGTGCTGTTCACGGTGATCACGGCGCTGGGCCTGTCACTGCGCTCCTACCTCGAGCACCTCAAGCTGCAGATGCTGCCACGCCTGTCGGTGGTGCTGACCTTCGTCGTGGTGCTGATCGCCGCGATCAGCCTGTTCAGTCACAAGCTGGGCCTGGAGCGCGGTTTGTCGGTCGCGCTGTTCCCGATGGTGATCCTGACCATGACCATCGAACGCCTGTCGATCACCTGGGAAGAGCGCGGCGGTGGCCACGCCATGAAAGTCGCCATCGGCACCCTGTTCGCCGCCTCGCTGGCGCACCTGCTGATGACCGTGCCGGAAGCGGTGTACTTCGTCTTCACCTTCCCGGCCGTGCTGCTGATTCTGGTGGGCTTCATGCTGGCGATGGGTCGCTACCGTGGCTACCGCCTGACCGAGCTGATTCGCTTCAAGGCATTCCTGAAGAAGGCTGACGCCTGATGTTCGGACTGATCAAGACCTGGAAGGCCCTGGAGGCCCGCGGCATCATGGGCATCAACCGGCGCAACGCCGACTACGTGCTCAAGTACAACAAGCGCCACCTGTACCCGATCGTCGATGACAAGATCATCACCAAGGAACGGGCACTGGCGGCGGGCATTCATGTGCCGGAAATGTACGGCATCATCGAAACCGAAAAGGGCATCGACAAGCTCGATCAGATCATCGGCGGTCGTAGCGATTTCGTCATCAAGCCAGCCCAGGGTGCCGGCGGTGACGGGATCCTGGTGGTCGCCGATCGTTTCGAGGACCGCTACCGCACGGTCTCCGGCAAGATCATCAGCCATGAGGAGATCGAGCATCAGATCTCCAGCATTCTCACCGGACTCTATTCGCTTGGGGGGCACCGGGACCGGGCGCTGATCGAGTACCGGGTCACCCCGGACCAGATCTTCAAGAGCATCAGCTACGAAGGCGTCCCGGACATCCGCATCATCGTGCTGATGGGGTATCCGGTCATGGCCATGCTGCGTTTGCCCACCCGGCAATCCGGCGGCAAGGCCAACCTGCACCAGGGCGCGATCGGCGTGGGCGTCGACCTCGCCACAGGCGTTACCCTGCGCGGCACCTGGCTGAACCGCATCATCAGCAAGCACCCCGACACCACCAATTCGGTGGACGGGGTGCAGTTGCCGAACTGGGATGGCTTCATGAAGCTGGCCGCCAGCTGCTACGAGCTGTGCGGCCTGGGCTACATCGGCGTGGACATGGTGCTGGACCAGGAAAAAGGCCCGCTGATCCTGGAACTCAATGCGCGACCCGGCCTGAACATCCAGATCGCCAACGACTGCGGGCTGACCCAGCGCACCCATGCCATCGAGGCCCACATCGAAGCGCTGGCCAAGGACGGCGTCAGCGAGGATGCCGATACCCGGGTGAAGGTCGCTCAGGGCCTGTTCGGGCACGTCCTTCAGCAGTAGCGCGGCAACGCCGGCGGCTCGGTGCCAGCCCCTGATCGCAAGGCCATGCGCTGCGACAGAGCCTAGGCACTCGCCCGCCTGCGGCCTACAATTGCCTCCTCGTCTTCAGCGCTGCCCATGCCGATGCCCACCTGTACGCTTCACGCCCTGCCCTATCAGCCCGATCCCGGTCACTATTTCCATCGCCTGCGCCAGGCACCTGGCGCCATTCTGCTCGACAGCGCCCGGCCAGTGGCCGAGCGAGGGCGGTTCGATCTGTTCAGCGCCTGGCCGGTTCAGCAGCTCCAGCCAGGCGCGGGTGAGCGCGGTGAGGCGTTTCTCGCGCGGCTGCGCCAGGCCCTGGCCGAGCTGGGCGAGGCGACGCTGCCCGAAGGCAGCGAGCTGCCCTTCGCCGGCGGCCTGATCGGCTACCTGAGCTACGACTTCGGCCGCCGGCTCGAACACCTGCCCGAAGAGGCCACCGACGATATCGGCCTGGCCGATGCCCAGTTGGGCCTGTATGCCTGGGCCTTCAGCTCGGACCACCGGCTGCGTACGTCACAGCTGATCTTCCATCCAGCCCTGCCCGAGGCCGAACGTCGCCGTCTGATCGACCTGTTCGAAGGCGATCACGCGCCCTCGGTCGGTCCTTTCAAGCTGCTGGCGCCGATGCGCGGCGATCTTCTGCCCGAGCAATACCGCGCGGCTTTCGATCAGGTCCAGCACTATATCCAGGCGGGCGATTGCTATCAAATCAACCTGACCCAACGGTTTCGCGCACCCTGCCTGGGCGACCCCTGGCAGGCGTACAGAGCGCTGCGCCGGGCTTGCCCGACGCCCTTTTCGGGGTTTCAGCAGCTCACCGACGACAGCGCACTGCTGAGCTTCTCACCCGAGCGATTCATTCGCGTCAGCCAGGCCGAGGTAGAGACGCGCCCGATCAAGGGTACCCGGCCACGCGCCGCTGATCCGCTCGAGGACCAACGCAATGCCAGCGAGTTGCTGGCGAGTCCCAAGGATCGCTCGGAAAACCTGATGATCGTCGACCTGCTGCGCAACGACATCGGACGCACCTGCGAAATCGGGTCGGTGAAGGTGCCCGAGTTGTTCAGCCTGGAAAGCTACCCCAACGTCCACCACCTGGTGAGCAGCGTGACCGGTCGCCTGGCCAGTGGCAGGGATGCGCTGGACCTCATCGGCGGGAGTTTTCCGGGCGGGTCGATCACCGGCGCGCCGAAGATTCGTGCGATGCAGATCATTGACGAGCTCGAACCTACCCGCCGGACGCTGTACTGTGGGTCGCTGCTGTACCTCGACGTGCGCGGCGAAATGGACAGCTCCATCGCCATTCGTAGCGTGCTGATCAAGACTGGCCAGGCCTTTTGCTGGGGCGGTGGCGCAGTGGTTGCCGATTCGTCCTGGACCTCGGAGTACGAGGAATCCGTGGCCAAGGTTCGGGTATTGATGCAGACGCTGCAGGATATGTGACGACGCCGCTGCTGACCGATGCGAAGCCGTCTGCCGCGCCATTTTTTGTTACCATTGCCGGACTACGAGCGCACAGCGCCATACCCATGATGGAAACCGCCTGATGAGCCAACCCTTCGACGTCGCTGCATTGGCCGCGACCTACGCCAGCAAGTCCCCGCAGGACATCCTCAAGCTCGCCTTCGAGCACTTCGGTGACGACCTGTGGATCTCCTTCAGTGGGGCCGAGGACGTGGTGCTGGTGGACATGGCCTGGAAGCTGAACAAGCAGCTCAAGGTCTTCAGTCTCGACACCGGTCGCCTGCATCCGGAAACCTACCGTTTCATCGAGCAGGTGCGCGAGCAGTATGCGCTGCCAATCGAAATCCTCAGCCCCGACCGCGCCAAGCTCGACCCGTTCGTCAACGACAAGGGACTGTTCAGTTTCTACAAGGATGGTCACGCAGAATGCTGCGGCATCCGCAAGATCGAACCGCTTCGGCGCAAGCTGGCGGGCGTCAGCGCCTGGGCCACCGGTCAGCGACGCGATCAGAGTCCGGGGACCCGCAGTCAGGTGGCGGCCCTGGAAATCGACACGGCATTCTCGACCGCCGAGCGCACCCTGTACAAATTCAACCCCTTGGCACAGATGTCCAGCGAGGAAGTCTGGGGCTACATCCGCATGCTCGAGCTGCCCTACAACAGCCTCCACGAGCGCGGTTTCATCAGCATCGGCTGCGAGCCCTGCACCCGTCCTGTCCTGCCCAACCAGCATGAGCGCGAAGGCCGCTGGTGGTGGGAAGAGTCGACTCAGAAAGAATGTGGCCTGCACGCTGGCAACTTGATCAGCAAGGCCTGACGACCAGCACTCATTCCCAACGGCTAGCGGCGAGAAAGAGCAGAACGCGCACGCCCTGCCCTGTTCTTGCGGCTTCCGGCCCGGGCACCGTGAATGCCATCGTCAGTGGACAGGCAGTTCCACGCCCTCGAACAGGGCCTCGAGTTCCTGCTTGTTATGGCACTGTATGGCCTTGGCCATCACTTCACGCGTCAGGTGCGGCGCGAACTTCTCGATGAAATCGCACATGAAGCCGCGCAGGAAGGTGCCTCGGCGGAAGCCGATCTTGGTGATGCTGGCTTCGAACAGCTCGCTGGCGTCCAGGCACACCAGGTCGCTGTCAAGCTTCGAGTCGACGGCCATCTTCGCCACGATGCCCACACCCAGTCCCAGACGCACGTAGGTCTTGATCACGTCGGCGTCGGCTGCGGTGAACACCACCTTCGGCGTCAGGCCGCGATGGTTGAACGCTTCGTCCAGCTTCGAGCGGCCGGTGAATCCGAACACGTAGGTGACGATCGGGTATTCGGCGAGCGCTTCGAGGGTCAGCTTCGGCAGCTTGGTCAGCGGATGCCCCTGCGGTACCACGACGCAGCGATTCCACTTGTAGCACGGCATCATGATCAGGTCGCCGAACAACTCCAGCGCCTCGGTGGCGATGGCGAAATCGACCGTGCCATCGGCCGCCATTTCGGCGATCTGCATGGGCGAGCCTTGATGCATGTGCAGTGACACATCAGGGTATTGCTTGATGAAGGAGCTGATGACCGGCGGCAACGCGTAGCGCGCCTGAGTGTGGGTGGTCGCGATGGACAACGTACCCTTCTTCTCGTTGGAGAACTCCTGGGCGATCTGCTTGATGCTCTCGACCTTGCGCAGGATTTCACCGGCGGTGGTGATGATACGCTCGCCCGCCGGGGTCACGCGGGTGAGGTGCTTGCCGCTGCGGGCGAAGACTTCGACGCCGAGCTCGTCCTCGAGCAGGCGGATCTGCTTGCTGATTCCGGGCTGGGACGTGTACAGGCTCTGTGCAGTCGCGGAGACGTTGAGGTCGTGGTGCGCCACTTCCCAGATGTAGCGCAGTTGTTGAAGCTTCATAGGTTTCCCTCGGATCAGCGGTAGGTCACCGGCTGCTGGCAGCGACGAGTTATAACTATATTAGCGGTCAGACGAATAAATCTAGAACAATTTTGTTACGTCTGACGGAAATAACCTACCGTCTATTTCAGCTTTTCCTACGACCTAAGTGCTGAGCCAATGGCACCATGTAAACCGGCACCGGCGACAGTTGCAGCAGGCGCATGGCGGTCCGACCCACCGGCACATCGACGCCCGCCCCCTCGGCGTGGCTGCCGAAAATCAGCAGATCCACGGCCAGACGCTGGGCCTGCTCGAGAATGACCTGGGACGGGTCACCCTGGCGCACACGCACTGCCTTGATGACTGCCAGATCGGCATCTTCGCCGAGGTCATCGCGGAAGTTCTCCAGCATCCGCTGCTCGATGTTCGCCATCACCGTGCCGACACCCTGGGCATGCAGCCGCTCCAGGGTCTGCTCGTCCAGGTAGCTCTGCAGCAGTGACTCGGCGAACTGCCCCATCGGCTCGACTGCATGGATGACGTACAGCTGCGCGTGAAACGTTCGAGCCAGGGCCAAGGCATGCTGCATGACGAAAGGCGCGTAGACGCCAAGATCGGTGGCATACAGCATGGATCGGATCATACGGCCTCCTCGACTGCCCGGGGCGGAGCAAGATTCAGCTTAGCAGCGCCTCGCCGTGACGCCTCGCCTTCGTCAGAATGCGACGCGGATCGATCATTGCAGGCGATTGCGCTGGTCGATGAACAGCAATGCCTGGTACAGCGCTTCGATTTTCGGCAAGTGGCAACCCGCTCGCTGCGCCCGGGCCAGCGGCTCGGCATAGATCGCCTGCAACTCCAGGGGCCGACGGTGGACATGGTCGTGGTGCATACTGGGCCAGTAGTCGGGCATCTGGTCGGTGACGCGCAACAGATGATCGGCGCAATCGGCTGGCAGCACCAGGCCACAGGCTTGCGCGCCGAGGATCACCTCGTCCATCAAGTCGCGAATCAGCGCACGGCTGGCGGGATCCTTCATCAGCGCACGCGTGCTGGCCTGCAACAGGACCGAGAGCCCGTTGTACGGCACGTTCCAGACCAGTTTCTGCCAACGCGCCTGCGCGACATCCTCCATGGGCTGCGAGTCGATGCCTGCCGCATTGAACAGCGCGGCCCCCTCGGCGGCGATCACCTGTGCAGCGCTGCCCGGCGGACCACTGTGGTAACCCAGGTTGATCAAGCCCAGCGCTTGATGGCGGATCACCCCCGGTGCTTGCCGATTGACGCAGATGAAACATAGCCCGCCCAGCAGGTGCAGGTCGTCGCGCAGCGCCAGACGCAGCTGCTCTTCGACCCCCAGGCCGTTCTGCAGCAGTACCACCCGCGCACCCGGCGCGGCCGCCTGGCGTATCAGGGGCGCCAGCTCGGTGTTGTGGGTCGCCTTGGTGCCGATCAGCAACCAGTCGCACGGCGGCATGTCGCTGATACAGGCATAAGCCCTGACCTGCTGGTGAAGCAGGCCATGCACGGCGCTTTCGATGCGCAGCCCATGATCACGCACCGCCTCGTATTCGCTTCGCAGCAGAAAATGCACCTCGAACCCGGCACGAGCCAGCATCGATCCGTAGAAGCCACCGATTGCACCGCTGCCGATGACGCCGATGCGTGTAGCGCGGGAAACCATCTCGCTCTCCTGTGTGAAATGACGCCTGGTCGCGATAGCGGTAAAGCGCTGACCCTTTGCATCCATACAACTATACCCTGGGCTTGCGATGGCTGATGGCTGATGGCTGATGGCTGTACGGCAGGTTAATCGGCGTTGGCAGGTTCCTGCCCATTGTCGCGCCCGAAGTAACGCGCTAAGGTTCGGCTCCCCCGCTGCGAACAATCTGCTGCTGGGCCGCACGGGGTTAGCTGGCGGCCGGCACCCGTGACCTGACGAGTAACACGATGGCTGATTTACCGATCGACGACCTCAACGTTGCCTCCAACGAGACCCTGATCACCCCTGATCAGCTGAAAAAAGAGGTCCCCCTCAGTGGCAAGGCCCTGCAAACGGTGACCGCTGGCCGCGAAGTGGTGCGCAATATTCTCGACGGCAAGGATCATCGCCTGTTCGTCGTCATCGGCCCCTGCTCCATCCATGACATCAAGGCGGCCCATGAATATGCCGAGCGCCTCAAAGTGCTCGCCGAAGAAGTGTCCGACACACTGTATCTGGTCATGCGGGTGTATTTCGAGAAGCCTCGGACCACTGTGGGCTGGAAAGGCCTGATCAACGACCCCTACCTGGACGACTCGTTCAAGATCCAGGACGGGCTGCATATCGGGCGCAAGCTGCTGCTGGATCTCGCCGAAATGGGCCTGCCGACGGCAACCGAGGCCCTCGATCCGATTTCGCCGCAGTACTTGCAGGATCTGATCAGCTGGTCGGCCATCGGTGCGCGCACCACCGAGTCCCAGACTCACCGGGAAATGGCCTCGGGCCTGTCTTCAGCGGTGGGCTTCAAGAACGGCACCGACGGCGGCTTGACGGTGGCGATCAATGCTCTGCAATCGGTCTCCAAACCCCACCGCTTCCTGGGCATCAACCAGGAAGGCGGCGTGTCGATCGTCACCACCAAGGGCAACGCCTACGGCCATGTGGTGCTGCGCGGCGGCAACGGCAAGCCCAACTACGATTCGGTCAGCGTCGCGCTGTGCGAACAGGATCTGGCCAAGGCCAGGATCAAGGCCAACATCATGGTCGATTGCAGCCACGCGAACTCCAACAAGGACCCTGCCCTGCAACCGCTGGTCATGGACAACGTCGCCAACCAGATTCTGGAAGGCAATCAGTCGATCATCGGCCTGATGGTGGAGAGTCACCTGAACTGGGGTTGCCAGGCCATTCCAAAGAACCTCGACGATTTGCAGTATGGCGTGTCGGTGACCGACGCCTGCATCGACTGGGCCGCCACCGAGAAAAGCCTGCGCAGCATGCACGCGAAACTCAAGGATGTACTGCCTGGTCGCCAGCGCAGCTGATCCTTCACCGAGCAGCAATGAAAACGCCGGGCAATTGCCCGGCGTTTTCATTGCTGCCTGACGATCAAACCTGACCGGAGCGACGCTGCTGGCGCTCGATGTAGCGCTCCACATACGAACAGGACGGAATCACCGTGTAACCCATCTGCTCAGCGTACTGCAGGGCCTTCTTGGTCAGTTCGGCAGCAATGCCTCGGCCGCGCAAGGCATTGGGGACGAAGGTACGGTAGATATCCAAGGTCTGCTTGCCCAGGTCCATGTAAGTGAGATAGGCACGATGACCGTCCACATTGGTCTCGAACTGATGACCGGCCTGGTCATGGTGGATGGTCATTTCACTCATCTCTACTCCTCGCAGGTCTTATGGCAGACCTTGGCCTTGACCGATGGTTTCTCCGGCGCTACTCACTCAACGCCACCCATGCCACTTCGACCGCCACTCTCTGTGAAACGTTCGACGCCAGGCACAGTCGTCATGGTAGGCCTGAGTGGACTGATTGCTCAAGCAGCGGCGCACCATAAACCTGGCCAGTAACGCCAGCTCGCGCTGGGCGCCCACCGCATAAATGCTCATTCATGACCACAGACCCTAGTGGCCTTATTGCATCTTGTGGATTAGACGCGGGCTGACCATCGAAGTCACTCTTAGTTCAACGAAAAGTTTCCCACGCAAGCAGGGAAACGATTGACTGGCAAGTCCGTACAGTTCCTCTGCACAGCCTGTGCTCCGTGGCTTCTGGCAACATTTTTTTTGAGCTTCTTGCGCTCTGTCAGTTTACTTACTACAAGTAATGGGTAGTATGTACGCCGGCCAGTTTCTCTTTTCCGAGAGATGGCTACTTAATAGAAAGTCCTTGAAGGGGAACACGATGAACAACGTTCTGAAATTCTCTGCTCTGGCTCTGGCCGCCGTTCTGGCTACCGGTTGCAGCAGCGTATCCAAAGAAACCGAAGCTCGCTTGACTGCGACTGAAGACGCAGCCGCTCGCGCCCAGGCTCGTGCAGACGAAGCCTACCGCAAGGCTGACGATGCACTGGCAGCCGCTCAGAAAGCTCAGCAAACCGCTGACGAAGCCAATGAGCGCGCTCTGCGTATGCTGGACAAAGCCAGCCGCAAGTAATAGTCCTCACGGATTATTGAGAAGCCGACCCCTGTTTGGGTCGGCTTTTTTATTGTCCGCCCCCGCCTCGAGAGACCTGGGCCATGGCGTTCGTACGCCACCGCACCGAGGGGCCCCAGGGGCCGTCAGTGCGGCCCGGATCACCCTTGATCGCTTACTGAAGCTCGGGTGGGATCTCGGAAACTGTCGACCCGCTGGCTTGTTGGGTTAGAGGAACGGCGATCTCCACGGGAATACCGTCTTCAGCGGCAACCACATCGCGAACCATGTCCCAATTCATGCGCAGGTTGTTGGCCAGGTCTTCGCGCTTGAGCAGGGCGTTGATCACTGCGGTGTGCTTGTCCACCACCGAAGGGTTGCCCTGGTCGTCCAGCGGGGTATGCGCCTCCAGGTACACCTTGCCGCCGCTCACGCCGAATTTGTAGGGCTCGTTGATGATCCGAACCGGCGTACCGACGGGTACGATCTCGGAAAGAGCCACCACGTTGTTGTTCAGCATGCGGAAGCAACCATGGCTGGTACGCATGCCGATGCCGAACTTCTTGTTCGAACCGTGGATCAGGTAGCCCGGCAGGCCCAGCGTGAACTTGAACGGACCCAGCGGGTTGTCCGGGCCGGCTGGCACCACGGCAGGCAGGATGTCGCCGTCAGCGGCGTGCTCGGCGCGGATCGAGGCCGGCGGCGTCCAGGTCGGGTTGGGGGTCTTGGCGGTGACCTTGGTGTTGGCCACTGGCGAACCCCAGCCTTCGCGCCCGATACCCAGCGGGTAGGTGTACACCACGCTCTCCCCTTTCGGGTAATAGTACAGGCGGTACTCGGCCAGGTTGATGACGATACCCTCGCGCGGCCCCGGAGGCAGGATGTAGCGCGTGGGCAGGATGATCTCCGTACCGGCGCCCGGCAGCCAGGGATCCACGCCCGGATTGGCAGCGATCATTTCCAGGTAGCCCAGGTCGTTGGCGGTACCAATGTCCGCGAAGGTGTCTTCGTACTTGGCCTTGAGGGTCCGCACCTGACCCACCACGTCGTCTCCGGGCGGTGGCAGGGGCAGCTCCAGCGCGACGGCGGGACCGGTCATCAGCAGGGTGGCCAGGGACAGGCAACGGGTGACGGCGGTAAGGCGCGGCAGCATCCGGTAAATCCTTCGACAGAGGGTTCGTGAGGCTCGATTGTACACCCGGCATCCTCCTAGCGGGAGGCACGGCCGGGGTGGGCAAGGATTACAAATGATGAAAAATGGGCTCAGAGCTGCGGCCAGACGGGGCGCGTGCCTCGTCGCTGGGCATCCAGGATCGCCCTGCACAGGGGGCAGAGGCGCTCGTCTCGATACACGCCACGCTCCACCGACGACCAGCGCGGCTGCGCGGGCAGCAGCCCCCCGCACAGCGTGCGATCCACCGGAGCGCCCAATTCGAGCTGGCGTGCCGCCAGATGGATACGCACTTGCTGGCAGGCGAACAGATCGAGCTGTTCGTCCGGCTCGATCGATTGATAGGCGTAAAGGGACCAGGCGGGGCGCGGCATTGGTGGCACTCGAAACGGGGGGCGCAACCTTAGCCGAAAGCGATGGACGTTGAAAGCGTCACAGCGAGGCTTCGATGGTCGGCCAGGCATTGTCGAGCAGACGCTGCTGAGCGCCCTGGGCCGGATGGATGCCGTCGGCCTGCATCAGCTCCGGCACGCCGCCCACCCCTTCGAGAAAGAAGGGCACCAAAGGCACGTTGCGATCTCTGGAAAGGGTTTGGTAGACCTGGGCGAAGGCCGTGGTGTAACGCACGCCGTAATTGGGTGGCAGGCGCATGCCCAGCAGTACCACCTTGGCACCGGCAGCCTGGGAGCGCTCGATCATCGAAGCAAGATTTTGTTGCAATTGCCCAGGCGGTTGACCTCGCAGCCCGTCGTTACCCCCCAGCTCGAGCACCACGAGGTCCGGCGTATGCGCTGCAAGCAGCGCCGGCAGCCGCGCCTGGCCTCCCGCACTGGTATCGCCACTGATCGAGGCGTTGACCACCTGGTCGTCAAAACCCTTCTCGCGCAGGCGTTGCTGCAGGAGCGCTACCCAGCCCTGGCGGGTATCCAGGCCAAAACCGGCGCTGATACTATCACCCACGATCAGTACGGTACCCGCCACGGCGCTCTGGGCCATGAAAAACAGCACCAGACCGGCACTCAACCACGTCATTCGCATCGGATTTCTCCATGGTTCCCAGCATTCTCGTTGCGCAGCACCTTAGCAAAGTGGTCACCAGCGAGGAAGGCGAGCTGACCATCCTCCATCCGCTGACCCTGGATCTGGGCCGCGGCGACAGCCTGGCCATCGTCGGCGCCTCCGGCTCCGGCAAGTCGACGCTGCTCGGATTGCTCGCCGGCCTCGACCGCCCCAGCGGTGGCAACGTGCTGCTCGCCGGCGCGGATCTGGGGGCGCTGGACGAGGACCAGCGTGCGCAGGTTCGCGCCGAGCACGTGGGCTTCGTGTTTCAGTCTTTCCAGTTGCTCGACAGTCTCAACGCCCTGGAAAACGTGATGCTACCTCTGGAACTGGAAGGTCGTCGCGATGCTCGGGAACAGGCGCGGGCATTGCTCGAGCGTGTCGGCCTGGGCCAGCGCTTGAGCCACACCCCGCGCCAGCTTTCAGGCGGTGAACAGCAGCGCGTGGCGCTCGCCAGGGCCTTTGCCGCACAGCCCTCGGTGCTGTTCGCCGACGAACCCACTGGCAACCTTGACAGCCAGACCGGAGCACGCATCAGCGACCTGTTGTTCGAACTGAACCGCGAACGCGGCACCACGCTGGTGCTGGTCACCCATGACGAGCGCCTCGCACAGCGTTGCCGGCGCCAGATCCGCCTGGATGCGGGTCGCGTCGTCGCGGCCCAGGAGGCCTGATGAAGCGTCTGCCGTTTGCACGCCTGTTTACCCTGGCGCTGCGCCAGCTGCTGCGCGATGCCCGCGCTGGCGAAGTGCGCGTGCTGTTCCTCGCGGTGCTGGTAGCGGTGGCCTCGAGCACCGCCATCGGCTACTTCGGCGCCCGTCTCAATGGTGCCATGCACCTGCGGGCCAGCGAGTTCCTGGCGGCCGACCTGGTACTGCAAGGTTCCTCGCCTGCACGCGCCGAGCAGATCGAGGCCGGGACTGCACGGGGACTGGCCCACGCCCGGGTGGTGGAGTTCAGCAGTGTGGTGGCCGCCGATGCCGGGATCCAGCTGTCGAGCATCAAGGCCGTGGACGGTGCGTACCCGCTGCGCGGGGAGTTGCGCAGCAAGGCCACCCTCGACGAGGTCGACAGCCCGGGTGGCCAGCCCGCCCCTGGCGAGGCATGGGTGGAGGGTCGACTGCTGGCGGCGCTGGACCTGTCGCTGGGCGACAGCATCGATGTAGGTAGGCAGACGTTGCGCATGACGCGCGTGCTGACCTATGAGCCAGACCGCGGCGGCAGCTTCTACAGCCTGACCCCGCGCGTATTGATCAACAGCGACGACCTGCAAGCCACGGGGGTGATCCAGCCGGGCAGTCGCGTCACCTACCGGGATCTGTGGCGGGGCGACACCGACGCGCTGGCCAGCTATCGCCAGGCTATCGAGCCGCATCTGGCGGCCAATCAGCGACTGCTCGATACCCGTGACGGCAATCGCCAGATCGGCGGAGCCTTGGGTCGTGCCGAACGCTACCTGAACCTGGCCAGCCTGGTGGCCGTGCTGCTGGCGGGCGTGGCCGTGGCACTCTCGGCCAGCCGCTACGCGGCCCGCCGCCTGGACGCCAGCGCACTGCTGCGCTGCCTGGGCCTGTCGCGCCGGCAAGCGCTGGGCCTGTACGCGCTGCAACTGGCGATGCTCGGGATGCTGGCCGCGCTGATGGGGGCCCTGGTGGGCTGGCTGGCACAATTGGGCCTGTTCGGCCTGTTGCAAGGCTTGCTGCCGAGCACGGTGCCGCCCGGAGGGCTCGCACCGGCGCTGGCGGGCATCGCCACCGGACTGGTCGCCCTGGCCGGGTTCGCCCTGCCGCCGCTGGCGGCACTGGGTCGCGTACCTCCCTTGCGTGTGCTGCGTCGCGACCTGATGCCCACGCCGCCTGGCAGTTGGCTGGTCTACGGCGCCGCGTTGCTCGCGCTTGGTCTGATCATGTGGCGCCTGAGCCTGGACCTGCTGCTCACGTTCGCGCTGCTTGGCGCAGGCCTGGTTGCCGCAAGCGTGTTCGGCGGCTTGCTGTTGTTCGGGCTGCGCAGCCTGCGCCGCTCACTGGCCCGCGCTCCCCTGCCCTGGCGGCTGGGCCTGGGCCAACTGCTGCGCCGCCCGGTAGCCGCGGCCGGGCAGGCCCTGGCGTTTGGCCTGATACTCATGGCCATGGCGCTGGTCGCGCTGCTGCGTGGCGAGCTGCTGGACAACTGGCAGGCCCAGTTGCCCAAGGATGCGCCCAACCATTTCGCCCTGAATATCCTGCCGGCAGACCGTGAGTCCTTTGCCCAGCGCCTGAGCGAACTCGGTGCCACGTCGGCACCGCTGTATCCGGTGATGCCAGGTCGGCTCACGCAGATCAACGGGCAGCCGGTACAGGAACGGGTCAGCAAGGAGTCTGCCGGAGAGCGGGCAGTGCAGCGCGACCTGAGCCTCACCTGGTCCGCCGAACTGCCTCAGGGCAACAGCCTCACGGCAGGCACCTGGTGGCAAGCGAGCCCGGCCGACGGGGGCCCCGTCGCGGTATCGGTGGAGGCGGAGCTGGCCGCGAGCCTCGGCGTCGGACTCGACGACGTGCTCACCTTCGACATCGCCGGAGAACAACATCAGGCTCGGATCAGCAGTCTGCGCAGCGTTCATTGGGACAGCCTGCAACCTAACTTCTACATGATCTTCCAGCCGGGCACACTGCAAGGATTGCCGAGCACTTACCTGACCAGCTTCTATCTTGCACCAGGACACGATCGTGACACGGTCGGACTGTCCCGTGCCTTTCCCGCCGTGACCATTCTTCAGGTCGACGCCTTGCTCGAGCAGTTGCGCAGCATCCTCGCCCAGGTGACGCTGGCCGTGGAATATGTGTTGTTGTTCGTCCTGGCCGCAGGCGTCACGGTGCTGTTCGCCGGATTGCAGTCGACCCTGGACGAACGCATCCGACAAGGCGCGCTGTTACGCGCGCTGGGTGCCCGACGCGCATTGCTGATCAAGACCCGCCGCATCGAATTCGGCTTGCTTGGCGCTGCCAGCGGGCTGTTGGCGGCGCTGGGATGCGAGCTGGTCACCTGGGCGCTGTATCGCTACGCGTTCGCGCTCGCCTGGGCTCCGCACCCCTGGCTGCTGGCGCTACCGGTGATAGGCGCTGTGCTGGTAGGCGGCGCGGCCGTATTCGGTACGCGACGGGCACTGGACTCCTCGCCACTAAGCGTTCTGCGCATGCCCTGAAGCCGATCCCTTCAATGAAAATCCCGGCTTCTGACTTCGAGTCCCTCCAGCAGACCACTGAAATCCTCGAGGCGTTTGGCGAGCAGGTGCCGAACGCCCTTTTCCCGCTCCAGCCGCCCGCGCACCCTCATCAACCGGGCACCCACCAACACGGCTCGCTGGCGCTCGGCGAGTGAGCGCCAGACCACCACATTGAGCAGGCCATGCTCGTCCTCCAAAGTGACGAACGTCACCCCGCTGGCCGTCTGCGGACGCTGACGGCCCACCACGATACCGGCCACGGTGGTTTCGTCACCGTGCTCCAGCACTTCCAGTTCCGCCGAGCTGCGACACCCCAAGGCTCTGAGCCGCGCGCGCAGCAGGCTCAACGGGTGCGGACCCAGGGTCGTGCCAAGCGTTGCATAGTCGGCGAAGACATCCTCGGCCACGGTAGGCGCAGGTAGCGTCACCGCCACCTCGGCTTCGCGCCCCAGAGCTGCGAACAGTGGCAGTTGCGTCTGCACTGCCGCCACTTGCCAACGCGCTTGATGCCGATCCCGGGCCAGACCCCGCAGCGCCCCGGCATCGGCCAATCGGGCCCTGGCACGGCTGTCCAGGCCAGCCCGCAGACACAGATCCTCGACATCGCTCCAGGCACGGTACTCACGCGCCTGCTCGACTCGGCGGGCATCTGCCTCGTTGAAGCCCTGGATCTGTCGCAACCCCAAGCGGATGGCCAGTGTGCCGTCGGACCTGGACTCCAGCGTGCAGTCCCAGACGCTGTGGAAGACATCCACCGGGCGCACCTCGATCCCTTGGCGACGGGCGTGCTGCAACAACTGGTCGGGACTGTAGAAGCCCATGGGCCAGCTATTGACCAGGGCACAGGTGAAGATCGCCGGCTCATGGCATTTGAGCCAACTGCTGGCATAACACAACAAGGCGAAACTGGCGGCGTGGGACTCCGGAAAGCCGTAGCTGCCAAAGCCCTTGATCTGCTCGAAGATACGCTCGGCGAACGCCACTTCGTAGCCGTTGCGCAACATGCCTTCGAGCAGACGTACACGATGCGGCTCCAGGCCTCCATGGCGTTTCCAGGCTGCCATGCTGCGCCGTAGCTGGTCAGCCTCGCCGGGTGTGTAGTCGGCAGCGACCATGGCGAGCTCCATCACCTGCTCCTGGAACAGTGGCACGCCCAAGGTACGTTTGAACACCGCCTCGAGTTTTTCCGAGGGATAGCTGATCGGCTCGATGCCCAGGCGCCGGCGCAGGTAGGGGTGGACCATGTCACCCTGGATCGGGCCGGGCCGCACGATGGCCACCTCGATCACCAGGTCGTAGAAGGTCCGCGGCTGCAAGCGGGGCAGCATCGCCATCTGCGCCCGCGATTCGATCTGGAAGACGCCCATGGTATCGGCGCGGCTGATCATCTCGTAGGTGTCCGGATCTTCCTGGGGGATGCTGGCCAGGGTGAGCTCGCGACCGCGATGCTGCCTGAGCAGATCGAAACAGCGGCGCAGGGCGCTGAGCATACCCAGGGCGAGCACATCGACCTTGAGCAGGCCGACCATGTCCAGGTCGTCCTTGTCCCACTGGATCACCGTGCGCTCGGGCATGGCCGCGTTCTCCACCGGCACCAGCCGGTCGAGCGGCTGTTCGCTGATCACGAACCCACCGGGATGCTGGGACAGGTGTCGAGGAAAGCCGATCAGCTCGCCTGCCAGCACGAGGATACGTCGCAGTTCTGGGCTCTGCGCCTCGAAACCCGCCTCCGCCAGCCGCGACGCATCGGGAATGCGGTCGCTCCAGCGCCCACAGCACTGGGCCAGAGCATCGATCTGATCGGCCGGCAGGCCCAGCACTCGCGCCACGTCGCGCACCGCGCCGGCAGCGTGGTAGGTACTGACCACTGCGGTGAGTGCGGCGCGGTGCCGCCCATAGCGGCGGAACACGTACTGGATGACCTCCTCGCGGCGGTCATGCTCGAAATCCACGTCGATATCCGGCGGCTCGTTACGCTCACGGGACAGGAAGCGCTCGAACAACAGGTGATGGCGAAGCGGATCGAGCTCGGTGATGCCGAGCACGAAGCACACCACCGAGTTGGCCGCCGAGCCTCGCCCCTGGCACAGAATGCCTTGGCGACGGGCAAAATCGACGATGTCGTGGACGGTGAGGAAGTAGCTTTCGTAGGCCAGTTCCTGAATCAGGGACAGTTCGCGCTCCAGTGCCAGATGGACCTGTTCACCGGCACCCTGCGGCCAGCGCCCAGGCACACCCTGATGGCACAGGTGACGCAACCAACTGGCCGGCGTATGCCCTTCGGGAACCAGTTCGCGGGGATACTGGTACTTGAGCTCGCTCAGTTCGAAGCGACAGCGCCGGGAGATGGTCAGGGTTTCTGCCAGCAACGGCGCGCGGTACAGTTCGGCCAGTTGCTCGCGGCTGCGCAAATGGCGCTCGCCATTGGCGTATAGATGACCACCGGCCTCGGCGACGGTGCAATGATTGCGGATGGCGGTCATGCAGTCCTGAAGCGCACGGCGCCCGCGCACATGCATGTGCACGTCGCCACAGGCTACCAAAGGCAGATGCAGGTCCTTGGCCAGCAGCGTGAGGCGGTGCAGGCGCTGCTGGTCGTCAGGGCCGCGGTGAAGGTGCACCGCCAGCCACAGGCGCCCCTCGAACAAGGTCTGCAACCAGTCGCAATCAACCGGCTCGTCGCCGTCCTCGGCGACCCACAGGGCCAGCAAACCTTCGGCGTGGGTCTGGACGTCCTCGCGCAGCAACCGGTAATCGCCCTTTTCGGCCCGGCGCCGGGCCTGCGTGATCAGCGCGCAGAGGCTTTGATACCCGCGCAGGCATTCGACCAACAGCACCAGGCGAGGACCGTCCTGCACCTGAACCTCACTGCCGACGATCAACCGCACCCCATGCGCCTGGGCCGCCTGCCAGGCCCTTACGATCCCCGCCAGGGTGCATTCGTCGGTGATCGCCAAAGCCTGGTAGCCCTGTTCACGGGCCCGACGAAACAACTCGTCAGCACTCGAGGCCCCACGCTGGAAACTGAAGTTGGACAGGCAATGCAGCTCGGCATAGTCGGGCGCGCTCATGCGAACCACCCGTGCAGCCACAAGTGTCCGGGCTCGGCCAGGTCGCGGTAGGCCCAACCGCGCAGGCCCTCGCGGGTTTCGATGCGGTAGTAGTCACGGCGCACATCACCCCCGTCCCACCAGCCCGACTCGATTCGCTCGGCCTGCCCCAGCCAGTGCAGCCCGCCCTCGGGCAGGGCCTGGGGTTGGGCCAGCAGCCAGCCGGGGCGGCTGCCCGGCAGCACTGGCAGAGGGGTTGCCGCACGGCGTTCCTCGGCTAGCCAGGCCTGCTCAGGTCGATGATCGGCCACCGCGTATAGCCCCGTGACCGAGCCCTCGCCCAAGCGCGCACGCAACCGCTCGCGCAGTTGCTCCCAGGGCTGGGCCTGCTGCGCGCGAGGATCGAACAGCGCGCGGTGTTGCGGGACGAAGGGCGGCAGGTCGTCGGCCAGCAGTCGCAGGTTACGCACCGGCGCAGGAATACGCAGGGGCTCCAGGCGCCCACGGGCAAGCTCGAACAGCAGGGCGGCCTCACGCTCGGCCGCCAGCAGGCCGACCCTGAGCACCGTGTCGGCCACCTCCACGTGCTCCAGGTGGAGCTCGAAGCTTTGCACACCACAATCGCGCCCGGCCAGAAACGCCGCGAGGTCGTTGATCAGGCGACGCAGTGGAAATAGCAGCGCCTGATGCGATTGCACATCGAAATTGAGCTCCAGGCGCGACTCGAAACGGTCGGGGGGCTGGTAGAAGTCCAGGCCCTGACTGCGCAGGCCAAGCAATCGATCCACATGCAACTGCACAGTGGCCGGGAAACGTCGGGCCAGGGTATCGCGGGGCAAGGCGAGCATTTCGCCGAGCCTGCGCAGCCCCATGCGCGCCAACGCCTGCGCCGCCTCGACGGGCAGGCCGATGCGATCCAGCGGCATGTTCGCCAGCAGTTCGCGGGTCTGCTCGGGACAGGTCGAAGCCAGACCATCATGGCCATTGGCGAGCATGCGGGCAGCCACTGGGTTGCTCGCCAGCACGATGCGGTGACGCAGTCCCAGGGCTTTGAGCTCTTCACGCAAACGCGCTTCGAAGCGTGGCCAGGGACCGAACAGTTGCAGGCTCGAACCGACTTCCAGCAACACCGCACGGGGATAGTGCAGGCTCACCTGAGCGCTGAAGCGATAGGCCCAGGCAGCGAGCAACTGCTCAACCTGCTCGATGCGCGCCGCTTCGACTTCCACACAGGTGAAGCCCTCGGCCAAGGCCCGTGCAGCCGTGAGGGTCTGCCCCGCGCGCAGACCCAACTGCGCCGCGGCGGCATTGACGGCCTGCAGCACTCGGCGCTGTGCAGGGCCGGACAGTACCACCAGGGGCGAATCGGCATCGTCCCGACCCCGCAACACGGTGTCCAGCGCCAGTTGCGGCAGCAGGATGCAGGCCCAGAGCATGTGCCATCACCCTCGTGCGGGCGCGCAGATCGGCGCTGCGGGCACCAGCCCGCCACGACACTTGAGCACCCGCCACTGGGCAGGGCGCGTATCGATGGCGATCCGCAAGGCGGCAGGCGACGGATTGAGCGCCGCAGGCTGAGGGCGGCAGGCAAATGCCATGGCCTCACCGGTTTCGGCGGCCACCTGCAGGCGGCGCAGCGCGCGATCGTCTGCGCGCTCCGGCCAGCAGAGCACGGCTGCACAGCTGCCCGAACGCAGGCATTGCTCGGCCGCCCAGAGTGTCTCGTCCGGCCGGGCCTGGACCTGTACCAGCCAACGCAGGTCGATGCCCGCAGCCTCCCAGGCGGGGGGGAAGGCAATGAACGGCGGTGATACCAGCACCACCCGGTTGCCTTCACCAGTCAATCGAGCCAGCGTCGGCCACAGCAACTGGAGCTCGCCGCAACCGGGGCTGGCCAGGAGCAGCTCGCTCAGCGCGGCTGCAGGCCACCCACCTTCGGGCAATCGGGCATCCAGGGCAACATGGCCGGTGGGCTGCAAACCCAGGCTGCGAGGTTGCGCCTGGCGCCCACGCCAGACATGCCGCTGGTCCAGCAGCCCGTCCAGATCGACGACTGCGCCCATCAGTCACGCCTCAGCAGGCCACAGAACACGCCTTCGATGAAGAACTCGTGCTGGGGACCCACTTCGATGGGTAGATAGGCCGGATTTCGCGCGAGCAAGCGGTATCCACCGGGGACGCGTTCCAGGCGCTTGATCGTGACTTCGCCGTCCAGTCGCGCGACCACGATCTGCCCGTCACGGGCATCGGCCTGCTGGAGAATGCCGACCAGATCGCCGTCCAGAATACCGTCGCCGATCATCGAGTCACCCCGCACCTTGAGCAGGTAGTCGGGCAGGCGGCCGAACAGGCTGGGATCGATGAACACGTGTTCGTGGATGTCCAGGTCCGGCCCGATGGGTGCGCCTGCGGCGACCCGACCGAGCACCGGCAGTTCCAGCCACTCGGGTCGCCGCACGGCTTGAACCAAACGGATGCCCCGCGCCTGGTTGGGCGTGACTTCGATGAAGCCGGCCTGCTGCAGGGCGGTGATGTGCTTGCGGGCCACGCTGCGCGAGGCGAAAGCGAAGCGCTCGGCGATATCCGCCAGGCTCGGGGGCTGGCTGTGATCGGCGATGCGCTGACGGATGAAGTCGAGGATCGCACGGCGTTTGGGGGTCAATGAGTTCATGGAGCACATTTGTACTCTTTTAGTGAAAAACTGAACAGCCCCCTTCGTCGCCCCATTGGTTATGATGACCGCTGAATTGTTTCTTCACTTGCCAGGATGCCCGATGCTGACCGCCCTGCTGTTCGACCTCGATGGAACCTTGACCGACACCGACACCTTGCACTTGCAGGCCTTTCGCACGCTGCTGCACGACCATGACGGCCGCGAGCTGACCCAGGCGCAATTCGACGAACAGATCAGCGGACGCTCCAACGGCCTGCTGTTCAAGGAGCTGTTCCCCCAGGCGAGTGCGGACCAGTGCCAGGCCCTCGCCGAGCGCAAGGAAGCCTTGTTCCGCGAGCTGTCTCCTCGGCTGGAGCCGATGCCAGGCCTGCTTCGCCTGCTGGCGTACGGCGAGCAACAGCGCATCGGCATGTGCGTGGTCACCAACGCGCCGCGACTCAATGCCGAACACATGCTCAAGGCCCTGGGCGTTTCCGAGCGTTTCGACCACGTGCTGGTGGCCGACGAGCTGGCCAGGCCCAAACCCGATCCCCTGCCCTACCTGACCGGATTGCAGCGACTGTCGGCCCAGGCCCAGCGAGCCCTGGCCTTCGAGGACTCGTTGCCCGGTGTGAAAGCCGCGGTGGACGCCGGCATCTTCACCGTCGCCCTGGCCACAACACAGCCGGCGCAGCGCCTGCTGCAGGCCGGGGCCGGACTGGTGATCGATGACTACGACGATCCTCGCCTGTGGGCCTTGATCGATCGGATGCAAGCCGAGGGTTGACCGCAAAGGCCTGCCCTGCCGCTCGACAGGCCGCGGCAGCATCGTGCGGTTGCAGGCCTGGTGAAGCGATGGACCACGGCGGCGCGCCTGGCGGCGGCTCGAGCAGTGTCGCAACTAGACGCGCCGTGCGCTGATCAAGTAGACCACCAGCGCCAGGCCTGGCAACGCTGCCGCGACCATCGCCACGCTCTCCCAGCCGTGACTGGCATACAGGCCGCTGGCCACCGCCGAGCCCAGCGCTCCACCGACGAAGATACTGGTCATGTACAACGCGTTGAGCCGGCCGCGGCTGATCGGGTCCAGTGCATAGACCTCGCGCTGGCCGATCACCATGTTCATCTGCACGGCGAAATCCATCAGCACGCCCGTGAGCGCCAGCCCTACCACACTGGTGCCAGGCTCGGTCAATCCAAACAACAAAGACAGCGGAGCCAGTACCAAGGCCGCTACAGTGGCCAGCCGCGCATGTCCGGCATCGGCCAGACGCCCGGCCACGGGTGCGGCAATCGCCCCATGGCACCGATCAGGGCGAACACGGCGATCTGGCTCTGCGTGAGGCCATGCTCATCTGCCAACGCCAAAGGTACAGCCGTCCAGTACAGACTGAACGCGCCGAACATCAGCGCCTGGTACAGCGCGCGCTGGCGCAGCGTCGGATAACGCCGCAGCATGCCCACCAGTGAGGCCATCAGTGCAGGGTAACTCGCCTTGTGCTCCGGCACCCGGCGCGGCAGGGTCAAGGCCAGCAACACCACCATCGCCCCCATCAATGCCGCCGCCACGACGAACACCATGCGCCAGCCGAAATGGTCGGCGATGAGGCTGGCGGCAGGGCGCGCCAGCAGAATGCCCAACAACAGGCCACCCATGATATTGCCCACCACCCGTCCCCGCTGGCTTTCGGGCGCGAGGTTCGCGGCCAGTGGAATGAGCATCTGTACCGCAACGGAACTGAAGCCGATCAGCAAGGCGTAGCCCAGGAAAATCTGCCCTTGGCCTTGGCCACTGCTGCTGGCCAGCGCCAGACCGACACAGGCCAGCAGGACGGTGGCGATCACCAGGCGGCGGTTCTCGAAAATATCGGCCAGTGGCACCAGCAGGAGCAACCCCACCGCATAGCCGGCCTGGGTGAGGGAAACGATCAAGCTGGCTGTCTTGGGCGACAGGCCAAGGTCCGGGGCGATCAAGCCGATGAGCGGTTGCGCGTAATACAGATTGGCGACGATCGCGCCACAGCAGAACGCCAGCAAGGTCACCAGGCTCGAACTGATGGAGGGGGAAGCGATAGATGATGAAGAACAGGGTGCAGTCATGGACTCGTTCGCGCCAGGGTCGGACATGTCCAGGCACCATAACGGCTCCATCCTGTAGAGGGAATGGCAAGAGGCACGAAAAGCTCCAGCCCAGGGATGGACACGAGCGCCGTACAGGGATCAGCTTGGATCGGGCGAGACGAGGCTCACTGGTCATGCAAAACACAAAACTTAAGGGTTTCGTCAGAAAACGGCAGACCAGCCTGTAATAGTTTTTACATAGAACCTGTGGTCGGGAAATGTGGCACCGTGGCATTATTGACGCCAAAAAAATCCTACACAGATTGATGAACGCATACTTTGCCGCAGGTCATCGGGCTGTCAGATGAGTTGCGCCGGTCCGGCGACGATCCTGCTGCCGTAGACCTGCATGCTGCATTCAAGGAGAAGTGCCATGCAGTTGAGGAACATGAAGATCGGTCTACGGGCAGCGTGCATCTTCGCACTGCTGGGCATTCTGGTGCTCATCATGGGCCTGCTCGCCCTGTACGAGACCAAGCGTATGGACAGCGCCACCGATGAAGTGCGGGTCACCTGGATGCCGGCGATCATCGCGCTGAACGAAATCAGCACGAACCTGGGCCGCGCGCGCGCCCTCACCCTGCGCAGCGTTCTCGAGGACGACCCCGCCAAGCGCCAGGCTACCCTGTCGCGCATCGGCGAGATCAACCAGACGCTCGAAGAGGGGATCAAACGTTACGAAGCCACCATCGTGGAGCAGAAAGACCGCGCACTGTTCACCGCCTTCACCCAGTCGGCCGAGCGCTACCACAGCCTGCAGAAAACCACGCGCGAGGCCGCTGGTGCCGGCGATATCGACGGCGCCAGGCGCGCAATCAACGGGCCGCTGGCCGACTATGCCGACAGCATGATGACGGCCCTGGGCGAGCTGATGAGCTACAACGCCAACGGCGCGGACGAAGCCTCCCAGCGCAGCAGCGACACCTATGACGAAGCCTTCATGCTGCTCGTCGCTTCCCTGATGATCATCCTCATCGCCCTGGCGGCGATCGCCGCACTGCTCACCCGCAGCATCGTCATGCCGTTGGGCGAAGCGGTGCGGGTCGCCGAACGCGTGGCCACCGGCGACCTGACCCAGGACATCCATATCGTCGGTCGCGACGAGCCTGCCTTGCTGCTCAGGGCGCTCAGCCGCATGCAGCAGAGCCTGAGAGACACCCTTCGTCAGATCGCGGCGTCCTCGGACCAACTGGCCTCGGCTTCCGAAGAGCTGCATACCGTCACCGAGGACACCAGCCGAGGCTTGCACCAGCAAAGCGCCGAAATCGATCAGGCCGCCACGGCCGTCAACCAGATGACGGCAGCGGTCGAGGAGGTGGCGAACAATGCGGTCAGTACCGCCGACGCCTCCAAGGGTGCCGACCAGACCACCCGCGACGGTCGTGATCAGGTCAACCAGGCCTTGAGTTCGATCCGGCATCTGGTGGAGGACGTCACCGGCACGTCCGCCGAGATCGAAGCCTTGGCCAGCAGTGCCAACGAGATCAGCCGGGTGCTGGATGTGATCGGCTCGATTGCCGGGCAAACCAATCTGCTGGCCCTCAACGCCGCCATCGAGGCGGCGCGCGCGGGCGAGGCCGGGCGCGGTTTTGCCGTGGTGGCCGACGAGGTGCGTGCATTGGCGCACCGCACCCAGCAGTCCACGGCGGAAATCGAACAGATGATCGGGGGCATCCAGACCGGCACCGAGCGCGCGGTCGGTGCGATGCACACCAGCCAGGGTCGCGCCAGCGGCACGCTGGAAGTGGCCCAGGCCGCCGGTCAAGCCCTGGAGCTGATCGCCGAGGCCATCGCTGCGATCAACCAGCGCAACCTGGTCATCGCCAGCGCCTCGGAACAGCAAGCCCAGGTGGCCCGGGAAGTGGACCGCAACCTGGTAAACATCCGCGACCTGGCCATGCAGACCTCGGCGGGTGCCAACCAGACCAGCGCAGCCGCCCAGGATCTGTCGCGTCTGGCCGTGGAACTCAATGGCATGGTGGCGCAGTTCAAGGTGTAAACAAGCAGGACCTGGGGCCTGCTGGCCCAGGCCGGCTCAGCGCGAGCCGGCAGTTAGCCTGACACCGCGAGGTGAGGGGCCTTGTGCCTGGATCGTATTCACGCCCGGCAGCAGGGCCGCCGGGTCAGTCGTTGAGGGTAACCGCCCTGCCCGCCTTCACCGGCTGGCCACGTGTCGCCAGGCAGTAGTACAGCGGCACCGTGACCATCAGGCCGAACAGCCAGGACAAGTCGGCGCCTTCGACGAGGTTCGAATACGGCCCGACGTACAGCGCCGTGTTGGCGAACGGCAGTTGCACCAGGATCCCGCACACATAGGCGACGATGGCATGGTGGTTGTAACGCCCGTAGATGCCGCCGTCTGCGCGGAAGAACGAGGCGATGTCGTAGTCACCTTTCTTGATCAGGTAGAAGTCCACCAGGTTGATCGATGCCCAGGGCACCAGCACCAGCAGCAGCGCCAGGATCAGGCCGATGAACTGGCCGATGAATCCGGCAGAGGCATTGAGCGCGACCAGTGCGCAGCCCAGCAGGATGATCGACGCCAGCACCACTCGCACCCGCACGCTCGGCGTCCAGTGGGCGAAGAATGTCTGGATCGAGGTGACGATCGACAGCACTGCGCCATACAGATTCAGGGCGTTGTGGCTGACGATATTGAGCAGGAACAGCACCATCAGGATCGGGCCTAGCCAGCCGGTCGCCTGCTTCACCGCATCCATGGCATCGGTGCCTTCAGGTACGCACAGCACGGCCACCGCACCGAAGCTGAAGCACAGGATGGTGCCCAGGGTCGCACCGAAGTAGGTGGCCCAGAAGGGCTTGGCGATACCGATTTCCTTCGGCAGGTAGCGCGAATAGTCCGAGGTGTAGGGCGAGAAACTGATCTGCCAGATGATGCCCAGCGAAACCGTCGCGATGAAGCCCGACAGGTTGAACGCGCCGCGATCGAAGAAATCGGCCGGCAACGGCTGGGTGAACATCATGATGAACCCGGCCAGCAGCGCCGAACCCATGACCCAGGTGCCGAGACGGTTCAGGCTGTGAATGAAGCGATAGCCGATCACCCCGATGGCCGTGGCGCTCAGGGCGCCGATGATGATCGCCGTGGGCATCGGCACGCTCGGCGCGATGCCGTGGATCGACTTGCCCGCCAGCACGATGTTGGAAATGAAGAAGCCGACATAGATCAAGGCCGTGAAGAACACGATCAGCAAGGCACCGTAGCGCCCGAACTGCCCCCTGCTCTGGACCATTTGCGGAATGCCCAGCTGCGGTCCCTGCGCCGAGGCCAGGGCGATGACGATGCCGCCCAGCAGATGCCCCATCACGATGGCGACCAGCCCCCACACCAGGTTCAGGTGAAACACCTGGACCACCATCGCGCCGGTGACGATCGGCAGTGGCGCGATGTTGGTGCTGAACCAGAGGGTGAACAGGTCGCGCGCCTTCCCATGGCGCTCGGACGGGGGAACATGATCGACCGTGTGATTCTCGACAAACTGGTGTTGCGAAGACGGTTGGGACATAGGATTTCAGCTCGAAAGGACGTTTTTATCGTTGTAAGGAAACCGCTCGAGGCGGCCTCTCAGCTGAAGACCATATTATGGTATTCCAAGCTTTTGACAACTCTGCGCTGCCCTTTCAAGGGTCATCTGATCTGCTCAGTGCGTCAGTTCCAACCTTGTGAAGTCACTTCCAGGCCAATGAATCCGGGGCCTTCACCATTCGTCGCAACGGCAATGACCCAGAAAAATTCGCTTGCAATATATGTATTACGGTATACCATCAGACACACCAACGATAAAAACCGCGGACCACCGCACGCCCCATCGAGGTAACGCCATGATCGACGCAACCCTCTACAAGCACGTCCTGGGCTCCTTCCCTTCCGGCGTCACCGTCATCACCACCCTGGACGACGACGGTTCGGTCGTCGGCCTCACTGCCAGCGCCTTTTCCTCCCTGTCGATGGAACCGCCTCTGGTGCTGTTCTGCCCCAACTACAGCTCTGATTCCTACCCTGTGCTGATCAAGCAGAAGCGCTTCGCCATCCACCTGTTGTCCGGTGAGCAGCAGGCCGAAGCTTATGCCTTCGCGAAAAAAGGCAAGGACAAGGCCGAGGGCCTGCAGTGGAGCCTCAGTGCACTGGGCAATCCATTGCTGGCCGGTGCGACCGCCATCATCGAGTGCGAGCTATGGCGCGAATACGAAGGAGGTGATCACGCCATCATGGTCGGCAAGGTGCACAACCTGATCGTGCCCGACGACGCCCCCAGCCCCATGGTCTATTGCCGCGGCAAGATGGCCAGCCTGCCTGCATTCGCCTGAGCCCCTGCCAACGCAGGTCGCCGCACAGCCAGCCTGCGCAGCGCACTGCCGGCAGACGACAATCACCTGCTTCGAGGAACACCCATGAAATTTTCGCTGTTCGTGCACATGGAACGTTGGGATGACCAGGTCAGCCATCGCCAGCTGTTCGAGGATCTGACCGAGCTGACCCTGATGGCCGAACGCGGTGGTTTCGGCACCGTGTGGATCGGCGAACACCACGCCATGGAATACACCATTTCTCCCAGCCCGATGCCTCTGCTGGCCTACCTTGCGGCACGCACCGAGACCATTCGCCTGGGCGCTGGCACCATCATCGCGCCGTTCTGGAACCCGATCCGCGTGGCCGGCGAGTGCGCGCTACTGGATGTCATCAGCAACGGACGTATGGAAGTGGGCCTGGCGCGCGGTGCCTATCAGTTCGAATTCGACCGCATGGCCGCTGGCATGCCTGCCACCGAGGGTGGCAAGGCGCTACGCGAAATGGTGCCGGCCGTGCGAGCCCTGTGGCAGGGCGACTATGCCCATGAGGGCGAGGTCTACAACTTCCCGACCTCCACCAGCGTGCCCAAGCCGGTTCAGCAGGGCATGCCGCCGATGTGGATCGCTGCGCGCGATCCTGATTCGCACAATTTCGCTGTCAAGCATGGCTGCAATGTCATGGTCACGCCGCTGATGAAGGGTGACGAAGAAGTGCTGGACCTGAAGAACAAGTTCCAGGCCGCACTGGACAACAACCCAGAGGTGCCGCGGCCGCAACTGATGGTGCTGCGCCACACCCACGTGCACAGTCCGGCCGATCCGGACGGCTGGAAAGTGGGGGCCCAGGCCATCTCGCGCTTCTATCGCACCTTCGATGCCTGGTTCGGCAACAAGACCACCCCGGTCGACGGCTTCCTGGAGCCGAGCCCGGAGTCGAAGTTCGCCGAAGTCCCGGCCTTCGAGCTGGACAATATCCGCAAGAACACCATGATCGGTACGCCGGAAGAAATCATCGCGCGCATCCGCTACTACCAGGAATTGGGCGTGGACGAGTTCAGCTTCTGGTGCGACAACAGCCTCCCCCATGCCGAGAAACGCAAGTCGCTGGAGCTGTTCATCAACGAAGTCATGCCCGCCTTCGCCTGAAGGCAGCCACGGGCTGCAAGCGGATGAGGGTGTGCCCGTTCCCTTGCAGCCTGCCTTGGCAAAGACCCGCAGCCTCATTGCGCCCAGGCAGGAACACGACTAGTATTATGGTATACCATAAGACAGAAACCATTATCAGGAGCCCCCATGAGCTTTGAAATCCGCAAGATCGTCACTTACTCCGAAGAAACCCTCATCGAAGGCGGCAAGGCCACTGACAAGCCGGTGACCATGGTCGGCCTCGCCGTGGTGATCAAGAACCCATGGGCCGGTCGCGGCTTCGTCGAAGACCTCAAGCCGGAAATCCGCGCGCACAGCTCCGAACTCGGTGCCCTGATGGTCGAGCGCCTGACCGCCGCCATTGGCGGTGCCGACAAGATCGAAGCCTACGGCAAGGCTGCGGTAGTGGGCGCCGACGGTGAGATCGAACATGCCTCGGCCGTGATCCACACCCTGCGTTTCGGTAACCATTACCGCGAAGCCGTACAGGCCAAGAGCTACCTGAGCTTCACCAACAAGCGCGGCGGCCCTGGCACATCGATCCAGATTCCGATGATGCAAAAGGACGACGAAGGCCTGCGCTCGCACTACATCACCCTCGAAATGCAGATCGAGGACGCCCCGCGCGCCGACGAAATCGTCGTGGTCCTGGGCGCCGCCGACGGGGGCCGCCTGCACCCGCGCATCGGCAACCGCTACATCGACCTGCAAGAGCTGGCAGCCGAGAAAGCCAGCGCTCAATAACATCACCTACAGCGGCCGATGCAATGCGTGCGCGCATCGGCCCCGAAGGAGCGCCACCCATGATTCAGCCTGTCGCTGAACGTACACCTGCCGGGACCAGCTACCTGAGCCTGGGCCAGGGCCAACCCGTGGTGCTGATCCACGGCGTGGGCCTGAACAAGGAAATGTGGGGCGGGCAGTTCGTCGGCCTGGCCGCGGACTATCGGGTCATCGCCTACGACATGCTCGGCCATGGCCAGAGTGCGTTGCCGGCCCCCGATACCGACCTGCAAGGTTATGCCACGCAACTGGTCGAGCTGCTCGATCACCTGCAGATCACCCAGGCCACGGTCATCGGCTTTTCCATGGGTGGCCTGGTCGCTCGCGCCTTCGCCCTGCACCATCCACAGCGCCTGTCGGGGCTGGTGGTGCTCAACAGCGTGTTCAACCGCAGCCCGGAACAGAGCGCCGGGGTGATCGCGCGAGCGGCCCAGGCCGCGGCATTGGGACCCGATGCCAACGTCGACGCGGCACTGGACCGATGGTTCAGCCGCGAGTACAAGGCCGCCAACCCTGCGCAGATCGCCGCCATCCGCCAGGTACTGGCCAGCAATGACCCGCAGGGCTACCACACCACTTATTCACTGTTCGCCACCCAGGACATGTACCGTGCCCAGGACCTGGGCAGCATCCAGGTGCCGACGCTGATCGCCACTGGCGAGCTCGATACCGGCTCCACGCCGGCCATGACCCGCCAGCTCGCTTCGCGCATTCCCGGTGCCCGCAGCGTGGTGCTCGCCGAGCAACGGCACATGATGCCCGTGGAGGCCCCGCGCGAAGTCAATCGCCTGCTGCTGGACTTCCTGCGAGAAGCCCGCACACTCACCGAATCCGCCAAGGGAATAGTCGCATGACCCTCGTTCGTTTCCAGATGTGCATCGATGGCCAGTGGCGCGATGCCCACAGCGGCAAGACCTTCGACAGCCTTGATCCAGCGACCGCCCAGCCCTGGGCGCGACTGCCCGATGCCGACGAGCAGGATGTCGAACTGGCCGTGCAGGCGGCCCAACGCGCTTTCGAGGCCACGGCCTGGCGCGGCCTCACCGCCACCGCACGGGGCAAGTTGCTGCGCCGCCTGGGCGATCTGATCGCCGAGAACAAGGAGCACCTGGCGCAGCTGGAAAGCCGTGACAACGGCAAGCTGATCCGCGAGACCCGTGGCCAGGTCGGCTACCTGCCAGAGTTCTTCCATTACACCGCCGGGCTGGCCGACAAGCTCGAAGGCGGCACCCTGCCCTTGGACAAGCCCGACCTGTTCGCCTACACCGTGCACGAGCCGATCGGCGTGGTCGCCGGGATCATTCCGTGGAACAGCCCGCTGTACCTGACCGCGATCAAGCTGGCCCCAGCCCTGGCGGCCGGTAATACCATCGTGCTCAAGCCGTCCGAGCATGCATCGGCGACCATCCTGGAACTGGCGCGCCTGGCGCTCGAAGCCGGCTTCCCGGCCGGCGTAGTCAACGTGGTGACCGGTTTCGGCCCGAGCACCGGTGCCGCCCTCACCCGCCATCCGCTGGTACGCAAGATCGCCTTCACCGGCGGCGCCGCCACGGCGCGGCACGTGGTGCGCAGCAGCGCCGAGAATTTCGCCAAGCTGTCCCTGGAGCTGGGCGGCAAATCACCGAACATCATCTTCGCCGACGCCGACCTGGACAGCGCCATCAACGGTGCGGTCGCCGGGATCTATGCCGCTTCCGGGCAGAGCTGCGTGGCCGGCTCCCGGTTGCTGGTGCAGGACGAGATTTTCGATGAGTTCGTCGAGCGCTTGATCGAACGGGCCAAGCGCATTCGTATCGGCAACCCGCAGGATGACGCCAGCGAAATGGGCCCGATGGCCACCGCCCAGCAACTGGCCGTGGTCGAGGGCCTGGTCGCCGCAGCCAAAGCCGAGGGTGCCATCCTGCGCATGGGCGGCAAACGCGCCGAGGTTCCAGGCGATGGATGGTTCTACGAGCCCACACTGTTCGAGTGCGACAGCCATGCGCTGACCATCATGCAGGAAGAAGTGTTCGGACCGGTGGCGGCCGTGATTCGCTTCAAGACCGAAGAGCAGGCCCTGGCGATGGCCAACGATTCACAGTTCGGTCTGGCCGCCGGTATCTGGACCCGCGACCTGGGCCGTGCCCACCGCCTGGCGCGCGACGTACGCTCGGGTATCATCTGGGTCAACACCTACCGTGCGGTCTCGGCCATGGCGCCGATCGGCGGATTCAAGAACAGTGGCTACGGCCGTGAGAGCGGCATCGACTCGGTACTGGCCTACACCGAGCTCAAGACCGTGTGGATCAACCTGTCCACCGCGCCCATGCCCGACCCTTTTGTGATGCGTTGAAGAGGTAGCACGCGATGATCGAACCTGGCATCTACAAAGACGTGATGGGCTCCTTCCCTTCCGGTGTGACCGTGGTCACCACGCTGGACCCTGCCGGCAGTATCGTGGGCATCACCGCCAGCGCTTTCAGCGCGCTGTCGATCGACCCGGCGCTGGTGCTGTTCTGCCCCAATTACGCGTCCGATACCTACCCGATCCTGCGCGACAGCAAGCAGTTCGCGATCCACTTGCTGTCGGCCGGGCAGACCGCCGAGGCTTATGCTTTCGCCGGCAAAGGCAAGGACAAGGCCAAGGGCATCGAATGGCACCTCAGCGAACTGGGCAACCCGCTGCTGCCCAGAGCCACGGCGATCATCGAGTGCGAGCTGTGGCGCGAGTACGACGGTGGCGATCATGCGATCATCGTCGGCGCGGTGAAGAACCTGGTACTGCCGGCCGAGCCGCTGACGCCGATGGTCTATCACAAGGGCAAGCTGGGCGCTCTGCCGACCCTGGGCTGAGCCTGGCGTCGTCGAGCAACCACCTGGCCGTATCCGCTTTACGGGGGCTCTGCCGTCACCCTCATCTTCGTCTCGGCCCCCTTTTTCCATTCGTTTCAAGCAGGAGAGCTGCCGATGAGCGACGAGAAGTATCAGAAAGGCCTGCAGATCCGTACCCAGGTGCTCGGCGAGGAGTACGTCAATCGCTCGCTACAGAATGCCGACGATTTCACCAAGCCGTTGCAGGAACTGGTGACCGAGTACTGCTGGGGGCATGTGTGGGGCCGCGACGGCTTGTCGCTCAAAGAGCGCAGCATGATAAACTTGGCGATGATTTCCGCCCTCAACCGGCCCCACGAGCTCAAGCTGCACATCCGCGGCGCCTTGCGCAATGGGCTGAGCCGGGAACAGATCCGTGAAATCCTGCTCCAGGTCGGCATCTATTGCGGCGTACCCGCGGCGGTGGACAGCTTCCGCCTGGCACGCGAGGCGTTCGCCGAAGCCGACGCGGAGCCCACCCGTTAACAGCGGGCCGTTCGAACTACTGCAAGGAGCACCTGGGTTCGGGATGCTCCGCCCCTGGTGCAACGGCCCCCTACAGAGCTCCCCCGATGAAACGCCAGCCACTGGACGACAGCTTCAAGGTCAATCGCAACCCCGTCACGCTCCGCGAAATCGTGCTCGACAAGCTGCGCGGCGCGATCATGAATTTCCATCTGCTGCCAGGTGATCGGCTGGTCGAGCGAGACCTGTGCGATCGCCTGGGGGTCAGCCGCACATCGGTGCGCGAGGCGCTGCGCCACCTGGAATCCGAAGGCCTGGTGGAGTTCGCCGACGCCAAGGGGCCACGCGTGGCCATCATCACCCTCGAGGACGCGCGCGACATCTACGAGCTGCGCTGTGTGCTGGAGGGGCTGATCGTGCAGTTGTTCACCCTCAACGCCAAGGCCAAGGACATCCGGGCGCTGGAGCGCGCGCTGGAGGTGAACCGCGAGGCACTTGAAGAAGGCGAGCTGCAACAGGTGATCGATTCGGTGCAAGGCTTCTACGACGTGCTGCTCGAAGGCTCCGGCAACCAGGTCGCCGCCACCCAGCTACGCCAGTTGCAGGCGCGCATCAGCTACCTGCGGGCGACCTCGGTGTCGCAACACAATCGTCGCGGTGCCAGCAACCGGGAAATGGAAAAGATGGTCGAGGCGATCAAGAGCGGCGACCCGCAGGCTGCGCACCAAGCCTCTGTCGATCACGTGCGCGCCGCCGCCAAGGTAGCCCTGGAGTATCTGCGCCAGAAGCAGGACGACGACACACCAGTGCGCGACATCGTCGCCCCCCTGGCCCTGAAGGACCCTCGCATAGGTCGCTGACATGCCCAACGCCCCGCGCTACTGCCCGCACTGCACCACGGCACTGGACCAGGGCGTTCCTGGCGGCGATACACACTCACGCCTGCACTGTCGTGCCTGCGGCTTCGTGCATTATGTCAATCCGAAGATCATCGCCGGGTGCATCATCGAGCGCGAGGGTCAGTACTTGCTGTGTCAACGCGCCATTCCACCACGCCCCGGCACCTGGACCTTGCCGGCCGGCTTCATGGAAGCCGGCGAAAGCACCGAGCAGGCAGCCCTGCGCGAGGTGTGGGAAGAAACCGGCGTGCGCGCCGATATCGTGTCGCCCTATTCGATCTTCAGCGTGCCGACCATCAGCGAGGTGTACATCATCTTCCGTGCCGTCGCCACCGAGGAAACCGGGCAGTTCGGTGCCGAAACCCTCGACTATCGCTTCTTCGCCCCGCAGGACATTCCCTGGGATGCCATCTACTACCCTGCCATCCGGCAGATTCTCGAACGCTACATCCTCGAACGCCAGGCCGGCGTGTACGGCATCTACATGGGCAACGACGATACCGGCAAGGTGCACTTCATCCGTTGATCGGTCTCGGCCAAGCGGCACAGCCCGCACGCCCCCGGCGTCACTGCGTCACGTATAAATCGCTCGCCAGGGCTGCCGTGGCAGTGCACCCTATGCATCTACTCGCGATCCCGATGGCTTGACACATGGCGAAATGGCTAGAAGGCGGCGGGCAGATGGCCGAGCGCATTCGCGCCCACGACTGGGCGGCGACGCCACTGGGGCCACTGCACGCCTGGCCCGACGAACTCAAGACCACCGTGGCCCTGTGCCTGGCCTCGCGCTTCGCGCAGGCCGTACTCTGGGGCGACGCGCTGATCACCCTCTACAATGACGCGTTCTGCGAAATCCTCGGCGACAAACCCCTGGCCCTCGGGCGTCCTTTCAGCGAGGTGTGGCAGGAGGCCTGGAGCGACATCAGTGTCTTGGCCAGTCGTGCCATGGACGGTGAGGCCGTGTACATCGAGGATTTTCCGCTGATCATCGACCGTAGTCACGGTCCGGAGCGCGCCTACTTCACCTTCTGTTACAGCCCCATCCGCAACCATCAAGGTCGGGTGGTCGGCATGCTTGATACCGTCAGCGAGACCACCGCCAGCGTCGTCGCCAACCAGCGTCTGAAGTTTCTCGACGACCTGGGCCGCGCCGTTGCCAACGTCACCGAGCCCGATGACATCCTGGCCATCACCACCGCCAGGCTGGGTGAGCACCTGAACCTTTCCAGCTGTGCCTACGCCATCATGCATCCGGACCAGGACGGCTTCACCGTCTGCGGCAACTGGGTGGCGCCTGGTCTGCCAGCGCTGCTGGGCGACTATCGGCTGAGCGATTTCGGCGCGCTGTCACACCGCCGCCTGCGTGCCGGCGAGGCGCTGACGATCAGCGACCGGGACGCCGAAGTGCCGGCACACGAAGCGGTCGCGTTTCAGTCCATGGGTGTCGGCGCCACCATTTGCATGCCACTGGTCAAGGAGGGCCGACTGACCGCGCTGATGGCCATCAACGATCGCTCGCCACGGGTCTGGAGCGCCTACGATCACGCCCTGATCAGCGAAGTCACCGAGCGTTCCTGGGCGCATATCCAGAGGGTCCAGGCCAGCACCGAGGCCCGCGAGACCTTGAAGGCCCTGGAAGCACTCAACGCCACGCTGGAACAGCGCGTGGAAGAACGTACCGCGCAGCTGCTGCACACCGAAGCACTGCTGCGTCAGACCCAGAAGCTCGAGGCCATCGGTCAGCTCACCGGTGGCGTGGCCCACGATTTCAACAACCTGCTGACGATCATTCGCTCGTCGCTGCACTTTCTCCAGCGTCCGAACCTGGATGACGACCGTCGCCAGCGCTATCTCAAAACCGTGGCCGAGACCGTCGACCGTGGCGCCAAGCTCACCGGCCAGTTACTCGCCTTCGCCCGTCGCCAGGCGCTCAGCCCGCAGGTGTTCGAAGTGGGCCCGCGGTTACAGGCCATGGCCGAGATGCTCGATACCGCCACCGGTGCACGCGTGGAAGTCTCCCTGGAGCTGCCGGCCACTCCCTGCTACATCCGCGCCGACCTCGCTCAGCTGGAAACGGCGGTCATCAACCTGATGATCAATGGCCGCGACGCCATGAACGGCGAAGGTGTGCTGTGCCTGCGTCTGACAGCCGATCAGTCGCTACCGGCGCAGCGGGGCCAGCCGGACGTGAGCAAGAGGTTTGCGGCAATCTCGGTGGTCGATGATGGCGTGGGCATCACCCAGGCACTGCTCGAGCGCATATTCGACCCGTTCTTCACCACCAAGGCTTCGGGCCATGGCACCGGCCTCGGTCTGTCCCAGGTGATCGGCTTCGTCAAGCAGTCTGGCGGCGACGTGCAGGTGACCAGCGAACCGGGCAAGGGCACGACCTTCACCTTGTATCTACCCCAGGAGTCGGCCAGCGCCGTCTTGGCGACGGCCGAGCCCAGCCCGACGCCGGTGGTGGAACACGGCCCGAGGCGGATCCTGGTGGTCGAGGACAACCGTGACCTGGGCAGCTTCACTGCGCAGATTCTCAAGGACAATGGCTATCGGGTCAGCTGGGCGACCTCCGCCGAGGATGCCCTGGCGCAATTGCACATGACCGAAGACGGCTTCGACGTGGTGTTCTCCGACGTGGTGATGCCTGGCATGGGCGGCCTGGCGCTGGCTGGACAATTGCGCCAGAGCCGTCCGCAACTGCCGATCATCCTTACGTCCGGGTACAGCGACGCGATCGCCGAGGGTGCCCATCAAGGCTTCCCCTTCCTGGCCAAACCTTACTCGGCCGAGCAGGTGTGCCAGATGCTCGACACGGTACTGGGCCCGGCGTGACTCACGCCTCTGCGCAGATCACCGGCAGGTCGACCGGCGCCAGCCGGGCCAGACTCTCGGCGAGCTCGGCCCGGCGAAACGGCTTGCGCAAGATATCGAAACCGGAGATCTCGCGCGGGGTGAGGTTGGCGTAACCGGTGATGATCAGCACCGGCAACTGCGGCAGGCGCTTGCGCAGGCTGCGCGCCAGCTGCACGCCGGTCTGTTCGGGCATCACCTGGTCGGTGACCAGCAGCTCCGGCGCCAGGCCCTGCGCGATCAGCTCCAGCGCCTGGGCGGCACTGCCAGCTTCGGTGACCTGATAACCCAGATCGCGCAACTGCATGGCCGTCACCTGCCGAACCAGCGCTTCGTCATCCACCAACAGTACCTTCAGCGGACGCTGCGTGATCGGCGAATCTCCTGAGCCACCCAGGGGCGCCTGACCCCGCTCATCGCTGAGCGGCAGCCAGAGCGTCGCTACGGTGCCCTCGCCCAGCTGCGAACGGATGGCGAAATCGCCGCCCGATTGCAACGACAGCCCTTGCACCATGGGTAATCCCAAGCCAGTGCCCTTGCCGATGCCCTTGGTCGAATAGAAAGGTTCGAAGCAGTGCTCGAGGACTTCCTGGCTCATGCCACAACCCGTATCGGCGACGTCCAGCCAGACCACCGGACCAGATCCCAGCGCCGCCGGACGGTCCTCGCGCTCGCCGCCGGCACCGGCACTGATTTTCAGCTTGCCGCCCTGGCACATCGCATCACGGGCATTGACCACCAGGTTCAGCAGCGCCACTTCCAGCTGATGCGGATCGACCAGCACCGCTGGCAACCCTGGGTCGATCTGTACCTGGACATCAATGGTCGGCCCCAGCGCGCGGGTAATCAGCTCGTGCATGTCGCTGACCAGCGCCGCCAGCGATACGGCCTGCGGCTTGAGGGTCTGACGCCGGCCGAAACTGAGCATCCGACCGACCAGACTGCGCGCGCGGTCCGCCGCCTGCAGTGCACCGTCGATCAGGCGCGTCGCGCGTGCCGCGTCGTGAGGTCGTCGGGCGATCAGTTCGAGCGTGGCGATGATCGGCGTGAGCATGTTGTTGAAGTCATGGGCGATACCGCCGGTCAACTGGCCGACGGTCTCCATCTTGCGCGCTTCGTGCAACTGCATGAGATCGGCCTCACGCTCGGCCAGTATGCTGGCGACCCGCTCTTCCAGGGTCGCATTGAGCGTCATCAACTCCTGAAGGGTCGCCTCCAGATGCGCCGAACTCGCGCGCAGCGCATGCTGAGCGCGCGCATGCAGAATCGCCGACCAGGCCACCTTGGCCGCCTCCTCGACCAGGCGGCAGTGATCCTCGGCGAACACCTGCAGGCGATCGAACTCCACGCACAGCATCGCTTCGAGGGCCCCACCGCGCAGCAGCGGCACCTTCAGGCAGGCGCCGCGGGCTGGCAACACCCCAAGGATTTCGCCATCGAGCAGCGAATGCCCGGCCTGCAGCCCGTCGCGCAGGCCTGGAGCCTCGTTCGCCCAGCACTGCTCGCCGCAGGCCGACGGCAAGCGACTGACCCAGTCCCTGGCGATGCGGTAGCGTTGCTCATCGCCAAGGTCTTCGCCGAACCACACCCGTGACGCGCCCAGTTCCTCCCCCAAGCGCTCGATCACATGCGCCTCGATGGCATCGGCCTCGGCGATGTCCGGCAGCACCTTGCCCAATGCCAGCAGGAAGGCCTGACGCCGCTCGAACTGCACCCGCGCGGTGGTTTCGGTGACGATGCACAGGACACCACCGATGCTGCCATCGGCCTCGCGCACGGCCGAATAGGAAACGTCGAAATACACCGTTTCGCCGACGCCGCTGCGTTGGATATAGAAGGGACGATCCTTGGCCGCATAGGTCTCGCCAGTCTCGCGCACCCGCCGCAGCAGGGGCTCGAGGTCGTCCCACAGCTCACGCCAGTACTCGATGGCCGGACGTCCCAGGGCATGGGGATGCTTGGCACCGATGGTCGGCGCGTAGGCATCGTTGTACAGCGCCACGTACTCTGGCCCCCAGAACAGCACGATCTGCGCCTGAGCCGGCAGCAGCGTGCCCATCAGGGTCTTGAGGCTCAGCGACCAGGCTTGTGGGTGGCCCAGCGGCGAGGCACTCCAGTCCATGCGCTGGATGAGCGACGCGATCATGCCGCCATTGATCAGGAAGCCAGGCGCAGGCGCGCTGGCGCACTGGATATCGCTGTCCTTGGGTGGGTTCATGTCAGGCGGACCATCAGGAGTCTACGGCACTATCGGTTGAGTCTGAGCGTAAGAAATCAGCCACTTGCATATGTTCCCCACAATCGTGAAGAAGATGTGCAGTTGGTCGAAATCAGGCATGAGCGACACCTTACTGCGCTGGTGGCGCCATAGGTGTTACAGGCGTTTCCGAGCGCCCCACTTTGGAGCGCGAAGGTGACGATAGCATCCACCGGGCACGAGGGATGGGATCTGTCACAGGAAGTATTTCCCAGACATCTCAAGACCTTGTCGAATTTCGAGAAAAGTGGCACGGCCTCTGCATGAGCATCTACATGGATAATTGGATACAAAAATCCAGGAGCCACTCCATCATGCATTTGGCCACGCCTTACTCCCGCCCGCCGGTCACGGCCGAAGAAGAAGCCTATGCGTTCCTGCTCGACGCCATCTGCACGGGCCGCTTTCGCACCGGCGACCGGCTGATCGCCGAGGAGATCGCCACTGACATCGGCATGAGCCGCATGCCCGTGCGCGAAGCCTTTCGCCGGCTGGCAGCCGAAGGCCTGGTGAACCTGCGGCCCAATCGCGGCGCTATCGTCAGCGGCCTGAACCTGGAAGAAATGCGCGAGGTCTTCGAGATGCGCAGCGCCCTCGAAGGCCTGGCCATCCGTCTGGCGGTACCGCGCCTGAACGAGCGCCACCTCAATCGCCTGGAGCGCCTGCTCGACGAGATGGACGAATGCCGTGACGACAGCGCCGAGTGGATCGGCCGCCACCGCGCCTTCCACCTCTACCTGTGCAGCCTGGCCGAGCGCCCACGACTACTGCGCCAGATCGGTGCCTTGTATTCGGTGATCGAGCCGCACCTGCGCCTGTGGCTACAACACGTCGACAAGCCCCTCAGCGCCCGCGAAGAGCACGCCGTCATCCTCGATGCGCTGCGCACTGGCGACGCCGCCGTGGCCGAACGCGTGCTCTGCGAACACATCGAGGGCACCGTTCCCTCCCTGCTGGAATTCCTCGAAGCAACGGGCACCTGAGACCCGCTCTTCGGACGTACCACTGAACTGCCCGGCAACCTCACCTTCTGGAGCTGACCATGTTCGTACGCAGGATCGCGCAGTGTCTGATCGCCATATGCCTCGTTGCGCCGCTCGCGCAGGCCGATACCCTGAAAATTCCCGACCGTTTGCAGCACGCTGACAAACTGGTGTTCTGCGGCGCCATGGACTCCCCGCCGATGGGCTTCTTCGACGCCGCGCAGAAGCCTGCCGGCGTGACCGTCGAGCTGGCCCAGACCATCGCCAAGCGCCTCGGCGACAAGCCGATCGACTGGCGTGTGACGCCGTTCTCGGGGTTGATCCCGGCGCTGCTGGCCGGACAATGCGACATGCTCGCCGATCAGCTGTTCGACAAGCCCGAGCGCCGCCAGGTGATCGACATGGTCAACTACATGTACTCCAGCCAGGCGGTGGTGGTGACCAAGGGCAACCCCAAGGGCATCTACAGCCTGGACGACCTGTCCGGAAAGAAGGTCGCGGTACTCAACGGCTCGACCATCCGCACCCTGCTCGATGCCCACAACGCGCAGCTCCAGCAGGCCGGCAAACCGCCCATGCAGATCGTCGTCTACAACAGCGACACCGATGCCTTCCAGGCCCTGCGCATCCAGCAGGCCGACGCCTACGGCACCACCCTGGAAACCGCTGGCTATTACCAGAGCATGGCGGCCGATCTGTTCGAGACCGGCGTGCCGGCCTTCGCACGCATTCTCACCGGCTTCGGCTTTCGCAAGGACGACCCGCAGTTGAGCGCAGCGGTGGCCCAGATCTTCAAGGACATGCAGGCCGACGGCAGCTACCAGGCGCTGCTAGCGAAGTGGCACATCGAAGGCGACAAGCTGGACTGAGCCGAGGCGACGATCATGAATTTCAGTTGGGATATCTTCTGGCAGTACCTGCTACGCCCCAGTGACATCTACCTGTACGGCCTGTGGCTGACCTGCGTGATCGCCGTCAGCGCAATGCTCCTGGGCTGCCTGCTGGGGTTGTTGGCAGCCTTGATGCGCCTGTCGTCCAACCCCCTGCTGCAATACCCGGTACGTGTCTACGTCTGGCTGATGCGCGGCACGCCGCTGCTGGTGCAGATCGTGTTTCTCTACACCGCGCTGGCCGCCGCAGGGCTGTTCCGCTTCCAGGACCTGGACCTGGGCCTGTTCGTGCTGCCTGGCAACATTCAGGCAGCGATCATAGCCCTGGGTCTGAACGAAGGCGCGTACATGGCCGAGATCATCCGTGCCGGCATCGGCGCAGTTGACAAGGGCCAGTACGAAGCCGGTCGCTCGCTGGGCATGACCTTCCCCCGCCTGATGCGCCGCATCGTCCTGCCCCAGGCTTTCAGGGTGATCGTGCCGCCGCTGGGCAACGAGTTCAACGTGATGCTCAAGAACACCACGCTGGTCAGCGTGATCGGCGTTCAGGAGCTACTGCTGAGCACGCAGATGGTCACCTCGGCGACGTTCCGGGTGTTCGAGCTGTACCTGGTCGTGGCGATCTACTTCCTGCTGCTGACGACCTTGTGGGGCCTGTTCCAGCGCTGGCTGGAGAAGCGCTTCGGGCGCGCCGACGGCCATGCAGCCTCGGCACCGCGGCGGTTGTTCGGTCTGCAAGCGATGAAATTGCTGAGGGGACGATGACATGACAGCCAACCTGAACCCCGTGGTGATCCAGGCCAGCGACGTGCACAAAGCCTTCGGCGAGCTAGAGATTCTCAAGGGCGTTTCGCTGGACGTGCACAAGGGCGAAGTGGTGGTGCTGATCGGCGCCTCCGGCTCCGGCAAGACCACCTTCATTCGCTGCATCAACCTGCTGGAGGACATCCAGCGCGGCACCATTCGCGTCAACGGCGAGCTGATGGGCTACCGCGAGCGCGCCGACGGCACGCGCGTGCGTGACTCGGAAAAGAACATTGCCCGCCAGCGGCGCGACATCGGCATGGTGTTCCAGCGTTTCAACCTGTTCGCGCACATGACCGTGCTGGAGAACATCATCGAGGCCCCCATTGGCGTGCTCGGCGTCCCGCGCAGCCAGGCCATCGAGCAGGCCCGGGCTCTGTTGGCGCGGGTGCGCATGAGTGAAAAGGCCGATCACTACCCTGCCCAGCTCTCCGGTGGCCAGCAGCAACGTGTAGCCATCGCCCGCGCCCTGGCCATGAAGCCCCAGGCGATGCTGTTCGACGAACCGACCAGCGCGCTGGACCCGGAGACCGTCGGCGAGGTGCTGCAGGTGATGAAGGCGCTGGCCGAGGACGGCATGACCATGGTGGTGGTGACCCACGAAATGGGCTTCGCTCGCGAAGTGGCCGACCGTGTGGTGGTACTGCACCAAGGTGAACTGATCGAACAGGGCCCGCCGAACCAGGTGTTCGGCAACCCCCACCACCCGCGCACGCGGGAATTTCTGAGCCGCGTTCTCTAGAGGTCGCCCCGATGCGCATATCCCTGCTGCCCCTCGCCGCCCTTGGCCTGCTGAGCGGTGCCAACGTCCAGGCCGAGCAACCGCTGGTGCGGTTCTACAACTGGTCCGACTACATCGGCCGGGACACCCTCAAAGCGTTCGATCAGGCCAGTGGCATGAAGGTCCAGTACGATGTCTTCGACACCAACGAGATGCTGGAGGCCAAGTTGCTCTCGGGGCACTCGGGCTACGACCTGGTGGTGCCGTCCAGCCAGTTCCTCACCAAGCAGATCAAGGCCGGCATCTACCAGCCGCTGGACCGCTCGCGACTGCCCAACTGGAACCACCTGGACCCGCGGCTGATGCAGCGCCTGGAAGCTGCCGATCCCGGCAACCGCTTCGCCGTGCCGTACATGTGGGGAACCGTGGGCATCGGCTACAACGTCGCCAAGGTCAAGGCGGTCCTGGGCGACAATGCACCGGTCGATTCCTGGGACCTGGTGTTCAAACCCGAGAACCTGGCCAAGCTGCATCAATGCGGCGTCGCCTTCCTGGACGCGCCGGTGAAGATCATTCCTCAGGCCCTGCACTACCTCGGCCTGGACCCCAACAGCCAGAATCCCGAAGACTACCGCAAGGCCTCCGAGCTGCTGCAGAAGCTCGCGCCGTCGGTCACCTACTTCCACTCGTCGCGTTACACCACGGATCTGGCCAACGGCGATATCTGTGTGGCGATCGGCTACTCGGGCGATGTGATGCAGGCCCGGAGCCACGCCAAGGAGGCCGGCAAGGCCATCGACATCCGCTATTCGATTCCCAAGGAAGGCGCCAACCTGTGGTTCGACATGCTGGCCATCCCCAGCGATGCGCAGAATTCCAAGGGCGCCTTGGCGCTGATCGACTATCTGCTGCGTCCCGAGGTGATCGCCCAGGTCAGCGACTACGTCGGCTACGCCAACCCCAACCGCGATGCTACCGCCCTGCTTGATCCCAAGGTGCGCGATAACCCCGGCATCTACCCGAGCGATGCGGTGATCGACAAGTTGTTCGTCTCCACCGACCTGCCACCGAAGATCCAGCGCGTGATGACCCGCGAGTGGACCCGGATCAAGACCGGCCAGTGACGCAGACCAGGTTCGGCATGGTGCCGGGCCCCGATGCCCCTTCAGGAAGAGCCCGACATGCTGAAGTTCTCTGCACATGAATACCCCTATCCCTCACAGCGCCAGAGCGTCTTCGCCCGCAACGGCATGGTCGCCACCTCACAACCCCTGGCGGCCGAGGCTGGTATTGCCATGCTGCGCGCCGGCGGCAATGCCATCGATGCGGCCATTGCCACCGCCGCTGCCTTGACGGTGGTCGAACCTACCGGCTGCGCCATCGGCGGTGACGCCTTCGCACTGGTCTGGGTCAAGGACAAGCTCCACGGCCTGGACGCCAGTGGCCGCGCCCCGGCCTCGCTGTCGATCGACGCGGTGAAGGCTGCCGGCCACGAGCGGATGCCGGTGCATGGCTGGTTGCCAGTGACCGTCCCTGGCATTCCCGCGGCCTGGGCGGCGCTGTCCGAGCGCTTCGGCACACTGCCCTTTGCCGACCTGCTGCAACCGGCCATCGCCCTCGCCCAGGAAGGCTTTCCGGTCTCCCCCGTGGTCGCCCATCAATGGCGCATCGCCCAGGACGAGTTCCAGTCCAGCCTGGCGCGCGAGCCTGCCCTGCAGGCCTGGTTCGACACTTTCCTGATCGACGGCCGGTCGCCCGAGGCCGGGCAACTGTTCCGTAACCCGGCACAGGCCCGCAGCCTGGCCGAGCTGGCCCGGACCCGTTGCGAAAGTTTCTACCGTGGCCCACTGGCACAGCGCATCGCCGCCCATGCCGGCGCCAGCGGCGGCCACCTGAGCGCTGCGGACCTGGCAGGCTACCGCCCCAAGTGGGTCGAGCCGATCAAGCTCGACTACCGAGGCTACGACGTGTGGGAGATTCCGCCCAGCGGCCAGGGCCTGATCGCCCTGATGACCCTCAACATTCTCCAGGGCTATGCATTCGACCAGCGCGACAGCCAGCTCACCTGGCACCGCCAGCTCGAAGCCATGAAAAAGGCCTACGCCGACGGCCTGCACTACATCACCGACCCCGAACACATGCGCATGGCCACCGACCGACTGCTGGGCGAGGCGTATGCTGCACGCCGCCGCGCCGAGATCGGCGAGCGCGCCGAGGCGCCCTTGCACGGCGATCCCGATGCCAGCGGCACGGTGTACATCGCCACCGCCGACGGCGAAGGCAACATGGTCTCGTTCATCCAGAGCGCCTATCACGGCTTCGGCTCCGGGGTGGTGCTGCCGGACAGCGGCATCGGCCTGCAGAACCGTGGCTCGGAGTTCAGCCTGAACGCCGAGCACGCCAATGCCCTGGCGCCCGGCAAACAGACCTTCCACACCATCATTCCGGGCTTTCTGAGCAAAGGCGGCGTCCCCATCGGACCGTTCGGCGTGATGGGCGGCTACATGCAGCCCCAGGGCCATGTGCAGATGGTCATGAACCTGGTGGACTTCGGTCTCAATCCCCAGGCCGCCCTGGATGCGCCGCGCTGGCAGTGGCTGGGCGACATGAAGGTGGGAATCGAACAGGGCGCCTCGCGCGATCTCGCGTTCGCCTTGGCGCGACGCGGCCATCAGATCGAGATTGCCCATGACCTCACCGACTTCGGCCGTGGCCAGATCATCGTGCGCGATCCACACACCGGCGTGCTGTGCGGCGGTACCGAGCCCAGGGCAGACTCGCACATCGCCGTGTACTGACTGTGCCTTGACAGCGTGACTGGCCACTGATGCGCTGTAGAGGTCAAGGACCCAATGCGATTCCACCTACAGCCTGTCAGGAAGCCAGAACCTTGAAGCAGCAGATTCCCTACCCGACAATGCCCGAGTGATTCATTGCCAACGATGGCCAAGGTCGCTGCCTGATGCAAAGGCCGCAGTGAAAGGGAATCTGATCCACCCATGAACGCGTTCAAGAGCAAAGTCCTCAACGCCTACCATGAATGCCCGGTGCCGCATCGCTTCTACCTCGCGTCGATGACGGTCTATCTACTTGGCTTGATGGCGTGCCTCAGGTGGGGTTCTCCGTCGCTGACGCTGCTCACTGGCCTCACCAGCCTTCTCGTCCTGTGCGGGTTCACACTCTGGTGTCTACCGCTGATGCGCTGGATTCACTCGGTCTGGCATCGCCCTTTTGCCAAGATCCCGATCCTGCTGTTGCACCTGCTCGCGCTGTTGATCGCCACAGCCTGCGCGCGATTCGCCGTCGCCGACAGTCTGGGCCTACCCCCGCAGAGCTTCGATCTCACCGTGGGCTTCCTGGTCGCGCTGTTCTACATCCCGGCATGGCTGGCAGTCATGGGGCTTCTGCTGGCCTGCGCCGCAATCCTGATCATGTTCATCGCCCTGCTGACGTTGCCCTTCGAAGCGCTCTGGCAGCAGCTGGCCCTGCTGCTCAACCCCTTGCTGCGCACGCCCCTGCCTGTGCCGTCACGCAATATGATGATCTTTCACGGCCTTGGCGCCCTTTATGCCTGCTTTCTGCTCACGACCGCCTACGGCTATGCCACAGAAGACTTCGGCGCGACGTTCAAGGGGGTGGTCACGGTGATTGCGCTCAAGAGCGACTTTCACCAGACACCCAACTACCCGGGGTACAGGTCCGACGAGTACCTGCACCCACTGGAGAACGGGTATACGGCTTTCATACGAAGCTTGAGCGACCATAGCACCGTGATTGGCGTGCGGTCGCAGACGGAACAAGTATCAGAGGTGGTGATCGAAACGCTGCCGTCGTTCAAGACGGCCTTCGAATCATTGTTCGAAGGCGTCTCGTCCTAGCTGCGGCCGACGTCGGTGTGGTGTCGGTCGAGAGGTGAAGCGCAAGCGGCAAGCCTACTGCCGTTTACGCTTCACTCATTCACCGCGCTGCTTCATCGTTTCGCGATACAGCTCTATGAAGGGGGCCTCGGCCGGATCGATCCGATCCATTTCGGCCGCTATCCGGTGCCAGTAGGGATACTGGGGAGCGATCCTGGTGGCCTCCTCGATCTGCGCCAGATCCTCATTATCGAGTAGCAGATCAGCGGCCTGCAAATTGTCCTGCAACTGCTCGAACGAACGACCGGCGGTAATCACGCTGGTGATGCCGGGGCGGTCCTTGAGCCACGCCAGACACACGCGTGCGGGTGAACAACCGTGGCGCTCGCCCACCGCGATCAAGGTTTCGATGATGTCATAGGCGCGGTCGCGGTCATGCACGTAGGGTTCTGGCCAGTCGTTGCCCTGGCGCGTACCTTGTGGCGTCTTCTGCCCGCGACGCACCTTGCCGGTCAACAGGCCCTCGCCCAGCGGTCCCCACACCAGGGTGGCGAAGCCTTGGTCCAGCGCCATTGGCAGCAATTCGTACTCGGCCTCGCGGGCCTCGGGCGTGTAATAGATCTGCTGCGACACAGGCTGCTGCCAGCCGTTGAGCCGGGCGCTGCCCAGCGTCTTCATCATTTGCCAGGCGGTATAGTTGGAAGTGCCGAAATAACGGATCTTGCCGCTCTGCACCAGATGATCCAGCGCGGCCAGGGTCTCTTCGACAGGCGTAACGCCGTCCCAGTTGTGGATCTGGTAAAGATCGATATGGTCGGTACCCAGACGCTTGAGGCTGGCCTCGCAGGCACGGATCAGGTGATAGCGGGATGCTCCACTGTCGTTGGGATTTGCGCCCATCGGGCTGCGAGCTTTGCTGGCGAGGATGATCGACTGACGCTTGTCGCTCAGCGCCTTGCCGACGATCTCTTCAGCCAGGCCATGGGAATACAGGTCTGCCGTGTCGACCAGGTTGACGCCTGCATCGAATGCCAGGTCGAACATCCGCCTGGCCAATTCGACATCCACGCTGCCGGTTTTCTCGAATGCGCCGCGGCCACCGAATGGAACCGTACCGACCACCAGTTCGGAAACCAGCAGGCCAGTATTGCCCAATGCACGGTACTTCATAGGGGTATCTCCATCGCTGAACACATGGAAATACCGACGGCACAGGCAGCTGAAACGTTCAATCTGGGTGGGCGAGGTTTGAGATCCAGTCGGTCTGCCAGCGGGGTGACAGACCAACGAAGGGGCTGAGCGGCCGCCCCCGTTTACGCGCTCAGTCCCACTCCGGCGCAACCTTTAGGCCGATGTCACGCCCCGGTGGGTTGACTCGACTTGAGGACTACAAGTCTTTCTTCACCGTCTTGTCGATGTGCTTGCCTTCTTTATGGCGTTCTTTGTTCAGATGCTGAGTGCCTTTGTCGATTTCTTTGCCATCATGTTTTGCACCCTTGTCCACTTCGCGAACATCATGTCGCACACCCTTCGCTACATCGCCTTCCGCCTGTGCCATGGACACCGTCATGAGGGTGGTCAGGGCAATCGCAATCGCAGCAACCGTTTTCTTGATCATGTCAGTACTTCCTGAGAAGGGTGTATGTTTTGGCTCTTGCAAGCTGAATATAGCCGAACGCGAAAGCAAAAGAAGGCAGGTAAAGGCGGTTTAATCCAACCACGCCGTCTCAACGTTTGGAGGGCAGCATTGAAATGCCCATTGCCCAACAAATAGGGATGTCATCGGCGAAGGCAACGGCTGGCGCATCGCAGACCGATGAACGTCTCTTCATCTGGGCGGTGGGAATCTTGAAGTGAGACTGACTACAGGAGCGAAGAGGCTGCAAGGCAGCCTCTTCGGTAAAACACGGGAAAATCCGCCAGCAGTGGCGAATAAGGGCTCAACCCTGCTTCTGATGCGACGCCGCCTTTTCTGCCTGATGGACGCATTTCTCGTAATCACCAGACTCATGCGCCGCTTTTGCCTGCTGATGCTCGTGATGACCCGACTTGGTAAAACTCGCTTCAGTGGCATCCTTAAGTTTGTCCAGAGCGGCCTCGCACTTGTGGCGATCCTCCTCGGCCATGGCGATACCTGGAAGCAGCATGGCGCAGAACAGCAGAGCTACTGTCTTGTTCATGTAAAGTCCCTTTTGGCGGAATGGGTTGGACAGTCAAAGGTGCTTCTTGGCGTCTTTATCGATGCGCTTGTCCGCCTTGTGACGCTCCTCGTCGTCATGCTTCAGACCTTTATCGATCTCCTTGTCGTCGTGTTTCACGCCCTTGTCGACTTCCTTGGCGTCATGATCCACGCCGCGGTCGACATCCCGGACCCCATCCCTGACGTCCTTGGCGACGTCGCCTTCGGCTTGAACGAGCGATGCAGCCATTAGTGCACTGAATGCCACTGCAGCGAGGGTCAATGTCCGTTTGATCATGGGTACTGCTCCTTTCGGGTGATGAAGAATTCATGACGTGTCAGATCACCGTAGACAAGGTTTGCAGGGTTTGCGAATCGAAACAGGCAGAATCGAACTAGACAGTGTCCACTGCACGATCACGAAACAGCCTGCAATCGGCCAGGCTTTTCAGGCGCAGGGTTGACCGCGCTCAGGAAGACGCGATCACGCCAGCCACCAACAAGGCTATGCCGAAGTACCACAGCCAGAGAAACGGCCTGGCCTGGGCGTCCTTCCTGGCATACACGTATACGTAAAACGGAATCAACAAGCAGACCAGCGCCTGGCCGGGAGACTTCTTCAATGCCAGGGCGAAGATGACCAACTGCATGGATACCATAAGACCCATGCCGGATATCAACAAAAACATGACCATGGAACACACTCACTTTTCAGATCTTACGGTCGCCAGCCCAAAACGATACCTTCACCGCTTGGCCACTGGCTTTTATTGAATACATCGACTGCGACCGAACGCTACCGTCGGAGGTGCGGGTCACGGTCGCCGGAGTGAGCGGCCGCAGAGCTGGACCTGCTGGTGGCATGGCAGGAAAACGACCGCCCGTTATGGCGGCTCCACTTCAGCGCGTGACCTTCACGGACAGAGCGGGCAATACAGATTGTCCATGAAATCATCGCATTCGATATTGTCATCGAGCACCTGTACCACGACCTCGCCATGTGTATCGCACCGCAGCACTTGCCCAGCACCTCGAGCCATCGGTGGATGATCACCGAACTCATTGCATCCGCACCAAGGGCACTTTCGAATCACAGCGTCATGTGGCCCGAGAATCGCCAAGGTCCAGTTGCAGCCTGTGCAGTGAAGACGGAGCAGCGGGCGGGCGAGAGTTGGATCCGGCATCGGGCAATCCTGAACGTTATAGAGCGGCTGAGTAAGCAGCGCGTGATGGACTGGTACGCTGGAAGCAGCAGCGCCTTAATACGTGCGCCTGCCGACGATCTACTCGAACCGCCGGCGATAGCCGGCAACAATCAATACCAGGCCGGGCACGAGCAGGCCAATGGCTGTGTAACCGAAAGCAAGTTGCCCGGAGGCACCCACAGCGGCGAAAGTGGCTCCAGTAGCGATGAGTGGCGCGGCCGCCAGATAAAAGGGTTTGGCTGTTCTGCTCATGTAGACCTCCTTTCGACCCACTTTTTTACCACATCTGGCCACTGCAACGCGCACGCGTGCAACAGGATGCCTGAAATCGAAGGGAAGCGACGCCAGCCTAGAGTGCAAGCGATCCGCGATAGGTCGCCGCAGGCTGCGCATCACGCTGGAGTCTGGGCATACCGCAAACCAGGTGATCGAAAGAAGGTGGATGAGGTTATATCAGAGGTCGATGCAGGCCTCGGTATCACTAATCTCACTTGAAACTGTCGCGCGGGTTTTACGCACGACCGCCCATAAAAAAATCCAGCCACCGCTAAGTGACTGGATTTTTTAGGGATTTTTGGTCGGGACGGAGTGATTCGAACACTCGACCCCTTGCACCCCATGCAAGTGCGCTACCGGGCTGCGCTACGCCCCGACATCATTCTCGATACCGCTGAGAACGAAGAAGAATTTAACCTAAGCGTTTGAATAATGGAAGCTTTTTTTCAAAAAAATCCATCACTCAAACCGTGCCTCATTTCTTCAGCACCACCAGGACATCTTCCAGCTCGACAATCATCTGCTTGATCAGCTGTTTGTACTGGGTGGTGTCGTCCTTGGCCTCATCACTGGACAGACGCAACCGCGCACCGCCGATGGTAAAGCCCTGGTCGTACAACAAGGCGCGGATCTGGCGGATCATCAACACGTCCTGGCGCTGATAATACCGTCGGTTGCCGCGACGCTTGACCGGGTTCAGCTGCGGAAACTCCTGCTCCCAGTAGCGCAGCACATGTGGTTTCACGGCGCAGAGCTCGCTCACTTCACCAATGGTGAAGTAGCGCTTGCCCGGGATGGGAGGCAGCTCGTCGTTATGGCTTGGTTCCAGCATAGGCCTCAACCCGGGCTTTCAGTTTCTGCCCTGGACGAAAGGTGACGACACGGCGAGCGGTGATCGGGATCTCTTCCCCGGTTTTGGGGTTACGGCCCGGCCGCTGGCGTTTGTCGCGAAGATCGAAATTGCCGAATCCGGACAACTTGACCTGCTCGTTCTCTTCAAGCGCGTGACGAATTTCTTCGAAAAACAGCTCGACCAGCTCCTTGGCCTCGCGCTTGTTCAGCCCCAGCTCCTCGTACAGCCTTTCGGCCATCTCAGCTTTCGTCAGAGCACCCATACCGTTATTTCCTTAACGTGGTGTTCAACCTGTGTTCGAGCGAGGTGAGGATGTTCTGCAAGCTGGCGTTCACCTCATCGTCGTTAAGAGTGCGCGATGGATGTTGCCAGGTCAAGCCGACGGCCAGGCTTTTTCTATCAGGATCAATACCTTTACCCTGGTAGACGTCAAACAGCCTGAGGTCTGTGAGCCACTCTCCTGCATTGTCATGAATCACTTCAAGTACCGCACTCGCCGCCACGTCACGCCCTGCGATCAATGCCAGGTCACGACGGGTTTCAGGGAACTTGGAGAGTTCGCTGAACGCCGGCATCCTACCTTCGACCACGTCTGCCAGCACCAGTTCGAAGACGAATACCGGACGATCCAGGCCAAGCGTCTTGGCCAGCTCCGGATGCAGTGCCCCCAGGTAGCCGACTTCCCTGCCGTCACGCTCGATGCGCGCTGTCTGACCTGGGTGCAGGGCTGGATGCTGACCTGCACTGAAGGTGAAATCGGCCAGCGCGCCCGAGTAGCCAAGCAGCGCCTCGACATCCGCCTTGACGTCGAAGAAGTCGACGCTGTCACGTCCATTTGCCCAGCCTTCAGGCAAGCGGCTACCGGTGATGACACCGGCGATCATCGGCTGCTGGGCGAGGTTGCCCAGTTGGCCGACGAACCGCAGACCGCTTTCGAACAGGCGCACGCGATCCTGCTGACGGTTGAGGTTGTGCTGCAGCGCCTTCAGCAGGCCTGGCCACAGCGAAGCACGCATCGCAGCCATGTCGCTGGAGATCGGGTTGGCCAGCAGTAGAGGCTCCACACCCGGAGTGAATAGCTCGAACAGCTTGGGATCGATGAAGCTATAGGTGATCGCTTCCTGGTAACCCCGTGCCACCAGCAGGCGACGCAGAGTCGGCAGCTCGCCACGCGCTTCGGAGCGGGCCTTGGGCGCGAGTCTGGCCTGCGGATAACGAACCGGCAGATTGTTGTAGCCATACAGACGCGCCAGCTCTTCGATCAGATCCACCTCCAGGCTGATGTCGAAGCGGTGGCTGGGAATCTCGACCGTCCACTGTCCGTCCTGTGCAGCGCTGGTTTTCAGCTCCAGAGCATTGAGCAACTGCTCGATCTGGGTGGCAGGCATGTCCATGCCCAGCATCTGGCTCACGCGTTCGGCGCGCAGGGTGACTGGGGCGACCTTCGGCAGGTGCGGCTCACTGACCGCTTCCACGATCGGCCCAGCTTCGCCGCCGACGATGTCCAACAGCAGACCAGTGGCACGTTCCATGGCCTGGCGCGCCAATTGCGAATCGACGCCACGCTCGAAACGGTGCGAGGCATCGGTGTGCAGGCCATAGGAGCGAGCTTTGCCCGCCACGGAAACCGGCTCGAAGAAGGCACTCTCCAGGAACACATCGCGGGTCTTCCCGGTATCGACGCCGCTGTGCTCGCCCCCCATCACGCCAGCGATGGCCAGCGCTCGCGCATGGTCGGCGATCACCAGGGTGTCGCTGCGCAAGGCCACTTCCTGACCATCGAGCAGCACCAGCTTCTCGCCCTCCTCGGCCATGCGCACGCGAATGCCACCGTTGATCTCGGCGAGATCGAACGCATGCATCGGTTGGCCGAGCTCGAGCATCACGTAGTTGGTGACGTCCACAGCAGCATCGATGCTGCGCACGTCACTGCGGCGCAGGCGCTCGACCATCCACAGCGGCGTCGGCTTGCTCAGGTCGACGTTGCGGATCACCCGGCCCAGGTAGCGCGGGCAGGCGGCCGGCGCGCTGATTTCGACGCTGCGCACCTCGTCATGGGCAGCAGCTACCGCTGGCACCAACGGGCGGGTGACCGGCGTGGCGTACAGCGCGCCTATGTCCCGTGCCAGGCCCGCTATCGACAGGCAGTCGCCGCGGTTGGGAGTCAGGCCGATCTCGATGCTGGCATCGTCCAGGCCCAGGTAGCGGCGCACGTCCTCACCTACCGGAGCGTCGGCAGCCAGTTCCAGAAGGCCGTCGTTCTCTTCGCTGATCTGCAGCTCGGCCGCCGAGCACAGCATGCCGAAGGACTCGACGCCACGCAGTTTGGCTTTCTTGATCTTGAAGTCGCCGGGCAGTTCGGCGCCGATCATGGCGAAGGGAATCTTGATCCCCGGGCGCGCATTGGGGGCGCCACACACGACCTGAAACCTGTCCTGGCCATTGCTGACCTGGCAGACGCGCAACTTGTCGGCGTCCGGATGTTGCTCGGTGGTGAGAATCTCGCCCACCACGATGCCGCTGAACTGGCCAGCAGCCGGCGTGACACTGTCGACTTCCAGGCCGGCCATGGACAGGCGGGCGACCAGTTCGTCACGGGAAACCTGCGGGTTTACCCAACCGCGCAGCCACTGTTCACTGAATTTCATGCTGTTCTCCTGAAGATTGCGTCGAGGTGTGGCCTAGCGAAATTGCGCCAGGAACCGCAGGTCGTTGTCGAAGAACAGACGCAGATCGTTGACGCCGTAACGCAGCATGGCCAGGCGCTCCACGCCCATGCCGAAGGCGAAGCCGGAGAATTCTTCCGGGTCGATGCCGGACATGCGCAGCACGTTGGGATGCACCATGCCGCAGCCCATCACTTCCAGCCAGCCAGTCTGCTTGCACACGCGGCAGCCCTTGCCGGAGCACATCACGCACTCCATGTCGACCTCGGCCGAAGGCTCGGTGAAGGGGAAAAAGGACGGGCGGAAACGCACGCCGAGCGGCTTTTCGAAGAACACCCGCAGAAACTCCTCGATAGTGCCCTTGAGGTCGGCGAAGTTGATGTCGCGGTCGATCAGCAGACCTTCGACCTGGTGGAACATCGGTGAGTGGGTGATATCCGAGTCGCACCGGTAGACCCGACCCGGGCAGACGATGCGGATCGGCGGCTGGCTGCTTTCCATGGTCCGCACCTGCACGGGCGAGGTGTGGGTGCGCAGCAGCATGTTGGCATTGAAATAGAAAGTATCGTGCATCGCCCGCGCCGGGTGGTGGCCGGGGATGTTGAGCGCCTCGAAGTTGTGGTAGTCGTCTTCGACCTCGGGCCCTTCGGCGATGCCGTAGCCAATATGGGTGAAGAACTGTTCGATGCGCTCCAGCGTACGGGTGATAGGGTGCAGCCCCCCAGTGGCCTGACCACGGCCTGGCAGGGTGACGTCAATGCATTCGGCGGCCAGGCGAGCGTTGAGCTCGGCCTCTTCGAAGGCGGCCTTGCGTGCGTTGAGCACGTCGGTGACGCGTTCCTTGGCGTCGTTGATCAGCGCTCCGACCTTGGGGCGCTCGTCGGCCGGCAGGTTGCCCAGGGTCTTCATCACCTGGGTCAACTCGCCCTTCTTGCCGAGAAATTGGACCCGGATCTGTTCCAGGGCATTGATGTCTTCAGCGCGTTCCACCGCCTCGAGGGCTTGGGAGACCAACGCGTCCAGGTTTTCCATGTACAGACTCCAGATACGAAAATAGGGGAAGAGCTTTGAAGGCTCTTCCCCTATCGATGACGTTTTACACCCGCCGGCGCTGCGCGTCGGCGAGTGATTGTCGCGGGTACTTAAGCCAGGACGGCTTTAGCTTTCTCGACAATCGCAGCAAACGCCGCTTTTTCGTTCACTGCCAGGTCGGCCAGAACCTTGCGGTCGATTTCGATCGACGCCTTTTTCAGGCCAGCAATCAGACGGCTGTACGACAGACCGTTGGTGCGGGCACCGGCGTTGATACGAGCGATCCACAGGGCGCGGAACTGACGCTTCTTCTGGCGACGGTCGCGGTAGGCGTACTGGCCTGCCTTGATGACCGCTTGCTTGGCGACGCGGAATACGCGCGAACGCGCACCGTAATAGCCTTTAGCCAGCTTCAGAATTTTCTTGTGACGCTTACGAGCGATGACGCCACGCTTTACACGAGCCATGAGTAACTTCCTCTATCTTTGACCGAAATTAACGTACGCGCAGCATGCGCTCGACTTTTGCCACGTCAGACGGGTGCAGCAAGCTGGCACCGCGCAGTTGACGCTTACGCTTGGTCGACATTTTGGTCAGGATGTGGCTCTTGAAAGCGTGCTTGTGCTTGAAGCCGGAAGCGGTTTTCAGGAAACGCTTCGCTGCACCGCTCTTGGTTTTCATTTTTGGCATGTTGGAACTCCGCATTCGATAAAATTACACAATAATCATCAGGCCTGCCGTGCCCGGGAGATTACTTCTTCTTTTTGGGGGCGATGACCATCATAAGCTGGCGTCCTTCCATCTTCGGATGCTGCTCAACGGTGCCGTATTCCACGAGGTCAGCTTCGACCCGCTTCAACAGCTCCATGCCCAGCTCCTGGTGGGCCATCTCGCGGCCGCGGAATCTCAGAGAGATCTTGGCCTTGTCCCCATCGCTAAGGAAACGTACCAGGTTGCGTAGTTTTACCTGGTAATCCCCTTCTTCCGTCCCTGGACGAAACTTGATTTCTTTAATCTGGATCTGTTTCTGGTTCTTCTTGGCTTCGTTGGCCTGCTTCTTCTTCTCGAAGAGATGCTTGCCGTAGTCCATGACCTTGCAGACGGGCGGTTGCGCGTCGGCGGAGATTTCCACCAGATCCAGCTTCGCTTCATCAGCGATACGAAGCGCTTCATCAATCGAGACGATGCCAATCTGCTCGCCGTCAGCGCCAATTAACCGAACCTCGCGTGCCGAGATATTCTCGTTGATCGGGGCCTTCGGTGCAGTTCGTTTATCGTTTCTCATTTCACGCTTAATAGTCATTACTCCGTTTCATGGCGACCACGCCGGGAAACCGCTTGCGACAGGAGCTCGGCGAACTGGGCGACGGGCATCGAGCCCAGATCTGCGCCATCGCGAGTCCGTACAGCGACGGTTTGCGTTTCGACTTCGCGATCCCCTATGACCAGCAGGTACGGGACCTTGAGCAAAGTATGCTCGCGGATTTTAAAGCCGATCTTCTCATTTCTCAAGTCGGACTTGGCACGGAATCCGCTTCCGTTCAGTGATTTCTCGACCTGGAGCGCGAAATCGGCCTGTTTGTCGGTGATATTCATGATCACCGCCTGGGTCGGCGCGAGCCAGGCCGGGAACACACCGGCATAGTGCTCGATGAGCATGCCGATGAAGCGCTCGAACGATCCGAGAATGGCACGGTGCAGCATGACCGGACGCTTGCGCGCGTTGTCTTCGGCGATATAGCTGGCGTCCAGACGCTCGGGCAGGTTCGGATCGTACTGCAAGGTGCCGCACTGCCAGTTGCGACCGAGGCAATCACGCAGGGTGAACTCGATCTTCGGACCGTAGAAGGCCCCCTCCCCCGGCTGGTACTCCCAGGCCAGGCCTGACTCGTTCAGGGCGTCGGCCAGTGCACCTTCGGCGCGGTCCCACAATTCTTCGGAGCCGACTCGCTTGGCCGGACGCGTGGACAACTTCATGGCCACGTCGGTGAAACCGAAGTCCTTGTACACGTCCAGGGTCAACTTGATGAAGTCGGCCGCCTCCTTCTTCACCTGCTCTTCGGTGCAGAAGATGTGGGCATCGTCCTGCACGAAACCGCGCACACGCATGATGCCGTGCAGCGCGCCGGAAGGCTCGTTGCGATGGCACGCACCAAACTCGGCCAGGCGCAGCGGCAAATCCCGGTAGGATTTCAGGCCCTGGTTGAACACCTGCACGTGGCAAGGGCAGTTCATCGGCTTGACCGCGTAGTCGCGGTTTTCCGATGAGGTGGTGAACATGTTCTCGGCGTAGTTCGACCAGTGGCCGGAACGCTCCCAGAGAATACGGTCGACGACCTGCGGAGTCTTGATTTCCTGATAGCCGTTTTCGCGCTGGACCTGACGCATGTACTGCTCGAGCACCTGGTACACGGTCCAGCCATTGGCGTGCCAGAACACCATCCCCGGCGCTTCTTCCTGCAGGTGGAACAGGTCGAGCTGCTTGCCGATCTTGCGGTGGTCACGCTTTTCGGCTTCTTCGATACGCTGAATGTAGGCGGCCAGCTGTTTCTTGTCGGCCCAGGCAGTGCCGTACACCCGCTGCAGCTGCTCGTTCTTGGCATCGCCACGCCAATAGGCGCCCGACAGCTTGGTCAACTTGAACGCCTTGAGGAAACGCGTGTTCGGCACGTGCGGGCCGCGGCACATGTCGACGTATTCTTCGTGGTAGTACAGGCCCATGGCCTGCTCATCCGGCATGTCTTCGACCAGACGCAGCTTGTAGTCTTCGCCACGGCGAGTGAACACCTCGATAACCTCGGCACGCGGCGTCATCTTCTTGATGACGTCATAGTCCTTTTCGATCAACTGCTGCATGCGCTGTTCGATGGCGGCGAGGTCTTCGGGCGTGAAGGGCCGCTCGTAGGCGATATCGTAATAAAAGCCTTCGTCGATCACCGGGCCGATCACCATGCGGGCGGTCGGATACAGCTGCTTCACCGCGTGGCCGATGAGGTGGGCGCACGAGTGACGGATGATCTCCAGTCCCTCTTCGTCTTTAGGGGTGATGATCTGCAAAGTGGCGTCATGTTCGATCAGGTCGCTGGCATCGACCAGCTTGCCGTCGACCTTGCCGGCCAGGGTGGCCTTGGCCAGACCTGCACCGATGGACGCAGCGACATCGGCCACGCTCACGGATTGATCGAACGAGCGTTGACTGCCATCGGGAAGAGTAATGGTGGGCATGGCGCCTCCTCTCCTAGTGGTGACCCCTACCAAAGGTCACGTGGGTTGGGATGAGCCAGTACAAGATCCGACCTGACTTTCCCGTAGGAAAGCTTGCCTCACAGTGGCAGAAGCCTTTCGGCCATTCAGGGACGAACCAGAGTGACTGGAAAAATGCAGGCCGAACTCGGCAACTGCAAGCCGGCCATGCTAGCACGGAGGTTCTGCCTCGCGCGGAAATATTTGGAAATCCAGCGACAGCGGTGAACTTGTGCAGAAAAAACCCTATCAGACCACCTGAAGCATTCTACTCTTGACGAGACCCAAACCAAGGAGTGTCTGGTTATGCGAATTCAGTCTCTTCTGGCCGCCTGTGCGGCAAGCCTTCTCATGCCACTGGCCGCGCAGGCGCAGGGCAAGTTCCCTGAAGGCGCGGAACAAGCCTATACGGCCCAGTGCCAGCAGGTCGCTCAGGGCAAGGGCCTAGATCAGGCAACCGCTAAAAAGCATTGCGATTGCGGCGCCCAAGCCATCAAACAGAATTTCAACGACAACGAAATTGCCGAGCTCGACAGCAAGAACGGTGTCAATCCGCAGCTGCTCCAAAAGGCCCAGACGGTGGTCCAGAAGGCCTGCACCCGCTGAAGGGCGAGATAACCTCACCGACCTGATTGCGCCTCGCTTGCGCCAGATCAACATCCGGCTATCGTAAACAGCGCTAGATGCGCAGAATTAGACTATGATGTGCACGTGCCTCGTAGCTTCGGCCACACCGCACTACTGAAAAAAATCAAATGTTCTGGAGATTCACCTCATGTCCAACCGCCAAACCGGCACCGTCAAATGGTTCAATGATGAAAAAGGCTTCGGCTTCATCACCCCACAAGGCGGCGGCGACGACCTGTTCGTTCACTTCAAGGCCATCGAATCCGACGGCTTCAAGAGCCTGAAAGAAGGTCAAACTGTTTCCTTCGTCGCCGAACGCGGCCAGAAGGGCATGCAGGCTGCTCAGGTTCGTCCTGAGTAATCTGGTCAGCGCAAAAAAACCCGCCTTAATCGGCGGGTTTTTTTATGGGCGCTGGCAGGCTCAGCCACAATTGGCGCGCACCACCTTGCCCTGTTCGTCGACGTTCAGGTTGAGCCGTTCGGAGCGGTACTCCAGGGTGACTACGTCATGGGGCTTGAGAATTCGGGCGATCTGCGCCCCGCTCGCCTTGCGCGCCTGGTCGAGCAGCTCGGGCGTGCCCTGTTTGCCGAGGGTGAAGTCGGCGCCGGCGGCGCTGCAGCGACCATCGCCACCTGTTGCGGGCGCAGGGGCGCTGGCGTCGGACGAGCCACCAGTGCTGCAACCGGCCAGAGCCGCAGCCACCAGCACAGTCGCCAGGGAAGCGCGAATACGGAACATGAATCCTCCTAATCGATCTTGGGAACTGCACATGCGACCGTTGCGCACCCAGTTCGTTGCAAAACCGTACAAGTCTGCCCCATCCAGCCTGCCGGGGCTGAACGCAATCGTGACGAGATTTTGCATCGCGAGCTTGGTCGGGGCGTGCGCCGCGCTTATGCTTAGGTCGCAGCGCGCGTGCTGCACAGGCATGATCTACTGACGCGATATGGGGTGCGTACCGCCTCCCCGCTCAATCCCGGCAGTCGCACCTTCATCGAGTACATCCATGAACAGCCACACCATCGTCGCCGACATAAAGGTCAAATGGGCTGAGGGCCAGAGCGCCTACAGCCCGGGTACGCCCGAGGAACTGCTGCTGATCGCCGTCGACCTGCTGGTACGCGAGCGCGGCGGCGAAGCGGCGCGCAGCTTCATCGATCAGGTGTTCGAGCGTTACGCACCGCAGCCGCTCACTTCAAACGAGCCAGACGCGCGCTGAGCAGATCGAAGAACCCCTGGGCGTCGCCATTCTCGATCCACATGACATTCGCCGGCTGTTCCAGCACGCCATACCAGTCGGCGACGGTCTGGCCGAAGGTGGGGCCTTCGCGGCTGTTCACGCTCATGTGGATTTGCCGACCGCTGAACAGATCCGGCTTGAGCAGGTAGGCGATGACGGTGGCGTCGTGGACGGGGCCACCCGTCATGCCGTACTTGTCGATGTCGTACTGGATGTAGGCATTGAGGATGTCCACCACTTTGCCGCTGGCCTGATTGCCCACCGCGGCCAGCTGCTTCAGACGCGCATCGCTGGTGATGATCTTGTGGGTCACGTCCAGCGGCAGGTAGGTGAGCTTGACGCCGCTGGCCAGCACCACTTCGGCGGCATGGGGGTCGGCGAAGAGGTTGAACTCGGCCACTGGCGTGATGTTGCCGCCATTGAAGTGGGCGCCGCCCATCACCACCACTTCCTTGATGCCCTTGACGATCTCCGGCTTCTGAATGAGTGCCAGGGCCAGGTTGGTCTGCGGGCCAAGCATGGCCAGGGTGATGCTGTGGGGCGGCGCGGCGTCGAGCGTATCGATCAGGTACTGGACCGCATTGCCCTCAGCCAGGGGTTGCCGGGGCTCGTGCACCGGCACGCCGGTCAGCCCTTCTTCGCCATGCACGTTGGCCGCGTAGATCGGTGTGCGCACCAGCGGCCGCCCCGCGCCGGCATACACCGGGATGTCCTCGCGTCCGGCCCATTCGCGCGCCAGGCGTGCGTTTCGCGAGGTCTTGTCCAGGCGCACGTTGCCGGCGACGGTGGTGATGGCGCGGATCTTCAATTCGTCCGGCGACGCCATGGCCAGGAACAGCGCGACCACATCGTCTGCGCCTGGGTCGGTGTCGATGATCAGATCGCGAGGGGTGGCGACAGCGCCAGTGGCGACGCCGGTCAAGGTCGACATGAGCACGACTCCCTGTAGCAGACGCCTGACATTTGCGAATGACATTCAGCAGCTCTCCATTAGCGGGTGGATGGATTCGTAGAGTGTGACACGATACTCAACTCTGCGATGGCCTGTGCAGGCGGCTTCGGGCGACCGAACACGCTACAACGCATGACCACAGGACGTGCCGAGGCAATGATGCGACTCAGAAGGTCACACCGGCAATCAGCGCGATATTGCTGTAAGGCTTGCATTCGCCACTGCGGATCACGGCGCGCGCGCCCCGGCTCAGCCTCTTGAAGGCTTCGTGACTCATTCGCTCGCGCGTTCCCAGCAGCCCCAGGGCATGCTGCTCCTCCACCGCCACCAGTCCAGGCGGTGACGCCTGGAACATCTCATCGGCCAGCACGTGGCGCTCGACCTGCATCTCGGTCAGTACCACACGCAGCACACTGGCGAAATCGGGAATACCCGGTGTCAGCGCCAGGTCGATGATCTCCACCCCGGCAGGCACGGGCAGGCCGGCGTCGCCGATCACCAGAATGTCGCCATGCCCCAAGCCTGCGATGGTGCGCGACAGGGCGATATTGAGCAGTGCGGTTTTCTTCATGACGCAAGCTCCGTGAGGCGCGGAATCGAGGGCTGGGCACCGGCGCGAGTGACCGAGATGGCCGCCGCGCGCTGGCCGAGTACGATGGCGTCGAGCGCTTCCAGACCGCCTGCCAGCCCGGCGGCGAAACCACCGACGAAGGTGTCGCCTGCCGCCGTGGTGTCCACGGCGTGCACCTGGCTCGCCGGGAAGTGACGGGAACCGTGCGCACTGACCAACAGCGCACCTTCGGCGCCTAGCGTGACGATCACGTTCCTGGCGCCCAACGCGCACAAGTGCTCGCCGGCGCGACGCGCGGTGGGTTGATCGGTCACCGCGATGCCGGTCAGCGTCTGGGCCTCGCTCTCGTTGGGGATCAGGTAGTCGATATGGGCGAACCAGTCCACTGGCAACTGGCCGGTGGCAGGCGCAGGGTTGAGAATCACCGTCTTGCCCAGCTCGCGGCCCCGGGCCAGGGTCCAGGCCACGGTGGCCGGCGGCACTTCGAGCTGGCAGACGATCACCTCAGCCTGCTCGAGCAGCGCATCGAAGCGCTGCACGGCGTCGATGTCGAGCTGGCCATTGCCGCCAGGAATGATGACGATGGCATTCTGGCTGGACGCATCCACCACGATCAGTGCCAGCCCGCTGGACACGCCCGCGCAAACGCCCACCGCCTGGCAGTCGATGCCCTCGTCCCGCAACCCTTGAAGCAGCTGTTCACCGTAGGCGTCGCCGCCGACATTGCCGACCATCGCCACGCTGGCGCCCAGACGTGCTGCGGCCACCGCCTGATTGGCGCCCTTGCCTCCGGGTGCCGTGAAAAACCCGTTCCCGGCGACCGTCTCGCCGCCGCGCGGCAACCGTTCGGCACGGGCCACCAGGTCCATGTTGAGACTGCCGACCACTACGACCTTGGCTTGCATGGGTGTTCCTTAGCGGTAATCGTTGAACAGGTCCGGGCACGGCCCGGTGGATTGGCGCGGCACGATGCGTGGCGCGACGATGCGTTGCTCGCAGCCTTCACGGCGCGGTACGGCGATGCGCGACAGCAGCAGCTGCGCGGCGCTGTCGCCCAGTTCACGGATCGACTGGCCGACGGTGGTCAGAGGCGGATACACGTACCGGCTCAGCTCGATGTCGTCGAAACCGATCACCGACAGCTGCCCCGGCACGTCGACCGCCCGCTCGGCCGCCGCGCGCAGCACGCCGAAACCGATCATGTCGTTGCCGGCGAAGATCGCCGTGGGGCGCTCGCCATCGAGCACCTGCGCCGCCGCCCTGTAGCCACCCGGACTGGTGAAATCGCAGTGCACCACGCGTCGATCATCGACTTCATGCCCGGCCTCGGCCATGGCCCGGCGAAAACCGCTGACGCGCAGCTGGCTGACGCCCGTATCGGCAGGGCCACCAATGCAGGCGATGTCGGTGTGGCCCAGTTCCAGCAGGTGGCGGGTGGCCAGAAACGCTCCCAACTCGTGATCGATACGCACCAGGTCGGCATCGATACCGGCCAGCGCACGGTCGACCATGACCATCGGCGTGCGTACCGCGGCCAGGCTTTCCAGCAGGTCGCGCTCCTCGCCCACCGAGGCCACGATCAGGCCGTCGATGCGCTTCTCCAGCAGGACGCGCAGGTAATTGCGCTGCTTCCTGGGGTCGTCATCGGAGTTGCACAGGATCACGCAGTAACCATTGCGCTCGCAGCCATCCTCGATACCGCGGGCCAACTCGGCGAAATACGGGTTGACACTGCTGGGCACCAGCAGGCCGATGGTCGCCGTGCTGCGCGCCTTGAGTGAGCGCGCCACGGCGCTGGGCACGTAGTCCAGTTCGGCGATGGCCGCTTCCACCTTCAGCCGCACCGGCTCGCTGACCGGGCGAGTCTTGTTCAGCACATGGGACACGGTGGTGTAGGAAATACCTGCCAGCGCCGCGACGTCTTTGATGGTAGCCATGGTTCAGTTCCGCCGCGTCGCACGCCGGCTACGGTAGGTGTCGAGGATCACCGCGACGACGATCACGGCGCCGGTGATGATGCGTTTGGTCGGCTCGGAGGCCCCGATCTGGGCCAGGCCTGCGGCCAGTACCGAGATGATCAGCACGCCGAAGAACGTACTGATGATCGAGCCACGCCCGCCCATCAGGCTGGTGCCGCCAATCACCACGGCGGCGATCACCTGCAGTTCCAGCCCGGAACCTGCGTTCGGGTCGGCAGCCTCCAGGCGCGAGATCTGGAACAGCGCGGCCAGCCCGGCGAGCAGCCCCATGAGGGCGAACACCAGCACCTTGTACGGGCGCGGATCTATGCCTGCAAGGCGCACGGCTTCCTCGTTGGTGCCGATACCGATCAGGTAGCGGCCGAAGACGGTACGGGTGAGCACCAGCTGCGCGATCAGGATCACCAGCAAGGCGATGATGAATGCCGGCGAGATGCCGAAGGCAATGGGATCGGAGAACCAGGCGAATGCGTCGCCGATGTAGGCGGTGCGCGAGTCGGTGAACTGGTACGCCAGGCCTCGGGCCATCTCCAGCACGCCGAGCGAGACGATGAACGACGGGATACGCCAGGCCACGGTCACTGCCCCGGTGATACTGCCGGCCAGTGCGGCGACGGCCATGCCCAGCAAGGCGGCCGGCAGCACGCTCCAGCCCCAACCGAGGATCGCCACGCTGACAGTGGACGCTGCCAGGGCCAGTACCGAGCCCACCGAAAGATCGATGCCACCAATGATCAGCACGAAGGTCATGCCCACCGCCAGCACCATCAGATCGGGAATCTGGTTGGCCAAGGTGCTGAAGGTGGCGTAGGACAGAAAGTGGCTGCTGAGCGATGAGAACAGCACGATCATCGCCAGCAAGGCCCCGGCCAGCCCCAGGTAGGTGCCCAGGCCGAAGTAGGTACCGGAGCGGCGGGCCGGCTTGTTGCCGACGGGATCGAGGGTGGGAGTCTTCATGCGTCCATCCTGGGAGCTGCATCGTGCAGCAGTGCGTCACGTTTCTGGTAACCGGCGAAGGCGGCCGCGAGGATCTGGTCCTGGCTCCAGCCGTCGCGGTCGAAGGTTTCGATCAGGCGGCCGGCAGACAGCACCGCAATGCGGTCGCAGATCAGCATCAATTCGCGCAGGTCGCTGGAGACCACCACGAGGGCCTTGCCCTGGCGCGCCAGTTCGGCCAGCAGGCCGTAAATGTCGAACTTGGCGCCGACGTCGATGCCGCGGGTCGGTTCGTCGAACATCAGTACCTGGCAGTCGCGCTCCAGCCAGCGGCCTATCACCACCTTCTGCTGGTTGCCGCCGGACAGCTCGCCGACCGGCTGAGCAGGGCTGGCGCTACGGATGCGCATGGCAGCGATCTGCCGCTCGGCCAGCTGCCGCTCGGCCTGGGTATCGAGCACCCCGGCACGGGAGACCGCGCCCAGATTGCCAAGCGCAACGTTGGCGCTGATCGACTGCGGCAGCAGCAGGCCCTCGCCTTTGCGGTCCTCGGTGATCAGTGCGATGCCCGCTCGTACGGCGGCCTTCGGTGAGTCGATGGTCACCGGGCGCAGCGGCTGACCCAACTGCACACTGCCACCGTCGGCGCGGTCGGCGCCGTAGATCAGCCGCAGCAGCTCCGTGCGCCCCGCCCCGATCAGCCCGGAGATGCCGAAGATCTCCCCGGCCCTTACCTCGAAGGACACATCGCGCACCTTGTCGCCACGGCTCATGTTCCGAACCTTGAGCAGTGGCGCACCGATCTCGCGGCGCCCCAGATCAATGTGCTCGCCCACCTCGCGGCCGACCATCAGGTTGACCAGCTCGTTGCTGCCATAGCGAGCGATCGGCTCGGCGCACACCAGCCTGCCGTCGCGCAGCACAGCGATGCGCTGCGACACCCGCTGCAGCTCTTCGAGCCGGTGGGAGATGTAGACGATGGCCACGCCCCGCTGGCGCAGACGTTCGATCTGGGTGAACAACAGCTCGACCTCCCGCGCCGTGAGCATGGCGGTGGGCTCGTCGAAGATCAGCACATGGCAGTCGCCGATGAGGTTGCGGGCGATTTCGACCATCTGCTGATGACCGATGCCCAGCTCACCGACCGGCGTGTCCGGGTCGATGGCGTCGAGGCCGACCTGGGCCATGGCCGCCCTGGCCAGTTGACGCAGGCGCTTGTGGTCGATCCAGCCGGCACGGCTGGGCAGGTTGTCGAGGAACAGGTTTTCGGCGACCGTCAGGGTCGGCAGAAGGTTGAGTTCCTGCATCACCATGCGTACGCCGAGGCGCTCGGCATCGCTGCGACTGGATGGGCTATAAGGCTGACCGCGGTAGCTCATCTGCCCCTGAGTAGGGGTTTCCAGTCCGCTGATGAGCTTGGACAAGGTACTTTTGCCAGCCCCGTTCTCACCGGTCAGGGCAAGCACCTGGCCGGCGTGCAGCGCCAGGTTGACATCGCTGAGCACCGGCTGGGCATAGGTCTTGCCCAGCCCGCTGACGGCGAGCACCACTTCATTGGCCGGTACGGACATGGCCCTTTCTCTCCTAGGTCGCCTCGACCAAGGGCCGAGGCGGGTCACATCACTGGGTGATCAGCTTCACGGGGGTCTGGATGACGTTGTCGGCATCCACATCGGCTTTTTCCCCCTTGACCATCTTCAGCGCCGCCTGAATGCCGAAGACAGCTTGCTGGCTGGCAGCCTGGTCGAGCGTGGCCAGGACACGGCCATCCTTGAGCATCGGCTTGATGGCATTGATGTTGTCATAGCCCACCACCTGCACCTGGCCGGTCTTGCCCGCCGCGCGCACCGCCGAGACCGCACCCAGCGCCATGCTGTCGTTACCCGCCAGCAACGCCTTGAGGTCGGGGTACTCGTTGAGCATCGAAGCGGCGACCGCGTTGCCCTTGTCGATCTCCCAGTTGCCGGACTGCACGGAGACGATGTTCATCTGCGCGGCCTTCATTGCATCTTCGAAGCCGGCGGTGCGCTGCTGGGCATTGGTGGTGGTCGACACGCCTTCGATGATGCCGACCTGATCACCGGCCTTGAGCTTCTCCTTGGCCAGGTAGTCGCCCACCATGCGTGCGCCCTTGCGGTTGTCGGGGCCGACGAACGGCACACTGATGCCTTTGCTCTTGAGCAGTTCGGGGTCGAGTCGGTTGTCGATGTTGATCACCACCACGCCGCGATCCATCGCCTTCTTCACCGCGGACACCAGCGCCTTGGAGTCGGCAGGCGCGATGACCAGCGCCTTGGCACCGGCGTTGACCATCTGCTCGACGATACGGATCTGCTCGCCCGTGTCGGTCTCGTTCTTGATGCCATTGGCGATCAGGTCGAATTCGTCGGGATGGCTTTTCTGATAGTCCTTGGCGCCGTCCTCCATGGTGCGGAAGAATTCGTTGGCCAGGGACTTCATCACCAGTGCGACCTTGGGCTTGTCCTCGGCATGAGCGGCAGGCAGGGACATGGCGAGGGACAGGGTGGAGAGTACAGCGACGGCCAGCAGACGGCCGGGGAATGGCAGTTTCATAATATCAACTCCGAATCTTGTGTTTTTTATCGGATCGCAAACGTTTGCGTTGACTAACTATGCGAACCGCGCCGGCTTTTGTCAAATAACATCTCACCGCCGACGCGGGCAGGCCTCTCAGCAAGTGTAACCTGCCCTAGGAGTCGGATTACCGACCAGGTTTCGAAGGTCTGTTCGGGGCTCCGAACACGTTCGTGTTCGCAAACGTGCGGCGATACCGATCCCAGCGTGCGAGGCTTGAATTGTCCGCTGTTGGTACGGAACCTGCCTACACTGCAGTGCGAATAAAACAGCCATCTCACTTGGAAGAGAGAAGAAAAATGCACGCCGCGACACTCAAGACATTTGCTCCAACCGCCCTCGCCCTGCTCCTCGCCCTGCCCATGACAGTGAGCGCCGAAGAAGCCGAACAGCAGAAGAAACTCGCCAACGTCGTCATCCTCGCCACGGGCGGAACCATCGCCGGCGCGGGCGCCAGCGCGGCCAACAGCGCCACCTACCAGGCCGCCAAGGTAGGCGTCGACAAGCTGATCGCCGGTGTGCCGGAGCTGGCCGACATCGCCAAGGTCCGTGGCGAGCAGGTCATGCAGATCGCCTCGGAAAGCATCGGCAACGATGACCTGCTCAAGCTGGCCAAGCGCGTCGCCGAACTGGCCGACCGCCAGGACGTCGACGGCATCGTCATCACCCACGGTACCGACACGCTGGAAGAAACCGCCTACTTCCTCAACCTGGTGGAAAAGACCGACAAGCCCATCGTGGTCGTCGGTTCGATGCGCCCAGGCACCGCGATGTCGGCCGACGGCATGCTCAACCTGTACAACGCGGTGGCCGTGGCCAGCGACCAGCAGTCGCGCGGCAAGGGCGTGCTGGTGACCATGAACGACGAGATCCAGTCCGGTCGCGACGTCAGCAAGTCCGTCAATATCAAGACCGAAGCCTTCAAGAGCGCCTGGGGCCCGATGGGCATGGTGGTGGAGGGCAAATCCTACTGGTTCCGCCTGCCGGCCAAGCGTCACACCATCAACTCCGAGTTCGACATCAAGCAGATCAGCAGCCTGCCCCAGGTCGACATCGCCTACGGCTATGGCAACGTGACCGACACTGCCTACAAAGCCCTGGCGCAAAACGGCGCGAAGGCCTTGATCCATGCGGGAACCGGCAACGGTTCGGTGTCCTCGCGCGTGGTGCCGGCACTTCAGGAACTGCGCAAGAATGGCGTGCAGATCATTCGCTCCTCCCACGTCAACCAGGGAGGTTTCGTACTGCGTAACGCCGAGCAGCCGGATGACAAGAACGACTGGGTCGTGGCCCATGACCTGAACCCGCAGAAAGCGCGCATCCTGGCGATGGTGGCGATGACCAAGACCCAGGACAGCAAGGAGCTGCAGCGCATCTTCTGGGAATACTGACAGGCACTCGTCACTGTCTGAACGCAACGCCCTGCCCGGCCTCCGCTCGAATAACGGATGCCGGGCCTTCGGTTCACTCGACAGCCCACCGCGATCCGATCTCTCCAGCCGATTCGTACTCTCCAGTGCGCAGTCGCCCCTCGCCTGTTGCGAAAATCCTGATGTTCAAATACTGTACGCGCATACAGCTAAAACAAGGAAATCCCCATGGCCAGTCCTGCCGCTGCGCCCAGCAGCTATGCGCAACTGGGTGCGCGCATCCAGAAGATCATCAATGCTCCAGCCGCTCAGCGCAGTCGCGCCGCCTTGATCTTCCGCCTCGCCCACGAGTCGATCGGCGACTGGGAAACCCTGCTCGAGGAAATTGCCGAGAACGACAACGTCACCCTCGCTCACCGAGACGATGGCGGTATCCAGATCTTCTGGACGGTTCCCAAGGACGATTGACTTCACGCCTCACCTTCTCTTTCCACCGACCCCTGATTGTGCGTTGATCCATGAAAAAACCGTTGTCCATCCTGGCATTGCTGCTGTGCTCCACCCTCCCTGCATTCGCCGCCCCTCCCGCCACCTTCGCCGAAGCCAAGGTAGTCGCCAAGCAGAAGATCTATCTCGACCAGGCCAACAGTGCCATGGGCGACCTGTATTGCGGCTGTCAGTGGACCTGGGTCGGCAAGTCCGGCGGGCGCATCGATCCCGCCTCCTGTGGCCTGCAACCGCGCAAGCAGGCCAACCGCGCAGACCGCACCGAGTGGGAACACATCGTCCCGGCCTGGACTTTCGGCCATCAGCGCCAGTGCTGGAAAAATGGCGGCCGCGAGCACTGCGTGGACGACGATCCGGTGTTTCGCGCCATGGAAGCGGACCTGTTCAACCTCTATCCGGCCGTGGGCGAAGTGAACGGCGATCGCAGCAATTTCAACTATGGCATGGCCTCCGGCGTCGCGCCGCAGTACGGCCAGTGCAAGACCCGCGTGGACTTCAACCAGCGCGCCGCCGAACCCCGCGACGAGGTCAAGGGTCTGGTGGCACGCACCACGTTCTACATGTTCGACCGCTATGGGCTGAACATGTCGCGTCAGCAGCAGCAACTGCTGATGGCTTGGGACAGGCAGTATCCAGTGTCGGCCTGGGAGCGTGAGCGCGACCGCCGCATCGCCGGGGTCATGGGCCACGGCAACCCGTTCGTCAGCGGTGAACGGCAGTGGAGCGCGGGTTACAAGGCCACGGGTGACGGTCTGGTCAGCCAGCTTCCGGGCGCCCCGGCCAAGCCGGCAGCCGTCTCGCCGCAGGCCAAGGCCGACAGCGGCGCCACGGGGCGAATCGTCGGCAACCAGAACAGCCGTGTGTATCACCTGCCCAACGGCTGCCCGAGCTATGGCCAGGTCTCGGCGAAGAATCTCGTCACCTTCGAGTCCGAAGCTCAGGCCAGATCGGCGGGTTATCGCAAGGCCGGCAACTGCCGCTGAGCACGCAAGGGTCATGCCGCCGCCGCGCGGCCAGGCGAATCAGGCGATGACGATCTGCCCATCGAGCAGACCCTGGCCGGCCACGCCGACCAGGGTGACGCTGTCGGTGCCGAAACTGAGCCGTAAATCGTCGCCCTCCCGACTCAGGTGGTCCCGCCAGTCGGGCAGGGTGGTCCCTCCCTCCACGCCGATGAACACCAGCCGATCCTCGGCTGCGAAGTCCAACACCCGGTCGTGTCCGAAGTGGCCACTGAACATGAAGGTATCGCGCCCCGCTCCGCCACTGAGCAGGTCATCGCCCTCGCCACCGACCAGCACGTCGTCGCCGGCTCCCCCCATCAACCGATCATCGCCAGCCAGGCCGAACAGCCAACTGCCCTGCGCCGAAGCCTGCAAATGATCGGCACCCTGACCGCCTTGCAGCGACAACGCGTAAGGGGCGAGTTTGCCGCTGCTCAGCAGCCCTTCAGACGTCAGCGCGTGGGCGACGTCCTTGCTCAGGACCATCAGGCTGGCCTCCTTGCTGACGACGGTCTCGACATTGCGCACCAGGCTGATACCGCCCGCTGCATCGCGCACATACAACGTACCCTCGCCGTCGCGGGCGATAGAGACACGCGCCAGGGCCTCCTGCAGCTGCAGGGTGTCATGACCGCTGCCGCCATCGATCAAGTTGAAGCCACCGGCGTCACGGAAGGTGTCGCTGCCGGCACCGCCATAGAGGTAATCGTTGCCGCGCCCGCCCTGGATCAGGTCGTCCTGGTCGGACCCGACGATGAAGGTGCTGCCGACGTGGGGCTCGGCGTTGCGGTTGAGGTCCTGTACCCAGGTCGTTGCACGGGTAGCGTCCGACAGATTGCTGACCAGCACCGTCGAGTCGCGGCTGGTCCAGGGGTAGAACGGCGAGTCGACCACGCGGGTCAGGCCATTGGTGTAGGCTGCCGGCAGGTGGGAAAGCCAGGTGGCGATGTTGCCAATGGAGAACGGCAGCAGGTTCCAGGCATCGGAGGCGTAGTGATCGTTGAAATTGACGATGTTGTCGGTGGTCGAGGGCTTGGCCGCATCGTGCACGCCCAGCGTCGCCCAGGTGGTGGAGGTGCCGTCGAGTACGCGGAACACCGGGTCGTTCTCGTAGCCGATATTGAGGACCGTGTCCGGATCTGCTGCCTGGGTCGGCGAGGCGAAGGCCACGTAGCGCGCCTGCTGGTAGAACCCGCCCCAGCGACTGTCGCTCAGGTCGGCCAGGCTATTGACGGCCAGTCCGCCCAGGCTGTGGCCGCTGACCGTGACATCGGCGCCGGTCAGGCCGTGCGCCGTGGCGAAGGTGGCGACGTCACCCAGCAGCCGATCGAACGCGTTGCCGGCGTAGTTTCGCGAATAGTCCGCAGGACCGATGGCCGCGAGCAGGTCGTGGATGGCATCGCCGAGGGTATCGCCGATCAGGTTTTCGCGGGGACCGCTGGTGCCGCGAAAGGCGATGCCGATACCGGTGAGTCGACCATCGTCGCCGTGACGCGCGAGCACCTCGACCTGTGCGGTGGTGTAGCCCGGCACTTCTCCGTGGAAGGTACCGCGCGCATCGGTGTGGCCCCGATAACCTAGCTGCGCCGCGCTGATGGGTGTCCAGCCGGCCGACTGGATCCGCTCAAGGGCCTGTACCTCGGCGTCGGGATTCCAGGGGATTCCGGGGACCACTCCCTGACTGTCGGTGCCGCCGATCAAGGCCTTGACCAAGGTGGCGGGCAGTCCGAGGCCGAAGCCGTGCTGCTGGTAGCCCTTGATGAAACCATCGTCGATGGCGTGGTAGGCGTAGCTGGACAATGCCAGCGCGTCCCTGAAGAGCGCGGCCGAGGCGGCCGGGTCGAGCGAGCGATAGGAGAACAGTGGCATGCAGAACATCCTTGTGCTGAGTGAATATCGATCCCTGACGACATCGCCGAACGACGCGTCCGGGGGCCGTTGGATAACGCTGGCACGGGATCGAGCGCTCAGCCAGATCCGACAGGAAGGCGAACAAGCCAATCTTCAGGACATATCTTCTCGCACAACCCTGTACATCCATACAGATAAAGCTTGCCTGCACGGCCAGGCTTGCGCATCCTGTACCCATCGCCACCGCTCAAGCAGTTGCCGCCATGCGTCTCTTTCTGTGTGAAAAACCCTCTCAGGCCAAGGATATCGCCAAGGTGCTGGGTGCCACCCGCAAGGGGGATGGCTGCTGGCAGGGCACTGACGTGTGCGTGACCTGGTGCATCGGCCATCTGCTCGAGACCGCACCGCCAGACAGCTACGACGCCCGCTACAAGCGTTGGTCCCTGGACGACCTGCCCATCGTCCCCGAGCGCTGGAAGATGCTGGTCAAGCCCAAGACCGCCAGCCAGTTCAAGGCAGTCAAGCGCTTGCTGGGAGAAGCCCGGGAGCTGGTGATCGCCACCGACGCCGACCGCGAGGGCGAAATGATCGCCCGCGAGCTGGTGGAGCACTGTCGCTATCGCGGCCCCATCCAGCGCCTGTGGCTGTCGGCGCTGGACGATGCATCCATCCGCAAGGCACTGGGCCAGTTGCGTCCGGGCAACGAGACCTACAGCCTTTACCACTGTGCGCTGGGTCGCTCACGGGCGGACTGGCTCATCGGCATGAACATGAGCCGCTTGTTCACCCTGCTCGGGCGTCAGTCCGGTTATCAAGGGGTACTGCCAGTCGGCCGTGTGCAAACGCCGACCCTGCGTCTGGTGGTCGATCGTGACCGCAGCATTGCCAACTTCGTGCCGGTGGCCTATTGGGCTATCGAGGTGCAACTGTGCCATTCAGACCAGAACTTCATGGCGCAGTGGCATGCGCCCGAGGCTGTCTGCGACGACCAGGGCCGCTGCCTGGATCCGCAACTGGCGCAACGGGCTGCCGAGCAGATGCGCGCCGCCGGCAGCGCGAGGGTGATGAAGGTGAAGACAGAGCGCGTGCGCGAAGCGGCTCCGCTGCCCTTCGACCTCGGCACGCTGCAGGAACTGTGCTCGAAGAAGTTCGGTCTGGGCGCCCAGGAAACTCTGGATGTCGCCCAGGCGCTGTACGAGACCTACAAGCTGATCACCTATCCGCGCAGCGACTGTGGTTATCTGCCCCTGAGCCAGCATGCCGAGGCGCCGGCCATTCTCGCGGCGCTGCAGCGCGCCGATACGAGCCTGACGCCCTTGCAGCCCTATCTGCAAGCGCAGCGCCGTTCGCGTGCGTGGAACGATGGCAAGGTCACTGCCCACCATGGAATCATTCCGACCGTCGCGGCCAGCGACCCTGCGCGCCTGCCCGCCAAACACAAGGCGGTCTATACGCTCATCCGTGCCCGGTACCTCGCGCAGTTCCTGCCCAACCACGAATTCGACCGCACCCAGGCCGACCTGGCATGCGCAGAGCAGGCGTTGCGCGCGGTCGGCAAACGGATCGTCGAGCCTGGCTGGCGCCGGGCACTGCCCGAAGCGCTCACCGCATCCGCCCAAGCCGGTGCATCGAACACCTCCTCCACCAGAACGCGCGAGGCGCCGCCAGCTCAGGTGCTTCCGGCCTTGCAGGAGGGTGACGACTGCCAGGTCCGCGAAGTCCACCTCAAGGACCTGTGGACCCAGCCACCCAAGCCATTCACCGAAGGCGATCTGATCAAGGCGATGAAAAACGTCGCCAAATGGGTGGACGATCCCAAGCTCAAGCAGAAGCTCAAGGAGACCACCGGCATCGGCACCGAAGCGACTCGCGCCAGCATCATCCAGGGTCTGATCGATCGGGGCTACCTGACCAAGTCGGGCAAGGCCCTGGCGGCCACCGCGGCAGCCTTCAGCCTGATCGACGCTGTCCCCCGAGCCATCGCCGACCCTGGCACTACCGCCATCTGGGAGCAGGCGCTGGACATGGTGCAGAGTGGAGAAATGACCCTCGAGGAATTTCTCACGCGTCAGTCGACCTGGATGGGCAAGCTCGTGCAGCGCTGCACGGGTTTGCGCCTGAGCATCAGCGGCCCGCCCGCAGCCGGCAACGGCACGCCATGGAAGCAGAAACGCCGCAGCGGCAAGCAACGCAAGACCGCAGCCGCCGCAAAAGGCAGCAAACCTCGCAAGACGGCATCGTCACGCACCGTCAAGCCGCGCTGAGCAGGGATGGCTACACCTCTGCCAGCGCCCGTGAGGCTGTGTCCCCACGTGGGCGGCGTACGTCTCGTACAGCAGACCCATAGCATTTCTCCATCCTGTCAGGCCACCATGCAAGCACTCCTGCAAGAGATCCTCGATCACGTCCGCCCGCTGTTGGATCAGGGCCAGGTTGCCCAATACATTCCCGCCCTGGCCCAGGTCGACCCGCACCAGCTCGGTATCGCCGTGCAGAGCCTGGACGGTCAGTTGCACTGCGCAGGTGACGCGCGCACGCCCTTTTCGATCCAGAGCATCTCCAAAGTGTTCAGCCTGGTCCAGGCGATCAGCCACAGCGGGGAAAGCCTGTGGACCCGTCTGGGCTACGAGCCGTCTGGGCAAGCCTTCAATTCGCTGGTTCAGCTGGAGGTGGAAAAGGGCCGGCCGCGCAACCCGTTCATCAACGCCGGCGCCCTGGTGATCTGCGACATCAACCAGTCACGCTATGCCACGCCGAATTTGTCGATGCGCGATTTCGTCAGGCGTCTCTCAGCCAACCCACGCGTGGTCAGCGACGCCGTGGTGGCTGAGTCGGAGTACCAGCACCGCGCCCGCAATGCCGCCATGGCCTACCTGATGCAGGCGTTCGGCAATTTCCATAACGATGTCGATGCGGTACTGCGCAGTTATTTCCACCACTGTGCACTGTCGATGAGCTGCGTGGATGTGGCCCGCGGCTTCGCCTTTCTGGCCAACAGCGGGTATTGTCCCCATAGCCGAAAGCAGGTGCTCAGCCCTCGCCAGGCGCAACAGGTCAACGCGATCATGGCGACCAGCGGGCTCTACGACGAAGCGGGCAATTTCGCCTACCGCGTGGGGCTGCCGGGTAAAAGTGGCGTGGGTGGTGGCATCGTCGCCGTGATGCCGGGGCGTTACAGCATCTGTGTATGGTCGCCGGCACTCAATGCCTCGGGCAACTCGCTGGCCGGCATGCGAGTGCTGGAGTTGCTCAGCGAGCGCATGACCGGCTCGGTATTCTCCGCCGTCGCCCAGGAGCCCTCTCGCTGACGGCGTCACTGTCACTTACATATCAAGGACGATCACATGTTGCGAATCCTGGGCAAGGCCAGCTCCATCAATGTACGCAAGGTGCTGTGGACCTGCGCCGAGATCGGCTTGCCGTTCTGTCGTGAAGACTGGGGGTCGGGCTTTCAGTCCACGCAGACCCCCGCGTTCGTTGCGCTGAACCCCAACGCGATGGTTCCGGTGATTCAGGACGGCGACCTCACGCTATGGGAGTCGAACACCATCATCCGTTACCTGGCCAACCGCTACGCATCTGCGTCGTTGTATCCACGGGACGCGGTGGAGCGGGCACGTGTCGATCAGTGGATCGACTGGCAAGCGTCTGATCTCAACCGCGCCTGGAGCTATACCTTCATGGCACGCGTCCGACAATCGAGCGCGCACCAGGATCCACAGGCCCTTGGCGCCAGCATCACCGAGTGGTCACGCTACATGCAGATACTCGATCGGCAACTGGCGGCCACGGGGGCTTACGCCGCTGGAAAGGTCTTCACATTGGCGGACATCCCCATCGGTCTGTCGGTGAATCGGTGGCTACGCACCCCCTTCGAGCGTCCGGACCTGCCCGCCGTGGCCGACTATTTCGCACGCCTGACGACGCATGAAGGCTTTTGCCTGTACGGCGACGACGGGCTGCCCTGAAAGCTGCGCCGGACCTGGCCAGGTCGCTCGTGGGCGATTAACATGGCCGCTCGTGCGCGTCGATTTGTCGCGCCCCGCCCCGCTGTCTGAAAGCTGCCCCATGCCCTTCGAACTCACCGTAGAACCGCTCACCCTGCTGATTCTCGCCGCAGTCGCCTTCGTCGCCGGTTTCATCGACGCCATCGCCGGCGGGGGTGGGCTGCTCACCACTCCCGCATTGCTCACAGCCGGCATGCCACCGCACCTGGTCCTGGGCACCAATAAACTGAGCTCGACCTTCGGTTCGGCCACTGCCAGTTTCGCCTACTATCGACGCAAGCTGTTCCATCCCCGGCAATGGCGACGAGCGGCCCTGGGCACCTTGGTCGGGGCGCTGCTGGGCGCGGTGGCGGCGCACTACATGCCTGCCGAGTGGCTCAACAGAATGCTGCCGGTGATCGTCTTCGCCTGCGGCCTGTACTTGCTGTTCGGCGGCACGCCCAAGGCGCCACTGGACGCCGAGGCGCCGATCAAGCGCAAATGGCAGTTGCCCCAAGGGCTTGGCCTGGGCTTCTACGATGGCGTGGCCGGGCCAGGCACCGGTGCTTTCTGGACCGTGAGCACATTGCTGCTCTACCCCATCGACCTGGTGCGCGCCAGCGGCGTGGCGCGCAGCATGAATTTCGTCAGCAACATCGCAGCGCTCACGGTGTTCGTGGTTTCCGGCCAGGTGGACTATATCGTCGGCCTGACCATGGGCCTGTCGGTGATGGGGGGCGCCTTCTTCGGCGCACGCACGGCGATCAGCGGCGGCAGCAAGTTCATCCGCCCGGTGTTCATCACCGTGGTCCTGGCCTTGACCGTACGCCTGGCCTGGCAGCACTGGTTCGGCCAGGCCTGAAGGTACGGCTCAACTCGGCAAGACCGGCTCCGGCAGCCCGAGCCGGCGCGCCACGTACAGGTCGATCAGATGACGGGCGATGGAGCGGCCGGCCGGCAGCGGCGGCAGGTCGTGGACGTCGAACCAGCGGGCATCTTCGATTTCGTCCGGCTGCATGACGATGTCGCCGCCTGCGTACTCGGCATGGAACCCCAGCATCATCGAGTGAGGGAACGGCCAGCATTGGCTGCCCACATACTGGATGTTGCGCACCTCGACCGACACTTCCTCGCGCACTTCACGCACCAGGCAGTCTTCGGCCGATTCGCCCGGTTCGGCGAACCCGGCCAAGGTGCTGTAGACCCCACTGACGAAACGCGGTGAGCGCGCCAGCAGGATCTCGTCGCCACGGGTGACCAGCACGATCATGCTCGGTGAAATGCGCGGATAGCTGCGCAGGTCGCAGGCCTGGCAGTGCATCGCCCGCTCCCAGCGAATCTGCGTCATCGCCTGACCGCAACTGCCGCAGAACCGGTGCTCGCGGGCCCAGGTGCCGATCTGCGCCGCGTAGCCCAGCATCTTGTAGGTGTCGAAATCGCCCTCGAGCATGAACTGGCGCAAGCCGCGCCAGTGCAGGCCAGGCAACTCACAGGCCGCTCGCAATTCGATCAGGAACACCGGCTGGCCATCGAAATGGCCGATGCCATGCTCGCCAAGCACATCCAGAGGCTGGTCCTTGAGCCACTGGCGGGGAAACAGGGCGCCATTGTCATCCACCAGAAACCCCGCCGGACTGCGGGCGACAGCCCAGCCTCCAGCGATCTGCGGGTCGAGTACTGCGGTAGTCCAGCGTGCTGACATGATCACCTTCCTTCAGGCGCGCACGCCGACCGGCTCAGTCGGCGAACGACGGTTTCTGTTTGTTCATGTGGGCCGCGACGGCGACCCGCAGGTCCTGCGATTGCAACATGGCGGCATTCCAGGTGGCGATGTACTGCAGACCATCGTCGATGCTGTGGTCGCGCATGTAGCTGATCATTTCCTTGGTCCCGGCCACCGCCAGGGGCGACTTGCCGGCGATGTCCCGAGCGATGGCGAAGACCGCCTCGAGCAGCGAAGAAGCCTCATCGTGCACGCGATTCACCAGGCCGATGCGCAGTGCTTCGGCGGCGTCGAACAGGCGTGCGGTGTACGCCAGTTCACGCATCATGCCGTCACCGATGATGCGCGGCAAACGTTGCAGTGTGCCGACGTCGGCCGCCATGCCCATGTCCACTTCCTTGATCGAGAACTGCGCATCGGCGCTGCAGTAGCGCATGTCGCAGGCCGACACCAGATCGATGGCGCCGCCGATGCAATACCCTTGAATCGCGGCCAGCACTGGCTTGCGGCAGCGGTCGACGGCATTGAACGCGGCCTGCAGACGCAGGATGGTGCGGCGCAGCAGGCGCGCGTTGCGGCCCACGTCCTGCCCCATCTGGTTGGCCAGTGAGGCCAGCAGCGTCAGGTCGATACCCGAGGAAAAGTGCTGGCCCGCGCCGCTGATGACCACGACGCGTGCCGCTTCGGTGTCGTCGATCCACTGGAAGATCGCCGGCAGCTCGTCCCAGAAAGCCGCATTCATCGCATTGACCTTTTCAGGCCGGTTGATCTGCACATGGGCGATGCTGTCGGTCAGTTCGACGTTGAACGCAGTGTAATGAGTCACGCGCGGCACTCCTGTGAATAAGGGTCTGGTGCCGGACTATAGCGCAGCGCCACAGCGGTGCATGTGCCAAAGGCAGGACTGCCGGGCGTCTGTGCAGCGCCCGGTCCGCGTTCTAGAATGGCCGCACATCGTCAGGAAAGACCGTAATGGACCTGCTGTTTCTCGGCACCAGCGCCGGCACTCCCACCAAGGCGCGCAACGTCAGCGCCACCGCTGTTCTCGATGGCCAGGGCAGTGGCTGGTATCTGGTCGACTGCGGCGAGGCCACCCAACACCAGTTGCTGCACACCTCGCTCTCGGTACGCGACTTGCGCGCGATCTTCATCACCCATGTGCACGGCGATCACTGCTTCGGCCTGCCTGGCCTGCTGGCCAGCGCTGGCATGAGCGGGCGTCGCGCACCGCTCGATGTGATCCTGCCCGCAGCGCTGCATGAGTGGGTACGCCTGGGCCTGGCAGTCAGCGAGAGCCACCTGCCCTTCGAGCTGCGTCTGATGGCTGTGGAGGACTTTCAACGCTGGAGCACCGCGGATATCCAGGTCGAGGCCGTGCAACTGTCGCACCGGGTGCCCAGCCGAGGCTATGTGTTCAGCGAAGTCAAGCCAGAGCCGCGGCTGGACACTGCACGACTGGACGCCGACGGCGTACCTCGCGGGCCTCTCTGGGGTCAGTTGGCACGCGGCGTGGCGGTCGAGCATGATGGCCGGCTCATCGACCCACAGCCCTATCTGTGCGCCTCACGAGCCACACGACGAGTGATCGTCTGCGGTGACAACGACCAGCCAGCGCTGCTCGCGGAGGTCGCCAGGAATGCTGACGTCCTGGTCCACGAAGCGACGTTCACCCAGCCCTTGATCGAGCGCACAGGCGCCAGTTTCGGCCACAGCAGTGCCGAGAAGGTCGCGGCATTCGCCCAGGCCGCTGGGGTGCGCAACCTGGTGCTGACCCACTTCAGTGCCCGCTATCAGAACGATCCACGACGCAGCCCCCAGCATCGACGACATCCACCTGGAGGCCCGCTCGCACTACGACGGTCGGCTGATCCTGGCGCAGGACCTGCGACGCTACCACCTGGACCGTGAAGGCCGGCTGATGCCTCTGGCCAGTGCCTGAGCGCACGATTGCGCTGAACTAACGCCCCTGCGGCGCGATCCTTGATTGAGCGCAGCCAGCGCAAACGCGCTGGCCTGCCTCGCCGACATGACAAGGAGCCGCCATGACCACGATCGTCCACGACCCCTACCGCTGCCGACCGGGACCGCTGCATGCGACCCTGCTCGCTGGCACAGTGCCTCTGTTTCTTGGCGCATTGATCAGCGACATCGCCTACTACCAGAGCATGCAGATCCAATGGAGCAACTTCGCCGCCTGGCTGATCGCTGGCGGCCTGCTGTTCTGCGGCCTCGCATTCCTGTTCGCCCTGGCCAACCTGGTACGTGCCGAACGCAAGTCCGGTAGACCGGTGCTGTATGCCCTGCTGTTGCTGGTGACCTGGGTGCTGGGCCTGATCAATGCCTTCGAGCACGCCAAGGATGCCTGGGCGGTCATGCCGTCGGGCCTGGTGCTGTCGGTGATCGTCAGTGTACTGGCCTGCATCGCGACCTGGGTCGGCCTGACCAACCTGCGTTCGGGAGGTGCCGCATGAAGACGCCCCTGATCCTCTCTGCATTGAGCGTCAGCCTGCTGTTGAGCGCCTGTGGCGGCGACGGCGACGCGACTCAGGCACGCGGCCCCGACCCCAAGCTGCCTGCGCCCGAGCGCGGCTTGCTGCCGAGCATGAAAATCGCCGAGCCCACCCAGTGGGGCGAGCAAAAACCCACGGTTCCCCAGGGCTACAGCATCACTGCGATCGCCAGCGATCTGAAGATTCCGCGCCAGACCCTGGTGCTGCCCAACGGCGACATCCTGGTGGCCGAAGGTCGCGGCGGCAACGCGGCCAAGCTCAAGCCCAAGGATGTGATCGCCAGCCAGATCAAGGCCAAGGGCAACACGCAGGTCAAGGGCGGTAACCGACTGACCCTGCTGCGCGACGCTGACGGCGACGGCCGCTACGAAGTGCAGACGGTGTTCGCCGAGAACCTCAACGCACCCTATGGCCTGGCCTATGCCAACAACAAACTCTATGTGGCCAACCAGGACGCGCTGGTGAGCTTCGATTACCAGGATGGCCAGACCAAGGCCACTGGCGCACCCACCACCCTCACCGAGCTGCCCTCGGCGATCAACCACCACTGGACCAAGTCGCTGACCATCAGCCCTGATGGGCGCTACCTGTATGTGGGCATCGGCTCGAACAGCAACATCACCGAGCGCGGCATGGAAGTGGAAGTGGACCGCGCGATGGTCTGGCAGATCGACGCCCAGACTGGCGCTCACAAGCCCTATGCCACCGGCCTGCGCAACCCGACCGCCCTGGCGATCCAGCCAGGCTCGGGACAGCTCTGGGCGGTGGTCAACGAGCGTGACGAACTGGGCCCGGACCTGGTGCCGGATTACCTGACGTCGGTGCGCGAGGGGGCCTTCTATGGTTGGCCTTGGAGCTACTGGGGCCAGAACGTGGACACCCGGGCGCAGCCGCAGAACCCGAAGAAGGTCGCCGCCGCGATCAAGCCCGATTACAGCCTGGGTTCCCACGTGGCTGCCCTGGGCGTCAGTTTCTCGCTGCCTGCGATGGGTGACAAGTTCGCCAATGGCGTATTCGTTGGCGAGCACGGCAGCTGGAACCGGCCCAACCCTGTGGGCTACAAGGTGATCTTCGTGCCCTTCAGCGACGGCAAGCCGGCCGGCGAGCCGATCGACTTCGCCACCGGATTCCGCGGCGAGGACGGCAAGACCCGCGGCCGGCCGGTTGGCGTGACCGTCGACCCGAAAGGTGCGCTGATCATCGCCGACGACCTGGCCAACACCGTGTGGCGTGTAACCCGCACCCCTTGATCATGGGAAGCGATACGGCAATGGGGCGGCCTTGACCGCCCCATTGCCGTATCTGGATCTGAAGCCCGACCTCCCATGCACCCCGACCCGATCCTCACGGTATTGTTTTCTGTAATGAAAATGTAATATTCGTTTTCGCAGATAAAACAACAATGCCGGAGCTTCGTCATGCTTGCCTTCTTTCGCCCTGCCGCACATCGGGCACCCCTGCCCGCCGATCAAGTCGACCGTACCTACCGCCGCCTGCGCTGGCAGATCTTCGCCGGCATCTTCATCGGCTACGCGGGCTACTACCTGCTGCGCAAGAATTTCTCTCTGGCCATGCCCTACCTGATCGAAGAGCAGGGCTATACACGCGGTCAACTGGGGCTGGCCATCTCGGCCATCGCCATCGCCTATGGCCTTTCCAAATTCCTCATGGGCCTGGTGTCCGACCGCTCCAACCCCCGCTATTTCCTGCCGTTTGGTCTTCTGGTGTCGGCTGGCGTGATGTTCGTGTTCGGTTTCGCGCATTGGGCCACCTCCAGCGTGGCCATCATGTTCGTGCTGCTGTTCATCAACGGCTGGGCCCAGGGCATGGGCTGGCCGCCCAGTGGACGCACCATGGTGCATTGGTGGTCGCAGAAGGAGCGCGGCGGCGTGGTGTCGGTGTGGAACGTGGCGCACAACGTGGGCGGCGGTCTGATCGGCCCCTTGTTCATCCTCGGCCTGGGCTGGACCAATGACTGGCACGCCGCATTCTACGTGCCCGCTGCCGTCGCCGTGCTGGTGGCGGTGTTCGCCTTCGTGACCATGCGCGACACCCCGCAGTCGGTTGGCCTGCCGCCCATCGAGGCGTACAAGAACGACTTCCCCGAGGGCTACGATGCCAGCCACGAGCAGGAATTCAGCGCCAAGGAAATCTTCGTCAAGTACGTGCTGCGCAACAAGATGCTCTGGTACATCGCACTGGCCAACGTATTCGTCTACCTGCTGCGCTACGGCGTGCTCGACTGGGCACCCACCTACCTCAAGGAAGCCAAGCACTTCACCGTGGACAAGACCTCCTGGGCGTACTTCTTCTACGAATGGGCCGGCATTCCCGGCACGCTGCTGTGCGGCTGGATGTCGGACAAGATCTTCCGAGGCAATCGCGGCCTGACCGGGATCGTCTTCATGGCCCTGGTCACCGTGGCCACCCTGGTGTACTGGCTCAACCCGCCAGGCAATCCCACGGTCGACATGCTCGCGCTGATCTCCATCGGCTTCCTGATCTACGGCCCGGTGATGCTGATCGGTCTGCAGGCGCTGGAGCTTGCGCCGAAGAAGGCCGCCGGCACCGCCGCGGGTTTCACCGGGTTGTTCGGCTACCTGGGCGGATCGGTGGCAGCCAGCGCGGCCATGGGCTACACGGTGGACCACTTTGGCTGGGACGGCGGTTTCGTGTTGCTGGTGGGCGCCTGCCTCCTGGCCATCGCCTTCCTGCTGCCGACCTTGCGCCATACCCGGGTGGCGAGCAGCAGCCGTTGAAGAACCCATTCGGATGGCAACGACCGGCCGAGTCGGCCCATCGAGTGCAGGCACAGGCCCGTTGCAACAGGCGGTCACAGTTCATCTGGACATCTTTCACCTGCCAGTGCGTGATTGATCTAGGGTGAAGCCTCGGGCATCGAGTTCGTCCACATTGGACTCACGCCTGAAACGACTGGACCGTGAATACGGTCCTAGTCTGAGTGATTTCTTCTCAACGTGCCAAAAGAGACATACGCCATGAAACGCAAGTTGCTCCTCGGTCTTCTCGCCAGCCTCTCGCTCGGTGCCCATGCCGCTTCGGTGGAGGTGCCGATCAATCTGGTCAGCGCCGACGGTGCGCCCCAGGCGATCGGCCAGGTGACCATCAGCGAATCACCCTATGGCCTGATTTTCACGCCGCAGTTGAGCAAGCTGCCGGCGGGCATCCATGGTTTCCACGTGCACGAGAACGGCAGCTGCGATGCAGGCACCAAGGACGGCAAGAAAGTCGCCGCCCTGGCCGCCGGTGGCCATTTCGACCCAGCCAAGACCGGCAAGCACCTGGGGCCTTATGCCGATGGCCACCTGGGTGATCTGCCGGCGCTGTACGTGACCGCCGACGGCAATGCCACCTACCCGGTGCTGGCGCCACGTCTGAAGAAGCTCTCCGAGATCAAGGGCAAGGCGCTGATGGTCCATGCCGGTGGCGATAACCATGCCGACATGCCCATGCCCCTGGGCGGTGGCGGTGATCGCATGGCCTGTGGGGTGATCTGATACCAGGAGGTGTGATCATCGACGATCACACCCAATGCCCAGGCGGCGGCACGCCACTGCGCATGCCCCGCCTCGGCGATGAATCGGCATGGCCCTCTGCTGACGACTCCAAGATCCTCAGGCAGTGTTCACCGAGTTGGCCAGGGAAGCAGTGCGCCCCGGGCCTGGTTGGTGAACTGCGCAGTGTCACGCTGCCTTACGCCCCAGAGCGACGGCCTGTGACGCTGCCAGCATTGCCCGCAGCAGCACTGCGCAGCCAGCGGCGAGGTCTTGCGGCGTGGCATTTTCGATCTCGTTGTGGCTGATACCGTTCTCGCACGGCACGAAGATCATCCCGGCAGGCCCCAATTCGGCCAGGAAGATCGCGTCATGCCCTGCCCCGCTGACGATGTCCATGTGCGTGAGGCCCAACGCCTTGGCCGACTCACGCACCGCATCGACACAGCCGCGCTCGAAGTAAAGCGCCGGGAAGTCTGCAGTCGGTGTCAGTTCGTAGCTCAGGCCGTGCTTTTCACACGTTCGCTCGATCACCTCGCGCACCTCGGCGATCATCGCGTCGAGGTGGTCGCGCTCCAGATGACGGAAGTCCAGGGTCATGCGCACCTCACCTGGAATGACGTTACGCGATCCCGGATACGCTTGCAGGCAACCCACCGTACCGCAGGCGTGGGGCTGGTGCGCCAGGGCCGTACGATTGACCGCCTCGACCACCGCCGCAGCGCCGACCAGCGCATCCTTGCGCAGGTGCATCGGAGTCGGTCCGGCATGGGCCTCGACACCCCGCAAGCTCAGGTCGAACCACTTCTGTCCGAGCGCGCCCAGTACCACTCCGAGGGTCTTGTGCTCATCCTCCAGGATCGGTCCCTGCTCGATGTGCGCCTCGAAATAGGCGCCCACCGGATGCCCCAGCACGCCTCGCGCACCGGCATAGCCGATGGCCTCCAGGGCCTCGCCCACGCTGACGCCCTCGGCATCGCGCTTGGCCAGGGTCTCTTCGAGGGTGAACTTGCCGGCGAACACCCCCGACCCCATCATGCAGGGGGCAAATCGTGATCCCTCTTCATTGGTCCAGACCACCACCTCCAGCGGCGCCTCGGTTTCCACGCCCAGATCGTTCAAGGTACGGATGACCTCCAGGCCCGCCATCACCCCGAAGCACCCGTCGAACTTGCCACCGGTAGGCTGGGTGTCGATATGACTGCCGGTCATCACCGGGGGCAGGTCGGGATTGCGCCCGGCACGCCGGGCGAAGATATTGCCCACCGCATCGACGCTGACACTGCACCCTGCGGCCTCGCACCACTGCACGAACAGGTCGCGGGCCTGGCGATCCAGGTCGGTGAGCGCCAACCGGCACACCCCACCCTTGGCAGTGGCGCCCAGGCGCGCAAGGTCCATCAACGACTGCCACAGCCGGCCGCTGTCGACGTGATGGTCCGTGGACTGCAATACATGCTCGATCTGTTTCATCAGCGATCTCCTCAGGCGTTCTTCTTGTTTTCGATGGTCATGGCAGCGGCTTGGCCAGTGGCGCAGGGCCGCGCACCGCGACACGGCCCAGGGCGTAGTACAGGCCGGCACCGAGCAATGAGCCGGTGAACCAGCCATAGTCGTAGAACCAGCTGAACCGGCTGTTGCCGATCGACATCAAGGTCAGCGCGACGGGCACCGCGAAGGCCAGGAAACCCGCTCGGTTCCAGGCCGGGTATACGTCGTCGCGATACAGCCCGGCCAGGTCCAGGCGCTGGCGGCGGACCAGGAAGTAGTCCACCACCATGATTCCGGCGATAGGCCCCAACAGGCTGGAATAACCCAGTAGCCAGTTCGAGTAGACCGTCTCCAGGCTGACGTCCGAGACGATCCAGCCCAGCTTCTTGAACAGCTCATGGGCCATCAGCGCCAGGCCGATAAGCCCCGTCAGCCATACCGCGCGGGTGCGGCCGATCAGCCGCGGCGCGATGTTCTGGAAATCGTTGGTGGGCGACACCACGTTCGCAGCCGTATTGGTGGCCAGTGTGGCCACGACGATCAGTGTCATGGCCACCGCCACCCAGCCAGGACTCTGGATCTTGCCGATCAGCGTCACCGGATCGGACACCGTTTCACCCACCAGCGAGGCCGAAGCGGCTGTCATGATCACGCCCAGGGCGGCGAACAGGAACATCGTCAGCGGCAGACCGAAGATCTGCCCCAGCACTTGGTCCTTCTGGCTGCGTGCGTAGCGGCTGAAATCCGGGATATTCAGCGACAGCGTGGCCCAGAAGCCGACCATGGCAGTGAGTCCTGCGCAGAAGTAGCCCACCACGCTGGCCCCCTCGGGTCGCTTGGGCGGCTGGGCCAGCAACTCACTGATCGACATGTGCGGCAAGGCCCACACCAGCAGCCCCAGCCCCACCGCCACCAGCAGCGGCGCAGCCAGGGTCTCGAGCAGCTTGATCGATTCGGCCCCCCGCAGCACCACCCACAGGTTCAGCGACCAGAACAGCATGAAGCCGATCACCTCGCCGGTACCGCCCAGGCTTTTCCAGCCGTCGAACAGCGAGCCGAGTAGCAAGTGGATGGCCAGCCCGCCGAACAGGGTCTGGATACCGAACCAGCCGCAGGCCACCACCGCGCGAATCAGGCACGGGACGTTCGACCCCAGGATGCCGAACGAGGCGCGCAGCAGCACCGGAAAAGGAATGCCGTACTTGGTGCCGGGGAAGGCATTGAGGGTCAGCGGAATCAGCACGATGAGGTTGGCCAGCAGGATCGCCAGCAATGCCTCACCGACGCTCAGGCCGAAATAGGCGGTGAGTACTCCGCCAAGGGTGTAGGTGGGTACGCAGATGGACATGCCGACCCACAAGGCGGTGATGTGCCACGTGTTCCAGGTTCGTTGATGCACCTGGGTGGGTGCGATGTCAGGGTTGTAGCGGGGGCTGTCGAGTACGTCGCTGCCGGCTGCCAGTTCGTACAGCCCGTTGTGCTCGATCACCTGTGATCTGCTCGGTTGCATGGGGCCTCTCCAGAATTGTTCTAGTTATTCGCTCATCGGCTGAATCGATGGCCGGAGTACATACATCACCAGCACTGCACCTCCGGTCCGGCCTGGCGGGTAGGCCGCAGTCAAAATGCGTGCCGGGTTGGCGTGGGCCACACCGGCCGGCTACCGCCGACTGGAGGTAATACGCTGATCTGCAAGGCATTGATCGACGTCGCCGAGCGGCCCGAAGACGGCTTGCCGGGTTGCTCGAGCGGCGCCATGGGCCGGCCCTGGCCCCTGCACCGGATCACGCTGGTGCAGCCTGGTTTTCTTGCGGCAGGGTCAATGCCGCCAAGCCAGGTTTCAAACGACTGATTTCCCATGGAAAATCTTGACCAAATCCTCATCTTGTCAAGTGCGTCAAAATGGTGAGCGGATGCTCCAGAATGGTGAAATTGATATTTTTTCTTTTAATTTCAATAATTTATAAATTATAAATCTTCGAAAATATTTTCTTGATCAATCGCCAATCAACAACTAGATTCCAATCTTGTCATGTGTGACAGGATTGCAGCCGCACCCTCGCCACCCAGACACACACAATTTCAAGAACCGGCTAAACGACCGGTCAGCCTGCGAGGAAAAACGGCCATGTCCCTGTTGATCCGTGGCGCCACCGTGATTACCCATGAAGAACGCTATCGCGCCGATGTCCTGTGCGCAGACGGTCTGATCCGTGCCATCGGACAGGACCTGGAGGCCCCTGCGGGTTGCCAGGTACTCGACGGTGACGGGCAGTACCTGATGCCAGGCGGCATCGATCCGCACACTCACATGCAACTACCGTTCATGGGCACCGTGGCCAGCGAGGACTTTTTCACCGGCACCGCTGCGGGCCTTGCCGGCGGAACCACCTCGATCATCGACTTCGTCATTCCCAGTCCACAGCAATCGTTGCTCGAGGCTTTCCACACTTGGCGCGGCTGGGCGCAGAAGTCGGCCAGCGACTATGGGTTCCATGTCGCCGTCACCTGGTGGAGCGAGCAGGTCGCCGAGGAAATGGGTGAACTGGTCGCCCATCACGGGGTAAACAGCTTCAAGCACTTCATGGCCTACAAGAACGCGATCATGGCCGCCGACGACACCCTGGTGGCCAGCTTCGAACGCTGCCTGCAACTGGGCGCCGTACCCACCGTGCATGCGGAAAACGGCGAGCTGGTGTTCCACTTGCAGAACAAACTGCTGGCCCAGGGCATCACCGGCCCCGAGGCTCATCCCCTGTCGCGGCCGTCCCAGGTCGAAGGCGAGGCCGCCAGTCGCGCCATCCGCATCGCCGAGACCTTGGGTACGCCACTGTACCTGGTACACATTTCCAGCCAGGAAGCGCTTGACGAGATCGCCTACGCCCGCGCCAAGGGCCAGCCCGTCTACGGCGAGGTGCTGCCGGGTCATCTGCTGATCGACGACAGCGTCTACCGCAACCCGGACTGGCACACGGCAGCTGGCTACGTGATGAGCCCGCCGTTCCGCCCTCGGGCGCACCAGGAAGCTCTGTGGCGCGGGCTGCAATCGGGCAACCTGCACACCACCGCCACCGACCACTGCTGCTTCTGTGCCGACCAGAAAGCGATGGGGCGGGACGATTTCAGTCGCATCCCCAACGGCACGGCCGGCATAGAGGACCGTATGGCGGTGCTCTGGGATGCCGGGGTCAACAGCGGGCGCCTGTCGATGCAGGAGTTCGTGGCGCTGACCTCCACCAACACCGCCAAGATCTTCAATCTGTTCCCGCGCAAGGGGGCGATCCGCGTCGGCGCCGACGCCGACCTTGTCCTGTGGGATCCCCAGGGCACTCGCACGATCTCGGCCAGTACCCACCACCAGAAGGTCGACTTCAACATCTTCGAAGGCCGCACAGTACGCGGCATCCCCAGCCACACCATCAGCCAGGGCCGAGTGCTCTGGGCCGATGGCGACCTGCGCGCCGAACCTGGCGCCGGGCGTTACGTGCACCGGCCCGCCTACCCTTCGGTATATGAAGTGCTGAAGCGGCGCGCCGAGCACAGTCGACCGACCCCCGTCAGTCGCTGAGAGGCCCGCAGAGGCCAGGGGTGCCCGCATCCCCAGACATCTTCCATCGTTGACTGCCATCCCCAGAATGGACGGGCGACTGACCGCCGCCTGTCCCTATAAAAGAGAGAGAGGCTAGAACCGTGATCGAGACTCTGAACCATTTGCCGCGCCCTAGCGCCAGCACCGACCAGCTTGCCGAAGCTTTTAGCGACTTGGCCCCTGCGCTCACGGCGCGCCAGGCTGCCGTGGAAAGTGCCCGCTGCCTGTACTGCTACGACGCGCCGTGCATCAACGCCTGTCCGAGCGAAATCGACATCCCTTCCTTCATTCACCGCATCAGCGACGAAAACCTGCAGGGCGCCGCCGAACGCATTCTCTCGGCCAACATCCTGGGCGGCAGCTGCGCCCGAGTCTGCCCGACCGAGATCCTCTGCCAGCAGGCGTGCGTGCGAAACAACGCGCAGGAATGCGCACCGGTGCTGATCGGCCAATTGCAGCGCTATGCGCTGGACAACGCAGGTTTCACCGAACACCCCTTCACGCGCTCCCCTGGCACGGGTAAACGCATCGCCGTGGTCGGCGCCGGCCCTGCAGGGCTATCCTGCGCTCACCGACTGGCCCTGCACGGGCATGAGGTGGTCATCTTCGAAGCGCAGGACAAGGCTGGCGGTCTGAATGAGTACGGCATCGCCCGCTACAAGCTGGCCGATGACTATGCCCAACGTGAAGTGCAGTTCCTGCTGAGCGTGGGCGGCATCGAAATCCGTCACGGCCAGCGCCTGGGCGCGAACCTGGCCCTTGGCGAGCTGCGCGAGCAATTCGACGCCGTATTCCTCGGCCTGGGCCTGAATGCCGTGCGCCAGCTTGGTCTGGCCGACGAGCACGCTCCAGGCCTGCTGGCGGCCACCGATTACATCCGTGAGCTGCGCCAGAGCGACGATCTGAGCCAGTTGCCGCTGGCGCCCCGTTGCCTGGTGATCGGTGCCGGCAACACGGCCATCGACATGGCGGTGCAGATGAGCCGCCTGGGCGCCCATGACGTCAACCTGGTATACCGACGCGGCGCCGCCGACATGGGTGCCACCGACCACGAGCAGGCCATCGCCAAGGCCGACCAGGTGCGCCTGCACACGTGGGCGCGCCCCGAGACCGTCCTGCTCGACGAACGTGGCCAGGTGCGAGGCATGCGCCTGGCCCGCACCACCCTGCGCGAAGGTCGGCTGGTGGATACCGGCGAAAGCTTCGAGCTGGCCGCCGACGCCATCTTCAAGGCCATCGGCCAGGGTTTCGACGCTGCCAGCCTCGGCGACCCCACGGCCGCCCAACTGGCCCGTGATGGCGAGCGTATCCGCGTCGATGCACAGCTGCGCACCAGCTTGCCGGGCGTGTACGCCGGGGGCGATTGCACGACGCTGGGCCAGGATCTCACCGTCCAGGCCGTGCAACATGGCAAGCTGGCGGCCGAAGCCATCCATGCCCAACTCATGCTCAACGTGGAGGCTGCATAATGGCCGACTTGTCCATCGAATTCGCCGGCATCAAGGCGCCCAATCCTTTCTGGCTGGCCTCCGCACCGCCTACCGACAAGGCCTACAATGTCGTGCGCGCCTACGAGGCCGGCTGGGGTGGCGTAGTGTGGAAAACCCTTGGCGAAGACCCTGCCGCGGTCAACGTCTCTTCGCGCTACTCCGCCCATTTCGGCGCCAACCGCCTGGTACAGGGCATCAACAACATCGAGTTGATCACCGACCGCTCGCTGGAGATCAACCTGCGTGAAATCACCCAGGTGAAAAAGGACTGGCCGGATCGCGCGCTGATCGTCTCGCTGATGGTGCCGTGCGAGGAAGAGAGCTGGAAGTTCATTCTGCCGCTGGTCGAGGCCACAGGCGCCGACGGCATCGAACTCAATTTCGGCTGCCCCCACGGCATGCCTGAGCGCGGCATGGGCGCTGCGGTCGGCCAGGTCCCGGAATACGTGGAAATGGTCACGCGTTGGTGCAAGACCTACAGCGCCCTGCCGGTGATCGTCAAACTTACCCCGAACATCACCGACATCCGCCAATCGGCCCGCGCTGCCCATCGCGGTGGCGCGGATGCCGTGTCGCTGATCAACACCATCAACTCGATCACCAGCGTCGACCTGGAGCGCATGGTCGCTCACCCGATCGTCGGCGACCAGAGCACCCACGGCGGCTACTGCGGCTCGGCGGTCAAGCCGATCGCCCTGAACATGGTCGCCGAGATCGCTCGCGATCCAGCGACCCATGGCCTGCCGATCTGCGGCATCGGCGGCATCGGCAACTGGCGCGACGCAGCGGAGTTCATCGCCCTGGGCAGCGGTGCCGTACAGGTGTGCACGGCCGCGATGCTGCATGGGTTTCGCATCGTCGAAGACATGTGCGATGGCCTGTCCAGGTGGATGGACCAGCAGGGCCATCGCAGCCTCGACGCCTTCCGCGGCCAGGCCGTGGCACATACCACCGACTGGAAGTACCTGGACATCAACTACAAGTCGGTAGCCCACATCGACCCGGCGGCCTGCATCGGTTGCGGACGCTGCCACATCGCCTGCGAAGACACTTCGCACCAGGCCATCGCCAGTAGCGTCCTGGCTGACGGTACCCATGCCTACAGCGTCATCGAGGAGGAATGCGTGGGCTGCAACCTGTGCCAGATCACCTGCCCCGTGGAGAACTGCATCGAAATGGTGACTCAGGACACGGGCAAGCCTTACCTGAACTGGACCCAGGACCCACGCAACCCCTACCGCGAAGCGAGTTGAACGAGTCGCCGGCCCCGGGGGCAGACAGCCTCTGGGGTCCTACGGCTCCAGCCCGATCCCACGCAATATCACCTCGGTCACCGTCTGCAACGCCCGTTCGAAGGCCAGGTCCGACAGCGCATCACCGTCATTGAGCAGGGCGACCTGGTAGTCGAAGTCGGCGTAGTGCTGGGTCGCTGCCCAGATCATGTACAGCAGCGCCGAGGGCTCCACTGGCAGGATGCGTCCCTGCTCCACCCAACGGCGGATCTTGGCTTGCTTGAGCTGAGCCCAGGGCACCAACGAGTCTCGCAGACTGTCGCCGAGCAACGGCGCACCATGGAGGATTTCCTCGGCCCACACCTTCGAGCCCAGCGGGCGCGAGCGCGAATGACCCATCTTGGCGCGGATGTAGCTGGTCAGGACCACCCGCGGATCGTCGAAGCGCTCGAAGCACAACGCATCCTGCTTCCACACCTCTAGCAGGTCCTGCAATACCGCACGATACAGTTCGTCCTTGGTACTGAAGTAGTAGTGCAGGTTCGAGCGCGGCAACTGGGCGCGCTCGGCGATGTCGGCCATGGAGGTCACGCCATAGCCCTGCTCGGCGAACACCTGTTCGGCGGCCTGAAGAATCTTCTCGATGTTGCGCCGGCGTATCTGGATCTTGTGGTTGGCCATGGGGCGTCCGCAGCGGAATATCCGGACAAGGCTACCACGCGGGTTCGCGCGATGCGTGCTGCAGATCGAGCACTGTGCTTCGTTCTCCAGTTGCAGCGTCACACCTTCGCCTTCGCTCTGGAAACCCCTCGCCCATGCGTCACGCCCTTCCCTTTTCCTTGCTGGCCCTGTGGGTCAGCGCCGCCGCGCACGCGGTCGAGCTCGACCCCGTGCAGATCCAGGAACAGCAACGCTCTGACCTGGAAGACGCCGCCGACCGGCTGCACGAGACGCCCGGCGCCAGCAATTTGGTGGACATGAGCCGCGTCGACCAGGGCCGGGTGGCCAGCAATCAGGATGTGCTGGCCTACCAGCCCGGGGTGTTCGCCCAATCGGCCGGCAATGACGGCATCAAGCTGTCGATCCGCGGTTCGGGAATCAATCGCGCGCCGGGGGCGCACGGCTCCGGCGTCTACACGATGTTCGACGGTCTGCCGCTGACCGGCCCGGGCGGCACACCCTACGAACTGTTCGAGCCGCTGTGGCTGAGCCGCGCCGAGGTGCTGCGCGGCGCCAACGGCTTCGACCGAGGTGCGTTGGCCCTGGGCGGAGCCATCGACTACGTCACCCATACCGGACACGACGCCGCGCCCTTGCAGGTCCGTTACGAGACTGGCAGCCGCGGCTATGAACGCCGACACATCAGCTCTGGCCAGGTGCTGGGCGACCTGGACTACTATGTGGCGCTGACCGACGCCCACTACGACGGCTATCAGCGCCATGCCAGCGGCAGCGCAAAAGGAATCGCCGCCAACCTGGGCTATCGCTTCAGCCCCAACCTGCAGACCCGCTTCTACCTGCGCTACCGGGAAACCGACAACGAATTGGCCGGGCGCCTGACCAAGGCGCAGATCGAGCACCATCCACGCGCGGCCAATCCTGGTTACCTGTCACGCGACGACAGCCGCCCGCAACCGGGCAGTACCTGGCTCGGCAACAAGACCACCTTCTTCCTCGACGACGACTCGCGCCTCGAAACCGGCCTGGTCTACCACGATTACCCGATGGATCTGCGCGAAGGCCCCATGCGCCTGAAGGTCGCCTACACCGACGTCAGCGCCACCCTGGACTACAAGCGCCGTGACGAATGGTTCGGCCACGAGAGCAAGACCACTGTCGGCTGGCGAACCACCCAGCATCTGCCCAACAGCGGCGCGTCACAGTTCGTGCGCAGCGGCGACGTGTTCGGCCCGCGCACACGCGACTTCAGCTATCAGGGCTCGGACACTGTGCTGCACGTGGGCAACGATCTGCAGTTGCTGCCGGATCTGTGGCTGACCACCGGCCTGGCGATGATCTACACGCGCCGTGAAAGCGCCGTGAGCTACCCGGCCGACGGCGGCAAGGTCAGCCAGCACGACTGGGACTACGCACCGCGCCTCGGCCTGCGCTACGACCTCGATGCGCGCACCCAGGTCTACGGAAACCTCAGCCGCTCCGTGGAACCGCCCCACCCTTGGTCGCTGATCTGGAGTTCGACGGTGGCTACGCAGCCCATCGAGATGCAGAACCAGACCGCGACCACCCTGGAGCTTGGTGCCCGAGGCGAGAATGCGCTCGGACGCTGGGACCTGGCCTGGTACTACTCGCAGGTGCGCCACGAACTGCTGGCGGTAGAGCTGGTGCCCGGCCAGCCCTTCAAGGAATTCAACGCCAGCCCCACGGTGCATCAGGGTGTCGAAGCCGGCTTGGACAGCCTGCTGTGGCAATCTCCAGATGGCGGCAGGCTGTCCCTGCGCCAGGCCTATACCTTCAGCGATTTCCACTACCGCAACGACCCTCGCTTCGGCGACAGCCGCCTGCCGGGCATCCCCATGCACTACTACCAGGCTGAGCTGCGCCACGACTGGCCCAATGGATTCAACCTGGGAGTCAACACCCAGCTCGCCTCGAAAGTGCAGGTGGACTATGCCAATAGCTACCACGCCGACGCCTATGCGCTACTGGGCGCACGTCTTGGCTGGGATTCGCCCAAGCGGGACTGGCAGACCTGGCTGGAGCTGCGCAACCTCACGGGACGGCGCTACGCCGCGACGGTGACACCCGGCTATGACGACCAGGGTAGCGATGCGGCGCGCTCGACCCCGGGTGAAGGCAGGGCGGCCTATGTGGGGATCTCTTACACCTTGAAATAATACATGTGGCCTCGATCTTGTTGCTTGGAGCCTTAGAGGCCAGGGAATCGGCTTCAAAAGCTGCATGAATAATTGGAGATAACCCAATTTCACCTCATCCACCAGAAGCTCCCTACGCATCCGCCGCCCCATTACCTACCTGCACTTTCCGCTCTAGCCCAACACATTCACCTAGCTCGACTCCCATCTCCCGCGCCCACCGGCGCCTGAGGCATAAGACTCGCTGTCAAGCCGGGAAATCATAAGCGCGGGTTTCACTCTTTGGCGTCGGTGAACAAGGTCATTTGTGTGTTCACCGTGCCTGCACAAGACTGATGACGCGGGCCATCTGATCCCGCTCAAACCTTCGAGTCAAAAGGAGTTCAACATGGGTTACCTCCGTGTCTATAGCAGCAAGCTGAACGAGTTGGATAACGAGACCGTCATCGAGCAACCCGCCGATCAGGCCAGCACGCAGCAAGACGCGCTGCAATTGGCCGAATACGAGCAGGCAGAACTGCTCCAAGACTGATCCAGCCTGCGGGGCGACCTTCTGGTCGCCCTGTCCGAGGACTTGCCATGCACACGACACCCGTTGCAGAACGTGAATTGACCTTGGGGCACGCCCGCCAACGCATAGACAAACAACTGAGCGATCTATCGCTGAGCGTCACTGAGCGCTGGGTCGGCACTGCGGTCGGCTCGGCTGAGGTCACCCTGAGCGACGCCGTCGCCGCGGTTAGCCAGGGTTGGGGCAAAGGCTTGGAACACGAAGCGCGGGTAGGCGCGCACTACGAAGCTCTCGAACATCATTTGGACCATTTTCATCCCCGCCGGGTGCACTTCAGTCTGGCCAGCCGTCTGGCGGATTTACCGGCGTTGCGAGATGACTTTCTGCAGCCCTGGCTGGAGGCGCAACCTGACAAGACGCTTGCCTGTCAAAGCTATCTCGGCCTGAACGGAGATTGGCTGTTCGACTATCCACTGGCGCTGAGTAAACCCGGGCATGCCGATCAGCCCTTCACTGACGAAACATTCGACTATCGCGGCTTGCGGCGCTATAGCAGCAACGACAGCTCCGCTATCGGTGCAACATTCCATGAAGCCGTGCTGCATGCCCTGAACCAGAGCATCGAGCGCGATGCGCTGTCATTGTTCTTCCTGCGTACTTATTACTATCAGCAGCAGCCTAATCTTTCATGGGTCTGCAAGCCAGACTCACAGACCGAATTGGGACGAATATGGCGCACAGCCGAGGAGTGCCTTGAAGGGGAGGTCAAGGTACTGGACATCAGTAGTGAGTTCATCAGTCGCTCTTACCTGGCACTACGCGTGTCGCCCGACTCCACGCTGCACGGCGCTTTGTTTGGCGCAGGCAGTTCCCTTGATCCCTGGCATGGTGTGCGCCGCGCCGTCACCGAATTGGTTCAAGTGCAGTTTAATGCTCGAGCACCAGGTGCCATGGACGATCTGAATCTGGCTGACTCCCTCCTGCGACCCTATCCAAGGTTGCATGCCTGCCTGCAGCTGGACATAGAGACATTGAAGCAGGTGCCTGCTCGCGATGTCGGACTGCCGCCACCTGTGGCCCGAGCTTCGGTTGCCGAGCAAGTGGATAGGCTTTGGGCAGACCTGCGCCGACATGGGCTGCAACCGGGCATCTGCGAGGTCTTTCGTGGTATGGAGGGCATCAGCCTGGTTAACGTCGTGGTCCCAGGCCTGGAGCGCTTCCATCTGGTTTGCACCGGCAACGTCGTCTGCCCTGGCCCCAGGGGACGAGCCATGGGACCTCGCCAGCCATGAACACCTACCCACCACTACGCATCTCGCCTGAGAACAGTCCGATGTTGCTACAGGGTTCTCATGCAGGTCTCAAAGATGACATCCAGGAGTTGCGGCTGCCCATAGGCCCTTGCCTGAATGAGCTTTACGTATTGAGCATGCACCGGCAGGCGTATCTTGGCCGCAAGCTGGCAGACGAATCGAACTCGCTGTGGAGCCGCCTCTCCCCCGCTACGCTACTCGGCCCGCTGCATAAGACGCGCTTCTCTGAGGGCGTGATTCGCCTGCAGCACGGCACGCTCGCTCCGTCCGAAAAATCAGAGTTGTTCTTTCAGGCGACGAGTGCGTCAGGTGCGACGATACATTTTCCATTTCCGGTCATGGACTCCACCGGATCCGAGCAGATCGCGCCTCTGCCATTTTGGCAGGATACCGAGCGCTTGGCAGAGGCCCTGGATCATCAGGAGCAGCATTTTCGTCAGCATAGCCTGGCTCTGCTGAAACATCGCCTGAAACCAGGTGATGTCATCTATGATCCAGCATGCTCCACCGGTACGTTCATCGCCCACCTGGCCAGAGGCATGCCAGCGATGCACTGCATTGGAAGCGATATCTGCCCGGCGATGATCGAGCACGCACGCAACCGCCACCCCCTCGATAATCTGCACTTCGCAGCTATGGACGCTGCCTCGTCGTGTCTGGCAGCAACAGGTTGCGACGTCTTGATTCTTCGATTCCTCAACGCCGAAGTCATGCCCCGCCAGCAAGCGATCGATCTGTTCCACCATTTGGCGAGGCTGGTGCGTCGTGGCGGGCTACTGATTCTGTTCGGGCACACACCGGTGCTTTTTCCCGTGGAGCTGGAAGCGCAGCGCCTCGGCTTGAGTGTGGTCGGATGCTTGGCCCAGTGTCCAGAAACTCAGGCCTTGTTCCAGTTTTTCATACTGGAACGCGCCTGAGCCACCTCAGGGCAACTGCACCTGGGGCGTGGTTTCGGTGAAGATCGTCCAACTGGCGATGAACAGCGCGGCGATCAGCGGGCCGATGACGAAACCGTTGAGCCCGAACACCGCCAGCCCGCCCAGGGTCGAGACGAGGATCAGGTAGTCGGGCATGCGCGTGTCCTTGCCGACCAGGATCGGGCGCAGCACATTGTCCACCAATCCGATCACCAAGGTACCGAAGGCGGCGAGTACGACACCTTGCCAGATGGCGCCGGTCAGCAGGAAGTACACGGCGACCGGCCCCCAAACGATACCCGCCCCCACCGCTGGCAACAGCGAAAGGAAGGCCATCAGCACCGCCCAGACCAGCGCACTGGGGATACCCAGCACCCAGAAGATGAATCCACCCAGGGCACCCTGGGTGATCGCCACCAGCAGGTTGCCCTTGACCGTTGCGCGCACCACCCGGTTGAACTTCAGTTGCAGGCGCCGCTTCTGCTGCTCCGGCAGGGGCACCGCCTGGCGCACCTTGCGCGCCAGCTCGGGCCCCTCGCGCAGGAAGAAGAACAGCAGGTAGAGCATGATGCCGAAGCTGACCAGGAAATCGAAGGTGCCCTGGCCGAAGCTGAACGCCTGACTGGCGAGGAAGCGACTGCCTTGGGTCGCCCACACGGTGATCTTCTCGCGCAAACCGTCCAGGTTGCCGACGCCCAGCCGATCCAGCGCATTCTGCGCGAAGTGCGGCAGCATGTCCCGTCCGCGCTCTATGTAGCCGGCGATGTCCAGCTGCCCGCTCTCGATGCGCTGATACAGCGTAGCGCCCTCCTGCACCAGCAGGGCACTGATGACGATCACCGGCAGCACCGCGATCAGCAGGCAGATGGCCAGGGTAGCGCAGGCCGCCAGGTTGCGTCGACGGTTGAAGCGCATCAGCAGGTTGCGCTGAAGTGGCGCGAACAGGATGCCCAGGATCACGCCCCAGAAGATCGCGCCATAGTAAGGCAGCAGAATCCACACGAAGGCGATGGTCACCAGTGCCAGCAGTACGGCCAGTGCCCGGTTCTGTAAAGCGGTTTGGTTCATGGAGATTCCTCGGTTGTCCTGGACCTTAGTGCGCAGGCTCCAGACAAAAGTGCCATCAACGACGTTTGACCCAGGTCAATGCCGTCCCTACGGGCTCGCCGTAGCATGCGCGCCTTTTGCCCAGGTGCATCCATGAAGTCCCTCGCCATGCCCGAATTGCTGGCCCCTGCCGGCTCGCTGAAGACCCTGCGCTACGCCTTCGCCTATGGCGCCGATGCCGTCTACGCCGGCCAGCCGCGCTACAGCCTGAGGGTGCGCAACAACGAATTCGACCATGCCAAGCTTGCGCTGGGGATCCAGGAAGCTCACCTGCTGGGAAAACGCTTCTACGTGGTGGTGAACATCGCGCCCCACAACGCCAAGCTCAAGACCTTCCTCAAGGACCTTGAGCCAGTGATCCAGATGGCACCGGATGCGCTGATCATGTCCGATCCTGGCTTGATCATGCTGGTGCGTCAGCACTTCCCGAACATGCCGGTGCATCTCTCGGTGCAGGCCAACAGCGTGAACTGGGCCAGCGTGAAGTTCTGGCAGCAGTTGGGGCTGAGTCGGGTGATTCTGTCGCGGGAGCTATCGTTGGAGGAAATCGAGGAAATCCGCCGGGAGGTGCCCGAAATGGAACTCGAAGTGTTCGTGCACGGTGCGCTGTGCATGGCCTACTCCGGCCGCTGTCTGCTGTCGGGCTACCTGAACCGGCGCGATGCCAATCAAGGTAGCTGTACCAATGCCTGTCGCTGGAAGTACCAGGCCAGCCCGGCGCGCGAGGATGCCGCAGGTGACATCGTGCGCGAGTTCGAGCCAACCCTGGGCCTAGGTGAGCCAACCGAGCAGGTGTTCCTGCTCCAGGAACAGAACCGCCCCGACGAGCAGATGCCCGCTTTCGAGGACGAGCACGGCACCTACATCATGAATGCCAAGGACCTGCGTGCCGTGCAGCACGTGGAGCGCCTGACGCACATGGGCGTGCATTCGCTGAAGATCGAAGGCCGCACCAAGTCGCATTTCTACTGCGCCCGAGCCGTACAGGCGTACCGTCGCGCCATCGATGACGCAGTAGCCGGACGACCGTTCGATCGTGGCTTGATGGACGACCTCGAATCGCTTGCCCAGCGTGGCTACACCGAAGGCTTCCTGCGTCGCCACGTGCATGATGAATACCAGAACTACCAGCGCGGCCACTCGGTTTCGCAGCGTCATCAATTCGTCGGCGAGCTGACCGGACAGCGCATCGACGGCCTGGCCGAGGTCAGGGTCAAGAATCGGTTCGCGGTCGGCGATACGCTCGAACTGATGACGCCGCAGGGCAACTACGTCTTTACCCTCGACCGCCTGGGCGATGACCGCGGCCGCGCCATCGAGGTCGCTCCGGGCGATGGGCATGTGGTGTACCTGCCAGTGCCTGAGCAGGTTGCGCTGGCGTATGGCCTGTTGATGCGCGAACTGGCACCCGTGAAGGACGCCGACTGACGACACTGTCACCTTCGCTTCAGCTAGCTGTCAGCCTGAGTGGTGCAGGCTAGGTGTTTGCTATCCTGCCGCCGAGGCCGCCGTGCGGCCTATTGATCGAGGAGTCCGTTCATGCCCCGTTACACCCTCTTGACCTATGCCCTGCTGGCCTTCGGTGGCCTGGCTCACGCCAGCCAGACGATCGACGTCTACCGCGACCCCAATTGCGGCTGCTGCAAGCAGTGGATCAGCCACCTGCGCGATCAGGGCTTCAGCATCAACGACCATGTCGAGTCGAACATGAGTGCAGTGAAGCAGCGTCTTGGCGTAGCGCCGCGATTGGCGTCCTGTCATACCGGAGTCATCGATGGCAAGTTCGTCGAGGGACACGTACCGGTCGAACAGGTTCGGCAACTCGCCCAACGCGACGACCTGGCCGGTATCGCGGTGCCGGGCATGCCCCTGGGCTCGCCTGGCATGGAAATGGGCGGGCGCAAGGACCGCTACCAGGTGATAGGCGTGAGCCGTGATGGGCAGGACAGCGTAGTCGCCCAATACTGATGCTCAGCCTGCTGGTACTCTTTCTCAGTGCCCTTGGTGCCGCGACGCTCTTGCCATTGCAGTCGGAGGCCGTACTGGTCGGCCTGCTGCTTCGCGAGCCCGGCGACTGGCTCATCCTGCTGCTGGTGGCGACCTTGGGCAACGTGCTCGGTTCCCTGATCAACTGGCTGTTGGGGCGCGCGGTAGAGCGTCTGCGCGACCGACGCTGGTTCCCCTTCAGCCCGGGTCTGCTGCAACGCGCGCAGCGACGCTACCAGCGCTGGGGACAGTGGTCCCTGCTGCTGAGCTGGTTACCGGTGATAGGCGATCCTCTGACCCTGGTCGCCGGCATCATGCGCGAGCCGTTGTGGCGTTTCCTGCTGCTGGTCACCCTGGCCAAGGCCGGACGCTATCTGGTGCTGGTACTGATCACACTCGGCGGACTCCAGGCCAACTGACACCTTCTCGCACGATGCAGGCCCGCGCCCTGCTAGAGTCGCCCTTTCCTACCTGAATTCGAACAGAACGGAGTCCCTCCCATGTTGCGAGCAACCGTAGTGGCGCTGGCCTGCTGGGCCACCGCCCCGGCCATTGCCGAGCCGTCCCCTTCGTACGGCAGACAACTCGAAGGTTTCGCCTACCCTCACCCTCTGCAGCATTTCGAGTTCCAGTCCCAGCGTCAATCCTTGCAGATGGGCTATATGGATGTGCCCGCCCAGGGCACCGCCAATGGCCGCAGTGTGGTGCTGATGCATGGCAAGAACTTCTGCGGGGCGACCTGGGAGACCACCATCGGGGCATTGAGCAAGGCGGGGTATCGCGTGATCGTGCCGGACCAGGTCGGCTTCTGCACATCCAGTAAACCCGACCATTACCAGTACAGCTTCCAGCAACTGGCCGACAATACCCATGCGCTGCTCCAGCGGCTGGGCGTCGACAAGGTCAGCGTCCTGGGTCACTCCACCGGTGGCATGCTCGCCACCCGCTACGCGCTTATGTACCCGCAGCAGGTGGAGCGTCTGGCCCTCGTCAACCCCATCGGCCTGGAAGACTGGAAGGCGCTCGGAGTGCCCTATCGTAGGATCGACCAGTGGTACGCCCGCGAGCTTCGACTCACCTCCGACAGCGTACGCACCTACGAGCGCAATACCTATTACGTAGGGCGCTGGAAGCCCGAATACGAGCGTTGGGTGCAGATGCTGGCGGGCTTGAACCAGGGTCCGGGACACGAGGCGGTGGCGTGGAATTCCGCTCTGATCTACGACATGATCTTCACCCAGCCGGTGGTCCACGAATTCCAGAACCTGAAAATGCCCACCCTGTTGTTGATCGGCGACAAGGACACCACCGCGATCGGCAGCGACATCGCGCCGGCCGAGGTCAAGGCGAAGCTGGGCAACTACGCGGCCCTGGGGCCCGAGGTCGCCAGGCGCATCCCCCAAGGCACGCTGATCACTTTCCAGGGCCTGGGCCATGCGCCGCAGATCGAGCAGCCGGAACAGTTCCACCAGGCCCTGCTCGGTTGGCTGAAGTGACGAGCGTCAGGCGAAACGCTGCAGCTGCATTTCCTGCAACCGGCTGTAGGTCCGGCGAAAGGCGAAGGACAGATACCCTTGGGCATAGAGCTGTTCCAGGGGCACCTGCGCTTCGAGGTAGAGCACGACGCGGCGGTCGTAGCACTCGTCCACCAGCGCGATGAAACGCCGAACGCTGTCGTCTCTGGGCGACAGCGCCGGCAGCTCGCGGTCACCTGCAACCACTCGACGGGCGCCATCCTCGGTGCCACGCGCGATACGACCGGGGCGCTGCTCGCCGCCCAGTGCCGGTACGCCGCTTACAAGAATAGCGTCGTAACGGTCGCACAGCGCCATGAAGTCGAGCGCGGCAAGCGGTCGCTCACAAAGGTGGGCATAGTCGCACCACAGCACCCGATCGCTGCGCCGGATGACCTGGAGCTGGCGCGAACCGATCTGCAAGGGCTGCTGACTCGCGTGCGGCTCGCAGGCCAGCTGCCGGAAGACAGCCTCCAGCGCACATGCCTCATTCGCCTGCGCTACCCAGTAGCGTTGCTTGGGGGTGCCTGGATGCAACCGGTGATCCTGTCTTCCTGCGACGGCCACCTGTTGCATATGCTGTTCGATGGCCGCGATGGCCGGAAGGAAGCGCTCGCGGTTGAAGCCATCCTGATAGAGTTGATCCGCGGGCTGATTCGAGGTGGCCACGACCACTACGCCCAGGTCGAAGAGCGCACTGAACAGACGACCGAGAATGATCGCATCGCCGATGTCGTTGACGAACAGCTCGTCGAAACACAGTACACGGATTTCGCCAGCCAGTGCCTGAGCCAGCGCCTGGAGAGGATCGGCCGTTCCACTGAGCTGGAACAGGCGGCGATGTACCCAGGCCATGAAGTGGTGGAAATGCAGTCGACGTGAAGGCACCTGCAGGCAACGATGGAACAGGTCCATCAGCCAGGTCTTGCCACGACCGACCGGCCCCCACAAATAGACACCACCAGTGCGATGCCCACGCTGCACCGCATCGAAGCAGCTCTGCAACGCCGATACGGCCGTGGCCTGGGCGGGGTCTGGTACGAAGTCCTGGCGTTGCAGGGCTTGCTGATAGAGGTCGTGCGGCGTCATGGCGGCGAGCCTGGACAAAGCCGCCATGATAGACCAGTCGGCCCCTCAGGGGTGATGCGTCAGCGCTTGTCCAGGCCGACCTTCAATAGCGCGCCGTCCTTGGCATCGGTCAGCAGGTACAGGTAGCCATCCGGGCCGACGCGCACGTCGCGGATACGCGCCTTGAGCTCGCCCAGCAGACGCTCCTCATGAACGATCTTGTCGCCATCGAGCTGCAGGCGGATCAGTTCTTCGGTGGCTAGCGCTCCGATGAACAGGTTGTGATCCCAGGCTTTGAAAGTCGGGCTGTCGTAGAACGCCATGCCGCTGATACCTGGCGATTTCTCCCAGACATGGTGCGGATCTTCCATGCCATCGACGTGCTTGCCCTTGGCCTCGGGAATGGGCTGCATCGAGTAGTCGATGCCGTGAGTGGCGATCGGCCAGCCATAGTTCCTGCCCGCTTTTGGAATGTTGATTTCATCGCCGCCACGCGGTCCGTGCTCATGGGTCCAGAGCTTGCCAGTCCATGGGTTGAGTGCTGCGCCCTGCTGATTGCGATGCCCGAATGACCAGATTTCCGGCCGGACATTGGCTTGACCCACGAAAGGGTTGTCCTTGGGCACTTCACCATCCGGCAGGATACGCACCAGTTTGCCCTGCAACTTGTCGAGATCCTGAGCGGTAGAGCGCTGGTTGTTCTCGCCCAGGGCAATGAACAGGTGACCCTCGCGGTCGAATACCAGTCTCGATCCAAAATGGTTGCCAACCGACAGCTTGGGCTGCTGGCGGAAGATCACGTTGAAATTCTCCAGCCGCGTGCGGTCCTCTGACAGCTGTCCACGACCGACTGCCGTACCCGCCTTGCCGTCCTTGCCTTCCTCGGCAAAGGAGAGGTAAACGGTGCGGTCCTTGGCGAAATCTGGTGAAAGCGCCACGTCGAGCAAGCCGCCCTGCCCTTGCGCCCAGACAACGGGCACGCCGGACAAAGGCGCCCCTACCTTGCCTTCGGCATTGACGATGCGAAGATTGCCGGGCTTTTCGGTGACCAGCATGTCCTTGCCGCCTGGCAGGAAGGCTAGCGCCCAGGGGTGATCGAGGCCATCGGCCACGGTGCTGACGGTCAACTGGCCCTCCTCACTGGGCAACTGTCGCTCTTGCGCAGCAGACGCCAATAGTGGGAACAGCGCAGCGGCTGCCAATGTTGCCATCCAGGTACGTGGTGTCATAAAGGGTCCTTCCATTGGGGGTCAAGGTGTGCGCAGCGAATCGCGCGGTGGACGAGTGGGCTCCAGATTCGGACGCTCGGGGGCGCGACGCAGGTTGTCTCCGTTGCCGACCCCTCTGTTGTCGAGCGTAGCAGGACGCTCGACAGGCGCCGTGGAAGGTCCGCGCACTGGAGGCGTGGCCGGAATAGTGCCTTGTCGACTGTTGGGATTGGCTCGCTTGATCGGGCTATTGTAGGGATTGGCAGGGTCAATGGCCGCCAACCTCGGGACCTGTCCATCGGCAGCGTAGACCGGCATCCCCAGGAGCAGGCTGATAACCATGAGCAACTGTGTAGGTTTCATGAGTCACCTTCAGTACGAAATGTCGGGACTAAGCATTGGATAGCCTAAGCCCCGACAGGTTCGCCACAAAAGCGTGAGGCCGGGATGAGTTGATTCGTGATGTTTCGGGGACCGGTCACCGAGACAAGCGGCGTGGTCTCCGCCTGCTCCGCTTGGGTGTCGGTAACCATTCGAGACTCAAGGCTGCAGTTCAGGTCACAGACCTGCCACCACTGCTCTGAGAGTCGTGGAGGCACACCCTTCCCTGGGTCGGCGAGTAGAAGGCCGGGTATCGCAGGCCATGGTGTGCCGTGCGGCCTTGCAAAACGGTCTGGATGACAGCGCCAAGGGCGCCCATGCTTTAAACGCTGCGGTGCTTTTGCCAAACTGGTGCTCGTTCCACTGCCAAGGTGCGCCTCGATGACTGCCCTACTTCGCTCCACCCTTCGCCTGTGCCTGGCCGCTACACTGGCGCTGTCGTTCGTATCCTGCGCGCTGCTCCAGCAACGCGATCCGCTGAACGTCAACGTCATCGGTATCGACCCGCTCCCTGGCCAGGACCTGGAGCTGCGCATGGCGGTCAAGATCCGAGTGCAGAATCCGAACGAAACGCCTGTGGACTTCGATGGCATCGCGCTCAATCTGGAAGTGAACGACCAGCCCTTGGCTGCCGGCGTCAGCGACCAGCGGGGACATATCGGTCGGTACGAGGAAACGGTGATCGTCGTGCCGGTGAGCATCAGCGCATTCTCGGTCCTGCGCCAGGCGTACGGGCTAGGCCGCACCCAATCGCTGCAGGGCCTGCCCTACGTGCTCCGGGGCAAGCTGGCCGGTGGCCCGCTGGGCACGGTGCGCTTCGTCGACAAAGGCAAGCTCGACCTGCCTCAGCCAGGCAGCACCGGTTGGTAAGGTCAACGGCTGGTGCTGGCAGCGGCCATCATCTTGTTGACCTCGCTGCGCACCATGTTGGCGAACTCCGGTGGCGACATGCCGCCCAGTTCGGCGCGAACCCACTCGGCCCATTTGCCCTTGCGTCGCGACTTCTCGGCAATCAGCCTGCCCGCCTCGGCTTTGGCCTTGCCGAGGTTATTCTGCCACAGTTCGAACAGCCGAGCCTTTTCAGCCTCGATCTGCGCACGCTCGGTGAAGTCTCTGTTGGCGAGATTGAAACTCATGGTCTTTCCTGCCGCTTGAAATTGCGCGGTATCTTACACCCTCAGGAGACTGCCCCGCCAAACCCGTGCAACTTTCGCGGCGCGGCGCTTTCCATTATTAACATCAACCCATCCCAAGGAGGCACTTATGGCCAGGAAATCCAACGCCAATACCGACGTGGAGCAGATCAAGGACCAGGTCTTCAGCGAACTGCAGTCGCTGATCGAAGAATCGGAAAAGCTTCTGGACAATAGCGCTTCCCTGGTCGGCGAAGAGGCTGACACCCTACGCGCCCAGCTGGGTCAGAAGTTGAATCAGGCGCGCCAGGCGACCAGCCGTCTGGGCCAGAAGGCTCAGCCGGTGGTGGAGGCCACCGAAGAGCTGATCGGCATCCATCCCTGGCAGACCGTCGCAATCTCTGCGGGGATCGGACTGGTCGTTGGCCTGCTCCTGGGCCGTCGCCAGTAGTACCCACCCTCGCTTCAAGGTCCGGAATCGTCTCAGGCGGGCCGGGCCATCGGAATGCCGCTATGGAAGCGCATCTCTACGTCTGCGGAGCTGATCAGCTCCGCTTCCACTTCCCGCACCCTCTCCACGACTCGAGCGATGTCGGCTCCTTCACCATACTGGTGTGCCAGCTTCAGATAGCCCTGATAATGCCTGGCCTCACTTTTTAGCAGTCCGTAGTAGAAGGTGCCCAGCTCATCGTCCAGATGCGGCACCAGGGCTGCGAAGCGCTCACAACTGCGGGCTTCGATGAATGCGCCCACTACAAGGGTGTCGACCAACTTGACCGGCTCGTGGGCCCGTACCACGCGGCGCAGGCCCGAGGCATAGCGCCCTGCCGACACGGGCCGCAACGGCACGCCGCGGCGCTTCATCAAACGCAGCACTTGCTCATGGTGCACCAGTTCCTCGCGTGCCAGGCGCGACATCATGTTGATCAGGTCGAGATGAGTGTTGTATTTGGCGATCAGGCTGAGCGCAGTACTGGCCGCTTTGAACTCGCAGTTCTTGTGGTCGATCAGCAGAGTGTGCTCATCGGCCAATGCAGCTGTGATCCAGGCGTCGGGTGTCGGGCACCCCAGGAAGGCATCGATTTCAGGGATCAAGGACATAAGCTCGTGATGGTCAGCAACGCGGGAGCGCGGATTATACCGGCGCTTATGCTGATCTCCAGCCTTTGTGATTGATGCACGTCAGGCGCCACCCTCCAGCACGGCAACTATAGTCAAGCATGCACTCTCTTCCACCACAGGAGTATGAGCCATGCAAGCGGTGCGTAGCATTCTTGTCGTTCTCGACCCCGAGCACGCCCATAGCCGCGCGCTGGCACGTGCCAAGCTGATAGCAGGCGTGACCGGTGCACGTCTGCATTTGCTGATGTGCGATCGCAGGCGTGACCACGACGCTCTGCTGAGCCTTCTGGTCAGCCAGTTGCACGATGACGGTTACGATCAGGTGAGCCACGAGCAAGCCTGGCACGACACCTTGCACGAGTCGATCATCACCGTTCAGCAAGCCGAAGGGTGTGAACTGGTCATCAAGGAACACCGCCCGGACAACCCATTGCGCAAGGCCCTTCTGACACCCAACGACTGGAAACTGCTGCGTCATTGTCCCTGCGCGGTGCTGATGGTGAAGAGCGAGCGGCCCTGGAGCGGTGGATCGATACTGGCGGCAGTGGATGTGGGCAACAAGGACCAGGATCATCAGCGTCTGCATGCCAGCATCATCGATCATGGCTATACCATCGCCAATCTGGTCAAAGGCGAATTCCACGTGGTCAATGCCTATCCTTCACCCATGCTGGCCGCGTCCGACCCGGTTTACCAGCTAAGTGAGAGCATCGAGCGCCACTATCGTGAAGCATGCTCGGCTTTCCAGACGGAATTCGGGATCGACGAACGGCGCATGCATATTGCCGAAGGCCCTGCCGATGTCTTGATTCCCCATGTCGAGAAACAGATCGATGCCGTGGTGACCATCATCGGAACCGTGGCGCGTACCGATCTCTCGGGTGCCTTGATTGGCAATACCGCCGAGGTGGTGCTCGATTCGCTGGAAGGGGACGTGCTGGTGCTCAAGAGCGACGCCTGCATCGCGCACCTGGAGCCATCGCCAACGGACTGACTCATGCGCTAAGACGTTCAAAGATGCGACGGCCGTCAATCGCCAAAAAGACAAAACCCCTACCTGCGCGAGCAGATAGGGGTTTTGCGGGATGAATCTTGACGATGACCTACTCTCACATGGGGAAACCCCACACTACCATCGGCGATGCATCGTTTCACTGCTGAGTTCGGGATGGGATCAGGTGGTTCCAATGCTCTATGGTCGTCAAGAAATCTGGTTGCCAGAGTCGCCTTGCAGCGCCTTCGGCCTATTCGGATATGTGATGTCTGTGGTTCGTCGCGAACTTTCGGTTCGTGTCGTCTTCACCACCTCAATCTGTGCCGCTGCACGAGCCGCTCAGATTGCTTGGGTGTTATATGGTCAAGCCTCACGGGCAATTAGTATGGGTTAGCTCAACGCCTCACAGCGCTTACACACCCCACCTATCAACGTCGTAGTCTTCGACGGCCCTTCAGGGGATTCAAGATCCCAGTGAGATCTCATCTTGAGGCAAGTTTCCCGCTTAGATGCTTTCAGCGGTTATCTCTTCCGAACATAGCTACCCGGCAATGCCACTGGCGTGACAACCGGAACACCAGAGGTTCGTCCACTCCGGTCCTCTCGTACTAGGAGCAGCCCCTCTCAAATCTCAAACGTCCACGGCAGATAGGGACCGAACTGTCTCACGACGTTCTAAACCCAGCTCGCGTACCACTTTAAATGGCGAACAGCCATACCCTTGGGACCGGCTTCAGCCCCAGGATGTGATGAGCCGACATCGAGGTGCCAAACACCGCCGTCGATATGAACTCTTGGGCGGTATCAGCCTGTTATCCCCGGAGTACCTTTTATCCGTTGAGCGATGGCCCTTCCATACAGAACCACCGGATCACTAAGACCTACTTTCGTACCTGCTCGACGTGTCTGTCTCGCAGTCAAGCGCGCTTTTGCCTTTATACTCTACGACCGATTTCCGACCGGTCTGAGCGCACCTTCGTACTCCTCCGTTACTCTTTGGGAGGAGACCGCCCCAGTCAAACTACCCACCATACACTGTCCTCGATCCGGATCACGGACCTGAGTTAGAACCTCAAGGTTGCCAGGGTGGTATTTCAAGGATGGCTCCATGAGAACTGGCGTCCCCACTTCAAAGCCTCCCACCTATCCTACACAAGCAAGCTCAAAGTCCAGTGCAAAGCTATAGTAAAGGTTCACGGGGTCTTTCCGTCTAGCCGCGGATACACTGCATCTTCACAGCGATTTCAATTTCACTGAGTCTCGGGTGGAGACAGCGCCGCCATCGTTACGCCATTCGTGCAGGTCGGAACTTACCCGACAAGGAATTTCGCTACCTTAGGACCGTTATAGTTACGGCCGCCGTTTACCGGGGCTTCGATCAAGAGCTTCGCTTGCGCTAACCCCATCAATTAACCTTCCGGCACCGGGCAGGCGTCACACCCTATACGTCCACTTTCGTGTTTGCAGAGTGCTGTGTTTTTAATAAACAGTCGCAGCGGCCTGGTATCTTCGACCGGCATGAGCTTACGCAGTAAATGCTTCACCCTCGCCGGCGCACCTTCTCCCGAAGTTACGGTGCCATTTTGCCTAGTTCCTTCACCCGAGTTCTCTCAAGCGCCTTGGTATTCTCTACCTAACCACCTGTGTCGGTTTGGGGTACGGTTCCCAGTTATCTGAAGCTTAGGAGCTTTTCTTGGAAGCATGGTATCAACCACTTCGTCGCCTGAAGGCAACTCGTCATCAGCTCTCGGCCTTGAAATCCCGGATTTGCCTAAGATTCCAGCCTACCACCTTAAACCTGGACAACCAACGCCAGGCTGGCCTAACCTTCTCCGTCCCTCCATCGCAATAACTGCAAGTACAGGAATATTAACCTGTTTTCCATCGACTACGCTTTTCAGCCTCGCCTTAGGGACCGACTAACCCTGCGTCGATTAACGTTGCGCAGGAAACCTTGGTCTTTCGGCGTGCGAGTTTTTCACTCGCATTGTCGTTACTCATGTCAGCATTCGCACTTCTGATACCTCCAGCAAGCTTCTCAACTCACCTTCACAGGCTTACAGAACGCTCCTCTACCGCATCACCAAAGGTGATACCCGTAGCTTCGGTGCATGGTTTGAGCCCCGTTACATCTTCCGCGCAGGCCGACTCGACTAGTGAGCTATTACGCTTTCTTTAAAGGGTGGCTGCTTCTAAGCCAACCTCCTAGCTGTCTAAGCCTTCCCACATCGTTTCCCACTTAACCATGACTTTGGGACCTTAGCTGACGGTCTGGGTTGTTTCCCTTTTCACGACGGACGTTAGCACCCGCCGTGTGTCTCCCATGCTCGGCACTTGCTGGTATTCGGAGTTTGCATCGGTTTGGTAAGTCGGGATGACCCCCTAGCCGAAACAGTGCTCTACCCCCAGCAGTGATACATGAGGCGCTACCTAAATAGCTTTCGAGGAGAACCAGCTATCTCCGAGCTTGATTAGCCTTTCACTCCGATCCACAGGTCATCCGCTAACTTTTCAACGGTAGTCGGTTCGGTCCTCCAGTCAGTGTTACCTAACCTTCAACCTGCCCATGGATAGATCGCCCGGTTTCGGGTCTATACCCAGCGACTAAACGCCCTATTAAGACTCGCTTTCGCTACGCCTCCCCTATTCGGTTAAGCTCGCCACTGAATATAAGTCGCTGACCCATTATACAAAAGGTACGCAGTCACCTAACAAAGTAGGCTCCCACTGCTTGTACGCATACGGTTTCAGGTTCTATTTCACTCCCCTCTCCGGGGTTCTTTTCGCCTTTCCCTCACGGTACTGGTTCACTATCGGTCAGTCAGTAGTATTTAGCCTTGGAGGATGGTCCCCCCATGTTCAGACAAAGTTTCTCGTGCTCCGTCCTACTCGATTTCACGTGCAAGAGATTTTCGTGTACGGGGCTATCACCCACTATGGCCGCACTTTCCAGAGCGTTCCACTAATCTCAAACCCGCTTAAGGGCTGGTCCCCGTTCGCTCGCCACTACTAAGGGAATCTCGGTTGATTTCTATTCCTCAGGGTACTTAGATGTTTCAGTTCCCCTGGTTCGCCTCTTGCACCTATGGATTCAGTACAAGATACCTAGGTTATCCTAGGTGGGTTCCCCCATTCAGAGATCTCTGGATCACAGTCTGTTTGCCGACTCCCCAAAGCTTATCGCAGGCTACCACGTCTTTCATCGCCTCTGACTGCCAAGGCATCCACCGTATGCGCTTCTTCACTTGACCATATAACCCCAAGCAATCTGGTTATACTGTGAAGACGACATTCGCCGAAAATTCGCACGTCGCCCTTGCGGGCAGAACTCACAAATTTTACCTCAGCCTGATGCCCAGCAGTGAAACTGGCCATCAGTCTGTATCTATCACATATCCGAATTTTTAAAGAACGATCTGGCAAAAGCCAGAAATCAACATTCCGACACGACGCCAGGCGGCGTG
>NZ_JACVTO010000020.1 GCF_016518545.1 Pseudomonas sp. S30
GCCCTTCCCACCTCCCTTCCCAGAGCCACAGGTCTTCGGACGCTGTCGACCGGCGTGCCCGGCGCACGGCACTGTGGCAGATCGTCCGGTCTTTGGCCAAAGGTCCTTGACTACCTATTGGCACGCACCTAGGATTCGCAGCCTACCGGCCGGTAGGTCGTAAATCTGCGAGATGATCATGAACGCCACTCCTTCACCCTCCGTACCGTTCAAGCTGGCCTTGGGCCTGGGCCTGATCGGGGCCTTGGGTCCGTCGGCCGTCGACATGTACCTGTCGAGCCTTCCGGAAATCGCCAGCCACTACCAGGCCAGTTTCACCCGCGTGCAACTGACGCTGACTTTCTTCCTGCTGGCCATGGGCGCCGGCCAGCTGATCTTCGGCCCGGTGGTGGACGCCTACGGTCGGCGCCGACCGCTGTTGGCAGGCCTGCTGCTGTTCATCCTGTGCTCGTTGGGTGCGGCCATGGCCCCCAGCCTGAATGCGTTGATCGCCCTGCGCTTCTTCCAGGGACTTGGCAGCGCACTGACCTTGGTGGTGATCATGAGCATGGTGCGCGACGTCAGCCAGGGCGTGGCGGCGACCAAACTGTTCGCGCTGCTGATGACCATCGAGGGCGTGGCGCCGATCCTCGCGCCGGCCCTGGGTGGCGTGATCGATGCCCATTTCGGCTGGCGCGCGGTGATGCTGGTGCTGGCGGGCGTGGGCCTGCTGGTACTGCTCAACACTGTGCTCAACCTTGCGGAGACCCTGCCCGTCGAGCGCCGTGAGCCGCTGCGCCTGGGCCAGGCGTGCCGCACTTACCTGGGCATTCTCGGCGACGCCGGTTTCCTGCGTCCGACCCTGGCGGTCGCAGCCGTGTTCTTTTTCCTGTTCGCGTACATAGGCGGCGCCACGCTGGTCTATCAGGCGCATTACGGGCTGACGGCCCAGCACTTCGGACTGCTGTTCGGTGCGACCGGCATGTCGGTGATGGTCGGCGCCCTGCTCGCCAGCCGCTTGATCGGCTGGCTGGGGTTGAACCGTCTGAGCCTGGTCGGTGTGTCGTGCATGGCCCTGGGTGCGCTGCTCACCTTGCTCAGCGCAGCGACCGGTCTGGGATTGCCGGGTGTGGCCGGCGGCATGGCGTTGGCACTGTTCGGGCTGGGCATCGCCGAGTCGACATTGATGTCGCTGGTGATGGCGTCCCAGGACACCTCCCTGGGCTCGACCGCCGCCCTGCTGGGCGCCATCCAGCTGTCGGTGGCCTCGACCGCCTCGCCTCTGGCCGCACTGACGTTGCAGCATGGGCCGCTGGCCTGGAGCGCGTTACTGGCGGTGAGCGCACTGGTCGTGTGCCTGCTGACGGCCCTGAGCCTGCGCAATGTACCTGCCAGCTTCTCGATGTCTGCGCACTGAGGCGCCCAACAAGGCGCCCTCCAGACGATCGCCAAGATAATTATCGCTTTTGAGCTACGCTTGCCTATTCGAAAGGAACGGGGTCGAGCGATCGATCCCCGATCAACGTGTTCAATGACCAATCGAGCCAACGGTTCTCAGCCACACCCACCGCAGCGCTGCAGTGGGTGAGCACGCGTGAGCCCGCTGGCCGCGCAAGACCCTTCACATCAATAACAATCACCGAGCGTTCTGCGCCAGGGCGATGTTTTGCCGCAGGGCACTCGAAGGGGAGCGATCATGCGATTCGATCTAGTCGATTTGAAGCTGTTTCTGAACATCGTCGAGGCAGGGAGCATCACCCACGGGGCCAGGCATTCGAGCCTCACTCTGCAAGCTGCCAGCGAGCGTCTGAGGGGTATGGAAAGTGAGCTGGGCGTGTCGCTGATGAATCGCTCAAGGGCGGGGATTTCATTGACCGACGCGGGATTTTCCCTGCAGCACCACGCCCAGGGCGTGTTGAGCCGGATCGAATGCATGCGCAGTGAGTTGCGCCAATACGGCCAGGGCCTACAGGGTCGCATCAGGCTACTGTGCAATTCCGCCGCTCAGAGCGAGTACCTTCCCGAGCTGGTGGGCGAATTCCTGAAGATCAACGGCAAGATCTCCATCGAAGTGAAGGAGAAGGTCAGCAGCGAGATCGTCAGCGACTTGAAGAACAAGGCCGCGGATCTGGGGATCGTCGCCGATTCGGTCGACCTGGACGGCCTGTGCATGGCAGCATTCAGCGACGATCATCTCGTGGTGGTCGTACCGAGCAAGAGCGACCTGCTCGCCACCGAAGAAACCTGCTTCGCCGACGTGGTCCATTACGAGTTCATCGGGCTGGCCGAAGGCAGCGCTCTGCAGCAGTCCATCGAGGGTCATGCCAGGAAAATGGGTGTGCGCATGAACTATCGCGTCCGGCTGGCCAGCTTCGACGCCATCGCGCAGGTGATCAGCTCTGGCGTGGGCCTGGGCATCATGCCGCGGCAGGCGGCGCAGCGGCTTGGCAAGCTGCTCGACCTCAGAATGGTGAAGCTCAAGGACGATTGGGCGCTACGCAAACTGATGATCTGCTTCAGGGACTTCAAGTCGCTGCCTGGCTACTATCAGGAGCTGGTGAGTTTTCTGCTGAAACGAAGGCCGCAGCCCCTGCCCTGATCCCGGGCCGGCGGCGTCAGGAAATCGCCCCGCTCTGGCCGATCGTCATGACCAGGATCGCGATGATCGCCAGCGCGATGTACCAGACGGCCAGCAGCGTACCTGGATCGACGTCTTCAAGCTTCATCTCCTGCTCCCTGGACGCCCGTTGAGCGTCGATCGCCTTGCTGTGTATGCCGTGCTTCACCGCACGGCGTCCTGGCCTGGGAGGACGTCAGAAAAACGGCCGCGAGGCCAGCTCCATACCCAGGACGATGAGAAACGCCAGGAAGCATTGCTTGAAGCGCTTGGCGCTGATTCGCGCGCGAATCGTCTGACCGATGAACATCCCGACGAGCGCTGGAATGATCGCCAGGGTCGAAAGCCCCAGTTGGTCGACCTTCAGGCCGCCATGCAGCAGCAACCCGGCCGCCAGCGCCAGCGTCGATACGGTGAACGACAATCCCAGCGCCTGTACCAGCTCTTCCTTTTCCAGTTGCAGCGACTGCAGGTACGGTACTGCCGGCATGACGAACACGCCCGTAGCGCCCGTCACTGCGCCCGTTATCAGGCCGATGATCGGAGAAAGCCACTTCTCGGCCCCCGGCGTGACCACCAGAGGCGGAGCGAACAACGCATAGGCCGCATAGATGATCAGCGCGGTACCCAAAGCGAAGCCTGACCACAGAGGGTTGACCGAAATGAGCAGCGCCGAGCCCAGTACCGTCCCGATCACGATCGCCAGCTGCATGGGCCAAAGCCTGCGGATCAGCCGGACGATCGCAGGTCCCGACACGAACTGCCAGACGTTGGTGACGAACGACGGAATGATCAGTATCGCCGCCGCGGCCGACGGCGGCATCGCGGTGCCCAGCAGTCCCATCGCGACGGTAGGCAGGCCCATGCCCGTGACGCCCTTCACCAGCCCAGCGGCAATGAAGGTCAGGGTAATCATCGAGTAGAAGAAAAAAGTCTCGTTCATGCCCGAATTGAAGGTGATCCCGCCTGGGCGCACAATTAGGATTAATTTTCGTAGCCTTCGGTTGAGCCGAAGGCTGGGCTGGAGACCTTCATGCGCTTCGATCTTGCCGACCTTCGACTGTTTCTCTGCATAGCGGACGCTGGCAGCATCACCCAGGGCGCCCAGGCGGCTCACCTGGCATTGGCCTCTGCCAGCGAGCGACTGCGCAACATGGAGCACGACGCCGGGGTGGCGCTGCTGGAGCGACGCTCCCGTGGGGTAGTCGCTACCCAGGCAGGCGAAGCGGTGGCCCACCATGCGCGGCTGATCCTGCAACAGCAAGCCCTGCTCAAGAGTGAGCTGAACGGGTTCGCCAATGGCGCGCGTGGCACGCTCTCGCTATACGCCAATACGGCGGCATTGACTCACTTTCTGCCCCCCAGGCTGGCCGACTGGCTGTCCGGGCGGCCCGATATCCATGTGGACCTGCGGGAAAGGACCAGCCTGGAGATCGTCCAGGGCGTCGCGGCTGGCATGATCGAGGCGGGTATCATTTCCGACTCGTGCGAGTGTCCCGGGCTGCATGTACGCCCGGTCGCCCGTGATCACCTGCTACTGATCGTCCCCCCCTCCCATCACCTCGCAGCGCGCAGTACGATCCGTTTCGCCGACGTGCTGAACGAGGTGTTCGTCGGCCTGGCATCCGGCAATGCCTTGCAGGATCACATCCAGGACCAGGCCGAGGCCTCTGGACGCAGCCTGACGCTGCGCATTCGGATGAAGACCTTCGATGGCCTGTGCACGATGGTCGATCAAGGGGTCGGGATAGGCATCGTGCCCCAGAGCATCGCCGATGAGCTGCAGCCTCGCTATGCCTACGCCAGGGTGGCGCTGGAGGATGACTGGGCGTGCCGTCAGCTGTGCGTGGTCTACCGTGACTGGCTGGAGCTGTCGCCAGCGATGCACAGTTTCCTCAGGCACCTGGGCGTGCCCGCCGACTGAGCCTCGACCGGCATGACGCCTGGTTAAAAAACATTCATCCACCCCTTCAGGAGGGATCCATGCACACGAAAGGCCATGAATACGCGGTTCAGGTGACCTGGACTGGTAACCAGGGATCGGGTACTTCGTCCTACCAGGGCTACAGCCGAGCCCATGTGATCAATGCGCCCGGCAAGGCGCCCATCGAAGGCTCGTCCGATCCTGCCTTCCGGGGTGATCCGACGCGCTGGAACCCGGAGGAACTGCTGCTGGCCGCCCTGGGCGCCTGCCACAAGCTCTGGTACCTGGGCCTGTGTGCCGAAGCCGGCGTGGTGGTGCTGGCCTACGAGGACGATGCCCAGGGGACCATGGTCGTGGAGCGCGATGGCGGCGGGCAGTTCACCTCGGTCACCTTGAGACCCAAGGTGCTGTTGGCACCTGGATCGGACGTCCACACCGCGCGGGTACTGCACGACATGGCCCATGAGAAATGCTTCATCGCGCGCTCGGTGAATTTTCCAGTGCACCATCAAGCGCAGCTGTCCTTCGCGCCGAACGAGTCAAACACAGGGTGCCCGCAGTGACAGTCACCCTGTGCCGCTGACGGCGCTGGCGACACCGATCAGATGTAGTTGTGGCGTTTGGGCAGCTTGCCATTGAGGAAGTAGTCACCGATGGCCTGCAGCTTCCAGCGCACGGGGTCATGCAGGGTATGGGTGCGAGCATTGCGCCAGTGCCGGTTGAGGTTCAGTTGCTCGCGCGTGGAGCTGGCGCCACACAGCTCGAAGAGCTTGTTGGTCGCCAGCAGCGCCGCCTCGTCCGCCAGAACCTTGGCCATGCCGACGGCGATGGACACCTCGGCGACCGCCTGTTCGTCAGGCCGGTCAGGCATCTGGTCCATGCTGGCCGAGGCCTGATCGAGCATGGCCGATGCCGCGGCCGTGGCCACCTCGAGCCTGGCGATCTGATCGATCAGCAGCGGATCGTCCGTAGCCCGCTCCAGGCCGCTGTCCATCCAGGGGCGCGTGTGCTGCCGAACGTACTGCTTGGTATCGGCCAGGGCTTCGCACGCGATCCCCAGGTCGATCGCGGCATGGATCAACTGGGACCCGGCACCGATCACGTTGTTTTCGACGAAGGCTTCCGTATAACCGAAGACCATCGATTCATCCACCTGGGCGTCGACCAGTTTGACCGTGCCGCTGGCGGTCACTCGCTGGCCGAACCCTGCCCAGTCGTTTTCCACGGTGACCCCCGCCGCGTCCCGTGCCACCACGGCATTGACCATGAAGCCCAATTCGTCCTTGGCCACGATGGCGATCCAATCGGCGTGGATGCACCCGGTCGCATAGAACTTCTTGCCATTGAGGTAGAGCTTGCCGTCGCGTTGGGTGAGCGTCGTCTTGATCTCGCTGATGGTCTTGGTGCCGATCTCGGAGGCGGCCTGCATGAGCTTCTTGTTGGCCAGCGCCTGGTCGAAGAAAAAGCGTTTCTGGGCCTCGGTGCCTACCACCTTGAGCACCTCGATCAGGTGGAAGTGGCTGCGCGGAATCTGGGCGATGGAGGGGTCGGCGGCCGCGATGATGCGGGTCACCCTGGCCACCGCCTGATGCCCCAGCCCCGGTCCGCCGTAGGCTTCGGGCACGGTGATCGCCCACAGGCCGGAGTGCGCGTATCGATCGACCTCATCGGCACTCAGCGCCCGCGATGCGTCTCTTTGCGAGGCGGTGAGGCGCAGGTCGCTGGCCACTTCGTTGGCGATCTGTTGCAAGTCGTTCATGACACTGGTTGCACGAGTCATCACATTGCCTCTCTACAGGATTGTTGTTTTCACAAGAGCGTCCGTAGCCTCTTCCTTGAGCGTCAGTGACCTGAGGATGCGGGGGGTGATCGGCCACGGCATCCTCACGGCGACCGGTTCCGATGAGCTCACCCACCGGCGGCCTGACAATGTTCAGTGAAGCGGCGGTGCAGCTGTCATCTCTGGAGTAATGGTCGGGCACCTCGCGGCGTGTGCGTGGGCATGGAGGGCGTCAGTGCATAGGTACTGGTGTTCGATAGCGATGGATCGCCGCAGCGCAGCTGCATTTCGGCATGGGTCGGGCGCATCACCACAGCCGCTACCGTTCGTTCCTTGCGGATGTTGCCGGTGCCTTTGACACAGATCGGCGCAGCGCAGAACAGCTCGAAGCAGCCCTGGGCATCGATCACCGGGCGCTGCATGAAAGCTCGCGCAGCCTCCAGCCTGCGCAGCGAGGCGTTGCGAGCGAAGACGTTCAAGCGATCCTGGGCCAGGAAGTCCTCGTGCAGGTAGTGATTGGTGTGCGCAAGGAGCTGCTGTTCGAGTACCCTGCACTCCCCCTCCAGTACCTCGACGGTCAAGGCTGTCTGTGCATCGCACAAGGTGAAAGAGCGCGAGCTCGACAGTGGCAGGCTTCTCAGGCGCTCCAGGGCCTGGCTGGCCGTCTGGCAGGTATCGAGCAGGTGGCGGATCGCCAGATACGGCGGGACGCCCGGCCGCCATGTCCCGCCCAGCACCAGGTTGAGCCCGATCGCCAGCCCCGCTTCGTTGATGCCCAGATAGCCCAGCAGGCCCGCGAAGCTGAGCACCAGGGCGCGACAGGGCGTGCCCTGGATGTCCAGCACCGCGATGCAGTCGTCGAGGTTGCCGTTCAGATCGACCGTCTGGGCCAGCAGGCTCTCGCCCTGGAGCGTGGCCAAGGTGGTGCAGTCGCCGGCCGTGGTGGCGTGGTAGCCGATCACCTCGCGGCGAAGCTGCAGGAGCCAGGCCTGATCTCGGCTGAGCCCAGCGCCTGCGGCCAGGCCATCGATTTCCAGGCCGATGTCGGGCATCACGGCGCAGACCACTTCGCGGTGGCTGGCGACCAGATGCTGCAGGTATTGGGCACTGAGGTCGCGGTCGGTGAGGCAGTCCAGGCGGCACTGGCCATCGGCGACGAACGCCTGCAAGCGCTCGCGCAAGGCGGTGCCATGCTGATGGCCGCGCGCGAAGGCATCGCCACGCAGGCACACCCGGGTAGCCTGGGGTGTCATGCCTGCGCCTCGGCGGGCTGGCGAAGCTTCTCCTGGGTGAGCAAGCCCTGCTTGATCGCGGGCCACTCCGCGGCAAGCACGCTGTAGAAAATGGCGTCGCGTCGGCGCCCGCCGGGCATGTAGTTGAAGCTGCGCAGTACTCCTTCCTCCTGAGCGCCAATGTTCCTCAGGCCGGCACGCGCCTGAAGGTTGAGCACGTCGGTCTTGAACTCGACGCGCTGCGCACTCAGGGTCTCGAAGGCATGCTGCAAGAGCAGGAACTTGGCCCAGCGATTGATACCCTTGCCGCGGAAGGCCTCGCCCAGCCACGACCAGCCGATTTCCAGCCGCGCGTCCTTCTCGAACAGGTTGCCGTAGCTCATGCTGCCTGCCACCGCGCCGGTGGACTTGTCGACCACGACGTACACGGCCCGTGCGCCGCTGGCCTGGTCGGCCAGCATGCCGGAGAAGAAGGTGTCGAACTCGGCATCGGTGCCCACGCGAGACACGAAGTAGCGCCAGATATGACCATCCTTGGCCAATTCGCGGATCGCCGCGCGATCGGCCTCGGTCACCGGCCTCATCTGCACCTGGTCGTTTTCCAGCACTGCGGATGCGTTTTCTTTCCAGTTCATGATTCACCTCGTTGTGGATTCATTGGCGTGTCGCGTTGTTGGCGTGCGGCTCAGACGTCCTCGACCGTCTCGGTAGCGGCAAGGATCCGCACGACGTCGCCGAGCGTGCGCATGCTGTCCAGGTCCTCCTCGGTGAGCCGGCCGATATCGACCCGCGCCACGTCGCACAGGGCCGTGATGAACAGCACCTTGTTCAATGACGTCAGGCCGAAGGTGTTGGCCATGTCGTCGTCCAAGTTCATCGGGGGGGCGTCGCCATCGACCCCCAGGCAGTTGGCCAGTTGTTGCCGGGCGAGTCGTACCAGCTCTTCATGCATGGCTTCATGCCTCCACTTTGGCGGTCAGACGCGATTGAAATCGTTCGAAGATTGCGCGGCGGATCGGTTTGTACTGGGACGTGAGCAAGCCGTTGTCGATCGAGAACGGTTCGTCGGCGACCACTGTCCGGCACACCTGCTCGTCGGGCTGGCTCCGGGCATTGATCTGCTGGCGCAGGCCGTGCACGTTCGTGGCCTCGTCCAGGGAACCGGCCGGCGACAGCACCGCCACCAGGTCCTTCTGGTCCAGGCAGAAGATCACGCATTCGGCCACCCAGGGCGCTTCGCGAAAACGTGCTTCGATCGGCTGGATATCGATTTTCTTGCCGTTGTCCAGCACGATCACGTCATCGTTGCGGCCCTTGATGAACAGAAAGCCATCCTCATCCAGGTAGCCCAGGTCGCCCGTTCGCACGCGTCCCGGGGCGACGAAGATCTTTTCGGAGGCGCCGGGCGGCGCATGCAGGTAGGCGTCATTGACCGGGAAATCGCTGCACACCACTACCGAGCCATCCGCCTCGATCACCACCCGCTTGCCGGCGAGCGCCTGGCCCACACTCCCCTCGCGGGACGCGCCCGGATGGTTCTTGGTGACGATGCAGGTTTCGTTCAGTCCGTACCCTTCGTAGATGGGTAATCCGACTTCCCGGTAAAAGTGCAACGTGGCGCTGTCGGCCGGGGCAGAGCCTGTCCACAGGTAACGGATGTTGGGACCGAACAGCTGCCGAGCCCTGGCCTTCAGGCTCTCGGTGTCGCGACTGGCAGTGCTCGGGCCCTGAATGTGTCGACGGGCCGTTTCGAAGAACGCCGGTACCCCCATGACCACCGTTGGCTTGGCCTGGCCCAGGGTCAGGAACGCGGCCTGGTAGGTGCTCAGGGTCACATCGTGGCCGAAGGCCAAGGCCGAGTAGATCCAGTAGCGCTGCTGCAGCAGCGACAGCGGCAGGAAGATGAACAGGTTGTCCGGCGGGCCGTGCTGGAACACCTGCTGTACGGCCGAGAGGGACGAGTCGATGCTGCCTACCGTCGCGGCCAGGCCTTTCGGGGCGCCGGTCGAGCCTGAGGTGAACTTGATCGTCGTGGTGTCTTCGGCTGCGTACATGGGAGGAACGATCTGGTTCACCTGCCCGTCCAGCCCGGTGGGCAGGCTGGATAACGTGCTTACCCGCGAAGCGGGATCGTCCGCACCCTTGTCGGTGAATAGCCAACGAAGGTCATAGCGCGCCGCCAGGTCATCCTCCAGGCGGAACTTGCCGGGGTCGAAACCTGCCGTGCGGATCTTCAACCGCAAGGCAGCGAGGTCCAGCAGCACCCATTCCAGGCAGTTGGCCGCCAGGATACCGATGCTGTCGCCAGGCCCCAATCCCAGTGACTGCAGATGCTCGGCCACTACGCTGGATCGGACGAAGACCTCTGTCAGAGGCATCCTGGTGACACCGCCCAGGCTACCCAGGATCAGGTCGCCGCCAGCGGTGGGTGGGCTAGCAAGGATTCGCTCGAGCGCAAAGGAAGTCATCGGGCAGCCGCCTCCTTCTCGGCGATCTGCGCGGACAGTTGCCTGGCCAGCGCTTGCACGGAGTTGTACTGGTACAGGGCATCGAGCGGTAGCCCGATGCCGAAGGTCTTGCGCACCTGGGTCAGCACCCTGACCGCGGCCATCGAGCTGCCCCCGGAGGCGAAGAAGTCCGCTGCCGTGTCGATTTCAGCCTGGGGCCGTCCTAGTACATTGGCCCAGATGTCCAGGACGTCGCGCATCACCTGTGAGCACGGCGCTTGCTCGTCTGGCGCCGGTGGCGCGGCGCTGGCCTGGGCAGTGAATTCGCTGAGCGCCGTGCGATCGATCTTGTCGTTGCGATTGCGCGGCAGCGACGCATGCCAGACGTAGCGTGCGGGCACCATGTAGTCCGGCAGATCGCGTGACAATTGCGCCCTGATCGCAGCAGGTTCCAGGGCAGAACCGCTCGGCACCAGATGGGCAACCAGGGTGGCGCCGTGGGGCTCATGGCACACCACGACGACGGCCTGACGGATGCCGTCCACTTCGGCCAACCGTGCTTCCACTTCGGCGGCTTCGACACGGTAGCCGTTGACCTTGAGCTGATGGTCGATTCGGCCAAGGATCTCGATGTTGCCATCGGGCAGATACCTGCCGCGATCGCCGGTCCTGAACAGCCTCTCGCCGCTGCGCTCGTCCCACCCGTATCGCTGCGCCGTCCTCGCCTCATCACCCAGGTAGCCTGGCGTGACCCCGGCACCGCCTGAGCAGATCTCACCCGCCACCCACTCCGGGCAGTCGCGATTGGCGGCATCGCGCACATGGGCGGTGTTGTTCGCGTTGGGCCTGCCGTAGGGAATGCTGAGCCCTTGCAGATCGCTGCGGGCGATCTCGTGCACCATGTTCCAGATGGTGGTCTCGGTAGGCCCTCCCAGGGATACCAGGCGGATGTCCGACCTGGACTCGGCCAGGCGTGCCGCCAGGGTCACCGGGATCTTGTCCCCGCTCATCATCACCAGGCGCAATTGCGAAGGCAGCGCGCAGCCGTGGTCGAGCAGCATCTGCACCACCGACGGCACCGAGTTCCAGACCGTCACGCCACCCCGTTCGCCCAGTTCCCGCCAGTGCTCAGGGTCGGCCACGCGGTCGTGATCGGGTAGCACAAGGGCTGCGCCACTGGACAGGCTGGCGAAGATGTCCCAGACCGACAGGTCGAAGTTGAATGCACTGATGGCGAAGAAACGGTCAGTCGGGGCGATGCCGAAGCGCCGTGCGCAGTCGGCCACCAGGTTGGCGACGTTGCGGTGGGTGACCATTACCCCCTTGGGCTCGCCGGTGGTGCCTGAGGTGTAGAGCACATAGGCCAGATCGTCGCCGTTGACGCCGGCTGGGCGAGCAGGCAGTGCCTGGGCCGGTAGCGTCTGGTCGAGCCGCAGGTGCAGGCGCTCGTCCGCATAGGCCCCGTCCACCAGCACGCACCTCACCCCGGCATGGTCGAGCATGTAGGCCTTGCGGTTCTGCGGCAGCGCCACGTCCACCGGCAGATAGGCCGCGCCGGCCAGCACGCACGCCACGATACCGATGATCTGCTCTGGCCCTTTGCGCGCATGCACGGCCACCAGTTCGTTGCGTTGCACGCCCTGTCGCTGCAGCCAGGCCGCTGCGGCCGACGCCCGTGCAAACACCTCCTGGTAGCTCAGGGTAGCGTCACGGGTGATGATGGCCGGCGCCTGGTTGTGGGTGCTGGCAGCTTCCAGCAAGGCGTCGCCCAGCCACTGCCGGGTCAGCGGGGTCGTGGTGGCATTGGCGGCCGCACGTTTGGCGCGCTGCGTCGCAGGCAGCAGATCGAGGGTGCGCTGCGCCCAGGTGGCCTTCGCGGTCAGCTGTTGCAAGGTCAGGGCGTAACCCTGCGTCATGGCGTCCAGCATGCCGGGGTGAAAGCGCGACTCGACCGCGTCCAGGCGTATGACCAACTGACCGCGCTGCTCCATCACGAACACGTCCAGCAGCACTTGTGGCGTCTGGCTGACGCTGAAGACCTCGGTGCCCAGCAAGGTCAGCGCCGTGCCATCGACCCCGCCCAAAGCGCCCACCGTCGAGTTGAAGGTGAAGGGCATGCTCGCCGCGCCCGGCCCGCCAGCGGTTCGGGCGAGCGCCTGCATGACTTCGATCCCGGAGAAGTGTCGATGGTCCAGGTCGGTATGCAGGCGCGCTTGCAGGGCCGCGGCGGCCTGCGCCAGCGTCAGGGAGTCGGGCAACTCGACGTGCACCAGCATGGGGTCGGAGAACGGACCGATCGCCGTGTACGCCGCAGGGTGCATGGGCCGTCGGTTGGCTACTGTCACGTTGAGGGTGAAGCGATCGCCCGCCCCCCACTGGGCCAGGACGTGCGACCAGGCGAACAGCAGTGCAGCCGAAGGCGTGAGGCCTTGGTCCCGGCATCGTTGCTGCAAGGCGTCCCACTGGGCCGGATCCAGAGTGACCGAGCGCTGGGTGAAACGGTGATCGACCTGCGTCCCTGCGCCGTTGGGCAGCGCCAGCCGGGGCGCGGCTGGCAGATCGGCCAGACGTGCCAGCCAATACGCTTTCGAGCGCGTGTAGGCAGGCCCATCGCGGTCCTTGGCGATGGCCTGGACGTGGTCGCGAAACACCAGTTGATCCGCGGCCAAGGTGCCGCCTTCATAACAGCGGTGCAGCGCATCGAAGAACAGGAACATGCTGATGCCATCCATGACCAGGCCATCATGGTTCACGAACAGCACCCTGCGCTGGTGGTCCAGTACAGCGACTTCGACACGAACCAACGGGCCGTCGAGGGGCAAGGTCAACGCGCTGAGCGCTGCACGCTTCTCGGCCCTTTGCACCTGCTGCTGCGGTGCATCGAGGTGCTGCCAATCGCTGACCAGCAGCTCGAGCCCGGCGCTGGATTCGGATTGCCGGTGCTCGTCCAGCACACGGCTGCGCAGCGCCGAGTGGGCCGCGCTCACTTGAGCCAGGGCGTCCTGCAGGCGCTCGATGTCCCACTCGCCGTCGATCTCGTGGTAGACCTGGTTGGACACCCCGCCCAGTTCGAACGCTGCCGAGCGCCCCCTGACGTAGGCGCCTTGCAGTGGCGTGAGAGGGAATGCGGTGCTGACCGCTTCGAGGTAATGGATGAGCGCGGGTTTCTGCGCCTTGATGGCCTGTACCAGGTCATCGGTGATCGCCTCGCTGGGCCCGCGCAGCTTGAGGTTGCCCTGCTCCACCTCCAGGGCCAGCCCCGCGGACGTCAGCGTGTTCAAGAGGGCCGTCGCGCTCATGATGCCACCTCCTCGGTCACATCTTTCGCGACGGCGCAGGCGTCGACCTCCCTGGCCAAGGCATCGAGAGGGGTGTGCATCAGCTTGTCGATGGGCACGTCGAGCGCCTTGTCCTGCAGGAGCTGGTACTGGAGCGTCACTGCCACCAGCGACGAAGCGCCCAGCTCCTGCAGCGTGCGACTGCCAGCGTCGGTGCCTGCTCTGGGTATCAGGAGCTCGACCTGCCGTTGCAGCCAGGTTGCGCAGGGCTGCGCGGCGGGCAGTTCACCGGAGCGGTGTTCGTCAGCGCCATGTTCGGTGGAGCCATGTTCGGTGGACCCTGGCTCATCGGGGTTCTGGAAGAAGGTCGCGTCGGCCAGCGAGCACTGGCTGCCAGGGACCATGATCTCCACGGTACGAGGCCAGACTGCGCCCGACGTGCTGCCCAATGCTTCCAGCAGCCGGGTGGAGAAGCGCGGCATCAGGGGCGCGGCGAGCTGGGCGAGCAACTGTGCCGCTGCAAGCTCCAGCGCCACCGAGGTCCGATATTCGTCCTTCAGGTGCGCCGCCAAGGCCAGCAGTTGCTGGGTGGCGGCGAAGGCCATGGCATCGTCCACCAGCCGGTTCAACTGGGCGGCTGCACGGCGCAGGGAGAAACCCTCAGGGTTCAGCGCGCGGGTCACCGCCTCCAGATGCACGGCCAGCGTGGCCAGGAAGGCCGAATGCTCGGCAGTCCAGATCCCGGCATCCGGGACGACGCCTGCGTGGTGCCGGTTCACCCGATCGCCCAACGCGCCGAGCCAGGCTTGCCATTTGCCGACCAGCACGTCGCGGACCGTCTCCCGGTAGGCCGCCAGTTCGAAGTTGCTGCGTTGATCTTCCGGACGGGTCAGGCACAGGTAGTAGCGCACGGCATCGACGGTCTCGGGCGTGAGGATGTCCTTGCCCCAGACCGCATGGCGGCGGCTGGTCGAGAACTTCTTGCCGTCGAGCAGGTAGAACTCATTGACGTGATAGTCGATGTCCGGCTGCCAGTCGGGCCAGGCCAGGCGGTAGAGCACGGGGTACAGAATGCCGTGGTAGAAACTGTTGTCGTAGCCGAAGAAATGGACGATCTTCCAGTCACGCTGGGGCGCCTGGGCGTTCCAGTCCGCGCCCAGCCTGCGGCCCAGTGCCTCGATACCGTAGAGGAAGCCGTAGCTCATTTCCGGCCACACCCAGATCACCTGCTCCTGGTCCGACTCGACCGGGCGGATGCCCCAATCGCTGTAATGGGTCATGGGGATATCCAGGCGCTCGTGAGCCAGTACCCGGGTGGTGAGCTCCTTGAGCCTGGCCGGTACGCGGCCCAGGCTGTGGTGACGCTCCAGGTCCGAGGCGAACTCGCCGAGCGGCAAGGTGAACTGCTCGCGCTCCACTCGCTGCGCAGGCCGATCGCTGAGGCGTGACAGCGGCTCACCCAGGTCGACTACCACATTGGGTTCGCCGCACTCCTCGCAGATATTGCCGTTGGTGGTCCTGCCGCACCCTGGGCAGGCTCCGCAGACATCCACTTCGTACAGGTAGGCACCGGTCTCGGGGTCTTGCAGGGCGGCGACCTGCGCGCACGCCACCCGCCCGGAGTCCACCAGCCTGGTGAAATACCGCTGCAAGCCGCTGGCGTAGTCGGGGGACTTGTCGGTGACCGTGTACTGGTCGAGTTCGATGTCCATCGCCGCCAGGGTCTGGAGAATCTCGGCGGAGTAAAACTCAGCCACTTGCGCGGGGCGCTTGCCGTCCTTCCTGGCCAGCGCGTCGACATAGCTCTGGTAGTCGTCCGAGCCTGTCAGGTGCCAGGCCGTGTGGCCGATCAGGCGCTGATAGCGCACGTACGCGTCGGCCCCCAGGTACGGCCCGGACAGATGTCCCAGGTGCAGGTCGCCATTGGGCGTGGGCGGCGTGGAGAAGATGAACTGGGGCCGCTGCGCAGGCACCTGACGCTCGGGTGAAGTGGCCGACTGGCTGGCCCGTTCGGCGTCGCGCCGGTAGGACAGGAAGAACACCAGGTCTTCGCTGCCGGTGTTGGTAATGACATGGGTTTCGAAGGGTTCGAAGACCGCCACGCTGCCTGGACCCACTTCATGGCTCTGACCCCCCACCTGGATGCTGCCCTGACCTTGAACGATGACGAAGAACTCGGTCTCGTCATGGCGGTGACTGGTAGAGCGCTCGCCTGGCGCGACCCGCCCCCATCCGGCTGGGGCGTTCAACCCCTCGATACTGCCGATCTGGATGCCAAAAAGATTCGAGAGCTTATCAAGACTGTAGTGATTGACGCGCATGGCTAGATACCTTTGATATTCCAGGAAATGGGCCAGTCAAAGCAGTGACAGAACCTCGGCCGCCAGAGCAGGTGCGAGGCGGTAGCCAGACCCGTTGGCGGCACCGGCGAACACCAGGTGGCGGCCGACCTCAGCGATGATCGGCACCCTGTCGGGGCTGTAGGCGTCGCAGAACACGCGCCCACCGTCCAGGCGCTCGGCCCAGGCCGGCGCGTACCTGGCCAATACGTTTCTGGCGTCGTTGATGTCGGTGAAGGACAGCGAGGGCGCGACGGTGCCGGGATCGACGTCCCATTCATCGCAGGTGTAGCTGAACAGCCAATGGCCCCGTTGCTGCAGGGGGAGCAGGAACGCGTCGTCGTCCTGGAAGACGATCAGCCCGTCCTCGGCCGACACCGGCATGCGCACGTGGGCGGCCACCACTTTCTTCACCCGGATGCCGAGGTGGGCAAGGCTGGACTGCCAGGGCCGTGCAGCCGTCCAGGGGCCGGGCGCCAGCACCAGCTTGTCGGCGTGTATGGCGTGTCCCGTGCTCAACTCGAGCACATGGGCGCCAGATCCGCCGAGGGACTCCACCCTCGCCCCCTCGATCACCTGTACCCGGTCGCCCATGGCCTTGAGCAGGTACCTGACCAGGCCCTGGACGTCGGCATGGTTGGCGCCCTCGCCTGTCAATGCCAGGTGCTCGCCTGGCAGGTCGAGCGCCGCTGTGGGCCACAGGCTCGAGGACACCTCGCGCAGGTCGGCCAGCGGCAGATACTGGGCCTCTACGGCGCTTTGCCGCGATGCCTTGCAGACCACCGTCATGCCGAGCGGATGGATTGGCGCCTGCGGGTGTCGTTGCAGCAGGTCGCGGTAGTAGGTGTGGCTGTACTGCGAGAACCGGCGCACGGTGTCGGATGCGCCTCGGGGAAAATGGACCCCGGCGGAAAAACGTGATGCGCCCTGCCCCGCCAGGGACTGATCGACGATCAGCACCGGCATGTTCGGGTCATGGCGCGTGAGTTCGTAGGCGATCATCACACCGATGATGCCGCCGCCGACGATGACCACGGGAAATCGCTGCATACAGAAGCTCTCCATCGCTTGAGTGGAATGAGGTTCAGGCGCTACTTCAGCGCGGCCTTCAAGGCGCGTGCCTTGCGCTCGACCTGCCCGGCTGGCTGCAGGAAGGGTTGCTGACGCGTCCAGTCGATGAAGGAGCATCCCTGCGGCGCTGCATACTGCCCGGTCAGGCGCCCGACGATACGTTGCGCGCGCCAGGCATTGAGACTCAGGTTGACGTCCGGCAGCCCGCGTTGTCCGCGCACCCCGTTCTGCACGAACACCGCTCTGTCAGCCGGCCCGTCCCATTGCACGGCGAAGTCTTCATCCACCAGGTACTCGGCGTTTTCGCGCTTGAATCGATGGGCAATGCCGTCCAGGAACTGCTTGGGCGCCGGTTTGAATCCGGTGGCCCAGATGACCACGTCTGCGTTTATCGACTCTCTGATGTGGGTGAGGTCGTTGTGCTCGGTTTCCAGCTTCCATCCCCTGCCAGGGTTGGGCACCACGCCGGTCACGCAGCGGTTGGGGAAAAGCCCGAAATGACGCGTGTCCTCATCCACGAAACGGCAGTAGTAGAGCTTCTGGTAGATGGCCTTGAGGGTGGATTCCGAGATGCCGTCGGAGGTCAGCAGATGGGCCGAGGTGGTCTGCTCGCGGACCGCAGACGGCAAGGCACTGGAATAGTTGGAGTAGCACGGCATGTAGAAATCGTTGGTGAAGGTCGAATTGTCGATCGGGAAGTAGTTGCGACGTCGCGATATCCAGTTGACCTGCGCCGGCTTGCTGGCGTGGGGCTTGGAGATCAGGTCGAGGAACACCTCGGCGCCTGATTGCCCACCACCCACGATGGCCACGCGCTTGCCGGCCAGGCTGTCGTTCCTGAGCATGTACTGGCTGATGTGGAAGTGATCCTGCGCGGGCATGCAGCGGGCGAACTCCGGCACCCATGGCTGCGTGCCAACGCCGACGCTGATGTTGTCGGCCGTGATCTCGCGCCGGTCGGTGCGAATGCGGAACACCGTGTCGAACTCCACCTCCAGCACGCGCTCGGCGAAGGTCACGTTCGGGTTCTTCTTGGCGGCCCAGGCCATGTAGTTGCGAAACTCCCGGCGCGGCACTTCGTCGAACTGGGCGTTGAGAAAGTGATAGATGCGCCCCTTCTCGTGCAGGTAGGCGAGAAACGAGAAGGGATTGGTCGGGTCCGAAAGCGTCACCAGGTCCTTGAACAGGGACACCTGCAGGGTGGCGCCATCGATCAGCTGGTCATCGTGCCAGGTGAAGGACTTCTTCTGCTCGACGAACAGATTGCTGATGGCTGTCTTCGGGTGCAGCAGGGACGCCAGGCTGAGATTGGCAGGCCCTGCTCCGATGCCGAACAGCGTGTAGTGTTCGAGCGATTTCTTGATGACCGGCCGCTTGTAGTTGTTGACGGTTTTCATCTTCTACCCTCTTCCCTGTCAATTGATGAATTAACTTGCGAGTCGGATCGATGAGCGCGGGTGTCTTCAAGGCCCGCGCGCCTCCTCGCGCGCCGGCCTGGTCGCAGGCGACCTATTCACGCAGCCGGGTATCACCATCTCGGGATACGCGCGTTGGCTGAGCGGACATAGGTGATCGCGGATGAAGGCCGTGGTGCGGCCGAAGTGTTTTCCAGCAAGGCGTTGAGCACCCCACAGGTGATGGCGACCGCCAGTGTGCTGCCCGGGCAGCGGTGGCGGCCGTGGCTGAAGGTGAAGCACTGGGCGGCGGTGCGTTGCGCGATGAAACGGTCAGGGTGCGCGTTGACGAGCGGGTCCCGGTTGGCCGCGGCGAGCAGCACGAGCACCTGGTCACCCGCGCGCAACCGCTGGCCCAGAATCCACAGGTCGCGTGCCGCGAAACGCCGGGTGTTCTGGATCGGCGCATCGTAGCGAGCCACTTCCTCGACATAGCTCAGTTGCTCGGCCAGGCCGTCAGGCCAACCACCCTGCCTGGACAGCGTGACCAGGGCATTGCCGATCAGCCCGGCCGTTGCGTCGTAGGTTTGCGAAAGAAAACCCACGGCGTTTTCCAGCAGCGCTGCCTGTTCGGGCCAGCCCTGGGCACATGCGGCTTGAAGAAGCGCCGCGAGCAGAGGTCCATTGGCTGCGCCGCTGACGTGGCCGTGGAACAGGTGCAAGAGTCGCTCGGCTGCCAGGGACGCTTGGCGCTGCTGCTCGGCGCCTGCCGCGGCCGGCAGGCACTGCACGAAATCAGCGATCAGGCGGTTGGCCTCGGCGCTTTCCAGGGTGGTGAAGCCACACAGGCTGGCCACCACGCGCGCGGGCACCGTGAACTGGACGTCGTTGTAGCCGGCCCCCTCGTCGAGGCGCTCACGGCACACGGCGTATGCAAGCTTCCTGAGCCGCCTGGTATCCAAGCTGGAGAAGGCGGCCACGATCACAGCCTTGAGCGCATGCTGAAGGGTGCCCTCGCGCATCCGCACCAGGCCACCGTAAACCCGACCGGCGCTGGTACCGACCAGCCCCTGTGGCACGGGCTCGTGAGCAGGTCTGACGAGCAGCTCGGCGTGCTCCAGGCACAGCGTCACCGTCTCTGCGCTGGCCGCCACCCACAGGCTCAGGTCGGCATCGAAGGCCAGTGGCCGGTCCCTGGTCAATCCTGCGTAGTACGGATAGGGGTCGTGATCCTGAACCGCCGTCAGTGCATCGAGCATGGTCACTCCTGCGGGTCGAACGCGTTCTGCGCCTTTCGCGCATCGAGCGAGGTGGCGATGTTCATCAGAAGCACTTCACTGGCCCCTTCATAGAGGCGAAGCGAACGTACCTGGCGATAGAGGCTCTCGGTGACGCTGCCGTGCACCAGCCCTGCGGCACCGGCGATCTGCACCGCCTGGTCGACCACCTCGCACGCCGCTTCGGTGCTGAACACCTTGGCGACCGCCGAATCCTTGGCAAAAGGTCTGCCGGCATCGAGGGTCCAGGCCGCCTTGGCGGTGAGCAAGGCACTGGCGCCCAGTTTCAGTTCCATACCTGCCAGTTGCGCCTTGACGGTGTGCAGGTCCGACAGCGTGCCCTTGTAGGCGCGTCGGGTAGAGGCCCTGGCCAGCGCGAAGTCGGCCGCCTTGCGAGCGAAGCCGATCGCCGCAGCCGCCACGGTCATGCGAAAGCGATCCAGCGACTGCATCGCAATGATGAACCCCTGCCCTTGCTTGCCGATCAGCGCGTCCACCGGTACCCGGCAGCGGTCGAAGCGGATGTTGGCCCAGGACCTGGGGGCGATGGCCTGCACGGGCGTCACGCTGATGCCGGGCAGGCGCATGTCCACCAGCAATGCGCTCAGTCCCAGAGGGCCCGGCGCCGGGCCGGTGCGGGCGATCACGATGCAGACATCGGCCAGATCGCCCTGGGCGATCCACGCCTTGTCGCCATCGAGCAGGTAATGGTCACCCTGGCATTGGGCGCTGAGCCCGATATTGCCCACATCGGAGCCGACGGCCAGCTCGGAGGTGGCGAAAGCCCCCACCACCTGCCCGCAAGCGAACAGCGGCAGATAGTGCCGCTTCTGCGCCTCGCTGGCGTGGTAGGCAATGACGCGGGCGGTCAACTCCTGAATCGAGTAGGCGAAATCCGCCAGATCCGACCCATAGGCCAGCGCCTGGCGTCTGATGCACAGTGAGCGCAAGTCGCCGTGGACGTCACCGGTGCCGGCCAGCAGATGGCTGAACCAGCCGGCGTCGGCCAACTGGGTGATCAGCGTGCGCCCCACGTCCGAAAGCGGTTGGCGCTGCAAGCGCTGCCAGTCGTGGCGCTGCGCGGCACACCAGGCATCGATCTGCCGTGCCAGATGCCGGTGCTCGTCTTCGAACAATGGCAGTTCGAGCACGCTGGGGTCGAAACTGTGAAGCGGCATGACAACCTCCAGAAACCGCGCGTCAGAGAATGAGTTCGGCCATGGCCGGCCTGGAGTTGGCCATCACCGCGTTCTGCAGATCGGTCTCGATGAACCAGGCGAACGAGGCATAGCCTCGCCAGACTCGGCGCCAGACGCAGGCCAGCTCATCGGCACTGGCGTGGCGTGCGGTGTCGTCCATGAAGTGCTCGATCAGCAGGAGCGACTGCCGGGCGTGGCCATTGGAGAAGTTGTCGATGGTCAAGTGCGCCTCCTCATAAACGGTATCGAAGCCATGGCGCCTCAGCTTCTGGATTTCATGCAGTCGCATTTCACCCAGCCCCAGCATCTCGATGCCCAGGTTGTAGCCGAGGATTTCGGGGTAGAAGCTGTCGGGAAACAGCGAAAGCCCGAGCTGGTGCAGGGCGAACGCGTACAGGTCGGGCAACTCGGCCTGGTCGATGAACGCTTCGTCGCGGATATGGGGCAGTTCGATGCCCAGGCTGCGCAGTACCCGCTGGATCAACACGATGTGGTTCTTTTCCAGCTCGCCGTTGCCCATCTCGTCGGCATAGATGGCATACAACATCGCGTCGGTGCGGCTGTTGTAGCGGGCGACGCTCGCCACGCGGTGCGCCCAGCAACCATCGAGCAGGCTGCCCAGTGCGGCGAGTTTCTGCCCGAAGATCACGGTCTCGCGATCGGGGACCGTCTCCAGGCGCTGCCAGGGCTCGACCAGCTTGTTCCAGTAGATCGCCTGCGCCCGCTGGGCCAGCGCTTGCCTGTCCCAGGGCAACCAGGAGGCATCGGTGAAGCGGCCGGCCTGGCCATGGTCGAACAGCCGTTCGGCGTGACGCAGGTTGTCCTCGATTTTCGACCGGATGAGCTCCAGGGTATTGGCGTACGCCTCGATGTTGACCAGGCGGTGCAACAACTCCCGGTCACTCGGTACCTGCGGTGCTTGCCAGCGGATCGTGACTGGCAGCGAAAGGGGCTGCAGTGTCCAGACCGCATCTTCGGGGTGAGTTCCTGGTGCCGATGCCTGCTCGACGGTCTCTGAGTCGTGCCCGTCCTGTACCTCCTGGGTCCAGGCGGCGAGCACGTCGAATTCGTCCTGGGTGAACAGCCCGAACATGGACCCACCGAACTTCGTCGCCTCCAGGAAGGGGCAACTCCCCCTGGCGTTGCGTTTGATCGAACGGGAGCGGCTGAACGCCGCCATGAAAGCCGCGATTTCTTCGTCGGTATAGGTCCCGAACCAGTCAGGCAGGCGCCGGTCACCCAGGCGTACGTACGCGTGCTGGCGTCCGGCATAGGGCATGTGCCGCTTCACGATACGGCCCACTCGCTGGGTCAGGCTCAGCGCTGCACGTGCCTGCACATCGCTCACCATGGCGGCGAGGCTGCGCTGCTCCAACGCCGCGCCGAGGGCCACGCCTCGCAGGAATCGCTGCAGGTCCGCTGCGCCGTCGACCGTGCGGGCGGTGGTTTCGTACACGCTCTCCAGCAGCCGATCCAGCAGCGTGGCGGGCAGGAAGCTCGGCCCCCCCAACAGCCGGTCGTCCACCGCCAGGCGATAGTGGGCATAGTGCACGCCCAGCACCTCCGGCAGGTAGCTGGCCGGCCAGCGCGACAGCGCCAGGTAGAACGCGGCGCACTGAACGACGGTGGTCGGCGCGTCGCACGCCTCCATGAAACGCGCACTGTACAGCGCCGGCAGATGCACACCGCGTTCGGCCAGAGCGCGGACCCGACAGGCCTGCTGGCCCGCCCCGACCACGCCCTTGCCCTTGAGGGCGAAGCGGTGGGCTGTCAGGCGGCTGACCAGCATGGCCGGCTCGGTAGCAGGTTGTGAGACCCGGTCCAGCCAGCAGCCGGCGACCAGTGAAATCGGCGCTCGAGCTTTCAGCACTGCGGCGTCCGTGAGCGCATCCGGGCCGCACAGCTGCGCTAGCGTGTCCGCCAACCCCTCGCGTCTGGCCTCGATCCAGTGGATCAGCTGCTGCGCAGGGATCCGTTCAGGCAATGGCTCGACTTGACAGTGCTCGAACGTGCCGTGGAGCACGGCCAAGGCCAGCAGTTGGCTGTCCTCGCTTTCGATGTCGGCAAGCAGCGCTTCGTACAGCGCCTGCGGGGTTTGCCCGAGACTGTCCTGCAGACGTTGCCGGGCCTGGATGCTGAAGTGCAACGCCTGCGCGGGTATGGAGGTGGTGAGGTCGGGCTCGAAGGCGTGGCGGTCGAAACGCTTCATCACCTGCCCTCCTGACGCAGCAAAATGGCGACCCGTGCGCCAGGCACGCTGGCGGCAAGCAGGTAGTGAGCCCGCTCGACCAGACCCTCGGATTGCGCCAGGTCCACCAGGTTGATGATCGGATCGGCGCCGAAGCAATGGCCGATCCGGGCAATGTTGTCGGTGTACAGCTGGCGTTGCGAAAAACCGGCCTGCCGCTCCTTGAGGGTGCAAACGGGTAGATAGATGTTGCTGTGCAGCAATCGCTCGATATCGTCCAGCTCGAGGTCCAGGCCCTGGAGCATTTGGGCATTGACCTGCCGAGACAACTCGGGCGACAGATCATCCCTGGCCGGGTTGGCCTCATGGGCTTGTGCACACGCTCGGATGGCCAGACCCGGCATCGAGGTATCCCCCTGAGCGATCAGGCAACTCGCTGCACCGTCTGAAAACAGGGCGAACACTTCCAGCCTGTGCGCCTCGTCTTCGATCCGACCGGCCGTGACCACCAGAACCCGCCGTTGGCTGCCTGCAGCCACCAGCGCGCGTGCCACCGCGATGCCTTGCAGAAACGTGGTGCAGCGCCCCAGCGTCAGGCCGATGGGCGTTACGTGGGCCAGGCCGCAGGGTTCCAGGATCGATGCGAGAAAATGACGCTGTTGCTCAGCCGCGCCGGGGAATGCCAGGGCACAGACAATCACACCGTCCACACTGGCCGGATCGCAGTCGGCCGCTTCCAGGGTCTGACGCAGGCTGCTGATCGCCAGTTCAGCCAGGGACCTGCGGGTGGTGCGCACTGTTCCCCAGCCCCACAAGTGTGGATCCAGACGCATGCCAAGACCCTCGGCGCGCGCGCGCCACACTGGGTTGTCCCATGAGACCTGCGTTTCGCCTAGACAGTAACGGGGTGCGACGAGCATCGGGATCGATGTATTCATCTCAGGTTCGCTCCGGTGATGTTTCAGCAGCGTCGACTTCAGATCAGGCGCACATCCAGTGCTGGCGCGCGGTGATGTGCCGTGGGGCTCAGCGCGCGAATGATCTCGATGACAGCGTCCGGTCGCTCATTGAAGTAGAAGTGATCGCCCGGTATGGCGTGGTGCAGGGTCGTGCCTGTGGTGGTCGCGGACCATGCCATGACCTTTTCGGCGCTGACGTGGGGATCGCTCACGCCATTTAGGGTGGTGACATTCGCGTTCAATAATGGATCACGCACATACAGGTATTTGGCAATTATGGTGAAATCGACTTTCAACTTCTTGACAATATAGCTGTTGATGATTTCATCCGTTTCCACATCAGTTGGAATACCACCGAAAATACGCACTTTATCGAGAAAGTCCGCGCCTTCCAGTGCCGCCATGGCCACCACTTCCCTGGAGGGCAACCAGGAAGGCGCCGCACAGCCTGAAACGATCAACTCGGCGGCGGGCCTGTCCAATAGACGACAGGTTTCGTATGCCAACAAGGCGCCGAAACTGTGGCCGAAGAGCATGAATGGCACGCGATTTTCATCCGAGTCGATGGCCGCGCTGGCGCTGACGGCCAGGCTGATCATGTCATCGCAGCGCGGTTCGGTGTAGCGATGGGCGAGCCCTGGCGGGCACATGGCCACGATGTTGACGACACCTGCCAAGGATCGTTGCCAGGCCAGGAACTGTTCGGCGCTGCCCCCGGCATGGGCGAAACAGTAGAGGTTCGGCACAGCAGGGTCCCTTCGACCTGCACGGACGAACCAACTATCTTTGCGCCGCGTCAGTGCACGCGTGTTCAACTCGTCCATGATCAGTTTTCGCTCTGTTATGAACCCTATAGCTTGAATCGCTATTACAGCGATGAATACAAAGCCATATAACTGCTCGTGTTTTCCTGTCTGCAACATGCACGAGCGTGGTAAATCAACGGAGGAACGGACATCCGTGTCATGCGTAGGCGGTAGCTGAAGTGAAACCTACACAGGATGTTTAAGTGCGTCAAGCCACATATATATATTTCCGAGAGTATTTCAATCATTTCGAACTGGATGAAAGTTTATATTTAGGCAAACTAAGGAATTGCTTTAACTCAAGTGCTGCGCGACGTTGAGCATACGGCTGACGTGACGGCGACCCGTGCAGCGAAACCGGCCGTCCCGCAGCGTGTTCCAGGATCACCCGGCGCCCTGTTCGACTGTTGCCAGGGAAACAGTGGAGCAACATTAAGCGCCCAGCAGAACACCACGGCGTCCGGCCGCTGCCGTCAAGACCGCGGCTTTGCTGGGCGCAGCGGTTGGTACGTCCCTTGCACTCGAGGTGATGACGGGGCATCGCCGCCATTGCGCAGGGGTGGCCCCGTTTTCAGGAAACGGCCCTTGCGGTCTCATTCAATAGCCAGGAGTCAATCAATGGCCAACACCCAAACAGCGAGCGCCCTGGATGTGCTCTGGCGCCCGGCGCCGGGGGGCGTGCTGCTCGATCTGGGTCGGGTCTACCGTGGTCCCTTGGCGCTGTCCAGGTTGCACTCCACGCCCGGGCGCGTGCTGCGCCGGCGTGAAGCGGTGATGCTGGGCATCTTTGCATTGGCGCTGCATGGCGCGGTGATCTACTGGATCAGCCGCTCCTCGACGCCACCTTTGCCGGTGGTGCCGCCTCAGGTGCCGCCCATGACCATCGAGTTTTCCCAACCTGCACCGCCGGTGGTCGAGCCACCACCCCCCGAGCCCGTCGTACAGCCGGCCGTGGAGCCGCCACCACCGGTCGAGGACGAGCTGGCGAGCAAGCCACCGCCCCCCAAGCCCGTCGTCAAGCCCAAGCCGAAACCGGTGCCCAAGCCTGTACCCAAGCCGGCCCCGAAACCTGCTCCGGCGCCCACGCCCGTGCAGCCGCCGCCACAGGCCGCGACGCCGCCGGCGCCCCCTGCTCCGCCCGCGCCGGCACCGATCACCCCGGCATCGGCCAATGCAGGCTATCTGCGCAACCCCGCGCCCGAGTACCCCGCCCTGGCCCTGCGGCGCAATTGGCAAGGCACGGTGCTGCTGCGGGTTCACGTATTGGCCAGCGGCAAGCCGGGCGAGGTGCAGATCCAGCAGAGCAGCGGGCGCAGCCAGCTCGACGACGCCGCGCTGGCGGCGGTCAAGCGCTGGAGCTTCGCGCCCGCCAAGCAGGGCGACACGCCGATCGATGGCTGGGTCAGCGTACCGATCGATTTCAAATTGCAGTAGACGTCATCGTCCATTCGACACCATTCGCGGGCTACCTCACCAAAGGCGCGTCGCTTCACTGAATAGCTAAGCCTTGCTGGAGAGTCATCCATGAACCTCATCGCATCACCTTTCGAATCCGTCGAACACGGCGTCATCTGGCTGCTGATCCTGTTTTCCGTAGCAACCTGGGGCCTGGCGCTGCTCAAGGGCGTGCAGTTCGTCCGGCTGAAGAATCAGGACAAGCGTTTCCATCAGCGCTTCTGGGCTGCCTCGAGCCTGGATGGCGCCGCGCAGTTGGCCCAGGACGCTCCGGGCGCGGCTGCACGGGTGGCCCTGGCCGGTTACGCGGCCATTCAGGTGCCCGATGCCGCCCATGCCGGCGACCTGAGCCAGTCGATCAACCATCAGGACCGCCTCGAGCGTGCCTTGCGTCAGCAGATCGTGCGAGAGCGTCGGTCGCTGGAGTCCGGGCTGGCGGTGTTGGCCAGCATCGGCAGCACATCGCCCTTCATCGGCCTCTTCGGTACGGTCTGGGGGATCATGTCGGCACTCAAGGGGATCAGCGCGGCCGGCTCGGCGAGCCTTGAAACCGTGGCTGGCCCCATTGGCGCGGCACTGGTCGCGACCGGCGTGGGCATCGCCGTCGCCGTGCCGGCCGTGCTGGTCTACAACTACTACCTGCGCCGGTTGAAGCTGACCGCCGCGGACCTGGACGACTTCGCCCACGACTTCTACAGCCTCGCCCAGAAAAACGCCTTCCGCGTGTTGCTGCACCCGGTACTCAAGTCTGGCACGGCTCCTGCCGGCCAGCCTGTGAAGGAGGCCTCCTGAAATGGCCTTTTCGACCCAGGACAGCGATGAAGTGCTGAGCGAGATCAACGTCACGCCGCTGGTCGACGTGATGCTGGTGCTGTTGGTGGTGTTCATCGTCACCGCCCCCCTGTTGACCAACTCCATCCCGATCAATCTGCCCAAGACCGAAGCGGTCGCGCCTGCGGAGCAGAAAGACCCCTTGGTGGTGAGCATCGACGACAAGGGCAAGCTGTTCATCAACAAGGACGAAATCCAGCCCGATTTGCTGCAGAGCAACCTGCAGGCCGCCAAGGACAAGGATCCGGATGTTCGCGTGCAGTTGCAGGCCGACAACGGCGTCAACTATGGCGAAGTGGCGCGCGCCATGGCGTCGATCGAGAAGGCCGGGATCACCAAGCTGGCGGTGATCACCGCCAAATAGACGCTAGACACCGTCCCGGCTTCGACAGGCCAGAACGCCGCGAGCATCTCCCAAAGGTGCCCGCGGCGTTTGCGTCTCGGCCTTTCGACTCGCCCGCAGTGGGCCGGGTGTTCAAGTCAGTTCGAAGGTCGGCGGCGTTAGGCACCTGAGTTGCCAGGCTCCCGCCCCGGTGGTCGTGGAGGATCACTCCCGAGCCGCTAGTGCCTGGCCGATCGTGGCGCTTTGGGCCAGCACAGCGGACCGCCGTGCCGATGCACCCGGTGAGCGGTCGAGGCAGGTGTGCAGCCAGGTTATGTGGACAGTGAGAGGGGCGCTGCGAGGGGAAGAGAGGCATACAGGGCAGACCGCGCTGTACAGACATGGGCCATTGGATCGACAGGCCAGGCTGCGTTTGAAAAGCCTGCTACTCGATGCTGCTGAGTTGAAGACAGTCGGGGTGCCCAGCCTGGCACGCCAGTCCGAGCTGGGCGCTCCCGTCAGTTTTCGCATTGCCTGACCCTCGTTTCAGGACTTTTCAGACAAAGTTCAAATTTGCCGATAGCGCTCGGCGAACGGGGCCTACAGGCCCCGCAGCGTGGCACTCAGCGCGCCACGAACGCCTCTACCATTTCCCGCCTTCGACGATGATTGCCTGCGGGTCGGTACCCTCGGCCAGTTGCGGGCGCAGGTATTGGTCGTACAGTTTGAGCAGGAACCGTTCCTCGCCCAGCTTGGTCAGTTCGCCATTGACCCACTCGCGCAACTCGTCATTGCCTTTCTTCACTGCCGGCGCGATGGGGGCCTGCTCGCCCAGGGTTTCCCCCAGCACGCGGTAGCCCGGATTCTGCCTGGCCCAGCTGAACAGCACCAGGTTGTCCTGGGCATAGGCATCGCCTCGACCATTGGCCAGGGCCTGCAGCGACTCGGAGTTCTTTTCGAACTTGAGCAGCTTCCAGTCCGGATGGTTCTGGGTCAGCCAGATGTCGGCCGTGGTACCGCTGGTGACGATGACGGTCTTGTCGGCCAGGTCATCGAGCCGCTGTACCGGGCTGTCGTCACGGACGATGGCCTGCACGGCCACGCGCAGGTTGGGATGGGTGAAATCGACCGCCTGTGCACGCTCCGGGGTCACGGTCATGTTGGCCAGGATCAGGTCGACCTTGTCGCTTTGCAGGAACGGAATGCGGCTGGCCGGCTCGACCACCACGAACTCCACTTTCTTCTCGTCACCCAGCAGGTCCTTGGCCAGGCGCTTGGCGATATCGGTGTCGAAACCGACATACTCGCCCTGCTCGTCCACGAAACCGAACGGTGGCTTGTCGCTGAACACGCCGACGATCAGCTTGTCGCGCGCTTTCACGGTGTCCAGGTAACCCTTGGGCGCTGCAGCCGCAGTCGAGGGGGTGGGCGTGCCGGTGGCCGGCTTGGGCGGCTCGCTGTTGCCGCAGCCGCCGAGCAGCCCGATGGCGAACAAGGGCAGTAGCCACGCAGATCTGAGGTTCATCGATCATTTCCTTCTTGGCAGGTTTTCTACATGGGAGAACTTCTCCAGAAACTGCTGCGCGCGTGCGGTCTGCGGGTTGCTGAAAAAAGTGTCGGGATCGTTCTGTTCGGCGATGACACCACCGTCCATGAACAGGATGCGGTCGGCCACCGCGCGGGCGAAGGCCATTTCGTGGGTGACGATCAGCAACGTCATGCCACCTTGGGCAAGTTGGAGAATCACCTCCAGCACTTCCTTGACCATTTCCGGGTCTAGCGCGGCGGTGACCTCGTCGAACAACATCACCTGCGGATTCATGCACAGGGCGCGGACGATGGCGATGCGCTGCTGCTGCCCACCAGAGAGCTCTCGTGGATAGGCATCGCGCTTGTCCAGCAGGCCGACCCGCTCGAGCAGGGCCTGGGCGTGGCTCGCGGCCTCGGCATAGGGCCGCTTCTGCACCCGCAGCGGGCCGAGCAGGATGTTGTCCAGCACCGTCTTGTGGGGAAACAGGTGGTAGCTCTGGAATACCATGCCGATCTGCTGGCGTACCTGGCGCCAGTCGGTGGCAGCGTCCAGGCGCTCACCGTTGAAATGCAGGCTACCGCCCTGCCCGCTTTCCAGCCCGTTCAGGCAGCGCAGCAAGGTGCTCTTGCCGCAGCCACTGGGCCCCAGGATCACCACCACCTCGCCGCGCTCGACCTGCAGGTCGATGTCGCGCAGCACCGGGGTAGCGCCGAAACGCTTGCTGAAACCGCGCAGCTCGATCAGGGCGCTCATGCATGACTCCAACGCCGCTCCAGCACGCGAGAGGCGGCCGACAGCGGATAGCAAAGGGAAAAGAAGAACAGCAGCAGAACCCCGTAGATGAGGATCGACTCATAGGTCCGCTCGATGATCTGCTGGCCCACCTTGATGACGTCGACCACGCCGATCAGCACCACCAGCGAGCTGGTCTTGATCAGCCGGGTATAGACGTTGATCGTCGGCGGTGTGATGCGCTTGAGAATCTGCGGCAGCAGCACTTCGCGGTACAGTTCGAAGGTGCTCAGACCGATCGCCAGGCCTGCCTCACGCTGGCCGCGGGGCAGCGAACGCAGCCCCCCGCGCACTACTTCGCCGACCTCGCTCGCCCCCCACAGCGCCAGCACCAGCACTGCGCAGCCGAAACTCGGGACGCTGACGCCGATGAAGATCGGCAGGCCGAAGAAGAACAAGTACAGCCACACCAGCACCGGTATGGCACGGAACAGCTCCAGGTAGATCCGCAACGGCCAGTCGATCCAGCGTCGGCCCAGGCTGCGCAACACGCCATAGAGCACCCCGCCGACCGTACTCAGGACGATGGCCCAGGCTGAGACGGTCAGGGTTACCCAGGCGCCCCTGGCCAGCTGCGGGGCGCTGATCCACAGCAGCTCAAGACCCGAACTGGCCATGTTGCAGCCTCCGTTCCAAGTGAGCCAGCAGCAGCGAAAGCGGCAGGAACAACACGACGCACAACCCGGTCATCACGGCCAGCATCTCGTAGGTCTTGTAATACATGGCGATGTAGTTCTTGGTGGTGTACAGGATTTCCGGCACGGCGACGGCCGACACGATGGTCGTCTCCTTGAGCAGGAAGATGAAGTTGGCGAACAGCGCGGGCAGGCTGAGGATGCCGGCCTGGGGCAATATCACGTGACGCAGCAGCTGCCAGCGCGACAGGCCGATGGCCAGCCCGGACTCGATCTGTGCCTTGGGCACCGCCTCCACCCCGGCACGCAGCACCTCGGTGAGATAGGCCCCGCCCAGGAACGTCATGGCGATGAGCGCCGAGCTGAAGCCGGAAATGCGCACCCCTACGCTGGGCAGGGCGAAGTAGATGAAGAACAGCTGGATCAGCAAGGGAGTGTTGCGAGCCAGTTCCACATAAAGCACCACCAGTCGGCGCAGCAACGGCACGCGCAGCACCAGGATCGAGGCATTGACCAGTGCCACCAGCAGCGACGCCGCAATGGCGAAGGCCCCCACTTGCAGGGTCACCAGCACGGCCTTGCCGAAGGCTGGCAGCGTAGACAGTACGAAGGGCCAGTCGAAGCTCATCGAGACGCACCCTGGGACCGCACCCGCGACCCACCGGCACTGGCCAGGGTTGGCGGGATCGCGCAAGCCGTGCCGCCATCGAGGCGAGAACGCTGAACTGGACGAATCGAAAGCATCGAGCAACACCTTATCCCGGCGCTTGAAGCAAGCGTCGGGCAGCCATACGTTGAGTTCGGTCGCCTCCGCGCGCCCTGCTCACGATGACGGTGGCAGGGGTTGGACGAGACGACGGTGGCTGGCCAGGACTGGCCGCATGCTTCAGGTGGTGGTGGCGAGCATGACTGATTCGCGCCCCGGATCGAATTCTCCCCGGAGCAGCTGCGCCGGACAGCGTCACGCGCGGTGGCGCTGCTGTTCGGTGGCTTATAGCTTAAAGGCTTCAATAACCCATTAATAAATAGCAAATTGCCATAAGCTTATGCGTCGTCCCGCCTAGAGCGCCACGCTGTCGGTCAGGGTTTGCCCACGGCAAGGCTGACGTCCACCGGCTTTGGAATCAGCCGATTGGCCAGGAACAGATCGGCCGTGCGCTGCTGGGCCTGGATGATCGAGGCAGTCAGCGGCCCGATCGGCGAGGCGGGACGATGGCTGAGCACCCGCTGCATCACGTTTTCCGGCAGGCCCATGAAGCCTGCCAGCAACTCGACGCTCCCGCGTGGGTCACTGCGCGTCAGGGCCTCGGCCTCATTGAGCGTCTGTAGCACCTGCTGGACGAAGTCCGAATGCGCCTGGAAGTAGCCCCGCTCACCCAGGTAGAACGGGCCACTGAGCCCCAGGCCTTCGCCGTTAGCCAGCAGGCGTGCGTGCCCCTCCAGTTCGATGGCCGAGTAGAACGGATCCCAGATCGCCCAGGCGTCCACGCTGCCCCGCTCGAACGCGGCGCGGGCCTCGGCCGGCGCCAGGTAGATCGGCTGGATGTCGGTCAGGCTCAGCCCGGCCTGCTGCAAGGCACGCAGCAGGACATTGTGCGCGCTGGAGCCTTTCTGCAGGGCGACCCGCCGGCCCTTGAGCTGCTGCACCGTCGTGATCGGGCTGTTACCGCGTACCAGGATCGCTTCGGCCTGGGGCTTGGGCGGTTCGGCACCGATGTACAGCAGATCGGCCCCGGCGGCCTGGGCGAACAGCGGCGGGATGTCGCCGGTGGAGCCGATGTCCAGCGCGCCGACGTTGAGCGCTTCGAGCATTTGCGGGCCGGCCGGGAACTCGATCCACTGCACTTCCGTGGCCGAGAACCGCTGCTCCAGCGAGCGGTGTTGCTTGGCCAGCACCAGCGTCACCGAGCCCTTCTGATAGCCGATCCGCAGGCGTTGAGGATCTGCAGCCAGCGCCGCACTGCACAGGGTCAGCAATCCCAGGAGGGTGATGAAATGACGAAAAGGTTTCATGCTGATCACTCCTGCCAGTCCGTGGCGGATTTGTGCCACAGGTTGATATGGCCTTCCACGGCGTGGCGGTCGATTTCGGCCAGCTCCTCGGCGCTGAACGCGAGGTTGTCCAGCGCTGCGACGTTCTCGACGATCTGCTGGGCATTGCTGGCGCCGATCAGGGCCGAACTGACACGCGGGTCGCGCAGTACCCAGGCCAGCGCCAACTGCGCCAGGCTCTGTCCACGCCGCTGGGCGATCTGCGCCAGCGCCTGCGCGCGGGCGATGTTGGCCTCGCTCAGATGTTCGGGCAGCAACGAAGCCCCGCCGGGCCGATTGACCCGGGCGTCGCTGGGCACGCCGCCCAGGTACTTGTCGGTCAGCAGCCCCTGGGCCAGGGCGGTGAACACGATCACCCCCGTGCCCAACTCCTCGGTGGTCGCCAGCAGGTCCCGTTCCACCCAGCGGTTGAGCAGGTTGTAGGACGGCTGGTGGATCAGCAGAGGAACGTTCAGCGCCTTGAGCAACGCGGCGATCTCGCGGGTTTTGCCGGCCGAATAGGAGGAAATGCCGATGTACAGCGCCTTGCCCTGACGCACGATGTCAGCCAGGGCGGTGGCGGTTTCCTCCAGGGGGGTGTCAGGGTCGAAGCGGTGCGAGTAGAAGATGTCCACGTAGTCCACGCCCAGCCGGCCAAGGCTCTGGTCCAGGCTGGCCAGCAGGTGCTTGCGCGAACCGCCGCCCTGCCCGTGCGGGCCGGCCCACATGTCCCAGCCGGCCTTGGTGGAAATGATCAGTTCGTCGCGATAGGCAGCGAAGTCTTCACGTAGCAGCCGGCCGAAGTTGATCTCGGCACTGCCGTAGGGCGGCCCGTAGTTGTTCGCCAGGTCGAAGTGGTTGATCCCCAGGTCGAAGGCAGTGCGCAACATGGCGCGCTGGCTATCGATGGGCGTGGCATCACCGAAATTGTGCCACAGGCCCAGTGACAGCAACGGCAGTTGCAGGCCACTGCGCCCGACGCGTCGATAGGGCAGGCGTTCGTAACGGTTGGCGGCGGCAAGATAGGTCATGTCAGGGTCTCGATCAAGGAACGGAGGGGGACTGCCCGGCGGGCAGCCTGTGAAATTCAAGGCCCACGGCACTGCGACGCTTGAACCCATGCCAGTAGGTATGCCCAGGGCCGGGTCGGCCCTGGGCGTCCATCTGCCACTGGCCGTCGTCCGAGCGGGGAATGAGCCTGAGGTAGGCCTGGCGGTCGAGGCCTTTGAGTTGCTGGTCGAGAAAAGCCAGCACGAAATGCTGGTTGATGTTGTTCAGGCGCGCGCTGTCCCAGACCGGCTCGGCGTAGGCGGCGAAGTCGTCGGGATGACTGCGTGCGGCGGCTGGGGGCGGATTGGGCGCCACATTGTGACGCGCCCCGCGATACACCAGCAGGTAGCGCTCGGCCTGAGTCGCCGCCTCGAACAGGCGCCGGACACCGTCGGTGTAGCCCGCGACATCGTCCTGGTCACCGGCGATGAACAGGCTTGGCACGGCCAGGGCCGCCAGGGCACTGGATTCGAACATGCCCTGCTGCCCGCCCCAGGGGGCGAACAGCACCAACGCCTTGATTCGCGCATCGGCGGTGACGGTCGGGTCCAGCGCGCCGGGCGGCACCGCGGCTCGAGCTGCTGCGCTGGGCGCCACACCCGCAGCGCGCAGTGCACCGTACCCGCCCATGGAGTAACCGATCAGCGCACTGCGATCGCTGTCCAGGTGCCCTGCCAGCCAGCGGGTCTGCGCCCAGTGGCCCGCGTCGGCCAGCTGTTGCAGGACGAACAGGTCATCCAGTGGTCGGTTGACCAGGGTACTGGCGAAACCGGCCTTGTCGGCGCGGGTCGACTCGCGGTGGTCCAGGGCGGCGACGATGTAGCCGTGAGAGGCCAGGTGCTCGGCGAGGTAGCTCATCTGCAGCCGCGAGCCTGGGTAGCCGTGGGACAGGATCACCAGCGGGTAGCGCCCGTCGGCAGGCCCGGCGTCGCGCACGGCCCGCCCCTGAAAGGTGAAGGGCGTGTTCGGTCGATGGGAGTCGCCAGGGCCTGCGCCCAGCACATCGGTGTAGGTGGTCAACGGCTTCTGCCCGGCGGCCAACCGCGCCGGGTACCAGATCTCCACGCGCAGTGCGCGGTCGTAGCGTGGCGCGGGCTGCCGGGCACTGATGGCGAGTACGTCGAGCTGGTCGGCATGCACGAGATCCAGCGTGCGCACACCTACCGCCGCTTCACCCCGAGCCGCCAGTTCAGGAGCGTCGGGGCGCGCATCACCGTACAGAACATCAGCGCCTGCCGGTAGGCACAGGCACAGGCAGGCCCACGCGGCCCAGGCCCGGATCATGCCGGCACCGGCGGGAAATACGGATTGGCCGGACGCTGCAGTCCGAGATGCTCACGCAGGGTACGGCCCTGGTACTCGGTGCGGAACAACCCTCTGCGCTGCAACTCGGGCACCACCTCGCAGGCGAAGTCCGCAAGCCCATCGGGCAGGTGCGGCACCAGGATGTTGAAGCCATCGGCGCCGCGACCCTCGAACCAGGCCTGCAGCTCATCGGCGATCTGCGCGGGCGTGCCGATCAGGCTGTAGTGGCCACGCCCTCCAGCGATGCGCCGTCCGAGCTGGGCCAGGGTCAGTTGCTCCCGGCCGGCGATTTCGGTGAGCAGTCGCTGGCGGCTCTGCTGGCCATCCTGGGTCAGCGGCAGCTCAGGCAGCGGACTGTCCAGCGGATAGCCGGACAGGTCGAAATTGCCCAGCATGCGACCCAGCAAGGCCACGCCGACTTGCGGTTCGACTAGCGCCTGGAACTGCTCGAACTTCTCCTGGGCCTCGGCCTGGCTGGCGCCGACCACCACGAATACTCCCGGCATGATCTTCAGGTCGGTCTCGCTGCGCCCGTACCGCGCCAGGCGCCCCTTGACGTCGGCATAGAAGGCCTGGGCCTTGGCCAGCGAGGTCTGCGCGGTGAACACCACCTCGGCGCTCTGGGCGGCCAGCTCGCGCCCCGCCTCCGAGGCGCCGGCCTGCACCAGCACCGGTCGGCCCTGGGGCGAGCGCGCCACGTTTAGCGGCCCACGCACCTGAAAGTGCTGCCCCTGATGGTCGAGCGCGCGGACCCGATCCGGGCGATGGAACTGGCCGCTGGCCTTGTCGGCGATGAAGGCGTCGTCCGCCCAGCTGTCCCACAAGCCCTGCACCACCTGCTGGAATTCCCCGGCCCGAGCATAGCGCTGGGCATGGGGCACGTGGGTGTCGCGGCCGAAATTGTGAGCCTCGGCCGCGGCGTCGGAGGTGACAAGGTTCCACCCGGCACGGCCGCCGGAGAGGTGGTCGAGCGAGGCGAATTTGCGGGCGATGTGGTACGGCTCGTTGTAGGTGGTGGTCGCGGTGCCGATCAGGCCGATGTGCTCGGTCACCGCCGCCAGGGCCGACAGCAGCGTCAAGGGTTCGAAGTGCACCGACCGCGCGCTGTTGCTGGCCAGCGCATCATCGGGCGCCGCGACGCTGTCGGCCACGAACAGCGCATCGAAGCGGGCCGCTTCGGCGATCTGCGCTGCGCGCTTGTACTGGCTGAAATCCAGCGGGTCGGCCGGCACATCATGGTGACGCCAGGCGGCGACGTGGTGACCGGTGGCCATGAGAAAGGCACCCAGGCTGAGTTGACGGGGAGAAGCGCTCATCGATGGAAGTCCACATGAAGGCTGGCAGGCCACCCGGAGCGTCAGGCACTGCGGGTGGATGATGACCCAGGGTCGGGATCAGAAATCCTGGCGCAACTGCACGCCGAAGTAGCGCTGATCGTCCCGCGGCACCGCGCGGTAGAGGTAGTTGCCGCCACTGGCCAGGGTCTGGGCATAGGAGGTATCGCCCAGGTTCTTGCCCAGCAGCGCCACCCGCCAGCCGGCGCTGTAGTCGGCCAGGGCGATGCTGGCGTTCCAGATGCCGTAGGCGCCCTGCACGGTGTCCGGGTTCTGGTCGAGGCTGAACTGCACCCGGTCCTGCCAGCTGTAGTCGGTGCTCAGCTCCACGTCCAGGCCGTTGTCCAGGGGAATGCTGTAGTCGGCGCGCAGGTAGGTTTTCCAGTCCGGAGTGAAGGGCAGGCGTCCGCCGTCGATGTTGCAGGTGGCCGCCGCGCCGCTCGGGCAATTGAAGTGATCGACCCGCGCCTTGGTATAGGCCAGCGCGGCCGACAGCTTCAGTTCACGCGTGGCCTGGAAGCTGGCGTCGAGCTCGACGCCCTGGGTCTTGACGCTGCCGGCGTTGATCAGCCGCGTCACCACCTGGTTGGCGACGGTGTCGAAGAAATTGGCCTGGTAGTCGTCGTAGTCGGTGTGGAACAGCGCGAGGTTGGCGGTCAGGCGCTTGTCCAGCGCGCTGGCCTTGAGCCCCACCTCATAGGAATCGGAGGTTTCCGGCTTGAGCGCTGGGGTATCGCGTGGCTGCATGTTGAAGAACACATTGTAGGCCGGGCCTTTGTACCCACGTGAATAGGTGGCGTAGCCCATCAGGTCGTCGGTGAAATCGTATTGCAGCCCTACCCGTCCACTGAAGCCGTCCTCGTCCACCGAGCCGTGGCTGGCGGTCGACGGCTGGATGCCGGTCACGGCACTGGCCGAGCTCGACACGCGGCGGTGGTCGTATTCGAGGTCGTCATGGGTCCAGCGCAGGCCGAGGATGCCCCGCAGGTCGTCGGTGAAATTGAAGGTGTTCTCACCGAACACGGCGACGCTGTCGCTGGTGACGCTGTAGTCGGCTCGACCGCTGTTGGCCAAGCCGGCATTGACCGAGCGCCTGAAGTAGGTTTCGTCCGACTTGCCATGCATGTAGAACAGGCCGAGCACGTACTCGTTGAACTGCCCTTTGGGCGAAGTCAGGCGCAGTTCCTGGGAGTATTGGTCGTAGTCCACTTCGCCTTTGTCGTGGGACGCGGTCAGGGGCAGCTGCGCGCTGCGGTCACCGTCCTGGTACTGGGTGTTGCGCCAACCGCGCCAGGCCGTGATGGACGTCAGGGTGAAGTCGCCCAGGGTCCAGTCCACCTGTCCCGACAGCCCGGTATTGATATCGTCGACGTAGGTCTTGTAGTCGCTGTCGATCTTGCGGTTGTGGTCGCTGAGCGACACCGGGCGCAGCGCGGCGGCGAATGCCGGGCTGCTGGTCGAGGTGATCACGCCACTGGGCAGGGTGTCGTGGCCGTCCATGTAGTCGCCGATGAGGGTGACCTTGATGTCCGAACTGGGCTCCAGCTCCAGCTTGCCGCGCACGCCCTTGCGGTCGTAGCCGTTGACGTCATGGCCGTTGGCGACGTTCTCGACATTGCCGTCGTAGCTGCCGAGCAAAGTGCTGAGCGAGCCCTTGACCGTGTCGGTCAGACGGCCACCGATGCCGAAGCGCAGTCGGCTCTCGTTGCCCGCGCCGAAGTGCGAGTAGTCCACATAGCTGTGGGTCTGCTCGGAAATGCCCTTGCTGACCACATTGAGCACACCCGCCGAGGCGTTCTTGCCGAACAGAGTCCCTTGTGGGCCACGCAGCACTTCGATGCGTTCGACATCGAGCAGGTCGAGGGTGGACTGCCCGGGACGACCGAGCACCACGCCATCGATCACGGTCGCCACGGTCGGCTCCACGCCGGGCGAGGTGGAGATGGTGCCCACACCGCGTACGAACAGCGAGGTGTCCTTGTTCGACGCACCGGCGCGGTAGTTCAGGGTCGGCACCTGCTGGACGATGGCCGACAGGTTGTTGCGATTGTCGCGCTCCAGTTGCTCGCCATCGACCACCGACACCGCGACCGGCACCTGTTGCAGATTCGCCTCACGGCGTGTGGCCGTCACCGTCACCGCGCCGAGGGTCACGTCCGACGCCGGGGTGGCCTGCGGGTTCTGCGAAGACGCCGCCAGCACGGCCGGGCTGCTGCCAGCGCCCAGGGCCGCGAGCAGAATGCCCAGCGCCAGCGGGCTGCGGCCTGCACGCGGCACTGGGTTGAAGGTGTAGGGTGTAAATGCAATACGCAGATTGTCGTGCATCGTGATCGTTGCCTTATCAGACCTATATCGCCCGCCAGTGCAGGCCTGGGTGTAGAACTGCCGGGTCTGATCTCGCTCGTGCGAGTGGCAGAAAAGAACCACGAGGTTCTTGATGTCAGCGCTAACATGGGTAGTATCTGAGTCCCTGAATAGACCGTCAAATAATTAAAAATTACTTTTATATATCCATTTATGAGGTTGAAGCGTGAGTGAGTCAAATCAGCCGATACGCAAACGTCGCGGTGCCGGACGCGTCACGCTCAGCGACGTGGCCAAGGATGTCGGGGTTTCGTCCCTCACCGTCTCGCGATTCTTCAATCATCCAGCCCAGGTGTCCGAGCCCCTGCGCCAGCGCATCGGTGAAGCCGTGTCGCGGCTGGGCTACGTGCCCAATCTGGTGGCAGGCAGCCTGGCATCGGCGCGCGGGCGTATCGTCGCGATGGTGGTGCCGAACATCTCCGGTCCGATTTTCGCCGCCACCATCCAGGCCTTCAGCGACACCCTGGCACGCCATGGCTACCAGCTGCTGCTGGCGTCCAGCTACTTTTCCGAGGAGCAGGAGGAAAACGCCGTGCGCGCTTTTCTGGGCTGGTCACCGGCAGCCCTGGTGGTCACCAGCCATTTCCACAGCCAGGCCACGGAGAAGATGCTGGCCGAGGCCGACATGCCCGTCGTCGAAATCTGGGACTACCAGCCCGAGCGCAGCCCCATTCAGGTCGGCTTCGTCCACCGCGCGGTAGGCGTGCAAGCGGCGCAGTACCTGCTAGGCAAGGGCTATCAGCGCATCGCCTTCGTGCAGAACAGCGTCGCCGGCGATTTCAGCGCGCTGGAGCGTCGGGATGGTTATGCTGCGACCCTCGAAGAGGCCGGGTTGACCCCGTGGATCTTCGTCCCCCACAGCGCCAGTGCGCCCTTCGAGGCCGGCAGGCAAGCGATGGAGGCATTGATGCAGCGCAGCGTGCGGCCGGACGCGATCATCTTCGCCAACGACAACCTGGCCGCCGGTGGCCTGCTGGCGGCTCAGCGCAGCGGCCTGAGCATGCCGCAGGATTGCGCCGTGATGGGCTTCGGAGACTACGCCTTCGCGCCCATGCTGCTGCCGAGCCTGACCACCCTGCGCCCGCCAGCACTGGAGATCGGGGAAGTGGCGGCGCTGAGGGTGCTGCAGCAACTGGGCGTTGTGTCCGGGCAATCGGGCGCCGACCACTTGAACCTGATGCATTGCCAGGTGGTGGAGCGCGAGAGCGCCTGAGGGACGAGTGCTGCGCGGCTCATCCTGGGACACGGCGGCGACTGCCCCTGGCCGGCACCGCTTCAGCCGCGCAAACAGTCTTTGGGGACGAATATCCAGCCTTCACGTTGTGCTACCTGCGCCGGTGGCCACGCCATGAGCGCCGGTCTGAACGTGAGCAACCAGGCCAGCAACGCTGCCGTCAGGGCATCACGCTCGTCCTCGTGCCAGGCCGGATCGCCCAGGCCCGACGCCGCCAGGCATCGCGCCCGCAGTTCGTTGACCGCCGTGGACGCTTTTGCCGAGCTGGGATACACCTCCACGGCCGATGCACCACCGCCATCGCTCCACACGCCGCACTGGACGCGATGCGGGAAGAACCGGGCCATCACATGCATGCCTTTGGTGGCCTGGCTGCCGATCATGTCTTTCACGGCAGACAGCGGGGACAACCCCTGCTCGAACAGAAAGCGCTCGGTGAATCTGAACAGGTAGGGGTTGCTCGCCGACGCCTGTATGTCCGGCGCGGCTCGATCATTGAGCAGCAGGTCCATGAACGCGTCGGAAAAGCCCAGCGGGGTGTCGATACCGAGCCTGACCCGGGACTCGCCCCTCAGTGTGATCGGCACTTCGCACAGGTCAAGCACCCCCTGGACAAAGGCGTGGGTGGTCTGCGCCCGATTGATCAATTCGCGCAGATTGCCTCGCCACGGCTTGCCCAGCACGCGCACGTGCGGATCGATCACGACCAGCGCATCCCGGCTCAAACGGTTGCGGTCGCAGTTCCAGCCCCCCACATCCCAGCCGATCGACAATCCCTCTGCTTCCATACAGGCTCTCCTCGGCGCCGTGCATCTCCGGGTCGAAACTATAACCTACGGTGGTTTTCGCCAAGCGAGGCGAGATGGCCAAAGGAGTAGATATCTCTCAAAAGAATATAAATATCGATTTTTATTATTTTATATACTTTTTACAAATCCTGTTACATGACATGCCTGCGCCACTCAGGCGTTCGCCGCGCCTTACCTCTGGTTTACAGGAACTCCCATGCATCTGCTCACCCTGCCCCCTTCACCGTCATTGGCGACCTCCATCCGCGCCACCGCCCAGGTCTTCGAGGATCCGCGCTCGCAGGCGCTGCTTGGCCACCTGCACAAGGTCGCGCCGAGCGAGGCCAGCGTGCTGATCATCGGCGATACCGGGACCGGCAAGGAGCTGGTCGCGCGCCATGTCCATCACCTCAGCGCTCGGCGCGACGGCCCGTTCGTCGCGGTCAACTGCGGCGCGTTTTCCGAGTCGCTGGTCGAGGCAGAGCTGTTCGGGCACGAAAAAGGCGCGTTCACCGGAGCGCTGACGGCCAAGGCCGGCTGGTTCGAAGAAGCCAACGGCGGCACGCTGTTCCTCGACGAAATCGGCGACCTGCCCCTGGCCATCCAGGTCAAGCTGCTGCGCGTGCTACAGGAGCGGGAGGTGGTGCGATTGGGCTCGCGCAAGAGCATCGCGATCGATGTGCGCATCGTGGCGGCCACCAACGTGCAATTGGAGCAAGCCATCGGCGCCGGGCACTTCCGCGAGGACCTGTACTACCGTCTCGGCGTCGTCAGCCTGCAGTTGCAGGCCTTGCGCGAGCGACCCGGCGACGTTCTTCCGCTGGCCCGGCATTTCATTCAGCGCTACAGCGAACGCCTGGGTCATGCCTCGGTGAGGCTGACGCCGGAAGCCGAGCGCGCCCTGCTGGACTACGATTGGCCAGGCAACATTCGCGAGCTGGAGAACGTCATTCATCACACCCTGCTGGTGTGCCGTGATGGCGTCGTCCGCGACCAGGACCTGCGTCTGTCCCCACTGCGCGTGGAACGCAGCGGATCGGCACCGGTGCTCAGCGCCGAACAGCAGCTGTCGGCGGCTTTTCACCGCCTGTTCGAGGAACTGGGCAGCGATGTGCATGCCCAGGTCGAGGACGGTCTGCTGCGTGCGGCCTACCGTTTCTGCCACTGCAACCAGGTGCATACCGCCAGCCTTCTGGGCCTGAGCCGAAACGTCACCCGCGCGCGCCTGATCGCCATCGGCGAACTGGTGGTCAACAGGCGCCACACCGACCCCGCGACCTTGGACGAGCGACCATTGCGACTTTCCATCTGAAGCCGAGAATCCGGTTCGCTTCGGCCGCCGCCGCTCAAGCGACAGCCTTTGACTGCGGCGACTGCTGCTCGAGCTCACGCACCAGCGGCAACACATGACGGCCGAAGTACTCCACCTCTTCCTGAAAGTGCAGGAAGCCGGACAGGATCAAGTCCACCCCCACCGCCTTGAGCGCGACGATGCGCTCGGCGATCTGGCGCGGCGTGCCGATCAGGTTGGTCTTGAACCCATCGTTGTACTGCACCAGGTCCTCGAAACTGGACTCGGCCCAGTTGCCCTCGCCTTCCGGGCTGGCCGCACCCGCATGGCGGACTTCACTGCGAAAACCCTCCACCGCCTGTGGATCGGCCTTGGCGATGATCTCGTCGAGCACCGCCCGAGCCTGAGCCTCGGTGTCGCGGGCGATGATGAACGCGTTGATGCCCACCTTCACCGAGTGCCCGTTGGCGGCGGCCTTGGCGCGCAGGTCGTCGATCTGCCGCTTCACACCCTCGACGCTGTTGCCGTTGGTGAAGTACCAGTCCGAAACGCGCGCCGCCATGTCCCGCGCAGCCCGCGAGCTGCCCCCCTGGAAAATCTCGGGGTGCGGGCGTTGCAGGGGCTTGGGCTTGAGGGTGTAATTGTTGAAACGATAGAAATCGCCGTGGAAGCTGAAGTCGTCCTGGGTCCAGATACCCTTCAGGGCCCGGATGAACTCCTCGGAACGGCGATAGCGCTCGTCGTGGTCCAGCCACGGCTCGCCGATCGCGCGAAACTCGCCCTTGAACCAGCCGGAGACCACATTGATCGCCACGCGTCCAGCGGTGAACTGGTCGATACTCGCCAGCTGTTTGGCCGCGAGCGCCGGGGTCCAGGGGCCGGGCAAAATGGCCGCGATCACCTTGAGGGTTTTGGTGGCGGCGAGCAAGGCATGGCTGATGGTCACCGATTCGTGCTGATTGTCTGCACCGTAGCCGGCGGTGAAGCGAATCTGCGACAGCGCATAGTCGAATCCAGCGCGCTCGGCAATTTGCGCCAGGGTGCGATTGTAGTCGATGTCCCAGTGGGTGCGCTGCTCGATGCGGCTGACCACCAGGCCACCGCTGACATTGGGCACCCAATAGGCGAAGCGGATCGGTTGGCTCATGACGTGTCTCCTGTGCAAGCGGATTACGCCGCGCCCTGCGGCATTCACAGGGAGCCAGAGCAGCAACCGTGCCAACCCGCCGACGCCGGAAATCGCGGCATCTAGCGTGCCGAGTGATGTCGGCAGTGCCTACCAGCCGGTCAAAGTGCCCAGGCGCTGTTGCTGGGCGAACAGCGGATGGACGCGCCAGCGTATCCCTCAATGCGTCAGGGCGTACCGTCGGCAGTGCTCCAGATAGCCTTGCTCGTGACTGCCGACCAACTGGATCACGTTGCTCCACAGCCAGGAGGGCGCATCCAGCGTGGAGGAACGGTGCAATTGAAGATCCTGCATCCAGGCCGCGCGCGTGGACAGGTCCATTTGCCGGGCGTGGGCCAACCCCACCACCCTGGCCAGGTAACCGGCGGCCTGACGGGCCTGTTGCTCATCCAGCTCGTCCAGTTCCAGCTTGAGGTCCTGGGGCAGCAGCTCACGGACGAAGAATCCGTGGTCGAGCATGCGCACCGCGACCATCCGATCGCCCAGGCCCGGAGACAGGTGACGAGCGCCCTCCACCACGCGCCGGCCGTTGTCGCGCGGCATCGAGGCGCGGGCAGCGCGCGGCGCCGCCGCGGCGATCGCTTCCTTGACATCCAGCAGGCAGAACTCCTGTTCGTCGCCCTCGCCCACGCCCATCAACACGGCGTAGCGCAGCAACCCCAGGGAGCTGCAACCCTTCACCCAATAGGCACAATCGAGCAGCTCGACGCGATCATCGGCACTGCGCCCTTTCAGGGATGTCACCAAAGTGTGGATTTCATCGGAGGCACATAGCTTCTTCACCGCCGAGCGCTCCTCGCGCGACAGCGGCCAGAAGTGCTTGCCCAAGGGAATGCTCGGCCGTACCCGCTCGATGCGCTCGCGCGCCAGGTTCTTCCAGGTACGGCGCACGGCCGTGCGCATCCCGGCCTTGACCTGACTTGGGCGCTCGGGCTCCTCGTCATCGTTGCGCTCGAAGGCCATGGCATAGCCCTGCACCATGTCCTCGAGCATGCGCGCGGTGGTCACGCCCGGCAGATCGGAACTGCGTGCGGCCGTGGCCAAAGACAGGCCCAGCCGCACCAGATCGTGTACCGGGTTACCGATCACCGTCTGGTCCAGGTCACGTATGTGGATATCGATTCGCCCCTTGAGATCACCGGTCGGTCCCAGGTTGCCTGCATGGCAATCGCCGCAGATCCATACGGCAGGTCCGCTCGGCAGTCGTCGTCCCGATTGCGTGTGCAGCCAGTCGTAGAACTGAACGGTGCTGCCGCGCACGTAGGCATGTGCCGAGCGTGCCATTTTCAAGTTGCGCAGCTGGGTGAGGGTTTCGATGCGTGCAGAGGGGCGCGGTAATTTCATGGAAATCTCGGGGCCGGGCGATATCAGATTGACTCTACCGGCCACAACATGTTCCAAAATGTTTCAAAGCTTCGCCAGCGCTGCCCATCTGCTTCGAACCTCACTCCAGCAACGGGCCACTTCAGCGCCGACACTGCCCCGGACCGGTTCGCAGGGTGCGAAAGGCCTGGCGTTCAAATGCTCGAGTAAGAAGGCGTCCGTCCACCCTGCCCATTCCCCCACCATGGACCTCAAGTTGTGGTGCAGCACCGGATATACCTCGAGCCACAGAACACTGTTTACCTGATCAGGGGTATAGCCGCTGCGCGCCAACTGGGCAGCCACCTGGTCGAAGCTGGCATCGACGTCGGTGTCCAGGAACAGCTCCGACAGGGCCTGCCAAACCATCAGGCGGTCCGCCCCGATCGCGGTCATTGCGGATGTCCTGGCGCGTCAGGAGCAGAAGACACAGCGCCTTGATGATCTGGGGCAGATGCGGCAGGCCCGTGACCAGCACCCTCATCGGTGCGAGTGGAGGCGGTTTCCAGGCTGGCATGCCAGTGTGCATAGGGCGAGTTGCGCACCAGGTGACGGTTGTAGTCCGGACTGCCGTCGTCCCACCAGACCGGGCCCCGCTCGCCGAGCGCGACCTTGGCGCTGTCGACATCGGCGCGGGCGGCCCGCAAGGCCTGTGCGTCGTCGTCGTGCCTGGCCTGTTTGACGCCACGGCGCGCGGCCATCAGTGCACTGACCAGCGCCTGACGACGTGTTTCGGGCAGCGACGGGTCGCTACAACGCCACAGGCGACCCCGCACCACGAAATAGCGGCCGTCCGGGGTGGTTGGGTAATTCATCCATACTGATCGTCGACATCCTCGTCGATCGACTCATCGTCCTGAACCTCATCCGGGTCGTTAGGCGCAGGAGACGCGGGCTTGCGAGGATCGTTGATGAAGGGGATTCGACTAGGGCCCTGCTCTTCCAGGCCTTCGGTTTCTGGCTGCATGGTGATTCCTCCTTGTCTGCACCTTGGAGTTGCATCGGCCTCGGTCGTTCCGTCTTGCAGCAGGCGCGTGCAGCAGGCGCACTTCATGCAGCTCTGATGACCGCCAGCAGGCTCTGCGCGTCGCTCACCTCGAACTGTCCCGCCGCCTCGATCGCCAGGTGACGGACCACACCGTCATCCACCAGCATGGCGTAGCCCAATGAGCGATAGCCCATGCCACGCCCCGACAGATCCTGGCCTAATCCGCACGCCTGGGTGAACAGCCCGTTGCCATCGGCGATCATCTGCACCAGCTCGGCGGTGCCCATGCCCTCGCCCCAGGCCTGCATGACGAAGGCATCATTGACCGAGAGGCACAGGATTTCGTCGATGCCAGCGTCGAACAACGCCTGCGCGGCCGCCACATAGCCCGGCACATGGCGTTGCGAGCAAGTCGGCGTGAAGGCCCCAGGCAAGCCGAAGATCAACACCCGGCGGCCAGCACAGCGCTCGCGCAGGGAAAACGCGGCGGGGCCGACCGCGCAGACGCCCTCTTGTGCGTTGTACTGGTGGAGGATCACGTCAGGAAGGGCGTCGCCGGGCTTGATCATGGTCGGATCCTTGAGGTGAAAAGAGCATTGTAGGTAATTACCTGCTTGTTTAGCCCAATGAAGGGGCGGCTATTTCTAAAAAATCTTTCATCCAGGGACGCCCGCAAACCCATGGCTGGGCTAGTCATCTATATGAATAGCTGCGTTATAGTCGATCCAAGCAAGTAACAACACATTACAAGAAGAGGTTTGCCTTGGATCCCACATCTGCCACGTGGCTCGCCCACGACACCCAACTGCTGCTCTGCTGCCTGGCGGCCATCGCCTGCATCGTGGTGCTGATCAGTATCACCAAGCTGCCCCCGTTCCTCTCCATCCTCATCGGCACCTTCGTGGCGGGCCTGGGCGCCGCCCTGCCGCCGGAAGCCGTGGCCAAAGCCTTCGCCAAAGGCGCCGGGAGCCTGCTCGGGGAAGCCGGGATGATCATCGCCCTGGGCGCGATGCTCGGCGCCCTGATGGCCGAATCCGGTGCGGCCGATCGTATCGCCTCCACACTGCTGCGCCATGCCAAGGGCAAGGCATTGCCCTGGGTAATGGCCTTGGTGGCGATGGTCATCGGCCTGCCGCTGTTCTTCGAAGTGGGGCTGGTGTTGATGGTGCCGGTGATCTTCGTCATCGCTCGGCAATCCGGCCAGCCGCTGCTCAAGGTGGCTATTCCAGCGCTGGCTGGCATGACCACCCTGCACGCGCTCATGCCGCCGCATCCTGGTCCGCTGATCGCCGTGGGCGCACTGCAGGCCGACCTCGGCACCACCATGCTGCTGGGGCTGTGCATCGCCGTACCCGCCGTGATCCTGGCCGGTCCGCTGTATGGCATTTGGCTATCTAAGCGCATGGATGTGCAGGAACCCGCCGAGTTGGGCGCGCTGTTCACCGCCAAGACCAACACCCGGCGCCAGCCCAGCTTCGTGATGTCGCTGCTGATCATCCTGCTGCCGGTGCTGCTGATGCTGGGCAGCACTCTTGCCAAAGTGGCCATGGCGCCGCAGAGCAGCCTGGCGCTGACTCTCAGGTTCCTCAGTGAGCCCCTGATCGCCCTGGGCCTGGCAGTGATCGCCGCGGTGATCTGCCTGGGTTGGTCGATCGGCATGGCGCGCGACCAGGTCGGTAGCGTGCTGCGCAAGAGCCTGGCGCCCATCGCCGTGCTGCTGCTGACCATCGGTGCAGGTGGCGGCCTCAAGCAGACCCTGCTGGAGGCGGGTGTCAGCGACACCATCAGCAAGGTCGCCAGCGGTGCGCACCTGTCGTACGTGCTGCTGGCCTGGCTGATCGCGGTGGCGCTGCGGCAGGCCACGGGGTCGGCAACCGTGGCCACTACTACCACGGCCGGCATTCTCGCGCCGTTGACCGTCGGGCTTGCCAGCACCCAGAGTTCGCTGGTGGCGCTGGCCATCGGTGCCGGTTCGGTGTTCTTCTGCCATGTCAACGATGCGGGTTTCTGGATGGTACGCGAGTACTTCGGCCTGCAACTCAAGCAGACCCTGTGGGTGTGGTCGGTGTTGCAGACCATCGTTTCGGTGGTCGGGCTGATCGGCACTCTGTTGCTGTGGCAATGGCTGTCATGATGCTCCGCTGGGGACGACTCATCACGCAAGCCAGGGTGTCATGTTAAATAAGTTTCACATGCGCTAATGATTCTCATTGAGGTAGATTGATGGCCACCTGCTCTCATGCCAGCGGTCACCTCGGGAGAATCATGCTCGTTCCTTTCCTCATCATGCTCCGCGAGGGCATCGAAGCCGCGCTCATCGTCGGCATCATCGCCAGCTACCTGCGCCAGACCGGACGGGGCCAGTGGATGCCCGCGGTCTGGATCGGGGTATTTCTTGCCGTGGCGCTGTCGCTGCTGGTCGGTGCGGGCCTCGAAGTGATGAGCCGCGAATTTCCGCAAAAGCAGCAGGAACTGTTCGAGGCGATCGTCGGGCTGGCAGCCGTGGTCATGCTCAGCGCCATGGTGCTGTGGATGCGCAAGATGGCACGGTCGATCAAGCACGACCTGCATGCCTCGCTCGAAGCCGCACTGGCCGGCTCGCGGCATCAGGCCTGGGCGCTGATCGGCATGGTGTTCTTCGCCGTGGCCCGGGAAGGATTGGAGACGGTGTTCTTCCTCTTGGCGGTGTTCCAGCAGAGCAGCGGCGCGGCAGCGCCCCTGGGTGCCCTGCTGGGGCTGGTCGCTGCGGTACTGGTGGGGTTGGCACTCTATTCGGGCAGCCTGCGTCTGAACCTGGGGCAGTTCTTCCGCTGGACCGGCCTGTTCATCCTGGTGGTAGCCGCCGGCATTCTGGCCAACGCGGTACAGGCGCTGCATGAGGCGGGGGTGTGGAACCTGCTGCAGGGCGTGGTGTTCGACACCAGCCACGTGCTGCCCGCGGACGGGCCGACCGGCTCGGTGCTGGCCGGCATGTTCGGCTACCAGGACACCCCGACCGTGAGCACCCTGGGCGCGTACCTGCTGTACTTGACAGCTGCGCTGGTGCTGTTCTTCTGGCCCGCTTCGGCCAACCCCACTTCGTCCAACACCGCGCATCGGCAGGGTCCCGCATGAGCCGTCACGACACCGGCACGCCCGGCAACCTTCCCTCCCCGCGCCTCTTGCGCCTGGCCCTGGCTGGCAGCGTGGCGCTGATGATCGGCGCCGCGGGCGTATTCTATTACGCCGCGCATCAGGCCCAGGCCAGACATGCGGCCCCGGGCGAACAGGAAACCGTAGTCACTGTGCTCGATCATGCCTGTGAACCGAACGCACTCAAGGTGGCCGCCGGCGTGAACCGCTTCCGGATCATTAATCGATCCCAGCGCGCCGTGGAGTGGGAGATCCTCGATGGCGTGCTGGTGATCGAGGAGCGCGAGAACATTGCGCCGGGCTTGTCGCAGCTCATCACCGCGAACTTGCAGCCCGGCCAGTACACGATCACCTGCGGGCTGTTGAGCAATCCGCGCGGCAGCCTCACCGTGACCCCGACTGCCGCCTCCGACGCGGCGGCCAAGGCGCGGCCCGCACTGACGGCGTTCATCGGCCCGTTGTCCGAATACCGTGTGTACCTGAGCAGCCAGGGTGGCGCGCTGGTAAGGGCCGTCACCGCGCTGCAACAGGCCATCGAGGCGAATGACCTGCAGCAGGCCCAGCAGGCCTACGCCGCTGCGCGGTTGGTGTACCAACGTATCGCCCCCGCCAGCCAGCGCCTGGCTGAACTGGACAACCGCATAAACGCCCGCGCCGACTATTACGAGCAGCGCGAGCAGGACTCGGCGTTCGGCGGCTTCCACCGCCTCGAATACGGTCTCTATGGGCAACACAGCACCGTAGGCCTGGCCAGCGTGGCGCAGGCACTGACCCGGGACGTCACCGAACTGAAGACGCAGTTGCTGGCCCAGTCAATCGCCCCCGCGCAATTCACCGCCGCGATGGTGCGCCACCTGCAAGGGCTGGCGAAGATCCGCAGCAGCGGTGAAGAGGAACGCTACAGCCATCTCGACCTGCCGGGCTTCGTCGCCAACCTGGAGGGCATCGGCAAGGCGATGGACCTGCTTCGACCCCTGCTCGGCCGAAACGGCACCACGCAACTGGCCACCGTCGACGACGCCCTGAACCGCTTCCATCAGCACCTGGCAGCCCTTGGCAAGGGCGAGCAGTACCCGCCGTACGACCAAGTGTCGACTGAAGACAAGCAGCGCATAGCCGACGACGCCCAGCGCCTGGCCGACGCCATCGCTGCGCTGGACCCCGTACTGGGCCTGAACGACACCGCGACCCGAGCGAGTACCCAATGACCGACCGCACCATCGCCAATGCCCCCCATTCTCCCGAGCGTCGCCGCCTGCTGGCAGGGCTGGGCGTCGCCGGGGTGGCCATGGCCGGCGCCAGCCTGGCCGGCTCCGCACTGGCCGCTCCCTCCCCAGCCAAGGTCACCGAAGCGCCCCACAGCGAGCGTACCGAGAAGCGCAACCCCTGGCTCGGCCAGCACCAGCCCGGCATCGTCACCCCACGCCCGGGAGCGGGCATGTTCGTCGCATTCGATGTGCTGGCGCAGAATGGCGACGACCTCGAGCGACTGTTCCGCACGCTGGAGGCGCGCATCCGCTTCCTGATGGCAGGCGGCCCGGTACCGCAGGTGGATCCCAAGTTACCACCGCCGGATTCCGGGATCCTCGGCCCGGTGGTCACCCCGGACAACCTGACCATCACGGTCTCGGTCGGTGACTCGCTGTTCGACGAGCGCTTCGGCCTGAGCAGCGCCAGGCCCAGGCGTCTGACCCGCATGAGCGGTTTCCCCAACGACGCCCTGGAGGCCGAGCGCTGCCACGGCGATCTCGGCCTGCAGTTCTGCTCCAATTCGCCGGACACCAACATCCACGCCCTGCGCGACATCATCAAGACCCTGCCCGACCTGCTCTACGTGCGCTGGAAGCAGGAAGGCACGGTGCCGCCCCAGGCGCCGCGCAAGGCGGGCGAGCCTGAGCAGAGCGCGCGCAACTTCCTGGGTTTTCGCGACGGCTCGGCCAACCCCGATTCCAGCGACGCGGCGCTGATGGACCAGGTGGTGTGGGCCAAGGCCGGCGCAGAGCCCGCCTGGGCGGTCGGCGGCAGTTACCAGGTGGTACGGATCATCCGCAATCTGGTCGAGCGCTGGGACCGCACCCCGCTTCAGGAGCAGGAGTCGATCTTCGGCCGCAAGAAGGCCAGCGGCGCTCCCATGGACGGGCAGCGCGAAACCGATGTGCCGAACTACGCCCACGACGCGCAGGGCAAGCTGACGCGCCTGGACTCGCACATTCGCCTGGCCAACCCGCGCGACGCCGCCAGCCAGGCCAACCTGATCCTGCGCCGGCCGTTCAACTATTCCGCCGGCGTGGGCAGGAACGGCCAGCTGGACATGGGCCTGTTGTTCATCTGCTACCAGGCGGATCTGGAAAAAGGCTTCATCACCGTACAGAACCGCCTCAACGGTGAACCGCTGGAGGAATACATCAAACCGGTGGGCGGCGGCTATTTCTTCGCCCTGCCCGGCGTGAAACACGACCAGGATTTCATCGGCCGCTCGCTGCTCGGCGCGGCCCAGCCTTCCCACAACGCATGACACGGATCAGGACGCCTACATGAACAAGACCCGCCTCGCCCTGTTGCTCAGCTGTGCCCCGCTGCTGGCCCATGCCGCCAATGCGGTCGACCCCCTGACCCTGGTCCAGCCAGTGTCCGACTACAAGATCTACGTGACCGAAAAGGTCGATCAGCTGGTCAACGACACCCAGCAGTTCACTCAGGCGGTCAAACAGGGCGACCTGGCCAAGGCGCAGTCGCTGTACGCCACCACCCGCGTCAACTACGAAGCGGTCGAACCGATCGCCGAGCTGTTCAGCGACCTGGATGCGGCCATCGACTCGCGAGTGGACGACCACGAAAAAGGCGTGCAGGCCGAAGACTTCACGGGCTTCCATCGCCTGGAATACGCCTTGTTCGACCGCCACACCACCCAGGACCAGGGGCCCATCGCCGACAAGCTCATCGCCGATGTGAAGGACCTGCAGAGTCGCATCGCCACCCTGACGTTCCCACCGGAGAAAGTCGTGGGTGGGGCGGCCGCCCTGCTGGAGGAAGTGGCGGCCACCAAGGTCTCGGGCGAGGAAGACCGCTACAGCCATACCGACCTCTATGACTTCCAGGGCAACATCGACGGCGCGCAGAAGATCTTCGAGCTGTTCCGCACCCACCTGGCTGCCCAGGACCAGGCCTTCGTCGCCAAGGTCGACAAGAACTTCGCTACGGTCAACGCCCTGCTGGCCAAGTACAAGACCGCCGATGGCGGCTTCCAGTCCTATGACAAGGTGGCCGAGCGCGACCGCAAGGCAATGATCGGCCCGGTCAATACCTTGGCCGAGGATTTGTCGACCCTGCGCGGCAAACTGGGACTCGACTGACCCCCCCGGCGCCGAGGCAGGGCGCCGCGACTCCTCGCGCTGCCCTGCTCTGCCGTGAACCGGCAGTAGCGGCCGTGCGCGTCGACCGCGACATGCTACCTGCCTGAAGTTTGTTTCATGTGTGTGTCAGGTCGGCACCGCGCCGCTCGTCACCGTGCCCGCCATCGCCTTGCCCTTCCCTGTCTCGACTCGCCAACTCCACGCCCCGCAAGGCCTCGCACCTTGCGTCAGCGGCTGCCTGCGCATTACGCCTACCGTTCCGGCAGGATTCACGGATAAATCCCAAACCTATTATCGAAAGCCCGCATGACTTTAAGTTCATTACTTTGGTTCGATGGCGCGCCTATCATTCGTCTGCGGCTGACCCACTCGTCCTGAGGATAACTATGAACATGCTCGCCACCGGTGAACCCATCACCTTTACCGCTCCGCCCGAACGCATCCTGATCACTGGCGCCACCGGGTTCCTTGGCGGGTCGGTCGCCGCCCAGCTGATCGCCAGCGGCCAGGCTGCGCAACTGTCGTTCCTGGTTCGTGCCAACCATGCCGAAGAAGGTCTGCAGCGCTTGCGCAACAACCTGGAGCAGCATGGTGTGGGCCTTGCCGAACGGCAGGCGCTGCAGACGCAGCAGATCATCTGCGGCGATTTTCTCGACACCCGCTGGCTGGCCCGGGAGACGCCGCGGCTGCTGGAAGTGGACCGGGTCATCAACTGCGCTGCGGTGGCATCGTTCTCGAAGAACCCGACCATCTGGCCGGTCAACGTCGAGGGCACCTTCGCCTTCGCCGAAGTGCTCAGCCGCTCTCGTCGGCTCAAGCGCTTCCTGCACGTAGGCACCGCCATGTGCTGCGGCCCGCAGCGCGAGTCGCCGATCAGCGAGTCATGGGAGTTCCCCGAGGCCGAGCAGCAACTGGTGGACTACACCGCGTCCAAGGCCGAAATCGAGCGGCGCATGCGTGAAGACCTGCCGTCGCTGCCACTGGTGGTGGCACGCCCGTCGATCGTGGTCGGGCACCGCAGCCTGGGTTGCCAGGCCTCGGGCAGTATCTTCTGGGTATTCCGCATGGGCTTCGCGCTGGAGAGCTTCACCTGCGGCCTGGACGAGCAGATCGACGTGATTCCGGTGGACTACTGCGCCGAGGCGCTGATCGGGCTGACCCTCAAGCCACGCCTGAGCCACGACCTGTACCACATCTCGGCCGGGCACGACTCGGCGTGCACCTTCGGCGAAATCGACCGCGCCTTCGCCCTGGCCAACGGCGCCGACCCGGTCGGCGAGCGCTACCGCAAGATCGACGTGGACAACCTCAAGGAGCTGGCCGTGAGCTTCGAGTCGCGCATCGGCCCTGCCAATCCGCGCCTGGTCCTGCGGGCCTTGCGCCTGTACAGCGGTTTCGCCGACCTGAACTATCTGTTCGACAACCGTCGATTGCTCGAAGAAGGCATCGCCATGCCGCCGCGCTTCACCGATTACCTGGACGTCTGCGTGCGATCCTCCAGCGGTGTGAGCATCGCGACCCAGATGCAGTGGGATTTCAAGTAACCCCTGGACAGGTCCGGCCAGTCGCCGCAGCCATCCATCCCACCGAAGGCCGGCCAACCCGGCCTTCGGCATTCGGCCTGTCGTCCGACAGAATCATGCCCGAATTCGTCCCGCGACCCGCAAAGCAGTATTCCTGGCGCGCCAGATGACCGACAATGCCGCTGCCGCAGGTGTCCTCCTGGGGCCTCACACGCACTCTCGGATCACCGCGCACCATGACCCTCTTCTACCTCAAGCTGATCGCCACACCTTTGCTCATGTGGGCCGTGTCCCTCGCGTCGCGGCGCTGGGGCGGCCTGCTCGGTGGCTTGCTGTCGGGTATGCCGATCACCTCGGCGCTGGTCATGCTGTTCCTGTGCCTGGAGCAAGGCACCGCGTTCTCCCAGCAGGCCGTACCTGGCGCCCTGGGCGGCCTGGCAGCCGTGCAGGCCAGTTATGCCTGCTACCTGTTCGCCAGCGGCCGCTACGGCGTGACGTGCTCGGTTCTCCTGGCATTGGCCCTGTACACCGTGATGTCCTACGCCCTGACCCACTGGGGCAATCTGGCGCTGTCGATCGCCATCGCCCTGACGCTGATCGCCCTGCTGATCCGGGCCACCGCCCGCGAGCCCCGTCCCGCGCAGCTGGCGCAGATTCGCCACCGCTGGTGGGAAATCCCCCTGCGGATGGTCGCTGCCACGGCGCTGCTGATGCTCACCACCGGCGCGGCGCACTGGCTCGGCCCTGCGATCAGCGGCATGCTCGCGCCGATTCCCGTGATTGCCTGGCCCCTGGTGGTGTTCTCCCACGTGCAAGGCGGCCGCTTCACCCTGGCCGGTATGATCCGCGGTAACGCCATCGGCGGCATCGGTGTCATCGCTTTCTACCTGGTCCTGGGCAACCTGCTGCCGCACCTGGGCATCGCCCTGACCTTCCTGCTGGCCATCGCGCTGGCGGTCGCACTGACGCTGGCACTGGCCACAATGTTGAAAAATCGTCGCGCGGCGAAATAGCGTTCGATCACCAGCACCGAGGTTGATTCGTCTTCGATCCACGAGGTGGACTCGCTACCCCGCCGACAGCCTGACTTCGACGGGTACGCCTGGCCGGGGACAAATGGCCTGCCTGAATCGGTCCACCTTCATTGAAACAACCGAGCCTCGATGCAGTAGGTCAGCAAAGCCTGATCCGTTTCCACCTCAAGCTTGCGCATGGCCGACACCTTCTGCGCGCTCACCGTCTTGTTGCTGCGCGACAGGTGCCGGGCGATGTCGGCAACGCTGAGCCCGCCAACGAACAGCCGTAAGACCTCCACCTCTCGCGGCGACAGTTGCTCGAAACGCGCCTGGACCTGCTCTCGGTGGCGAACCACTGAAGTCGCTTCCATTCCCGGACTCTGATACCGGCGTTGCACGCTGATGGCGTGCAAGGCCTTTTCGATTTCCCCGTGAAGATGACTCTTGTGGATCACACCCGCCACGCCTAGCTCATGCAGACGCGACAGGATGAGGCTGTTGGAGATCATCGTCAGTACCAGCACCTGGGTCGCGGGAAAGTGGCGCAGGATGTACTCGATCAGCTTGAGCCCATCGCCGTAGGTCGGATCGCCCGGCATGTTGAAATCGGTAACCAGCACCTCTGGCCGGTGCGCCTTGAGTTGCTCGATCAGCTCGGACGAGGTATGCGCCTGACCGACCACGTTGTAGCGCTGGTCACGGTGGATGATTTCACGCACACCGAGCAGGACGATAGGGTGGTCATCGGCGAGAACGACGTTCAATGCACGCCTGTTCAGGGTTTGGCTCATGGACTGGGGCTCGATGGAGAATGGGCCAGCAGGTAGCGTGCGACCGCGAGCAGCCGCGCGCACAAGGTCTCGATGTCCTTGGCCAATGCATCGGTCAAGGGCGCATCGTGCAAGGTTTTTTCCAGATGCTGGCAGAGGCGGTAGAGTGGCTGGGCATTGACTGTTGCAAGCGAACCGCTGAGCCGGTGCAGGCGCTGTTGCAGTACCAGCGAGTCCGCGTGCTGCAGGCCCTGTTCGAGCTGGGCGATGTCGGCCATCAGGGTTTCGCCCATCAACTGGCGCATCTGCGGGGACAGCTCGATCCAGTCCGACGTCTGCTGATTTGGATCGTCCACGGCGAAGGATACGTGCTCCAGCGTGTTCCGGCTTCTGCACTGAGACAGCAACGCCTGACGCAACATGTTCAAGCTCAAGGGTTTCACCACCCAGGCGTTCATGCCCACCGCCAGACAACGCGCCCCCTCTTCACGCAGGGCATTGGCGGTCACCCCGATGATAGGCACACTGGCACCTTGAGCGCGAAGCGTACGCGCCAATTCGTATCCACTCAGGCGCGGCATGTTGATGTCGGTGATCACCAGGTCGAATGGCTGCGCATGCCAGGTCTGCAACGCCTGCTGGCCGTCGCTCGCCACGGTGGGCAAGGCACCGAGCGCTTCTAGCTGTTCACGCATCACGGCCTGGCTGATCGGGTCGTCTTCGGCTACCAGAACACGCATGTTCAGGCAGGGTTCACCGACACCCGACCACAAGGGTGTCCCGGTCTGCGCAGGGCCGGGCGTGTCGACCACCGGCAGGGTGATCAGCAAGGAAAAGCTGCTACCAAGCCCGGGCTCACTGACGGCGCGCATGCGCCCGCCCATCAGCTCGCTCAGGCGCGCACAGATCGACAGCCCCAGCCCTGCACCGCACCCGCCCTGCCCGGCCGCGGTCTGGTAAAACGGCTTGAACAGCTCGCCGAGCGCGAGCTCCGGCACACCCACACCGGTGTCGGTCACTTGCCATTGCAGGGACACGCTACGCTCAGTGCGCTCCTGAACGATCAGACGTAGACGCACCCGCCCCGAGTCGGTGAACTTGATCGCATTGTTCAACAGGTTATGGAGGATCTGCCGGATACGAACAGCATCACCTTCGATCATTCCGGGTAAGTCCGGGTCCAGCTCGGCCTCGATTTCCAGCCCCTTGTTATGGGCGGTGGCAGTGAACGCCAGCACCGCGTCCTCGACGAGCGCTTCGGGATCGAAAGCTGCCACTTCCAAGGCCATTTGCCCAGACTCGATCTTCGATACGTCCAGCACATTGCTGATGAGCTGGAACAGCACCGTCGACGAGCTCTGTATGACATCCAGATACTGACGCTGGCGTTCGCTCATTTCGGTCAGGGCCAGCAACTCCAGATTACCCAGGACGCCGTACAGCGGTGTACGGATCTCGTGGCTCATGGTGGCGAGGAACACGGTCTTGGCCTGATTGGCCGCGTTTGCCTGGCGGTGGGACTGGTTCAACAGCAGCTGTTCGGCCACCTGCTGGGTGATGTCGTTGCAGCCGCAGAGAAAGACGTCCTGCCCTTCATAACGGGTGGCGACTACCACCACCTGCAGATAGCGGTCCGCGAGCAGCAGCGTCATCTCACCCGGCGGCTGATCGCTGTGGTGGTCGACCAGCAGACGGGTGACTGTCTCGGTACCTCCAAGTTCGCTCGCGCGCTCGTTTTCCAGCAGCAACTGAAAGTCACTCTGGCGTAGTACGAACAACCCTACCGGGGCGTTGTGAAGCATGCTCCGGTTGAAGGCCTCGCTCTCGAACAGCCGGTCTTGCGCCCGTCGCGCGGGCGCGACGATACGCGTGCGGTACCAGCGATTGATCCACAGGGCGGCCAGCATGACGACGATGAGGGTAAGCCCTAGCCCCATCAGAGGCCATCTGGCATAGCGCAGGAACTCCCGGTAGGTGATCGAATACACGCCAGTCCAACGACGCTCACCGGTCGAGACCATCTTGAAGTGCAGGCTATACCTGTCGAAACTCAGGCCCGGAGGCGTCGATGCCATCTCGTTGGGCTCGCCCATCACCGTTTCGCCATCCGGCGAAATCAGGGAGAACTGGTTGTGTACCGAAAGCTGCAGCACACGGTCGAACTCATCCATTCGCGATGTGTCCACCACCGCGGCCAGCATCATGCCGCCGCCCCGGCTGGGCGCAGGCAGAACGCCGCTGGTGTCCAGCCGGGTAGTCGCGACCAGGTTGTGGCTACCCTCATACAGACCCGCAGGCGCGCGTATCCAGTGCACGCGCCGGTCCACCGGGAGGGCATGCCGACTGCTCAGTTGTTCAAGTCGGCCCACGACGCGCTCGAACTGCGGCGCGGTCAGTTGCAGATGCTGGCGACGATGGCCGACAGCAGGTATGGCCAAGCTGGCCTGGCCCTCTGCCGTCCATACGAACACCTGCGGCGAGGCACCGGACGAGCCCGCCCAGAAATCACCATAATAACTGGCAAAGCGTGCCCCCCAACTCAAGGCGTCACGCAGATCTTCTGGCCGCAGAGCTTCCCCGTGGGCCAGTGAAAAAGGCGTGGACAGCTCCGCGGCACGCGCCTCGAGCAACCTGCGGCGATCAGCTTCCAGCGATACTGCCACCACGACCGGCTGTACCCCTGATGGCTGGCGTGGTTCCAGTTCCGACACGCTGCGCAAAAAGGTCTCGTGCTCGGTAATGAGCTCGAGCATGCGTGCGAAGTGGAACGCCGCGCGCTGCTGCTCGGACTCGAGCAACCGCGAAGTAGCCCAGTAGCCGACGCCTGAAAACAGCAGCAGGAGGCCGCTGAGCAGCACCAAGGCCTTGTTGAGACGCTGGGAACTTTTCGCCAATTTATCCAGGCGTAGACTGGCGTGCTTCATAGCTGCGATGGCCCTGATCGTGGAATGGCGAAGCGGATGCGTCAGATCCTCGCATCGAGCGCCCTCCTGGGCTTCATCTTCAAGCTGAAACGTTTTAGCTACCTGACTAAGATAGCATTGATCTCGGTCGCTCCACGCTGATCAGGGTGCCGATTTCATCTGCGCTGACCGCGGGTGAGACGATGAATCCCTGCACCTGGTGGCACTGCATGCGCCTGAGTACCTCCAGCTCGGCACGGGTTTCCACGCCTTCTGCCACCGTCACCATGTTCAGCTCGCGTCCGAGTTGCACGATGCTCAGCACCGCCGACGCCTGCTGCTCATTGTCGGCGCATCCGTGGATCAGGGAGCGGTCGATCTTCAGTTCGGTGAACGGCGTCGAGACAAGGTTGAAATATGAGCTGTAGCCTTTGCCGAAATCATCCTGCGCCAGGCCGAACCCCATCATCCGCAAGCGGCACGCCCCGGCGTAGTAGTTGCTCGACTGCTGTGTGGTGGAGCTCTCTGTCAGCTCGAACGTGATATGCCTTGGCCTGGCCTGGCTCAGACGGACCTGGGCTAGCAGACGTTCGATCAGGCCTTCCTGGTCCAGCAGGTGGGTCGGCAAATTGATCGACACCGGCAGCGGGTGACCGATCCTGGTCCACTGCGCCTGCGCCTTGAGTGTCTGCGCAAGCATGCTGGTGAGCAGCTGCACTTCCAGCTCGGCGTGCTCGATATCGGCGAGAAAATCACGCGGCATCAACAGCCCTTCTGCCGGATGCACCCAGCGTACCAGGGCTTCGGCGCCGACGATGTTGCCATCGTGCAGCGCTTTCTTCGGCTGGAACCAGGCCTGTATCTCGCCGTTGCCCAGTGCACTGGCGAGCGTCTGCGGAGCACGACAGCCGGTCGGGCGAGTACGAAATGTCCGAGCCTGTTCGACGCGCTCATTCAGACTTTCGCGCAATTCGAGCAGGTTACGCGCCCCCAGCGGTTTGGGCAGCAGGCCTACTACGCACAAGCCCAGATTCTTGGCTACCTGCCCAGCGCCGATCAACATGCGTCGAGAAGCGGCGCTCATCAACGCGAGCGCAGGAGGAGAAGGTAGATGCGCCAAGGCCTGGATCAGCTGGATACCGTCCATGTGCGGCATCATCAGGTCGGTGAGCAGCAGATCGAAAGAACTCGCTGCCACGCGTTGCAGGGCCGAGGCGCCATCCCAGGCGATGTCGACCTCGAAGTGACCCACGCTTTCGAACAGGGCCGCTAGCGAGCGGCACTGGAAAGGATGGTCCTCTACGATGAGCACCCGATAGACCGTCACGGTGCGCTCCCTTGGGAGGTCTGCAGGCACTGATACAGCGCGTGCAGGGTGAAGGGTTTGACCAGAAACCGATCCATGCCCGCGCCCAGGCAACGCTCGGCCTCATCGAGCATTGCGTTGGCGGTTGCGCCGATGATGGGCACCCGACAACCCAGTTGTCGCAGTTGCTCGGTCAGTTCGTAGCCATTGATGCGCGGCATGTTGACGTCTGTGATGACGATATCGAATGGCGCCTCCTGCCAGCGCGCAATGGCCTCGACACCATCGCGGGCGAGCACCACCCGACAACCGAGTTCCTCGAGCTGATCGCGCAGGATCAGTTGGTTGATCACGTTGTCCTCGGCAACCAGTACGCGCAGGTGCAGGGACGGCTCATGCAGCGATGCTGGCGCGCCGGTGCTCACCGCAGGCGGCGTACCCTGCGCCTGACTCACCGCCTGGTTGAGCCCGCGCAGGCTATTGAGCCCCACGTGCCAGCGTCGCGGCGTGACCCTCAGCATGCCGTGGCTGTCAGCGCAGACCAGCACGCACGTGCCTGGCCACTGCGGCCACACTACCCGGCTGGACGCGTCGATGCACAGTTCGACGAGTACGGCATCGCTGGGCACCTGCGTCATGTCGGGCACACCAACCTGCACGCGGGCGCCCCAGTGCCGAAGCCAGGCCGCGGCGTGCTCGGCCACCTGAACGTTGACGCACTCCACGTACACCCATTCATCGAGCAGCGGCTCGACCCAGGCATGCTGTGGGTGCTCGGCAATCGCTTCCAGAGGCAGGGTGAAGGCAAAGCTGCTGCCCAATCCCGGTTCGCTGAAAACCCGTAATGCACCATCCATCAAGTCCACCAGGCGCTTGCAGATCGACAGGCCCAATCCGGTGCCAGCCACCAGATTGGTACGGTTGCCGCTCTGGAAGAACGGCTCGAACAGGTGCGCCTGGTCAGCGGCAGGTATGCCCTGGCCGGTGTCCACCACCTGCCAGCGCAGCAGTTGCCGCTGGCCCTGCTCGATCAGGTCCAGACGCACGACGATGCGCCCTTTGGCGGTGAACTTGACCGCGTTGCTCAACAGGTTCCCGAGCACCTGCCGCGTGCGCGTGGCATCACCCATCACCTGCACCGGCACCTCGGGGTCGAGAAAACCCAAGAGCTGCAGCCCCTTGGTTTGCGCCGCGCCCGCGCAGCTCTGCAGCAGATCCTCGGTCAGTTCCAGTGGCGAGAATGCGCTCAGTTCAAGGGCCAATTGTCCCGCTTCGATCTTCGACACCTCCAGCACATCGCAAATCAGCTGCAACAGCGTGGCTGATGACCCCTCGATCGCGTCGAGATAGCCGCGCTGGCGATCGTCGAGTTGCGTCCGTCCGAGCAGTTCCAGGGTCGCGAGCACGCCGTACAGCGGCGTCCGGATCTCATGGCTCATGGTCGCCAGGAACAGCGTCTTGGCCTCGTTCGCGGCATCGGCCAGCGTGCGCGCCTGTTGCAACGCCAATTCGATAGACTTGCGCTCGGTGATATCGCTGAAGGCGCAGATGAGCACCTCCTCACCGCGATAGCGGGTGGCAGCATAACTGAGGTAGAGGTGGCGGCCATCGGCCATCTGCTGCTCCTCGGCCGTGCTCTTGCTGCTGGCCAGGCCAAAGGCGCGATCCACCCAGTCACGGCACAGCCGTGCGCGCTCGTCGCCCTGCCCTAGCCATCGCTCAGACAGGGGATTCTCCAGTACCATGGCGCCGTCGGTACGGCGCAGCACACACAAGGCGACAGGTGCGATGCGGATCACGGCACTGCTGAACGCTTCGCTTTCCACCAGCGCGTCGATGCGCGCCGCGGCCGGCGCGATCAGCCGCTGCTCGATACGGCGTACCAACCACAGCATCGACAAAATCGTCAGCAGGCAGCTGAGCAAGGCCAGGGCAGCCGGCATGGCCAGCGCCGGCAACAGCGAGCGCAATTGCAGGCTGTAGACGATCTGCCAACCGGCATAGTCCAGGGGCTTGCGAATCGTCAGGCGCTCGGGCAGCCACTGCCCTCCTTCCCAGCCGAAGCTGTGGGTCCTGTGCTGTTCGCTGAGCGAACGGGCGGGCGCATGGTGTTGCAGCGCATTGCTGACGATGAGCTGGCCACTGCCATCGAGCAGCTTGAAATCACCGGCCTGCTTGTGTTGCAAGGCCTTGATCAGGTCAGGTCCCTCTACCTCGATGCCCAGCCAGCCGGACGCCAGGTCCCGCTCGTCCAGACGAATGAAGAGGTACAGGGGCGAATCCAGCCGACCCGCAGCGGTCAGCCATAGCTCGTTACGGGCAGGATCGTCGTCGGCATCGCGTATCCGTTGCACGATGCCTGGCGCGAGATCGGCCAAAGGGGTCGTCTCGCCGGCCGAGACCGAGCTGAACAGACGTTGCACTTGACCGCCGCGGGTATGCGGGACGTAGATCAGATTGACCTGGCTGGCGCTCAGATGATCGAGCACTCGTCGTGTCAACCACAGACTCCAGATCTCCCGGCCATTGCCCAGGCGCAAGTGCACCTCCTCTTCAGGTATGTCACCGATCACCGCCTGTGTCGCGTCGCGGTGACGGACGGTTGATAGCCCCAGGCTCTTGAGCAGCGTCTGGCGGCTGACGAAGAAGCTCTGGGCATCGAACACCGCTTCATTCATGTATCGCCGATGCAGCGAGATGTCCTGATCGAGCGCCAGACGCAGGTAGCTGTAGGCGCCGACGCACACGCCGGCCACCAGGGTTATGGCAAAAAGCCGCAAGAGCGCGCGTGCGGTAAGCGGCGTCGACAGGTTCCAGTGGGCGGTGGGGATCAAGTGTGCGGCGTTCATCCACCCAGGCTAGATGGGCTGAGGAAGCGGTAGAATAAGACGGATCTCAAAAGGCCCGTTCTCAGGCGAGGTCATCGGCTTTCACCGCAACCTGGACGTGGCCAGCTGATCGTTGCCTCCATCGTCTATCCACTGATAGGCCACTTCATCGTCAGGCCTCGGGGACGCCGCCACAGTCGCGAACCGGTGCCGGGAGAACGGCGCCAGGGTTGCACCACCCAGCGATGTGATCGTCCTGCCACGTACGCTGAGGTCGGCCAGCGTGATGTAGTAAGGCGTGGGGTTCTCTACCTGGACGCTGTTGTCCGTCCGGGTGAAGCGCAGCTGCTCGGGTGCGCGCTCGGCATCGGCCTTGAGCGCCGTCGGGCGGTAGATGACCTTCATCTGGGTCCGCAGGGTGACCGTCAGCCGCGCCTGGCCATCGCCGGGCTCGGCGTCGGTTCTGGGCGGGATCTCGTAGAGGTTCAGCCAGTACAACGACTCACGGTCGCTGGCGAGGGTTTGGCCGGTGGCCAGTACCCGCACACTGCGCTGCTGGCCTGGCTCCAGGCGAAACACTGCAGGCAGGGGCATGAAAGGCGCCTCGGCGGTATCGGGCTCGGCATCCACCGCGCCGTCGTCGATCCAGGTCTGCACGAGCACTGGATAGGTGTTCTGATTGACCAGCGCCAGAGAAACCTCACGTTGGCCTTGTTCGAGGATCAGGCGGGTGCGTTCGGCCGTCACACCTGCGCAGGCTTGCAGGCTCGCAGTCCAGATCAGCGCCACCAAGAGAACACGCAGGCGCTCACTGGACACGGATGATCACCTGCGCCGTCGCCTCTATTCGACCAGCCGTGACCGTGGGCTGGGTGCCGGACCTCAGCTTTTCCAGCCGCGCACGGAACGTTTCGGTGTAATGCACGATGCCACTCGCGCTGGCCGTCTGGTCGGCACCGGTGCCGATGACCGGGTACCAGCCACGGGCTTGTGCAGCGCTGCCATTGGCTGAGTCCTCATTCGCCAGAAGGGTCATCGGGCTGCCATCACGCAGCAGGCGAATGCCGACACCCTCAGCCATGCCTGGCTGTCCGTAACGGTCGGAGACCAGATACGACAGACCCCCTTGGGCGTTGAGCAAGCCCAATGCAGAAGAGGCGGCCAAGGCACCGCTGGAGACCTTGATGCCCAGCGCCGTGGCATTGACACCCGTGCCATTGACCGCACCGCTCTGACACCGCAAAGACACCTGAAACGGCAGCTCGCGACTGCCGCCGGCGTTCACCTCGTTCAGGGACATGCTCGGGAACACCACGTACGGCGTGACGGTGGTCACAGCGCAAGTGGGAAAACGCTTGAGCGTGACTTTGTTGAACAGCGACAGGGATCCAGGCCAGTTGGCGTACCAGCCTGCCCAGTTGCCATAGTGCGTCTGGCCCACCGTGGGGTAGCTCAGCCCGGGCCCCTTGATCGCGATGTAGCCGGAGGGCTCGGGATAGCCGTAGATCTGCGAGGGTGTCGTTGCGCTGTAGTAACTGTAGGTGGGATCGATCGGTGCGCTGAACAACTCGGCGCGTACGGCACTGAGGTTCTTTGCCTTGACCAACTGATAGCCTCGCGAGTCGATGTCCAGGCCGGTCAGCAGCCGCTCGCGCCATACGTCGGTGAAATACTGCCCCGTTTCCATGTGGGTCAGGCGCAGTAGCACGTTCGGCCAGGCCGTACGGTAAGCCGCTTGCAGGCCGATCCCATTGCCGACGCTGTCGCCGCCCTGGAACCAGCCGCTGTAGGGATCGTCGCCGTTGAGCGAGAACATTTCATAGACCGGGTCGCTGGCTGCGCAGCGAAACAGCACCTGCTCCGGGTCATAACCGCCGGCTGCGCCGTACTGGGTGAAGGGGGTGACCGAGCTGGCGATCAACGCGGGATAGGGCATGAAGCTCGGATCGCTGACATTGATCACGCTGGGCAGGCCCATCGATCCATTGCAAGCGCCCGTGCACGCTCCAGGCCAGGCCCTGGCCGTGCCCTCGCCCGGACGGATGGCCGCCAGGTCGGTGGTGGTTGCCGAACCCACCGCTGTGACACGGTAACAGGTAGCCCAGGTGTCGTGCCCGAGCAGCGACAGGATCAGCGGCAACAGCTGCAGAATGCGTCTCATGGTTCATTTCCTGAAAGGGTGCAGGTGGCTTGCAGGCGCCACAGCGCCTGTCGTGCGACGGGCGCTTGCGCCCTGATGTCGTACGGCAGGCGGCACCCGTCCTCGACACGCGGGCCCCAGCGCACGCTCAGCTGGCCTTGGTCGCCTTCGGCGCGGGCATACACCTGGCCGCCCTGCCCGACCATGCCGACATTCACGCCCTGGTCGTCGAACACCTCGGCGCCCAGCGGCAAGGATGAGCCGTCGCTCAAACGAGCACGGATCAACAACGGATGACCGCTGAGGGTCTTGAAGGTGACGTGCACGGCAGCGCCAGCATAAGGCGCGACCTTGCGCTCGGTTTCCAACAGCTCGGTTTCCTGGTCGAGCCCACTGGGGTCCAGGCTGATGGAGTTGTAGCGGTAAGCGGTCAGCGACGGGACAACGGCATAGCCGTCACGGTCCACGCGGGCGCCCTGGCCACCGCGGATGACCGCGCCGCTGGCCCCTTTGGCCTCGACCAGAGCGAAAGTATCGCCCACGTAAGGCCCCAGTGTGACTCCCCCCGCATGTGCCACCGCCGCGCCGCGCAGGCCAACGTTGAGCTGACGATAGCTGTCGCTTTGCGAGTAGCCCGCATTCACGGTGGCCAGGCTGCCCTGCTGCTGCAGATTGGCGCTCCAGTCGGTCCCCGCAGCCCCGTCGCCATGGCCTGCAGCCACGGCATAGCTGGTGCTGCGGTCTTGCCCGAAGGTGCCGTTCAGGCCGGTCTGATACGTGTTCCCCCGATTGTCGCCAGAGCGGCTGGCAACCATCGAAGTCAGGTTTGGCGCGCGGCTGGACATGCCCAAAGGCATCGACAGTGTCAGGGTCAGGGCGTTGGTGCGGCTACTGCCGTGCTGGTCGCTGAGGTGGGGCGCCAAGGCAGTCTCGACAGGATGCTCAATGTCCCGATACCAGGTGGTCTGCTGGCGGGAGTAAGCCAGGCTGTAGCTCAGTTGACGCCACGTGCTGGAATAGCCGAACTGCAGCTGCGTATTACGGCTCTTGCCATCGTAGTAATCGCTGGACGACCCGGACAGATAGAGGTTGCCGTAGCTGCCCAGGGCCTGGTTGATCAACAACGTCAGCTGATTGCGTTGCCTGAAGCTGTTCGAGTCCCAGTTCTGGCCTTGTCTGTTCGCACGGCGAACACCAAGCGCATCGGTCAGGTCACGAAATCCTTCGGTGGAGTAGCGATACCCCGCCAAGGTCAGCGTGGTCTGGGTGGGTTGGAAGGTTCGGCTGTAATTCAGGCCTAGGCGCCAGCCTTGGTTGCGCTGATGGTTTTCGATCCTGGCGCTGGAAAAAGTACTGTTCAAGCCGAAAGCGCCATGGCGTGTCGCCCACACACCACCGCCAAGTATGGCCAGATAGTCTTCAGCGACCCGGGTGCCCAGGTTGGCCGAAAGCGCATTGTTGAGTCCGCGCTGGTAGGTGAGTTCGGCGAATCCGCCCTGGTTCTGCTCGTTCTGTCGCACTTGGCCGAGCGTGGCCGAGTAACGCGACAAGCCGGGGCGAATCGACTCAGGCACGGCGGCGAAGGGCACGGTGAAGCGTGACACGTCGCCATCGGCCTCGATCACCTGGACATCCAGATCGCCGCCATAGGCCGTGCCGTAAAGGTCATCGATCAGGAATGGCCCTGGCGCTACCGTGGTTTCGTGGATTTTCTGGCCATTCTGGCTGATCACCACCCGTGCATTGCCTCTGGCGGTACCGCGTACCTGTGGCGCGTACTGGCGCTGGGAATCAGGCAGCATCCGGTCGTCGCTCTCCAGGCGCAGTCCCCTGTAGGCGGCACTGCCGAACAGATTGCCCCGCGTGAAGTTGTCGCCCAGCGTCAGCTCGCTACGCAGGCTCGGAACAGCGCGCTGAGCGTAGGTGCGCACCGAGTTCCAGGCCTGGGTCACCCTGCCGTCATAGCGGGAGTAGGTGTAGTTGGACTGGTGGCGCAGCCTCCACAAACCCAGGTTCAAACCACTGTCCAGCCCCAGGTAACCATAGTCGGACTGGCCACTGCCTGAGGTCTGGTAGCGGGAGCGGTAGACATTGGCGTCGTAGTTGGCAAAAGCTACGCTGCTCCCGGCATTCCATTGGCGGGGATCGACATAGCCTTGCGGCTTGAGATCGAGCAATGCCTGTGGGATCGACAGGTCCAGGCGCAGCCGCGCAGTATCGAGTGTGTAGGTCGCACCGGGCAGGCGCGCCGGCAGGTCGACGCACCCACTGGCCATGGCGTTTGGCTTGGCTTTGACGCCCAAGTACTGATTCAGCCACTGCTCAGTCAGACAAGGTTGCACAGCCTGGCCCTGCTCGCGGAACTCGACATCGCCGCGGTGCGCGTAGTGATCGTTGACGTACAGGTCGACGTGGTAACGCCCCGGATCGACTCGATCTGCGCGATTGAAGCGTGTCAACTGCCCACCGCCCAGGCTCGAGCCCATCAACAGATCGTCGTCGAAGCGATACGCCGATTCGGCATCGGCCAGCGTCGCGTACACCAGCGCGACACTGCCCAACAGCCAGCGGCGTGGCCGGGAGGTACGGCACTCAACGGGCGAGATCATGTCGAATATCGATGCGCGCGCCGAAGTCGTTGATCAATTGCGCCTGCAGCTGAGGTCTGCCAGCCGGCAGTGTCGCCATGGCCGTGGGTGCCCACTGCACGGTGCTCATGGGTGGCACCATCATAGCCTGCAACGCCACCGTCCGATCGCCGATACGCAATGCCGCACTGCCGAAAGATGCATGGTAGCCGCTGTCGTTCCGGACTTCGACGTACCATCGTTCGGCACCTTGCACCAACTGAAAGCGCAACTGCTCGTGCAGCGTGTCGACGCTACCGACTATTCCCGGCGGGCGGTAGAACAGCTTGAGCCGATTGCGCAGCATCAGCAGCATCTGGTTGCGGTCGCCATTGGCCGTGTTGCGAGGTGGAATCTGCAGTACGTTCAGATAGAACAGCGACTCGCGATCCTGCGCCAGGGCAGGTCCGGTATACATCAAACGCAGGCTCTGCCCGCTGCCAGGGGCCATGCGCGACACCGGCGGATTGACCATGAATGGCGCATCTGCCGTGTCGGGGCTGGATGCCGGGTCATCGATGTCGACCCAGGCTTGCACCACGTTCGCAAAGGCATCTTCATTGGTCAGTTGGAGCGTTTTCTCGCGAGCATCGCCGGGGTAGATCACCCGGGTGCCGGTGATTACCACGCTGGCGACGGCCGCAGGTGAAGCCACCATGCTCATCGACAAGGCAAGCGTGGTCGCAACAGCGCGCAGTGGATGCAGGAAGTGGATGTTCATCAGTCAGTGCCAAGGAAGAAGATCAGGCGTGCAGACGCAGCGACCAGACTCGAAGGGAGACGGCACCCTGACGGGTGCCCACCCATCACTCATAGCGCAGGGTGTAGGTGACCGAGCCAAGTACCGGGCCAGGGGTGACGGCGGCGGCTTCGGCCACGTACTGCACCGCGTAGTCATGGCTGGCACTGCTCTGACCACTGGCCAGGACGATATCGCCTGCCTCGACAGCGGCATTGCCTGCCAGGTCGAGCTTCGTCCCGCCAGGGGCTTCGAGCACTTGCAGTGCGACACCGCTGGCGCCGCCACTGGCGGTGTTGGTCAGGTTGCCGGCGCTGGTGGGATTGGTCGCCTGGAAAACGGCAGTGAAATGCTCGCTGCTGCCGGTCGGTGCCACGCAGCCAGTCAACCGCAGCGTGAAGCTGGTTTCACCCGCGGTTTTGCCGACGGTACCGTTCAGAGCGCTGACCGGAACGCTTTGCAGCACGACCGTCGGGTCGGTGTTGCCATCCACGACCGCCGAGCAGGTCTGATCGGTGACTTCGCCGCTGAAGTTGATGGTGTTGGCGGCTGAAGCGAGGCCCGGGGCGGCGATCAAGGCCGCGATGGCGAGTGCGGTAGTGCGAAGATTCATGGGCAGGATCCTTGGTGTGGTCTAGGTGAGTAGCTGCACACAAGGATGCGGTCGATCGTCGGCAGCAGATATGAGACGGATCTCAAAAGAGTAGCCCCAGGCCGACGGGTACCTGCGCTCGGCATGACAGGATCGAATCCTCCGCAAACCGACCCCTACCGGTGAACACTGCCAGGTAAATGTGAACCGATCGGTCGTTCAGGTAGCTGAATCGCTTTTCCAGCCCAGCAGCCCCTGAAAGCAAAAAACCAATCTCAGTTAATCCTGAGAAAATCCAGGCCCTCCATCATCGCCCTATCGGTCCAGACACGACCCCACCTCAACCCGATAATGGAGAACCTCGAATGAAAGCCCTACCCCTGATCCTGGCCCTTCTGACCACCACCACCATGGCCAGCGCCTTCGCCGAGGGTGGCGCCGAGCGTCTGCAGGAGCACCACGACCGCTGGGCACTGCAAATGCAGCAACAGCAACAGAAACAGCAAGCCCTGGCCAAGGAGACCGCTGCGCACCCGACCCAGGAGCAAGCGCAGGCCCCCACTGGCCAAGACCAGGCTGCGACGCCTTCCTCCTGAGCCCACCGAGGGTGCGGCGCCCTGTCGCACCCTCCAGCCCCTGGCCAGAGACCCGGCCAGGACGTAGAATGCCGCGCACTTTTCGCCCAGTCGCCCAAGACGGTCACTACCGGCAGCAATGACAATGTCCGTGCCTAAGCCACATCGCGCATGTGCAACAGGCTCAACCGACCCCGCCTGACCCGCCACCACGGGTCTGCGGTTGAGTCTTGCCCTGGTCTCATCCCGCTCCGGCCTCTACGCACAGCCTCGACCCCGGCCTGACCGGGGACGCCGGCCTGTGTCATCGAAAAGGCTCATCCGCTGATCGATCACTTGAGGTAACTATGTCTCCGCGTTTGCTGGCCATGGCGCTGGCACCCCTGCTCGGGCTGTTCATCATTGCCCTGGGCAACGGCCTACTGTACTCCCTGACCACCCTGCGCCTTGGCGAAGCCGGCGAATCGGCGACGATGATCGGCATCGTGTCCTCGGGCTTCTTCATCGGCCTGACGTTCGGCGCCATCTTCAACGACCGCCTCATCCTGCGCATCGGTCACATCCGCGCCTACAGCAGCTTCGCTTCGCTGATCGCCGCCACCATTCTGCTGCAAGGGCTGTTCGTCGACACCTGGGGCTGGTTCGCCCTGCGCCTGCTCAATGGTTGGGCTACGGTCGGAGTCTTCCTGGTCATCGAAAGCTGGTTGCTGCTGGCCGGCGACGCCAAGATCCGCGGTCGCCTGCTGGCGCTGTACATGATCGCCCTGTATGGCGCCGGCGTGCTCGGCCAGGCTCTGCTCGGTGAACTGGTCAGCCTGGGCAGCAGCGCGCCGTTTACCGTGGCCGGCATGCTGGCAGCGCTGTCGGTACTGCCCATCGTCATCCTGCCGCGCGTCTCGCCCTTGCTCGAACAGGTCGAGCCGCTCAAGCCACGTCAGCTGTTGGGCGTCACCCCCAGCGGCCTGGTCGGCTGTTTCGGCTCGGGCGTGGCCATCGCGGCGGTGTATGCGCTGTTGCCTCTGTACCTGCAACGCATCGGCTTGAACGTCGGAGAGGTCGGCCACATGATGGCCTGGGTGATCCTGGGCGCCATGCTGCTGCAGTACCCGGTCGGCCGCTGGTCGGACCGCAAGGATCGCCAGGACGTGCTCATCACCCTCGCAGCGGTGTGCGTGGTGCTTTCGCTGGTGATCCTGCTGCTGCCCTCCACCTCCGTGTGGTTGCCGGCCGCGCTGTTCCTGTTCGGGGGTGGCGTGTTCGCGATCTATCCGGTGTCGGTGAGCCTGGCGGCAGACCGCGCGCCCATGGACGCGCTGGTGCCCATGATCCAGGGCTTGCTGCTGATCAACTCCCTGGGATCGGCGATGAGCCCCCTGGCGATCTCCCCGGTGATGACCTCCTACGGTGAAGCAGGCCTGTTCTGGGCCTTCGCCGTGGTCAATCTGGCCATGGTGAGCTGCTTCATGTGGCGTCGGGGCAAGCGTCCTGCGCCGGAGCACCAGGCGCCTTTCGCCCCTGCCGCGACCTTCTCGCCAACTGGTGCCGAGTTGCGCATGACCGAGGAACTGATCCACGCGGCCCAGGATCACCCGCCGATCGTCGATGCGGTCACAGGCGAAAGCGCAACCCCCAACCGTGGTGAACCTGCCTGAGTGATGCCTGCCGTGGGCCAGGCCCACGACCGTTCGTCGGCTACCGGGCACCCCGCAACGCCCCGGCAGCCGAACGAATGACGACCACTCACAGGAGATTCACCATGGTTCGCACTCGTCCGCTTCTACTCGCTCTGGCCATCGGCATGGCTTCCAGTGCTGCCTTCGCCGCCACCGACACCCATAGCGCCGATCCCAAGGCTCCTGCCAGCAATGCCGAGGTGCAGAAGAGCAAGATGCCGGGTCACGGCAGCAGCGTGAACAACCCGGGTGGTACTCGCGACAACGACAGCAGCGATCCTAGTGCCGCGGGTGCGGCCGATGGCAGCACCGGTGGGTCCAGCAGCACGGGCGAAGCCACTGGCAGTGGCGCTGGTCACACCGGCGGCAAGGCAGAATCACCGAAGAACTGACCCGCTCGGGTGGACGTCAACGCCAGCAGGCACAATCGTCCACCCGATGCTCATGAGCCTCGAACAACAAGGGCAATTGCTCCTTGAGAAAGTCCAGCCAGGTGCGCACTTTCGCGTCCAGATAGTGACGCGATGGGTAGATCGCATAGATCTCCCGCTGACGCAGCCGATACGGTGCCAGCAAGCGTAGCAGTCGACCTTCCTGCAGTGCCTGACTCGCCGAATAGAAGGGCAACAGGCCCACACCCATGCCCAGTTCCGTAGCCTTGACCATGGCATCCGCCACATTGGTCAGAAAAGTGTCCTGCGGATGGATCACACAGCCCTGCTCGCCTTCAGCAAACGTCCAGTCTTCCTCGAACAGCGGATCCACCGTACGCAGGCATACGTGGTTGCGCAGGTCTTCGGGGCGCTGCGCCAGCCCATGTCGAGCCAGATAGTCGGGGGACGCGCACAGCACGCTGTAAATGCGGCCCAAAGGGATGGCGATCAGCTGCGAATCCGGCAGATCCTGGCCGATGGCGATCACCACGTCATGCCCCTCGGCAAACAGGTCGGGGTTGCGCTGGGACAGGGTCAACTCCATCACCACCTCGGGGCAACTGGCGTTGTAGCGCGCTACCAGCGGCATCATCAGCAGCCCCAGGCCATGGGTGCAATGCACCCGCAGGCGACCTCTGGGGGTGAGATGGGCGCCGCGGGCCTCGTCGACCGCCTCTTCGGTGAGCAGCATGATCTGTCGGCACCGTTCGAGAAAGCGCTCGCCCGCCTCGCTCATGCGCAAGCGGCGAGTGGTGCGGTGCAGCAGACGCGTCTGCAACTGCTTTTCCAGCTCCGCGACGATGCGCGAGACCTGTGCTGCAGAGATGTCCAGCGCGCTGGCGGCGCCGGCGAAGCTGCCGCACTCCACCACGCGGGCGAAAGTGCGCATCGCATGCAGCATGTCCATGGTTGGCGGTCCTGTGGTCGAGCCTGGCACTGAGAGTGAGAATCTAGCATGAGCGCGGGACCGCTGGCCTGTCCCTTATGCCAGCAGCCGGTCGATCCAGTCCAGGTGCTGCGCGAACAGCTGCGCCTTGGCCTGAGGCACATCCCGCGCGCGGGCGAAATTGGCCAGGGCCATCTGCCGTTGGCGGCGCATGCGCTGCCATTTGTCGAGGAAGGCCGGGCTCTTCTCGCGCATCAGCAAAGGCCCGAACAGCAGCTCTTCGCCGCTGTAGTGCGCCGGCTCGCCAGGCGCTGCGACGATGATCTCGTAGTCGAAGCGGTTTTCCCGTACCACCTGCTCGGCGACGATGCGATAACCATGCTCCATCAGCCATCGACGGAGCGCCGGCTCGCCGCCGTTGGGCTGCAGCACCAGCCGCGGGCGACCTTGCAAGCGCTCCACGCCCCTGTCCAGGATCTGCACGATGGTCTCGCCACCCATGCCGCACAGGCTGACGGTATCGATGCGGTCGCTGGGCTCGATGGCCTCCAGGCCATCGGCCAGGCGTACGGTGATCCGCTCGCTCAGGTAGTTGCGGCGCACGTTGCGCCGGGCCGACTCGAAAGGCGTCACCGCCACTTCGCCGATCACCGCAGCCTCCAATTTGCCGCGCAACGCCAAGGCGACGGGCAGGTAGCCATGGTCCGAGCCGATGTCCGCCAGGCGCGCCCCTGGCCGAACCTGTGCCGCCACGTGTTCGAGCCGCTGAGACAATGTCTGTTCGTTCAACACCCACCCCTTGCCTGAAAACTGCCGCGATTCTGCGGGGGCGGCCTGGGGAATTCAACGCCAATCGTCCTGGCTGCTCCACTCGACCCCTGCGAGTGGCTCGCGTAGGCTTGCGCTTTTTCCTCATCAGCAAGGTAGCGAACCATGGCCCAGACAGGCATCACCTTCACGCCCGACCCGGACGTCGAGTCCATTTCTTCCGATGTCGCCGAATACAACGGCGTGCTGGTGACCACGCAGATTCCAGTGCGCGCCGACGGTGAACTGGAGCTGGGCGATATCGCCACCCAGTGCGAATGTACCCTGCAAGCGCTCAAGGATGCCCTCGAACGCGCCGGAAGCTCCATGGATCGGGTGCTGCACCTGACCATCTACCTGACCGACATGGCCGACCGCGCGGTGTTCAACCAGGTCTACCAGCGCTTCTTCGCCAAGCCCTGGCCGGTGCGCGCCGCGGTTGGCGTAGCAGCGCTGGCCTTCGAAGGCATGAAGGTCGAGGTCACGGCCATGGCAGCCAAGGGCTGACATTTGAGCCGCCGGCGGGTCCAGCGATTCGCCTGCGGCACAACGATCAGATCTGCATGGCCAGCAACGCGGCGCCCAGGCACTTGCCATGGGCATCCAGCGCCAACGAGCGCGTCACGCCACCGCGCAACAGGCCGGGCAGAACGAAGTTCAGCGCCTTGAGCCCAGGTACTTCGTAACGCAGCACCGGGCCTGCCGACTCATCGCGCAGGTGGGCGAACCAGGCCGCCACCCGCTCGGCCGTGAGCCTCTGCTCGAGCAGCGAGTAATCCTCTTCGCGGTAGGCGATCACCGAAATGTTCGAGGTATCGCCCTTGTCCCCGGTGCGGGTGTGGGCGAGCGTGTGCAAAGGCTGGCTCATGGGCAGCGCTCCAGATGGACCTTGGGAGCCGTCAGCTCTCGGGAAACGAACAGGCTGGCCACCGCCAGCACCTCGCGCACCTGCCGGGTAGCGCCACCCCCGCCAGCCGGACCGTTGGTGTACAAGGTCTCGACCTCGTTGGCGACCGCCTGGGCAGCACTCCGGTCGCAGCAGCGCGCCGCGACGCGCAGGCGGACCTCCCAAGGCTCGCCGCCCTGCCCGAATGTGCTGCCATGCAGCGAGTCGACCCCCATCAGGTCACAGCGCAGGTCCTCGCAGACCACACCTGTCAGTGCCAAACGCTCCTGCACGATGCGTCCGGCCAGGCGCGCCCGTGCAACGGCATTGGGGCCACCATAGGAAATCTGCCCCTCGCCGATCCAGCCATCGCGATAGCCCACGGTGACCTTGAGCTGTGAGGGGCGCTCCCTACCGCCCCCCCCACTGACACGCACCTGGTCCGGTCCGCAGACCTCGAAACGCACGGCGGAAAAGTCGGCGGTGACGTCCGGCGTCAGGTAATGCCGCGGGTCATGCACCTCGTACAGCAGTTGCTCGGTACAGGTCGCGACATCGATGCGCCCGCCGCTGCCAGCGACCTTGCCCAGCGTGGCCAGGCCGTCGGCATCGATCTCGGCGAAGGGGAAGCCTAGCCTGGCCAGGCCAGGCACCTCCTTCACGCCTGGATCGGCGAAGTAGCCGCCGCTGACCTGGCCGGCGCATTCCAGCAGGTGCCCTGTCAGGGTGCCCCGGCCGCGGCGCTGCCAGTCCTGCGCAGCCCAGCCGAAATGGTGCACCTGCGGCGCCAGGAACAGGGACGGATCGGCGACGCGCCCAGTGATCACCACATCGGCATCCTGGGCCAGCGCCTGGACGATGCCTTCCACGCCCAGATAGGCATTGGCCGATACCAGTCGCTGGCCGAGGTCGGCGACGGTCTGGCCATTGTCCAGCAGCCACTCAGGGTGGCGGATCAGGATCGGCAGTACATCGTCGCCCTCCACTGCCGCGACCTTCAGCCCGTGCAGGCCCAGTTCCGTGGCGATCCGAAGCACCTCGGCCGCAGCGCCCCGGGGATTGGCCGCACCCATGTTGGTGATGATGCGCAGGCGACGTTCGGTATTGCGCGTGTAGGGCAGCACCGCGCGCATGCGCGCCGCCAGCAGCGGGTCGAAACCACCGGCCGGATCGTCCAGGCGCGCCTGCTGGGCCAGGGCGATGGTGCGCTCGGCCAGGCATTCGAAGATCAGGTAGTCCAACCGGCCGTGACGCGCCAGTTCCACCGCAGGTTCGAGGCGGTCGCCGGAATAGCCGGCACCGGCACCGATTCGCAAGGTATTCATGTTCAGAAGACTCCCAATGCCAGCGCGGCCAAGGTCATCAGCACGGACGCGGCGAACAGAAATGGCAGGGTGAAGCGCTGATGGTCGGCCAGATCCAGCTTGCACAGCCCCACCAGCAGGAACGTGGCCGGGGTCAGCGGGCTGACGGGGAACCCGGTGGTGTGCACCCCCAGCAAGGACGCCTGGGCCACCTGTACCGGGTCGACACCCAGGGAGCGACCGACCTCGGCGATCACCGGCATCACCCCGAAATAGAACGAGTCAGGGTCGAACAGCAGGCTCAGGGGCATGGACACGAACCCCACCAGCGCCGGGATCAATCGACCATGCCCTGCCGGGATCTGCTGCACTGCCACCTCGGCCATGGCCTTGAGCATGCCGGTGCCTTGCATGATGCCAGTGAACACGCCGGCAGCCAGAAGGATGCTGGCCATGGTCAGGGCCGTCTTGGCATGGGCATCGATGCGCTCGCGCTGGTGCTCCACGCGCGGGTAGTTCAGGCACAGTGCAGCGACGGTGCCGAGCATGAACATCACCACCGGGTCGACCCAGCCGGCGATCATCACGGCCATCACCACCAGGGTCAGCAGCAGATTCGGCCAGAACAGCCGCGGGCGGCGCAGTAACTGCTCCTCGGCGCTCAGCAAGCGCTGTGGCGCAATTCCGCCCGGCGCCCCGGCAGTGAGCCCCAGGCGCTTCTCCTCACGGCGACCCAGCCAATAGGCGCAGGCAAAGACGAACACCAGCCCAACGACCTGCACCGGTATCAACGGCTGGAACAGCTCGGCGACCGACACGTGCAGCGCGGCGGAGGAGCGCAATACCGGGCCGGTCCAGGGCAGGAAGTTGACCCCTGCGGCCATCGCCGCCACGCAGGCCAGGATCCTTCGGTCGATCCCCAGTCGCGTGTACAGCGGCAGCATCGCCGGGACCGTGACCAGGAACGTCACCGCACCCGAGCCATCCAGGTGCACCAGCAGCGCCAGCAGCGCGGTGCCCATGACGATTCGGGTAGGGCGCGTACCCACCGCGCGCAGAATGCGATCGATGATCGGATCGAGCATTCCGGCATCGGTCATGACACCGAAGAACAGGATGGCGAAGATGAACATGCCGACCACCGGGGCGACGTTCTTGATGCCCGCCAGAATGAAGCCGCTGGTCTGCAGGCCGAACCCCGCCAGCAACGCGGCGGCGATGGGAAAGGCGATCAGTGCGACCAGGGGTGAGAGACGTTTGCTCATCACTGCGATGAGCAGCGACAGGATGGTAATGACGCCGTACAGGGCGAGCATAGGGTGGCTCCGAATTGTTTTTGTTGTTGTGCCGAGTATCGGAATCCTTGGTGCGGCGTGTAAATTGCAATTTACCCACCTGCACATTCGAAAAAACACAATGAAAAACGCCCTGCAGCACATTCGTGCGTTCATCACCGTGGTCGAACACGGCAACTTCGCGCGCGCTGCCGATGCGCTGCACTTGTCGCCCTCCGCGTTGACCGTGCAGATCCGCCAGCTCGAAGCCTGGCTGGGCGTGCTGTTGCTCGAACGCAGCCCACGCCATGTCGCCCTAACCGCCGCAGGCCGCGAAGCATTGCCGGCGATGGAGAAGCTGCTGCTGGACCTGGCGAACATCGTCTCCGCCAGCCACGGCCTGGCCGCTGTGCGCCGCGGGGTGGTGACGGTGGCCGCGCTGCCCTCGCTCTGCGCAGGCGCGCTGGCCGAGCGTCTGGCAGTGTTTCAGCAGGCGTATCCCGGCATCGAAGTGCGTCTGCGCGACCTGGTGGCCGAGCGCATCGTCGAGCGCGTGCGCGACGGCGATGTGGATTTCGGGTTGGGCGTGCGCAGCCGATTCGACCACGGGCTGAACTTCACGCCGCTGCTGCACGATCGTCTGTCTCTGTTCGTACCGGCGGATCATCCGCTGGCCAACGGTCCGCTGAACCTGGTGGCGCTGGAGGGCCAGCCCATGGTGCTCACCGGCCGTGACAGCAGCGTGCGCACGCAAATCGAACAGTTGTTCCGCACGCGGGGCCTGACCCTGCATGTCGCCCTGGAAGCCAACTACATGTCGACCGTTCTGGCCCTGGTGCGCAACGGGCTGGGCATCACCTTGCTCCCGGAGTCGGCCGACGACGGCCTAGGCCGCCTGGTACGGCGCCACCTGGACGAACCCGCCCTGCAGCGAGAACTGGGCGTGATCACGCGCAGCGAAACCAGCTTGTCGCCGGCCGCGCAGCGCCTGATCGAGTGCCTGGGGCAGATCGAGCGCTGAACGCCCGCCGCTCCCGCATGGCAGCCAAGGGTGCGACCCGAGCGTTTCATCGCTACAATGCCGGCCAAACCGTGCCAGCCCGAACCTATAACGTCATGTCCCTTCCAAAGAACCACCTGGAACTGCTCAGCCCTGCCCGCGATGTGGCCATCGCCCGTGAAGCGATCCTGCATGGCGCCGACGCCATCTACATCGGCGGCCCCAGCTTCGGCGCGCGACACAACGCCTGCAACGAGGTCGCCGAGATCGCCGAGCTGGTCGAGTTCGCCCGGCGCTACCACGCCCGCGTGTTCACCACGATCAACACCATCCTCCATGACAACGAGCTTGAGCCGGCCCGCGCGCTCATCCATCAATTGTACGACGCGGGCGTGGATGCACTGATCGTCCAGGACCTGGGCGTCATGGAGCTGGATATCCCGCCGATCGAGCTGCATGCCAGCACCCAGACCGATATCCGCACTCTGGAGCGCGCTAGGTTCCTCGATCAGGCCGGTTTCTCGCAGCTGGTGTTGGCGCGCGAGCTGAATCTGCAGCAGATCCGCGCGATCGCCTCCCAGACCGATGCGGCCATCGAATTCTTCATCCATGGCGCACTGTGCGTGGCGTTCTCGGGACAGTGCAACATCTCCCACGCCCAGACCGGTCGTAGTGCCAACCGCGGGGATTGCTCCCAGGCCTGCCGGCTGCCCTACACCCTCAAGGACGACCAAGGTCGGGTGGTCGCCTTCGAGAAGCACCTGCTGTCGATGAAGGACAACAACCAGACCGCCAACCTGCGTGATCTGGTCGACGCCGGCGTGCGCTCCTTCAAGATCGAGGGCCGCTACAAGGACATGGGCTATGTGAAGAACATCACCGCCCATTATCGCCGCGAACTGGACGCCATCCTGGAAGACCGCACCGACCTGGCCCGTGCTTCCAGCGGGCGTACCGAGCACTTCTTCATCCCCGATCCGGACAAGACCTTCCACCGCGGCAGCACCGACTACTTCGTCAGCGACCGCAAGATCGACATCGGCGCCTTCGACTCGCCCACCTTCACCGGGTTGCCGGTCGGGGTGGTGGAGAAGGTCGGCAAGCGCGACCTGATGGTGGTCACCGAGGTGCCATTGACCAATGGCGACGGTCTCAACGTGCTGGTCAAACGCGAGGTGCTCGGGTTTCGCGCCAACATTGCCGAGCCGCGTGGTCAGTTCGAGGAAAATGGCCTGCAGCGCTACCGCTACCGGGTAGAACCGAACGAAATGCCCGAAGGCCTGCACAAGCTGCGCCCCAATCACCCGCTGTCACGCAACCTGGATCATGACTGGCAGCAGGCGCTGCAGCGCACTTCGTCGGAACGCCGGGTCGGTGTGCAGTGGCTGGCCGTGCTCACCGAACGGCGCCTGGCCCTGAGCGTCACCAGCGAGGAAGGCATCACCGCACAGGTGGCGCTGGAGGGCCCGTTCGGCCTGGCCAACAAGCCACAGCAAGCGCTCGATCAGCTGCAGGACCTGTTGGGTCAGTTGGGCACCACCCAGTATCACGCCGAACGGATCGACTTGGACGCACCCCAGGCCTACTTCATCCCCAACTCGCAGCTCAAGGCCCTGCGCCGCGAAGCCATCGAGGCGCTCACCATCGCACGGATCGCCGCTCATCCCAGGGGCCGGCGCAAGGCCGAGACCAGTCCACCCCCGGTGTATCCCGAAGCGCACCTGTCGTTTCTTGCCAACGTCTACAACCAGAAGGCACGGGATTTCTACCACCGCCACGGGGTGAAACTGATCGACGCCGCCTATGAAGCCCACGAGGAGCACGGGGAGGTGCCAGTGATGATCACCAAGCATTGCCTGCGCTTCTCTTTCAACCTGTGCCCCAAGCAGGCCAAGGGGGTCACGGGCGTGCGCACCAAGGTCGCGCCCATGCAGCTGATCCACGGCGATGAGGTGCTGACCTTGAAGTTCGATTGCAAACCCTGCGAGATGCACGTGGTCGGGCGGATGAAAGACCACATCATCGACCTTCCGTCACCGGGCAGTGCCGTCAGTTCAGTGGTGGGGCACATCAGCCCTGAAGATCTGCTCAAGACCATCGTGCGCGCGCCGCACTGACGCCTGACACGTCATTCTGCGCGGGGTGCTCCAAAGCCCCCGCTGGACCTAGGAGGCCTTGCGCGAGCGCTTGGTGGCCTTTTTTGGCGCGGCCTCCGATTTGCCCTTGCCACCCAGGCTGCGCTTGAGCAGCTCGGTGAGGTCGAGGATGTCCGCGCCTTTTTCGCCTTTGCCGTCCTGCCCCTTGGCCACCTTGGCGATCTTGCCCTTGCTGGCTTTTTCTTCCACCAGCTCCATGATGGTTTCGCGAAACGCATCGTGATAGTCGCCAGGCGACCAGGGTCCGCTCATGTCCTCGACCAGACGCCGGGCCATGTCCATCTCCTTCTTGTCCAGCTTGACGTCGGTCACGCTGGTATCGAGCTCCAGGCTGTCGATACCGCGCACCTCGTCGGGCCAGCGCAAGGTGATCAGCACCAGCGCATCATCGAGCGCCCGCAGCAGCGCCAGGTGCTGGCGGGTATGCAACACCACGGTGGCCAGGGCGACCTTGCCGCTCTTGGCTAGGGTCTCGCGCAGCAAGGCATACACTTTTCCGCCCCGTTTATCAGGGCTCAGATAATACGGTGTATCGAAATGCTGAAGGGGAATCTCTCCGGCATCGACGAACGAGAAGATGTCGATGGTCTGCGTCGCTTCGGGTCGAGCCTTGCGAATCTCCTCCTCGCTGATGACCACATAGCGGCCCTTCTCGTACTCCACGCCCTTGACCACGTGTTCCTTGGCGATGTCCTTGCCGGTCACCTTGTTGATTCTCTTGTACCCCACCGGCTCCATACTGCGCTGGTCGAGCCAGTCGAAGTCGATCCGCTCGCTGCGCACGGCAGTGTTGAGCGACACCGGAATATGCACCAGGCCGAAACTGATCGCGCCTTTCCAGATTGCACGGGCCATGCGGCCTCCTATTGAGAGAGTTGTCGATTTGCCTTGGCATGGAATGATCAGCATGACTGAATCGGCCGATACCTCAAGGCCTCAGCGCCGCCGCGTGACGGTCAGCAACACGGCGGCGATCCGCTCCACGTGCTCATAGCCGGGCTCTGCCAGATGCCCGCCTGCCACATCCGCGTCCAGCTCGCGGTATCCCCAGCTCCATGCAGGCGCACTCAGACGCGAACGAACAGCGTCCAGAAACACATCACGCCCCTCCACTACGGCGGCCCCCGTGTGCAACAGCAGCGTACCGCCGAGCGAAAGCCGTTCGCAGGCCTGGTCGAGAATCCGCAACGATGACTGCATGCCCAGCCCGCCGCCACCGTGCAGATACTTGCGCTGCTGGACATCGAACAGATAAGGAGGACTGGCAACGACAAGGTCGAACAGGGTGCCCTGTTTCTCTAGCGCATCGATCGCGTCCAGCGTCAGATTGTCGACCTTGGCCAACTCGGCATTGATCGCGGTGTAACGCAATGCCCGTAGGTTGGAATCCACTGCGCGAACTTGCGCATGGGGGGCGGCGCGGGCGATCAGCAGGGCACCAGCGCCGGTACCACAACCGATTTCAAGCGCGTGCATCACAGGCGTGAGTCTGCTGCGCAAATGCTCTTTGATGCACCGCGCAAATCGGTAGCAGTCGGGGCCGAGCACGACTGCATCCGGACTGTCGGCAGGATGGGCCGAGTGCAGCAACAACAGCTCGTCGAGCTTGGACCAGCGGACACGGCTGCGCAGCATCGAGCCCAACTGTTCTACGGCCTGGGCGGCGCGCAACTGCTCGAGTTCATCGGGCGAGATCAATGACGGCGCGAAGCACCGATTCCATCCGAATACATCGCGCAAGGTGTAGGCGTGCTGGGCGCTACGGCGCGAATTGTTGAGGGCATGAGTCGCAGGGCTGACGCAGGTGAAATGGTAACCGTCGGTTTGCAGGCGACGACCGAGTTGCAGCAGGGCCTGATCGGCCGCGGCGTGCTCGTTGCTGGGCGAAGTCACACGGAATTCCATATGCCGCATGCTGAATCGGCGATGAATGAAGCTTGGCTCGGCGCGGGGTTGGGTGTCTGCACCGTCATGCCGGACTCCTATGTTGAAATCAGACGCATATGAGCGATATGCCAGGCGCACGGGATACTTGTTGCCCGAACGATGGCCCATCGCGCCATGAAGGGGGTGTGCGGCAGTGCCGGGATACCCCAGCACTGCCTGGCGCGCCTATGAACGGCCACCCTTGTGGCTCGTGTCGCCTTTTTTGCCACCACTGGAGCTTTGTCCACTTTTGCGTCCCGCTTCGGAAGCCTTCTCCCGGTCGTTTGCGAAGTTGCCAGAATTGGTGTTGCCACCCTGACTGCCAGGCTTGCTCTGATTGTTGGCCATGGTCCTGAACCTCTTGCGGTTGTGGATTGGGTACGGACACGTGCCGTACACAATTTGGGAGTGCAGCCACAGCCGGCGATTCGTTTTATCCAGCCGCCAACGGACCAGCGGCGCTAAAGGTGCGAAAAGGGTTATTTGGGGCAGCAATCTTGTGCTCGACGCGCAGAATGTGGATCAGGGGCTTGGGCTCGCGCTACCCTACCTGGCACACTGCCGTGATCAACCCTGGCCGATGAAGACTCATCCCAGGAGTGGGCTCAGATCGACAGCGTTCTGCCCCATCGGCGGGCACCAGTAATAGCCGCCGGTCAAGGGACGGCTGAATCGGTACAACGCATCGACCACACCATCCTCCAGACCGCTCATGCGCCGCAGCTGGGCTTCGAACGCATCGAACGAGCGCCCCAGTGCGACGAAGGCCAACCCGGCGCCCCGGGTATCGGCCCAGGACACCGAGCGTCGCACCATGAACGCTTCGGGCGCGTAGCTTTCCTGAGCGGTACGTTTGACATGGGCAGACTCCGGGGCCGCGTCGAGCTCTTCGTTGTCGCTCAAGCGCCTGCCGATGATGTCGTCCTGTTCAGGCTGTGGCAGCGACTTGAAGTAGTGCATGTCGTGCTTCCAGAGCTGAACGGCAGCGAAGCTGGACCCCGCCATCTGGCCAGCCTGTGAGGGCACGATGGCAGCCTCGACCGCCTCCTCGTCCCGCGGGTTCTCGGTCCCGTCTTCGTATCCAGTGAGGTCGCGCCCGCCGCGGTGCAGAAACCCATCGACGCTGTCCACCAGGCTGAACGCCGGAGCCAGCAACTGTTCGAGCGCCTGCGCGCGCAGGTACAGGTCACCGCGCTCATCGCTACGCAGCCATAGCCACAGCGCATGCTGCGTGGCGGGGTTCGGCACGGCCGCGTCCAGCTGCGGGAAGCTGCGAAGGCCTGGCACGTCGCGCCCCAGGGCCTGGGCCAGTGGCCTGCCCACGCCCAGAATCAGGTCGCTGCCGTCCACCTCGGGCAGCAGGGCATCGAGCACTGCCGGCAGTGCCTCCAACCTTTGCAGGTCGAAGAACAGATGACAGGCATGGACCGGAATCGGGGTGGCGAGCAAACCTTGCTGGAACGACATGACGCGCTGATCCTTCGACAAAAAACGCGAATCCTACTGCGCAGCGCCTGGTCTCGCAACGCGCAGGCCGACGCTGCAGTCAGCAAGCCCGGATCAGCCGCGGCGGCGTTCGCGTAACTGGCGCTTGAGGACCTCGAAAGGAGGGGCGTAGAAGAACCCGAACGACACGCTGTGCTTGCGGCCCTTCACCGCGTGGTGCAGGCGATGCGCTCGGTAGAGCCGCCGCAGATACCCGTGCATGAACCGGGGCTGGCGTGGCCAGTGCCGATGGAACAGCCCGTCGTGGGCCAGCACATATAGCAGCCCGTACCCCGCCACGCCCGCGCCCACCCATTGCAAGGGGGCATGGCCGGCCCTGCCCAGTGCCACCAGGGCCGTGGCGAACAGCGCCAGGGCCAGCAGGTACAGATCGTTGGTTTCAAGCGTACCGAGCCGGGGCTCGTGGTGCGAGCGGTGCAGCCACCAGCCCCAGCCGTGCATGACGTACTTGTGGGCCAGTGTGCCGACACCCTCCATGGCCACGAGCGTGCCGAGCAGCACGAAAAGGTTGAACAGCATGGGACGGTCCGGCGCAGAGAACGAAAGTGGCAAGGGTACCATCGCTGAACAAAGCTTCGAAATCGGTAGGACGTTTCGGCGATGAAGGCATTGTCATCAAACTGCCCTTGATCGATGGCCCGCTCGGGGGTAAGGTCCGCAGCGCAATTTCGCATCCCACCAGGAGTTCCGCATTGGACAGTAGCCCCAGTCGATTGCGACAGGTCCACACGGCAAGCTAGTCCGGCAGTCCTCCTGCCCGCTGTCTTGCCGAGCATGGCAGATGGCGGCAGCACCCCTGTTCTGGTGTTCCCCTCCCCCTCGCTTCATTCATTCGCCTGCTCCAGGCGCATGTCGTGGTCCTGCGCACTCATTCATTTCATCGGCGTCACACGCTCAGTGCCGCCAGACGGGCGCAAGCCCGCGGAAAGAGGTTTGCTATGGATTGGAAAGTCTTCCTGCTGCGCGTCAGCGTGGCACTCGCCCTCGGCGCGCTGATCGGCGCCGAACGTCAACTGCGTCAGCGCCTGACCGGCCTGCGCACCAATGCGCTGGTCAGCACTGGCGCCTGTCTGTTCGTATTGATGACCCAGGCGGTACCCGGCATGGAGCCCAGCGACGCCTCGCGTATCGCAGCCTATGTCGTGTCGGGCATCGGCTTTCTCGGCGGCGGTGTGATCATGCGCGACGGCTTCAACGTGCGCGGCCTGAACACTGCCGCGACCCTGTGGTGCACCGCTGCCGTTGGAATCCTGTGCAGCCTCGGGCTACTGCTCGAGGCGACGCTGGGCAGCCTCACGGTGCTGTGCGCCAACATCCTCCTGCGAGACATCGCCCAGCGCCTCGATCGCCAGGACGTGGTCCCGGCCAGCGAGGTGGAACAGCAGTTCGAGGTGCGCATCGTCTGCCGCACCGAAGACGAGATCCAGGTCCGCAGCCTGATGCTGCACAGCCTGAGCGATCCCGGGCTGCGCCTGCAATCGCTGCACAGCGAGGACCTGCCCGACGCCCAACGCCTGGAAGTGCGCGCCGAGCTGCTCGGCTCGCCCCAGGCACCGGCTCAACTGGAGCGTCTGGTCAGTCGGGTAAGCCTGGAGAAAGGCGTCAGCGCGGTGCGCTGGCAGCGCCATGCGCAGCCGGAGCTTGCCGACTGACTGCATGCCTCAGGCGCCCTCGCGGGTGTGCCGCTCACGCTGTTCCTGACGCTCCTTGGCTTCGAAGCACAGGGTCGCGGTAGGCCTCAACAGCAGGCGGCGCAGCCCGATCGGTTCGCCGGTTTCCTCGCACCAGCCATAATCGCCTCGGGCCAGACGCTCCAGCGCCTGGTCGATCTTGTCGAGCAGACGTTTTTCCCGCTCCAGCGACCGCAACTGCCACTGGCGCGCCTCCTCGGCACTGCCCAGGTCGGCCGGGTCGCTGTGCACTTCCTGCTCGCGTAGCGCGCGGAACTCCTGGTCGATGCGCGCCTGCAAGTCGGTACGCTGGGCCAGCAGCAGGTTGCGGAAGAATTGTCGCTGAGGCTCGTTCATGTAGGCCTCGGGGGCCTGGCCAAGCAAATCGTCTTCGGTCATGGGTCATGCTCGTGCAAGAAGAAGGGTCATCGGTCGAACTCCAACGCCAGCCCTTGGCAGTCCGCCTGCACCTGACCCTGGTGCCAGGCGAGCTGGCCGGAAACCAGCGTGGTACGCACGGCGTGATCGAAGGCGTGGTGCTGCAATGGTGTCCAGCCGCAATGGGCCAGCACAGCGTCGTCAGTCACGGCACGCGGGGTCTGCAGGGCTTCGACCAGCACCAGATCGGCCCAGTAGCCCTCGCGCACGAAACCGCGATCCCGGATACCGAACAGTCGAGCCACCGCGTGGCTGGTCTTTTCAACCATCTTGGGCAGGCTCAGCACGCCCTCGGCCACCAGTTGCAGGGCAGCCGGCAAGGCATGCTGCACCAGGGGCAGGCCAGAAGGTGCCTGGGCGTAGGGGCGCTGCTTGTCTGCCAGGGTGTGGGGGGCATGGTCGGTGCCGATCACGTCGATCACGTCGCCTGCCAGCGCCAGGCGCAAGGCATCACGGTCCGAGCGGCTCTTGATCGACGGGTTGCACTTGATCAAATGGCCCAGCTGGGCGTAATCGCGGTCGTCGAACAGCAGATGATGCAGGCACACCTCGGCGGTGATGCGCTTGTCGCATACCGCACCTGAAGCGAACAGAGCCAGCTCTCGGGCGCTGGTCAGGTGCAGGACATGCAAGCGCGTGCCCAGGCGACGCGCCATGGCCACGGCCAGCGAGGAGGAGCGATAGCAAGCGTCGACATCGCGAATCAGCGGATGCGCGCAGGCTGGAATCTCATCGCCATGTTCGGCGCGCCACCGCGCTTCGTTGGCCAGGATGCTCGGGGTGTGCTCGCAATGGGCCAGCAGGATCGTCGGGCAGTCGCTGAACAGGCGCTCGAGCACGACGGGATCGTCGACCAGCATGTTGCCTGTGGAGGCCCCCATGAACACCTTCACTCCGGCGACCTCGCGTGGATCCAGGGCCGCGATGGTATCGAGGTTGTCGCGACTGACGCCGAAGTGGAAGCCGTAATTGGCCCGAGCGCCGGCGGCGGCGCGACGTTTCTTGTCGACCAGTGCTTCCAGGGTCAAGGTGGCAGGATCGGTATTGGGCATGTCCATGAAGCTGGTGATACCGCCGGCCACCGCAGCGCGCGACTCGCTGGCCAGCGTGCCCTTGTGAGGCGCGCCCGGTTCACGAAAGTGCACCTGGTCGTCGATCATTCCAGGCATCAGCCACTGACCCTGGGCATCGATCTGCCGCCGAGCACGGACACCCTCGATGCTCGAGGCGATCTTGTCGATACGCCCGCGCGTCACCTGCACATCGGCCTCGAAGATTCGTCCTTCGTTGATGACGCGGGCGTTGCGTATCAACAGGTCGACCATCATGGCCACTGCGCCGAGCCGGCAAGCGCTGTGGCGATGCAGAGCCACGATGGCAGGATGCCGCGATTGTGGAATGAGAGCTGGGAATACATGTCGAGAGCCCGAGGTAAGAACGATCTCTAAATGCTACGTTATAACGTAGCTTTTTCAAGCTCTTTCCTTGGGCTGCCGAAATGACCTCAGGACTGCTTGCGCGCCGCCAGCTCGATCCATACAGGCGCATGGTCACTGGCCTTGGGTTCATTGCGCACCCACGCATCGACGCCCACGCGCTGCAAGTAAGGTGCGAGGGCAGAATTGAGCAGCAGGTGATCGATACGCAAGCCGCAGTTGCGCGCCCAGTGGTTACGGAAATAGTCCCAGAACGTGTAGACCTGTGTATCCGGGTGCAGATGGCGCACTGCATCGACCCAGCCCTGCTCGAGCAGACGCTGATAACGGCTGCGCGATTCGGGTTGAAGCAGTGCATCCTTCAGCCATGAGCGCGTATCGTACACGTCCAAGTCGGTGGGTATCACGTTGTAGTCGCCTGCCAACACCACAGGATGCTCACTCTGTTGCAGGTGGTGCGCATGCTCGATGAGTCGATCGAACCAGCGCAGCTTGTAGTCGAATTTCGGTCCCGGTTGAGGATTGCCGTTAGGCAGATATAGGCAGCCGACCACAATACCCTGCACGGCCGCTTCGAGATAGCGCGCCTGTTCGTCCTGCTCCATGCCTGGCAGCCCACGACGAATCTCCAGCGGCTCGCTGTCACGCGCCAGAATCGCCACCCCGTTCCACGACGGCTGCCCCTGGTACAGACAACCATAGCCTGCCGATTCCAACGCACCACGCGGAAAGGCCTTGTCGGCGGCCTTGAGCTCCTGAAGGCACACGACATCCGGCCGCTCTCGATCCAGCCAGGCCAGCAACGCAGGAAGCCGACTGCGAATGCCATTGAGGTTGAACGTGGCGATCTTCAGCGCCTTCATGTGTTCGGATCGCTCACATGGCAGCGGACCGCCTCGTCCACTGCGTCCATATGTGCCTGGTCAGCCAGAGCCTTGAGTGCCAGCCAATCGTCCCACGCCAGGGCCCCCTCGTCCCGCAAGGCCTGGGCGGTGTGGAGCAAGCCTTGGTGATACGCGTCGGGCGACGCCTGCCGATAACTGGCGTCGTCGTACTGCGCATACCACTGGGCGAGTTCGGGAAGGGTACGGTCGATACTCATGAAGGCGATCCTCACGCGGGGCGATACAGGTGTGAGCCCCCTGCCCCGTCAACGTTCAACGTCCGCGGCTGGAGAAAATTCAAACTTTCAACGCCGTTTCGGGCTCAACCGGATGCGACGCTACCGTCGCGTTCACCGATCTTGCCGGTGTGTACTGACCTGTTGAATCGGCCAGGCCGCTCGGGTTCAGCCCCCGGCAGAATGAGTCACCAGAGAATGGAAGAGACTTGCCATGAGCAACGATGAACTGCGAACCGAGGTATTGACCCGACTGCGACACGCCCACCCAAATGGGCTGGGCAAGGAAGTGCTGGACAACTACCGTGGAGAGAAAGCCGTGGCCGGAATGCTTCGGACGCTGCAGACGGAGGGGCTTATTCATGATGGCAGCGTCATCGAGGCGCCGGGTCATGAAGTCGATCTGCACTACCCCATCAAGCTGACCAGCGCGGGCGTGGAAGCGGCGAAGAAAGTAGAGGCCTGACCTGCCCGACCCGGCGCCCGATCAGCGAGGCGCCGGAGTCTATACAGGGTGTGTCAGTGCTTGCTCTTCTTTTCCCTGTCCCTGGGCGGTATGGACGGGCCTTCAGGGTCCACCTGCGGATCCCCCAGATCCGGCGAGTCCGGATCGAATCCCAGATCTCCTTTCTTCGAACTGTTCTGCGAAGAGTGCGGGCCCTGCTGCGGTTGAGTAGGACGCTTGTGTTCGGTCATGGTCGGCTCTCCAGGCGAATGTCTAATGCAGAGCGCGTCAGCGGTCGGAAGTTTGATTTATCTGCGACTCGGCGTCCTTCACGGCGAGCAGTTCTGCGTACTGTCGCTCGCTCAGGGCCGCCCGCTCCTGCAGCCGCTCTATGGTCAGCATCTGATCGATGTTCTCGTCGCGCAGATTAGCGAGCGCTTGTCGATCGAGTTCCCATTGCCGCCGCAGCTCCTCACTAGCACCCTGGGCTTGCGCCAGAATCGAGCGCAGGCCCTGGACTTGGGCATCGCGCTGTTCCAGCTGCGCCTCATGACGCGTGGACTGCGCCTGGTGTTGGCGAGTCTCGGTCAACAACCGCTCATTGTCCCGGTGCGCTCGCGTGAGTTCTTCCTGGCGCACGACCATCCCTTGCTGCAACTGGCGCAGCTCCACCTGCAATTGCTGGACCTGGGCTTCATGCCGCCGCTGATCCTGGTCGCGTTGCTCGCGGCTGGCACTGCGGTAGTGCTCCAGGGCATCCCGGGCGTTGCGATGTTTGTCTTCCAGAGAGCGAATGTGTTCGTCCTTGTCGGCCAAGCGCTCCTGCAACTGGGCCACGGACTGATTGAGCGTCGCCCCCCGCAGTTGCTCCGCCTGCAGGCTGGCGAGGGCCGTTTCGAGCTGTTCCGACTGTGCCTGCAAGGCACTGGCCTGGATCTGCTCACGCTGGTGCGCATCAGCCAATGCCTGGCGTGCCTCCTGCAACTGCGCCTGCACTTGTGTCATCTGCTCGTCGAACAAAGCCTGCGCCTCTATCAGTCGCGCCTCGGCTTCCTCGCGCAACTGCTCTGCCACCTGTTCCACATAACGGCCCAGGGTATCGCTCAGGGCCTGTGAAGCGATCGCCGGCGCCGAGGCTTCGAGTTCCTTCATGTAACGATGGATCGTGGTTTTCGACCCTGTATTACCGAGCTCGATGCGGACGGCGTCGATGCTGGGATGCTCGCCGCGGGCAAGAATCGCCTGCCGGGCCTGCTGCACCACAGCTTTGTTGATACCGCCACGGGCCATCGCTGCCTCCTATGATTTCGTAATGTGTTACGTACCATGTAATTACATACTACAAACTGCCGATTTTCCACTTAAATTTCTCGAAAGCAACACAGTGAATAATCGCGGGTTATCGAATATCAGGCAAAAAAAGCCCAGCGAGCAGGACGCTGGGCGTACGGTTGGTTGCATGAGCGGTCGGATCGAGGAATTTCAGGTCGCAGGCGTGACCAGAGTGAGCGACGCGATGTTCAAAAGTGAAAAGAACCCGCTGCTCCACCCTGCGGTGTCCAGATGCCAGACGTTACCCAGCACGCGGGGAGTGCCGACCGGCGTATGCCCTACCACCACCGCGTCGATGCCTTCGATGAGGCTGGCATCCTCCGCCCTGAGTCGCCGCCGCGACCACTGGCACACCTCTCGCACCTGCGGATCGTCGTTTTCCAGACTCTCTTGCAACTGCTGCCACGTGGCAAAGGGGCTGTCCGCATGAATCAGCCCCACTGCGCCGAAAGCCGTCTGCACCTGCATGGCCACCGGTAACGCTTCGAGTCGGTCAGCGATGCGCGCCTGCTCCTTCTGGGGCAAATCCAGAAACCAGGCGCCTCCTGCCGATCGGTACATCCGCAGGTCGACATGACCGCCCCGGGCGTGAGTGATCGCCAGGGCTTCATGATTCCCCTGCACGGCGTGGAACCAGGGCAGATCCAGCCATTCGAGCACGCGCGCGCTGTCCGGCCCGCGATCGATCAGGTCGCCCACGCTGAACAGCCTGTCGACGCCTGGATCGAACCCAGCCCGGTCCAAGGCTTGCTGCAAGCGATCGAAATGGCCATGAATATCGCCGACCGCCAGATCACGGCCCGCCGTATTGGCCGGCACCGTTCTGAAAGCACTCATTACCTACTCTGACCTCACAACGTCCCGTTCTGTAGAGAATGGCACATTGCCCATTGGTGGATCAGAGTTTCTCGGTGTAAAAGGCAGGCGGCAGGCGTATGGTGAGCGTTCTTGAACCAAGGATGGAACCGCGTGAAATACCTGCTGCTGATCCTGGCCAGCTACGCCGGCTGTCACTACCTGGTCGGCCTGCTCATTCGTGGCAGGCTCGCCGATATCGCCGACGGGCTACGGTATCGTTCAGACGCGCCCACACCGGGTGAATATCTGCGCGAGGTCGAGGCCTCTGCCCGCCTCGCTCACCGGCAGTACACGCTGTTCGCAGGTACAGTGCTCAGCATGCTGTTGTGCGCGCTGGCCTGGTGGTTCGGAGGGTGAATGGTCAAAACAGCGGCAGGCTCTGCCGCCCTTCCAGTGCCAGAAGATAGCGCTTGGCCTCCAGCCCACCCGCGAACCCGGTCAGGCCACCTGTCATGCCGATCACACGGTGACACGGCGCGATGATGGAAATCGGGTTGCGGCCATTGGCGGCGCCCACCGCGCGCACCGCTGCCGGGCTGCCGATCTGCTGGGCGATATCTGCATAACTGCGAGTCTCGCCGAATGGGATGGTGAGCAAGGCTGACCACACTCGTCGCTGGAATTCGGTGCCTGCGAAATCCAGTGGCAGGTCGAAATGCCGCCGCTGCCCGGAAAAATAGGCCTGCAACTGAGTGCTCGCTTCGCTGAGAACGGCCTCTCGGTCGTCGCGGTACAATTCGCCGAGGCGCACCCTGTCAGCGCGCTCATGCTCCCACAGCACCGCGGCCAGGCACTCATTGCGCGCGACGAGAGTCAGGACGCCGAGCGGTGATGGCATAAAGGTATAAGCAAGGTGCACGGTTTTTTCCGCCCGTCGAAATGCCTGAAACAGTAGCGCCCAACAGCGACGCGAACCAGTTTTTTACACCTGTATATCTTTGCGACAATATCTTCACGACATTTTCACTTGGGCACTGGCAAGGTTGAGCCACATCCGTGAAATACTTCGCCCGCCCTCCCCAGCGGGCTTTTCTTTGCCCGTGATTCGCTGGCGAGCGGTCGACGCCCCCTCTGTCGTTGGGCCTAAGCCGGCACTTCGCTTGGCGGTCGCCGGGTTTTCAAGCATCATGTGGCCTTATCGACCTGGTGATCACCCCGTGATGGCTAGATCGTGTCCGTTTTCGCGGCCCCCTCTGTCCGCTTCGAGTGAAATGACGATGCCCGAACTCATCGATGAGTTTCGCAGGAAAGCGCTGGGCGTCATGGCTAGAGGCGGGCCGGTGGTTCCACTGCTTGAAGCCTTCGTCCAGACGCTACAGACCGCAATGCCCGGCATCACAGTGGGTCTTACCGTGCTGGACAAGCCTGGCAGGACCTTCCGTCACGCCATCTTCCCGGCATTGCCTGCTCATTTCGCTGCGAGCCTGACGGGCAATCGCATCACTGGCACGCGCGGCTCGTGCGGCATGGCGGTCATGACGGGACGGCCGGTCGAAGTGCCAGATGTCGCCTCCGACCCCCGCTTCTCCGACGAGTGGAAAGCGCTGTTCCGCGAGCACGACCTGCATGCGCTGGTGTCGTTTCCGGCGGTGAGCGAGGAAGGTGTCGTACAGGGCAGCCTGGCGGTGATTCATCCCCCAGGTATGCCGCTGACTGTGGAGCAGAGAACGCTGTTGCGCCACGCCACGCAGTTGTGCGTGGACCTCTTCGCCTACAGCAGGAGCCAGGAAGCCGCGAAGATCCTGATCGAGGAACTCGATCACCGAATGCGCAACCTGTTCACCACCATCGGTGCCATGGCGGTTTTTACCTCCCGACACTACCCCCAGCCCAAAGAGTTCCGCCGAGTATTCGAAGGGCGCCTGATCATGATGCAGAAGTCGCATGCCTTGGCCGTCACCCATCATCAGACGGATCTGCTGACGCTGCTGCAGGATACTCTTGCCCCATACAGTTGCACCCATCGGACACTGCTCGACGGGCCGCAGATCGACCTGGCCCCGGAGGCCGCCTCGTCCATCGCCCTGGTGGTTCACGAGCTGTCCACCAATGCCGCCAAGTACGGCGCCTTCTCCCAGCCTGGTGGCACGCTGAACGTCGAGTGGACACTAAAGGCCTGTGAAGAAGACGGCCAGCGCTTCAATCTCGTCTGGAAGGAAGGCAACGGCCCGCCGGTGGCCCAGCCGACTCACAAGGGTTATGGCACCTTGATGATCAGCGGCAGCCTGCGCAATGCCTTCGATGCCAGTGCGAGTCTCGCCTACGACCCCTTGGGCTTCAGTTGTTCGATTCACGCGCCTTTCACCGCCAGGCTCGGCTCGGTGGCACCCGCCACTGACGCGCCAGCGTGAACCGAGCCAGTGCTAGTCTTTTCAGACAGAGCCTAAGGCTAACGACCAGTCTTCGCTCGCCCCCACGCCAGATTGGCAGCATTTGCTCAGAGCCATACGCTTGATGAATCGATACCGCTAAAGATTAAGCGGCTCCTGCCGAAGTCGAGATGAATGACTATCGATTGGGGAAACCTGCGTAATGAAGCTCAGTGGCGTACAAGAATCTTTAACCGGGACGCAAGCAGCATTGGCATCCACAGCTTCGGTCCAGCCAACCACAAGCACGACTGATGCCGAGGCCAGCGCGGCCAGCGCGGCCAGCGGGATTGAAACCCAGGAATCGGTACAGCGCGGTAAACCTGGCGTGGTTGTCGACCTGTCGAAACTGTCGCTGGAAAAGCTCAAGGGCGAAAAGGATTCCAACAAGGACATCGATGACAGCAGCCTGCCTCCTGTCACCAAGGAGACGCTGAAGAATATTCGCAGGATAAAAAAGCAGATTGAAGAGAAACAGGCCGAATTGCGGGCGATCGAGCAAGATGCCCGCCTTGACCCACAAACGCGCAGAGCCCGGACGATGTTGATTCAGGGCGCCATCAAACTGCTGCAAAGTGCACTCAATGCTGCGAATGCGGCACTGGTCAAGCAAATGAAAGACATGGAGAAAGATCAAGCCAGAGAGGCAGCCAACCTGGCCCTGAAATAAAGGCCAGGGTCGCTCGCCAGGCGGGCCCGACCCTGGGGTCGGGCTGCAAGACCATCAAATCTGGTGGCTATAGAACAGCGAGTAAGACTCGATACCGTCGTTCGGCTGCTTGATACTGGCGTTGGAATAGTGAATCGCGCGAATACCGACTTTCTGCGTCTCGCCGATTTTCAGTCCCGCACCGATGCGATCCTCGAAGTTGAATGCCGAGCCGAAGTTCTGGTCCCCTGCCGATGTGCCCGAGAACACCGCCAGGCCAATACCGGCTTCGATGAAAGGTTTCACGTTGCCACTACCGAACTCGTAGACGAACACCGGTGCGAACGACAGAGAATGGGTACCGCCTGCCGCATCGCCTGCTTCCCAATAGGTATAACCCGCATCCCAGTAGCCGGTGAGACGACCGGTGCTGGTTTCGAACCAGCTCTTGTCCCAACCAAAGCCCATGCCCACGCGCGCGGTCAGGCCGCCCTGGCTGGTAGCGCCGATTGCCCCGGTCAGCTCGGCGGCATGTGCGCCCGCAGCGCAAAGGGTCAGCAGTGCTGCAGCGATGATTTTTTTCATGATCACGGAATTCCTGAGGATTATTTTTCGCATGGCTGAGAATCAAACTGCCATCAAATCGTTCCGTGAAATCTGAAATATTTTGAAAAAAATGAACTGCCCGGTTTAGCTGCTTTGAACCCTCGCCTATAGGGTCTGTGTCGAGTCGATCGAGCAATCCCTGCTGCTCCGGCCTCTGGACAAGGCGCGAGCGTTGCTGGGTGCTCAGATGAGTGAGTGAGTCCTGGAATCAGCAACGAAGTGCGTACCAGCGCTTGATGTCGATGTATCCGCTACCGGCCAGGGTGCATGGACATTAGGTCCCGGCTGGAACTGTGGTGGTTCTGGGTGGGCCGAATGCCCTCTGGTCAGGCCTGGCGGATGACGACGCTTCGATGCCTGGCATCCAGATCGGCCCACCCGCACAAGCCCTTGCGTTGCAAAGGGCAAAGGTAGGCTGTGGATCAACGAGCCAGGTGTTACAATCCTCTACTTCAAATCGGCGCTCAAGGCGCTGAACATCCGTGAACGCCGCCCGTACGACACCCGCCACACCTACGCAACCCTGTGCCTCATGGCTGGAATGAACCCTGCGTTCATCGCGAACCAGTTCGGCCACAGCTTGGTGATGTCGCACTCTACCCAAGCGAAATGGATCAGCTCCTCCTCGGATTTGAGGGAGCTGGAGAAGCTGCCGCCCCTAGTCGAATTGGCCCAACATTGGCCCAAAGCGGACGAGAGGGCCTAAATACACCTCTGGAACCCCCGCAGGACAAGCACTTGATTTCTACAGCCAACATCACCATGCAGTTCGGCTCCAAGCCGCTGTTCGAGAACGTCTCCGTCAAATTCAACAACGGCAACCGCTACGGCCTGATCGGTGCCAACGGCTGCGGCAAGTCGACCTTCATGAAAATCCTCGGCGGTGATCTGGAGCCGAGCGCGGGCCAGGTCATGCTCGAGCCCAACACGCGTCTGGGCAAGCTGCGCCAGGATCAGTTCGCCTACGAGCAGTTCAGCGTCATCGACACGGTGATCATGGGCCATGGCCAGCTGTGGAAGGTCAAGGCCGAGCGTGACCGCATCTACTCGCTGCCGGAAATGACCGAAGAAGACGGGATGGCCGTTGCGGAGCTGGAAACCGAGTTCGCCGAAATGGACGGTTACACGGCCGAATCTCGCGCAGGCGAACTGCTGCTGGGCCTGGGGATTCCCCTGGAGCAGCATTTCGGACCGATGAGCGAAGTGGCACCGGGCTGGAAGCTGCGAGTGCTGCTGGCCCAGGCGCTGTTCTCCGATCCGGACGTACTGCTGCTGGACGAACCGACCAACCACCTGGACATCAACACCATCCGCTGGCTGGAAAACGTGCTGACCGCGCGCAACAGCACCATGGTGATCATTTCCCACGACCGCCACTTCCTCAACAGTGTCTGCACCCACATGGCCGACCTGGACTACGGCGAGCTGCGCCTGTTCCCGGGCAACTACGACGAGTACATGACGGCGGCCACCCAGGCCCGTGAGCAATTGCTGTCCGACAACGCCAAGAAGAAAGCGCAGATCGCCGAGTTGCAGACCTTCGTCAGCCGCTTCTCGGCCAACGCCTCCAAGGCCAAGCAGGCCACCTCGCGCGCCAAGCAGATCGACAAGATCCAGCTGGCCGAAGTCAAGCCGTCCAGCCGGGTCAGCCCGTTCATCCGCTTCGAGCAGACCAAGAAACTGCACCGTCAGGCCGTGGTGGTGGAAAAGATGGCCAAGGCGTTCGACGACAAGGTGCTGTTCAAGAACTTCGACATCACCGTGGAAGCCGGCGAACGGGTCGCGATCATCGGCCCCAACGGCATCGGCAAGACCACGCTGCTGCGCACCCTGGTCGGAGAGCTGCAGCCAGACGCCGGCTCGGTGAAGTGGACCGACAGTGCCGAGGTTGGCTACTACGCCCAGGATCACGCCCACGACTTCGAAGACGATGTCAGCCTGTTCGACTGGATGGGCCAATGGACCACCGGCGAGCAGGTCATCCGCGGCACCCTGGGGCGCATGCTGTTCTCCAACGACGAGATCCTCAAGTCGGTCAAGGTGATCTCAGGGGGTGAACAGGGTCGCATGCTGTTCGGCAAGCTGACCCTGCAAAAGCCCAATGTGCTGGTGATGGACGAACCGACCAACCACCTGGACATGGAATCGATCGAGGCACTGAACCTGGCCCTGGAGAACTATCCGGGGACCCTGTTGTTCGTCAGCCACGACCGCGAGTTCGTTTCCTCGCTGGCCACCCGGATCATCGAGCTGTCGGCCGACGGCGTCGTCGATTTCAGCGGCACCTACGATGATTATCTGCGCAGTCAGGGCGTGGTGATTTAACGATGTCGACAAGGCCGACGACGCCTGCTGCGTTCGTCGGCCTTGTCGAGGTCGTGCCTGGCATCCCGACCAGATGTCAGTCGGAACCCGGCGCGATCGAGGCAGGGGATCTTGCGCCAGAGTACTCTCGTCCCTTCTGCCCATCCCTGACATCGATGCGGAATTTGGCCATCCGTCCTTTCAGGCTCGTATCGCCGCCAATTTTCTTGTCCTCAGGCAGCACCAGGTCCGCCCCATCGAGCAGATCGTCCAAGTCTCCATAGAGGTCGGCTGCCTGGTACACCAACCTTCCGGCACGCGTACCGATATCTATGGACCACAGATAATCAGCCTTCCAGCCACGCGTGATCTCATATTGATCAGCCAGCGAGAAATCGCCAACGCTGGATCCCAAGGAAGTAGAGTTCACGCGCGCGCCCATCCCGCGATAAGTCTTGGGCACAACGTTGAACCCTCTCATCCTCGGCTCGCCCAAGGTATCGAATCCGTAATTCCGAGAAAGCACCTTGGGGATGTCCGGTGCGGTATGCCACGTCCGCCGACCCGCCCTGAAACCTCTGAGACGGGTCATGCGAAACGCCTCGCGGCCCCTTGCCAGGGTTAGCCCGACTCTGCGTGCGATACGCACTCCAAACAGCGCCGAAGCCCGCAGCCCCTTGCCCAACAGCTTGACGATGCCCATCGGATTACCGATCGAGAGGACTCCGGTGACACCCGAGGCTATACCCAGTTTGCGAGCAATGTCGGGGTGAGAGTCTTCGAGCATCACCGAAGCGACCTCCAGACCGAACGATACAAGATTCAGCGTCACCAGCGCTGCGATGACCCAGGCCGACGTGGCTCCGCCACTCAGGACAACGCTGGCGACACCGACGAACGTCAGGAGTGCTGACATCGCCAATCCTCGCCATCTGGATCCAACCGGCATGGGCTGAACATCACTCAGAAATTGCTCCAGCGAGTCGATCGTCCGCGCCTGACCCCAGCGGCTCATCATGATTGCGCCGGAAGGGTCGTGCCAATTCACCGGATCCGGACAATGGACATAGTCGTTGAGGCCCCCTTCTCCGAACGGGCTCAGCCAGTCGGGTTGCAGATAACGGCACAGGGTCGGGTCATAGCAGCGATAGCCATTGCCGCTGTGGTAATGACCTGTGACGGGGTCACGGCGCATGCCGTTGTAGCCGATGGTGGGTGCTTCGGCGTCAGGAGCCTCGCCAAAAGGCAACAGTGCGTGGACGGTCAGGGTGTCGCCCATGACCTCCCCTACCACGCCGCTCTGTGGATCGTCGATCAACCAGCGCACACTGGCATTCTCATAGGTCGCCAAACCCTTGCTGAAGCTGAGCGCACGACCTGGCTTGCCCGACTTGTCATACCAGATCTCACCGATCAACTCGTCGCCGTCGTACCGCAACTCCCGGGTGCTCTGGTCGTCTGCCACGTACTGAGCGACCAGGCGCTCATGGCCGTCGTAGTCGTACCGGGTCAATACCGTCTGCTGACTATCGCAGATCTGCTTCAACCTGCCGTCGGGGGTATAGCCCAGTGTTCGACCCTCCGCGTCGGTGGTCATGTATCCGTTGCTGTCCCAGGCAAGCGATCGCGTGTCAGCGTCGCGCTGCACCACCGTGAGCCGCGTAGGGTCCTTGTCTGCATAGCTGAAGCCGACAGTGGAGGTGGTGTCGTTGGAATAGGTGGTGATGCATTGAGTCATGTTGCTCAGCGCGTCCCAGGCGAACGCTTGCAGTTTGACAGGCTGACCAGTGGTGTCGCGGGGCAGATGCTGGGAGGCCCCAGCGGTGCACGAATAGCGTTCGAGCCTGTCCAGAGCGTCGTATTCGTACGCCTCGGTGCGTAGCACCTGCTGCCAGGTTCCACTTTGCTTGGTTTTCAGCATCCCTGCGCTGTTCCAGGTGAAACGCTGCTCGAACGTCATGCTGTCGTTGCGCTTGAAGGTCCGCCAGGTCTCTTGATCGAATGCATCGAATTGGCTGCAGACCTGCCACTGGCCACCACCGCGCAGCGCGTGTACATGCCGCGAGATGAGGTTACCGAATTCGTCGTGGATGAACCGTACCTCCTCGTGATCTTTGCAGGTACGCAATGGTCGTCCCCAGCGATCGTCGAAACGCCGAAGCATGTGACCGTCCGCCAGCCGCACCGCCACCGTCGTGCCACGTAGCGATTGCCACTGCAACCGACTGACAGTGCCGCGGGGTCCGCGCTCTTCGACGTGGTGGGCACCCGGCAGTTTTGCGGCGCAAATGGTCTGGCTCCACTCTTCAGCCGAGCTCGCCTCGGCAGTCGTTTCGCTCGCTTGGGCCTTGGACGTCCCCGACGCGGAGGGCGCTTGCGTGCCTGTAGTCGCCTGCGGCTTGACGCTCGAGCCGGTGGCGAACACGACTTTCTCACGATCGAGAGTCAGCTGTGCGAGAGACAGGTCGCTCGCCTGGTAGGTCATTGCCTCACCCGATTGCGCGAAGGACAGCAGGGTCTGGTCTGGCAACGTCACCTGGTCGTGCCCAAGTGCGTAACGCCGCGTACCCACGGTTCTGGCCGTCAATGTGGAGGGGAGGTCCAGTTCCTGCGTCGCAATCACGACCGAATCGACCTTCAGCTCCACCACCTGGGTACTGAAGCCCTTGTAACTGCGCTCGATGACGCTGCCGTCCGATCGTGTCATCTTGGTGACGCGCCCGAGCGCATCACGCAGTAGAGTGGTCTTGCTCGACACACCATCGAGCGTGCGTTGCAGTGCGACGAGGTTCCCGTTGCCGTCATACTGGCGCTGAATCTGCGTGTAGACTCGGCCCTGGGCGTCCTCCTGAATGTCAGAACGCTGAAAACCGCCATCCTGCAATTGCTCGGTGCGCTGGCGATGGCGAGCCCGCAGCTGCTCACCCAGCCCATATTCGACGGTGGTCTCTGAACCCTCGATCTGTCTGTTCCAAGGGGTGTTGCCAGGCGCCTCGCTTTCGGTAGTCGAGGTCAAGATCGCCTGTCCACCGGGGAGGTAGTCCCAGGACGAACCCCACCACATCTGCGCGGGTTCGAGTCCCACGAACTGCCGCTCGGAAATCGGCACAAAAGACGCCTTGTCATGGGGTCGCCACTGAGTCGACACCGTGCGACCCAGACCATCCTTGTGGTTGCGCACCTGTCCTGCGTCGTGCTGAGTCACGGTCTCCAGCCTGCTATCGCTGGAGTAGAGGATCGACAGGACATGCTCAGGCTTCTGGGCCTTCTTGTCCGCCTTCGTGCCCGCAAGCAGGCGGTAGCGCTTGCGTTCGACGATGCGTGCGAGCGCATCGTACTGCCAATGTTCGTCGATGCCATCTTGAAGCCTTTGCAGGCATCGGTGAGTCAAGCGCGATCGTACTTCCTCCTTCACCACTGCAGTCCCCGCCACCGTGGTGACCTTGACCCACAGGTGGATTCCGGCGGCATTCGGATTGTCCTCGAACGACTGAACGGTGACGATACTCATGACGTCCTCGCCGAGCGAGGTCTTCTGCTCATCGGTGATCGACCAGACTTTGACTTTGCAGTCTGGTTTTTCGGTCTTGTTGGAGACCGGACTTGTACTGGTACTGCTACAGCGTACCAGCGCCGGCTTGTCCTCATCGACAAGGCTGAATGCAGTAGTGGCGTCGAGCAGATCAGCGTTGAGCGTGGCACTGACCCCTTCGATCACCACCTTGTGAGCGATTTCCAGCACGTCCCGCTCATTGCGCTTGACGCTGCGGTATCCGTAAAGAGTGAGGCTCAGGGGATTACCGAAGGGGTCGCATTGATACTCAGCCATCAGAGGCGATGGCACATCCGGCGGAATATCAGGGCATTCCAGGGTCGGAAGATTGCTTACCAACGGACATACGACGCTATTGGCGCCCTTCACGTAATACGCGCGGTAGGCCCGACAGCCATCCGTGTCCTTGAGAAAGATGACTTGATCCTGTTCGTTGCACTTGCAACTCTGGCTCAGGGTGGCGATCTCGGTGTCTTTATCGGTAACCTGTACGTGGCTCGCGGCACGCTTTTCAGCGTGAACGGGCAAATTCAGACGCTGCACGAAACTCAGTATCGGGGCGCTGAAACGATAGCGCCGGAAAAAATCATCCCAGTCCATGCTGCGCATGGCCGTGAGCAAGGCTTCATCTTGCGCAGCAGCGGCCAGGGCTGTCCGCTGTCGCAGCGGATCGATCGTGCACGATGCCAATAGCGTCACAACCTTCTGGCTCAGCGCCTCGAACGTGAGGTCGTGATGTTTCATGGCGTGTTTCACGATCTTGACCAGGTCAGCTTCGACTTGCATGTCAGGCGGCGTGCTGGATTGAGTGGAATCCTCGCCAGCCGTGGCTTCCAAAAGGTCATCGAATTCATCCGCGCCATCGATGAGTTCATCCAAGGTGTACCCTTCACTTTTGTCGCCCGCCGTGGATGGCACGGTGTTCGAACACTCCGTCAGGAACGCGTGCACCCGTTCGCCCACGCGTTCTTGCACCTCACCTATGTAGAACGCAGGATATTTGATCAGACTTCGTCCCTGCGCCTCCGTGAACACCGTGATCATTGCCTCTGAAGCGTCGCCATAAGCGACCTGGCGGCCTGCCCTGTCGAAGACATGGAAGTCGGCCGAAGAGTCCCCGCCGCTCCACTTGGTCACACCACAAGCGAAGTATTCATCTCTGAGATAGCTGCCTTTCCACGTGTAGTCACTCACTACGCTCTGCTGATCCCGATCCACAATGATCACGTGCTGTTGCACGGCGGGCAGTGCGGGACGCTTATCGGAAAATGTAAAGGCTTCAGGTGTATACCTGACGAACTCCGAGGATCCGTCCAGCTCTCTGACCTGATTGAGCACCCGATCCAGAGTCGGGTCGGCGCAGTAGCCATACTGCGCCTCATGCAGCAGAGCGCTGGTGTCGTTGCCCTGGAAACGCTGGACTTTCTGTAGCAGATAGTTGGCCAGTTCGAGCTTGACGGTGCAGCGTTCTGCTGCGCTGGACTTCCAGATGTCGAACGTGGCTTCGGTGGCGGTGTACGTGGCCTCGAAGAGGGATGTCGTGCCACTTGTGATTGTCTGCAGAAGAAACTGGCCCTGTTGCCGCTTCCATGTCAGTGTCAACACCTTGCCGTGAATCGACACGATGCGCGAAGGAAGTAGCTGGACGAAAGGCCGTTCGTAATACGCGATTCGCTGGTCCAGCTCTTGCACTCTGTCCTCCCACGCACTGACCGCCGCGTTCCAGTCCAACGTCGCGGCGCCATAGTAACCCACGGTCCAGATGGCCAGCAGCGCCTGTTGCTGGAAGCCTTCGGGCTTGGCCGGATACTCAGGTTTCGACTTGGCTTTGATGGCCCGCAGCAGTCGCAGGATCTCCTGACGAAGCGCATCATTGGGTTCTTGCTCGTCGCTGCCCTCGGCATTGGGCTTGCTAAGGATCTCCTGACGACCACTGGGCAGGTTCAGGGTGACTTCACTGTAGTCGGCATTACTGCGGATCACGCACTGGCTTTTGGTGAGAGGCTGGCCTTTGGCCAGATCGCTCCATTCAGATTCCGTAAAATCGACCTGGACGCCATCGGCCATGATCAGGCGACGATCACGATGCTCGAGGCTGGCAAAGCGCCAGGCCCAACCATCACCCAGACCCGCTTCGTTGCCGCGCAACGCCGAGTAGTGCATCGTCAGATCGCAGACCGGCCCAAGACCCTCCAGCCCGTGCAAGGTCGCGACGGGGTAATGCGCGTGGAACAAGCCTGTACGGCGGTCGACTCCGGTTTCACTCTGTCCACTGACATCGAATACTTCAGACCGGAACGTATTGCCGTAGTCTTCACACAGCGCGCTACTTGGAATGTACGCCGCAGGTGCTGCCGGCGGGGTGAAAGACACATTCTGGACGCCCTGCCAGAACAAGCCTTCGGTGAAGACGCCCGCATATCCGATCACCAGTTCGGTTGCATCGCACGCCGATTCTGGATAATCCAGAAGAATCTCATACACGCTGTTCTTGATCCTGCCCCGCCAGACGATTCGCTCAGCGGACACCTCGACAGGCACCTGCGTGTTCTCCACGTCGTAGCTCAACATGCCATCGCGCGCTTCGGCGCGCGCGCAGTCTGCAATGCTATAGCCTTTGCCGATTGCCGCCTGGCTCAGCCGAAACTCGAGATCTCCCATCAGCCAGCCCACCACGACGCACGCGCGTCGACGGCTGAACTGGGTTTTCATGTTGAGCACTGCGTTCACCAGGCGGGTCGGCGCAGGCTGGTTAGGCAGGTCATCGATCGGCAGCAGATAGTCTGCGTAGCGACTGGATTTCCATCGCTTGGCGTCGCCGACATTGTGCACGTCTGGGATCACCTCTGCGAACCGTGACGACCAGATGCGCAGCGCGCCGGATGCCGTGGCGGTGCGATCGAGCTGGCCATTGGCATCTTCATGACCCACCCGTATCAATGGCCATTGCAGGCCATTCATGTAGCCTTGCAACGCGTCCAGCCAGCCATCCTGATCCTCGGCAGCCGTCACGGCTGATTCTGGAATGAAAACGTCCAGGTGCATCAGCTTCTGGTTGGCACAATGGCGTACCGTGAGCATGACGGCATCGCTGGTATCGCCCCAGGCTTCGTCCAGCCTGGGACCCGGTAGCCAGTTTTCCGCATCGGGCAATGAGGTGCAGATCCGTATACCCTCGCCACGGTGCCACAGTGTCGCTTGAGTGCTGCCGCTGGCGACCTCCATGCTTCCAGGCGTTGAGCTTTCTCCCACATGCAGCCACTGCCCCACGGATGAATCCCTGACGGCCTCGGCCCATGCACTCGGCCATTGATCCGCTGGCCTTTGCTCGAGCGCTGGTGTCCAGACGAATTGATCGAGCAGGCGATGCGAAAAAGCGTCGTATACCTGAACCGTGATCGACTCACCCTCAGCGAGAGGGTCAGTGGCATTGAACGCTCGCGCCGCCCACCAGTGACACTCGTTCAACGTCAAGCAGAGTTCGGCGCACTGGGGTACCCAGAACGCATTGGCGGTCGCAGCGGGTGTCACGGTGCAGGCAGCGTCCAGTACGCCGGCTCGGATCAGGTGGCTGTTCAGGTTCACCTGTTTGCACAGCGCCTCGGACCATGCCTGGCCTGTCTGGGCGTCCTCAGGGGTGAAGAAATGCTGCTCGTAAAGATGCTGAGTCGTCAGATCACGGACCTGAAGCGACAGGGTCTGGCCGGAACCCAGTTGGAACGCGTCGTTGCACGCTAGCGCCTGAACCAGGTTGCCGGCGAAGGGCGCAGTGGTGAACGAGCGGAACTTGGCATGATTCCAAAGCCGCAGCGCATCGCCTTGGGCTGCGAAGGCGCCGTCTTGCCACTGACCGGCCGTCATGGACAGCCCACTTGCGGCGATGCTGGCAGCGAACGCCTCCGGCCACTGGGCAACCGATAACGCATTATCCTCAGGGGTGAAGCGCCATTCGGTCATTTCACCGTCCATCAGGTTCACCAGCAACGCACTGAGGGTTTCACCCTCGAGCAGATCACGCCCGCCCTGGATGGGACAGCGACTGGACCAGCCGGTCTCGACACTCCCCGCCCGCTGCCAGGTGAAGCCACTCATATCAGGGAGCAGTCCTGCAGGCTGGTTGGTCATCACATAGGGGACAGCCTGTGACGCGGTCTCGACGGGGGTATGCGGTTTTTTGCTAGCACCTGCCATGGTGGATCTCCGGACGGTTTGGTCATGGAGTCCGGCGCAGGGACAAAGCGGCCGGACGGCGTTGAGCCATTCGAAGATGTCCAGCCAGAACGCACAACTGACAAAAGTATCAGTGCAATCACCTCAGGCCCGCCCATCGGACTTCACCGTCCATTTACCTCCAGGACCACAGGCCTGCGCATCCGGGCTTTGGTGCGAATCGAGCCTCTACCTAGGTGGCAGGCGGATCTCGAACCGAGCGCCTCCAAGCGTCGACTGGGTCACGCTCAGCGTTCCACCCTGTCCTTCGATCGCCCGGCGACTGATCGCCAAGCCCAGCCCGAAGCCACCCGTACTCCGATCACGGCTGCGATCCAGGCGATAAAACGGCTGGAAAATGCGTTCGCGCTCCTCGGGCGGAATACCGATGCCATCGTCCTCGACTCTCACCACGCAACTGCCGTCGTCCTCGAGCGCGAGGCCGACCAGCAGCCGTCGATCACAGTAGCGCATGGCATTGCGTACCAGGTTCTGCACGGCGCGGGCGGTCAGTCGCGGGTCGAGCACGAAGCGCGGCAGCGCGTCGTCGGCTCGCACCTCCCACTGGATCTCCCGGCTGTCGAGCTCTTCGGCGAAACCGCCCAGCACGCTGTCGACCAGCTCGAGCAACGAGACCTCGACCCGCTCACGCACCTGTTCGGCATTTTGCAGGCGGCTGTAGGACAGCAGCTCGAGCACCAGTTCGTCCAGCTCGCGTACGTGCCCGACCAGCTCCAGCAGGCGTTTGCGGCTGGCCGGCGGCACTTCGTCGAACAGCAGCACCAGGCCGAAATCGAGCCGGGTCAGGGGCGTGCGCAGCTCATGGGACACGGCGTCGAGCAGTTCGCGCTGCTGCCGGACCTGGCGCTCGAGTTCGTCGGCCATGGTATCGAAGACGCCCGCCAGCTCGCCGATGTTCGAGCGTGGCGAAATCTGCGTGCGTTCGGACATCTCGCCACGCCCCAAGCGCCTGGCAGTTTCCTTCAGGCGTTCGAGGTCACGCCAGTGGGGCCAGACCCACAGCAGCAGACATCCCAGCAAGGCCGCGCCGATCAGTACAGTGACGCCCCATGACAGCACGTTGATGTCCAACGGATCCGGGGGCGAGGTCAGTCGCACGACCCACGTCTTGTCCAGCGGCGCCATGATCACCTGGTAATAGCCCCAGTCGGCCATTCGCACGACATGCTGGCCATGCTCCAGTCGCGCGCGCTCGCCAGGCTTGAGGTGGGCGCTGTCCATGCGCAGCAGTTGCACCTGCAGGGGGTCGAAGGCCGCAGCCAGTTCCCGTTCGACCGCCGGCCATTGCGCCGGGGGTGCCTTCTCGAACTGGCGGACGATCAGCGATTGAATGCCGCGGGTCTGGTCGAGGTTGTAGGCCATGAAGCGGTCGTGGAAGGCGCCGACGATCGCGTCGGGAATCAGCAGCAGCGCACCGGCGTAAGTGACGATGATCAACAGGTACAGGCGTACCAGGAACTTGAGCATGGTCGGTCAGCACTCCCACTCGACCCGACTGAACAGGTAACCCTTGCCCCACACGGTCTTGATCTTGCGCGCTTCCCCTGCGTGATCGTCGAACTTGCGCCGCAACTTGGAGATCGCCACGTCGACCGAGCGATCGGTGCCGTTGAACTCGATGCCGCGCAGCTGTTGCAGGATGCGATCGCGGCTCAGCACCTCTCCGGCATTGCGGGCAAGGACCACCAACAGGTTGTATTCGCTGCTGGACAGCTCGACCTCGACGCCTCGCCAGCTGACCAGGCGCTCGGCCAGGTCGATGCTCAGACCGCCGATCTCGATCAGTTCATGGTCCAGCCGAGGCTCGCCGACGCTGCTGCGGCGTAACAGGGTGCGCACACGCGCCAGCAGCACGCGGGGTTCGCAAGGCTTGTTGACGTAGTCGTCGGCGCCCATCTCCAGCCCCAGCACCTGGTCGTGGCTGTCGTCACGGGCCGTGAGCATGAGGATGGGCAGGGTCTGCGAGGCCTGGCGCAGCAGACGGCAGACTTGCAGTCCATCCAGGCCTGGCAGCATCAGGTCGAGGATCACCAGGTCGGGACGCTGACGGCGGAACTCATCCAGCACATGGTCGCCGCGGGCGATGACGTGCACATGGAAATCATTGCGTTGCAAGTAGCTGGCGATCAGCTCCGACAATGCGCTGTCGTCTTCGACCAGGAGAATGTTCGGCATGGGCGCTCGATGACCACGAAAAAGTAAAGGACCGAAGCGGTCAGTCGTCGCAGAATATAGAATCCTACAGTGACCACGGCATGATCCTTACACTTTTTCACACACCCCCTACACAGCTTTACAGCCCGCCCAGTGATGGCTGCCGTAGCATAGCCACCGTCCTAACTGGAAGAATTCTATGTCTATTCCCTTCTTCAAGCGCCGCCTGGCGCTTCTGGCCGTGCTGGGCATCGCTCTGGCCGGGTGCGACGGCGCCAGCGAGCAGCCAGCCGAGGCACCGGCCCCACAGGTACGGGTCGAGACCGTCCAGGCCCAGAGCCTGGCCATCAGCACGGAACTGAGCGGGCGCCTGCTCGCGCCACGCACCGCGCAAGTGCGCGCACGCGTGGCCGGCGTGGTGCTCAAGCGGGTCTATCGCGAGGGCAGTGACGTCAAGCAGGGCGACGTGCTGTTCCTGATCGACCCGGCGCCGTTCAAGGCGGACCAGAACAGTGCGCGCGCCACCCTCGCCCGCGCCGAAGCGACCCTCTACCAGTCGCGACTGCAAGAGCAGCGCTATCGCCAGTTGGTGGATGAGAACGCCGTCAGCCGTCAGGACTACGACAACGCCCGCGCCGCGTTTCTGCAGGCCGGTGCACAGGTGGCCGAGGCCAAGGCCGCACTGGACCGCGCGCAGCTGAACCTGGGCTATGCCACGGTGACCGCGCCGATTTCCGGGCGCATCGGCCGGGCGCTGGTGACCGAGGGTGCGCTGGTCGGACAAGGCGAAACCACGGAGATGGCGGTCATCCAGCAGCTGGACCCCATCCACGCCGACGTGACCCAGTCGACCCGCGACCTCACCGCCTTGCGCCGCGCCCTGCGTGCCGGCCAATTGCAGCAGGTGGGGCCGGATCAGGCCAGCGTGACCTTGATCCAGGACGACGGCAGCGCTTACGCGCGGGCGGGCACCTTGCTGTTCTCGGATATCAGCGTGGACCCGAGCACCAATCAGATCACCCTGCGCAGCGAATTCCCCAATCCCGACCTCGACCTGCTGCCAGGCAGCTACGTGCGGGTGCGCCTGGAGCAGGCTGTGCAGCCCAAGGGCATCAGCGTGCCGCAGCGGGCGATCCTGCGCGACAGCGCCGGAGTACCCAAGGTGCTGGTGGTGGGCGATCAGCAGCGCATCGAGGAGCGCCAGGTGGTGCTGGGTACGGCCCAGGGCGACCGCTGGGTCGTCAACGAGGGGCTCAGGGCCGGCGAACGCGTGGTGGTCGAAGGGCTGCAGCACATCAAGGCCGGCGATCAGGTCCAGGTGCAGACCGATCAGAGCACCCCACCCATCGCCAAGCACACCGGCCAGTGAGGTCCTGACCCATGCCGCAGTTTTTCATTGATCGCCCGATTTTCGCCTGGGTGGTCGCGCTGTTCATCCTGCTGGCGGGCGCGCTGGCCATCCCTCAGTTGCCGGTGGCCCAGTATCCCGACGTTGCCCCGCCCCAGGTGGAAATCTATGCCGTGTACCCTGGCGCCTCGGCGCAGACCATGGACGAGAGTGTCGTCAGCATCATCGAGCAGGAGCTCAACGGCGCCGACAACCTGCTGTACTTCCAGTCCCAGAGCAGCCTGGGCAATGCCACCATCACCGCCACGTTCGAGCCGGGCACCGTGCCGGACCTGGCCCAGGTGGATGTGCAGAACCGCCTGAAAGTGGTCGAGTCGCGCCTGCCCCGCCCGGTGACGCAGCAAGGCCTGCAGGTCGAGAAGGTGTCCACCGGTTTCCTGCAACTGGTCACCCTGACCTCCGAAGACGGCGGGTACGACGAGATCGCCCTCAGCGATCTGCTGGCGCGCAACGTGATGAACGAAATTCGTCGCGTCAAGGGTGTCGGCAAGGCGCAGCTGTATGGCTCGGAGCGGGCCATGCGGATCTGGATCGACCCGGCCAAGCTGGTCGGTTTCGCGCTGACACCGCAGGACGTGTCCCAGGCCATCGCCGCACAGAACGCACAGGTCGCGCCCGGCAGCATCGGCGACCTGCCCACCCGGCCGACCCAGGAGATCACCGCCAATGTCGTGGTCAAGGGCCAGCTGAGCAGCCCCGAGGAATTCGCCGCCATCGTCCTGCGGGCCAATGCCGATGGCTCGGTGGTGACGGTCGGTGATATCGCCCGGGTGGAGATCGGCGCCCAGGAGTACCAGTACGGCACGCGCCTGAACGGCAAGGCCACCAGCGCGTTCAGCATCAAGCTGTCTCCAGGCGCCAACGCCATGGAAACCGCCACCTTGGTGCGCCAGAAGATGGATGAGCTGTCGCGCTTCTTCCCTGCCGGCGTCAAGTACGACATCCCCTACGACACCTCGCCCTTCGTCAAGGTCTCGATCAAGCAGGTGATCAGCACGCTGTTCGAAGCGATGCTCTTGGTGTTCGCGGTGATGTTCCTGTTCCTGCAGAACATCCGCTATACCCTGATCCCCACCCTGGTGGTACCGGTGGCGCTGATGGGCACTTTTGCCGTAATGCTGGCAATGGGCTTCTCGGTGAACGTGCTCACGCTGTTCGGCATGGTGCTGGCCATCGGTATCCTGGTCGACGATGCCATCGTCGTGGTGGAGAACGTCGAGCGGATCATGGCCGAGGAAGGCCTCGGGCCCAAGCAAGCGACGCGCAAGGCCATGGGTCAGATCAGTGGCGCGATCATCGGCATCACCCTGGTGCTGGTGGCGGTATTCCTGCCCATGGCGTTCATGAAGGGATCGGTGGGCGTGATCTACAAGCAGTTCTCGCTGTCGATGGCGGGGTCGATCCTGTTCTCCGCGTTCCTGGCACTGAGCCTCACCCCGGCCCTGTGCGCCACCCTGCTCAAGCCGATCGAGAACGGCCAGCATGCGCCCAAGGGCTTCTTCGGCTGGTTCAACCGCCGCTTCGAGCGCATGAGCGACGGCTATCAACGCTGGGTGTCCCACGCCCTCGCCCGCAGCGGTCGCTACCTGGTGGTCTACGGCGTGCTGGTAGCCGTGCTGGTCTATGGTTTCAGCCAACTGCCCAGTGCGTTTCTGCCGACCGAGGACCAGGGCTATACCATCACCGACATCCAGCTGCCGCCCGGTGCCAGCCGGATGCGCACCGAGCAGGTCGCCGCACAGATCGAGGCGCACAATGCCCAGGAGCCTGGAGTGGGCAACACCACTTTGATCCTGGGCTTCAGCTTCTCGGGTACGGGGCAGAACGCCGCGCTGGCCTTCACCACCCTCAAGGATTGGTCGCAGCGCAGCGACGACGACAGCGCGCAGTCCATCGCCGAACGCGCCACCGTGGCGTTCTCCGCACTCAAGGACGCCATCGCATATTCGGTACTGCCGCCGCCGGTGGACGGCCTGGGCGAATCCACAGGCTTCGAGTTTCGCCTTCAGGACCGTGGCGGCATGGGCTATGCCGGGCTCATGGCGGCCCGTGACGAGTTGCTGGCCAACGCGCGCCAGAGCAAGATCCTGAGCAACGTGCGCGAAGCGTCGCTGGCCGAGAGTCCGCAGGTGGAGCTTGAGGTGGATCGCCGCCAGGCCAACGCCCTGGGCGTGTCGTTCGCCGATATCGGTGCGGTGCTCGACACCTCGGTAGGTTCGAACTATGTCAACGACTTCCCCAACCAGGGGCGTATGCAGCGCGTGGTGGTGCAGGCCGAAGGCGATCAGCGCAGCCAGGTCGAGGACCTGCTCAAGATCCATGTGCGCAACGCCAGCGGCAAGATGGTGCCGCTGGGCGCGTTCGTGCAAGCCAGGTGGCTCAGCGGGCCGGTGCAGTTGACCCGTTACAACGGCTACCCGGCGGTGTCGATCTCCGGAGAGCCTGCAGCCGGTCACAGTTCCGGCGAAGCCATGGCGGAAATTCAACGGATCGTCGATGCACTACCTGCCGGCAGCGCACTGGAGTGGACCGGTCTGTCGCTGCAGGAGCGCTTGTCCGGCAGCCAGGCACCGATGCTGCTGGCGCTGTCGTTGCTGGTGGTGTTCCTGTGCTTGGCAGCGCTCTACGAGAGCTGGTCGATACCCACCGCCGTGCTGCTGGTCGTGCCGCTGGGCGTGCTGGGCGCGGTGCTGGCGGTGACCCTGCGCGGTATGCCGAACGACGTGTTCTTCAAGGTCGGACTGATCACCCTGATCGGCTTGTCGGCGAAGAACGCTATCCTGATCATCGAGTTCGCCAAGAGCCTGGTCGATCAGGGGGTCGATGTTGCCGAGGCGGCGATGCAGGCCGCGCGGCTGCGCCTGCGGCCCATCATCATGACCTCGCTGGCGTTCATCCTCGGCGTGGTGGCGCGGGGGGGCGGGCGCGGGGGCCCGCCCGGGCCGCGGGCGGGGC